>CAXBNV010000065.1:0-1560 GCA_963977185.1 uncultured Gammaproteobacteria bacterium | reverse complement strand
TGAATTGAATTGAATTGAATTGAATTGAATTGAATTGAATTGAATTGAATTGAATAGGAGCGTTGCATATACTAGATAGATAAGTTTTATTGTTATTATAAAGGATTATTAAAATGCAACTAAAAAAACTTCTTTCTCTTTCGGTATTATTGGCATCGTGCTCTATATCAAACACATTTGCTTCATCAGAATACAATGCTTTATATAAAACCAAAAATTATCTGCAAAAGCGTAATGCAAATTATGTTCTAGGCGCAAGTTTAGGGTATTCATATTTTTCTAAAAAAGACTTAGATATAAACTATGTTCGTGCAATAGATAACGGTGCAGATGAAATATCTATAAATAAAAGATATAAAAATCCAACGCTAGGTTTATTATTTGGGGTTAACACATCAGTAGAAAGTTATAAATACTTATCATCAGTATTCTATGGTCTAAAAGCTGTATATTTTGAAGGTACATCAAAAGGAGACATGGTTCTTTTAAAAGATAAAGACTTTAAGTGTTCAGATTCAAGCGCTAAATTACCATTAAAAAGCTTAAATGTATTATTAAACAGCAAATTATATTTTAATTATGAAAAAAAGGGTATAAGGCCATTTGTTGAAGCAGGATTAGGTGCTAATTTTTATGCACTAGGTTTAAAAGTGACAGGAGATTTAGACCAGTTTGATACTAAATTAAAAGATAATAAAAAAACAGCTTTTGCTTATAATTTAGGTCTTGGATTAACTAAAGAATTTAATAATAACTGGCATGGAAGTATAGCTTATAATTATTATGGCTCAGACGATTTAAAAACTAAAAAGAGCGCAAGTTATGGTCTTGATTTAGCAAAAGCAGTTAAGCCAAAATACCAAAATAACAATATAAGCTTAGAAATACAAAAGAATTTTGCAGTTTAAATAAAAAATAAGATAAATATTAAAAGGCAAATTATAAAATAGGGATAAAATAATGAGATACAAAATTAATATAAAATTATTAATATCAGGGTTAATATTTAGCTCATTTGCATTTGCAGGAAATCAATCTGCAAGTTTAGAAGATATAGATAGTAATGCATGCTTAGATAATAAAGCGTGCTCTAAAATGCTAGAGATATCTTTAGTTAATCCAATTAAAAACGAAAACACAACTCATAAAAAAACATCAAATGATATATCAGCCAAAAGTATAGAAGTTGCTTATCCTATACTAATAAAGAATAAATCAAAAAGAAGTTTATCAACAGTAATATCTGCAACTCATAATAGCAATAAAGTAAATTGCGGCAGATTTACTGCTCCAGCAAAAGCATCAATAACAGCTGAGATTGCTTGTAATATAGGAGGAGTGCCTTACAGTTTATCAGATTCAGATGGTAGGTCTAATGTTATAAAGATTTCTGGTTCAACTCCTACGCCAGCAGACCCTAATTCATGTGTAGGCAAAAGCATAGATGATGAATGTCGAGGCGGAATAATCTTTAAAACAGATGGAGTTAATGGATTGATAGTCTCTAAACCTCAGTTCGACCTAAGCAATAACTAAATTATCTTTATTATCTATAGAAAT
>CAXBNV010000064.1:0-1674 GCA_963977185.1 uncultured Gammaproteobacteria bacterium | reverse complement strand
TTAATATAAAAATGATTTTTATATTTTTCATAATTAGCCACTTTGTTGTTATTATTATTGTGGCTTAATTTAGCATGTTTTTAATATTTTATAAATTAATATTTTTTGATAGTAATTTTAATTCTTTGCCGCAAAAAGCAAGACCTATTGTAATAGCTGTCTTTATTCCCTGCTCTTTAAAAATATCAGTATATCTCTTATCTGATATTTGCAATAATGCCTCATTAGCTTTGTTTTCCAAATCTTTTATATCTGAAGCTAATTTAAATTCTAGTATAATGCCATTTCTCGTTTTATCTTTAGGAACAAAAGCAACATCAAATCGACCATAACCTGACTCTTGATTTGATTTAATCAAATAATCTTCTCTAAGACCAACCACAAGACCTAAAATAAAGCTGTGAAAAACTTGTTCTTTAGTATTTTTATTAAAATCAAAATAACTTCCTGATTCTGATATATAATCTTTTAAAACTTGCTCAAATATATCTAGCTGATTATTTTTTAAACTATTTATAAAGTAATTATAGTTTTTAACACTTAAACTCTCAGTCGAATAAAACCAATTTTCAAATATTTTCTCATAAACCATCTTAACTTCATCATTTGGAATTTGTAATTTTGCAATTCTTTGACCTCTTATTAAAGTTATACCCTCAGCCTTTAAATATCCTGTATATAATAATAAAGTCCATAAAGCAGAGTCTTGCTTATCTAAAAGTGGAAATACTAAATTATCTTCTATTGGCTGCTCAATTTCTTTATCTTGTAATAATGTTTCAAATTGTTCTTTTACGTTTGCCTTTGAATTACTTAATAAGCTTTCTAATAATGTATTTTGTGAAGTGTTAATCCAATAAGACTTTAACTGCCCCTGTTGCGCTAAACAGTTTATAATAGACCAAGGATTGTAAATTATGCTATCTCCAAAAAAATAGCCATTATACCAATTTTTTATATCTTTGCTTTTTATATTCAAATTAGATTTATTTATAAGAACTAAAACTTCTTCTTCACTAAAACCAAAATACTGACTATAACCTTTATCTAATACATTATAGCTTTTAATATTGTTAAGATCTGAAAATAAACTTTCCGCTGATACTTTTGTAATTCCGGTAACAACGGCTTTGTGCAAATCTCTATTACCTTTTAAAGCATCACCAAAGATTCCCTGCATTAAACTTATTATTTTTTCATAATAATTATTTGTATAGCCAGAATGAATTGGAGAGTCATATTCATCTATTAGTAGTATCGGCTTTATACCTGTTACTTTATGGTAAAAACCTGTGAGCTCTTGAATAGCTGAGCGTAGCTCTGCAGCACTCAAAGTTGAATCAATTATTCTATTATATAGTTTTTGCTCAAATGAAGATAATTTCTCATACAAATACTTTTTGTGATCTCTATATAGTTTACTTAGCAATTGCTTTATTAAATTTTCAGCAAGATCAATGTTTCCTGCACTTACTTTTTTGAAAGTAATAAAAATTACCGGATATTTATTTTGGTGAGTATCGCAAAAGTCAACATCTGTAGATATTTTTAAATCTTTAAATAAATTATTTTCTTGCTTTTTATGTATCCCTAAAAAGCATTCCAACATAGACATATTAATAGTCTTACCAAAGCGTCTTGGTCTAGTGATTAATATAACCTCAGCACCATCTT
>CAXBNV010000063.1:0-3338 GCA_963977185.1 uncultured Gammaproteobacteria bacterium | reverse complement strand
GGTAACCATCCCTTAAAATAGGATAGTCTAAAAGTAGAGTTTTATGACAAATACATCATTACGTGAAAGGTTTGGTATTGAGACTCAAAATGCAGCTGTGGTATCACGAATTATTAAAGATACTATAGAATCAAACTTAGTATCGATAGAGGATGAATCTGTTGGCTCGAAAAGCAGAAAATATATTCCAAGTTGGGCTTTTGCTTAATATTTACTACTTTCATATCAAAAAAATTTGTTTGACGGTTGTTTGATATATATTATATTTAACCCCATAACTCATTGATTTAAAATTAAAATAAACAAAAATTCTTAATATGAGTGGGGGTTATCTGTATAAACTTCAGTTTCCCCCTTATTTATTAGTAAATTAACTTAATGCCTATTTTATATACACTCCAATGGCTTATCATTCTTTAGAGCATCTATATTAATGAAACGTTTAAACTCATATACTAAACATCAACTGTTATATAAAGCCTTAAAGGAGTTTGGCAAAATAATCAAATCTATATTTATACTTACTTATTTTAGTGATTTAAAATTAAGATAAAAAATGGAAAAGCAGTTAAATATAATAGAGCTGGCTAATAAATTTTCAAAAGCAATTTTCTTTGCAAATAATCAAGAATTTAGAGAAGAGCAAGAGATAATAATAGCATGCAAAGTATTAATTCAAAACGCTATTATTTTATGGAATTATTTATATTTATCGTAAACCATAGTTAATAATAAAACTAAATCAGAGGAAAGTGATATTATAAAAATAATTAAAAATAGCTCTGTAATTTCTTGGGCTCATGCAAATCTTCATGGCGAATATGATTTTAATAATTATGCTGCTAATGACAAAAGATTTAATGTTGCGAAAATATTAGATTTAAATATAACTTAAATTCTAATTATGCAAGAGGTGCTTGCACAATTTAATTTATTATAAGAAAAGTGTTAGACAAGCCTTATATTTCCGAGTAGCATTATACTTAGAATGGTTAAAAAGTAGTGTTTTTTTATATAATAATAGGATTTAATATGTCAGAAAATATAGTTATTTACAAGGCTAAAGATGGTCATATAGAGCTAAATATCAGTCTAGAGCATGGTACTCTTTGGTTAAACCAACAGCAACTAGCTGAATTATTTGGTACAAAAGTACCAGCCATATCTAAGCATTTAAAAAACATATTTAAATCCAATGAATTAGCTGAGAGCTCAGTTATTTCCAAAATGGAAACAATTGCTTCTGATGGTAAGAAATACAAGACAAATTTTTATTCATTAGACGCTATAATATCTGTAGGCTATAGAGTTAATTCTTCACAGGCCACACAATTTAGGATATGGGCTACTGATATTTTGAAAAATCACATAATTCAAGGATACAGTATAAATAAAAAAAGATTAGCTGAGCAAGGATTGCAAGAATTAGAACAGACAGTTAAATTATTACATAAAACGTTAGTTACACATGAGCATATTGATGAAATAGGCTCAGAAACTATTCAATTAATAATTAGCTATGCTAAAACATGGCGCATATTATTAGCTTACGATGAAGATAATCTAGCAACACCAACACCAATACCAACTACAGGCAAATCATCAACGAAACAACTTGATTATAATATTGCAAAAAATGCTATTACATCTCTTAGATTGAACTTAGCCTCTCGTAATGAATCTACACAACTATTTGGCAATGAACGTGATGAAGGGTTAAAAAGCATATTAAATAATATAGAGCAAACTTTTGGTGGTGAGGAATTATATAAAACAGCGGAAGAAAAAGCAGCAAATCTATTATACTTTATTATAAAAGATCACCCCTTTACTGATGGTAATAAACGTATATCATGTTTAATTTTTCTTTTATATTTAAGATTACAAAATATATCTATAAAATTCAACCAAAACGGTCTTATCGCACTTGCGTTGCTAATAGCAGAAAGCGATGCTTCTCAAAAAGATATTATGGTTAAACTTACAACTAATTTATTAATAGACTATTAAATATTATGGCTAATAAAACTCTAGAAACCACTTTAATAGAGCCGTTATTTTTGCTTACAAATAGCTCTAATGATATGGGTAAAATTATTTTAAAGTTTACCAGTGATGATTATAATAAGAAACTAGGAGCAGCATTAATTAACGCAACAAATGATAATGAAGCTATATCCACATTTTTAAATGAATATAAAGATTCTCCTGGAACACTCAGATCTTACGCTAAAGAAATTGAACGATTATTACTTTGGTGTATTCATGTGTCTAAAGTAAATATATCTAGTTTAAGACGAGATCATTTTCTTGAATATCAAGATTTTTTAAAAACTCCAAAACCACAAAAATTATGGTGCGGTCCTAGTGCAAGTAGAATTAATAAAAATGGAGAGTTTAATAAAAATTGGCGACCTTTTGTTAAAGGTCTAGGTGCCAGCTCTATTAATAAAACTTTAACTATATTAGATTCATTTTTTAATTATTTAGTGCAAACTAATTATTTAACTGGTAACCCATTAGCAATAGATAAACGGCGCAAAAAGCGCAATAGTTCAAAGCCACAAATAATTGATCGTTATTTAGAATTAGATGAAATTCATGCTGTATTAGATGCATTAGCTAATCATGCAACAGATACTGCTCAACAAAAATTTCAAGTAGTAAGAGCAACATATATTATTTTGCTACTTTTTTATACCGGATTGCGTATAGCGGAAGCTGCCAATCATAATATGGGTAATTTTTTGCAGCGTGAAGGCAATTGGTTTTTACGAGTAATTGGTAAAGGTAAAAAAATTAGAGAAGTTCCTATTCCTGATGAGTTATTAGAAACGCTAGCTGAATTTAGAACTGAAATAGGCATAAATACTCCTGTTCCTAAATTTAGGGAAAAAACACCTTTAATCCCAATGCAAAATTTAACACAATCTATAACCACTCGTCGTATTGATCAAATTATTAGGTGGGCCTTTAACTTGGGCGCCAACATGTTAGAGCTTGATGAACCAAGAAAAGCCTCAAAGCTTAGATCTGCTTCAGCCCATTGGTTACGCCACAGTTATGTCACCTATCTATTAGATTCAGGAGCACCTCTCAAAGTAGCGCAAGAAAATGCTGGTCATAGTGATATTGGTACTACGATGCATTATCGTCACGTTGCTCAAGTTGATAGACATGAAGCAACAAGGGCTTTATCATTATCTAAATCCAAAATTAAAAAGGATACCGTGGATTAGTTGAGCAACATAAGCTTACATTTGTCCCTATATTCCCAGGAACCCAATATAGAGTTATATTTAAATGGAAAGATGGTGTTGCTTTTGATGTCGATGTTA
>CAXBNV010000062.1:0-4061 GCA_963977185.1 uncultured Gammaproteobacteria bacterium | reverse complement strand
TTTTTATGTTAACTATCAATTAGTTAATCTATATCTTAGGTCGAACTGAGGTTTTAAAAAAACTTTCCATTCTGCATTTATAAGTTCAGTTTTAACTCCTAAAACAGATTTCCACATAGCTGCAATTAATACTGCTATTTGTTTATGAGAGTCCATTGTATTATATAAAATAGTGACAGTTACTGGATTATTTTTTGAATAACCAGATTTTTCATAAGCTTTTTGTGCTTTTATAACTCTTTGTTCATCATTTAATTCAAAAGTTGATATTTTAGGGCTTTTATAATTTTTAGTATTATTAGGCATAAGATATTGCTGTGGTATTTCTCCCATTCTCAACAATTTATCTGTAATAATTTTTCTATCTACAGCTAAAAATAATGCTTCACGTAAATACTTATTATCCATAGGTGGATTTGTTACATTAAATCCGTAATAATATACTGCCATATATGGACCAGTTAATAATTCAGATTTGTATAACCTTTTTATGTAATTAATATTCTCAGTTGGTATATTCGATGTAGTATCAATCTGGCCTGACTGATACCTTCTAAATTCTTGCATTGGCTGCTCAATGTCAAAATATTTTACTATATCTAATCTAACGTTGTTTGCATCCCAATAATATTCATTTTTGGCTAATTCCAAATGAGAATTTATTGTCCAATTTTTTAATTTAAATCCCCCGTTAGTCACATGATGTTCAGGCTGAGTAAATTTATTACCATATTTATCAATAGATGGTTTATATACAGGAAAAGAAACTGTATTACTTAAAACCTCTAAAATTAAAGGCGCTTTATATTCAAGTGAAATTTGAATGATATTATTACCTAAAGCTTTAACTCCTAACTTATTCTTATCTAATTCTCCGTTTAATATCTTTTCAGCATTTTTAATAGGAAATAATACGTTTGCTCTTGCGCCTGCTGTTTTAGGGTCTATTGATCTTTTAATACTATAAACAAAATCTTCTGCTGATAATTTCTGGCCATTAGACCATTTCAAATTATCTCTTAAATAAAAAGTATATACCAAGCCATCTTGACTTATTTGATATTTATTAGCAGCACCTAAAACTATATTACCTTTGTTATCATAAGCCATTAAGCCTTCATATAAATCTTCGATAACATTTATAGCAGGAACGCCCTCGGCTTTATGGGGATCTAAAGTGTCAACCTGGCCATCAGAGCGATTCAATACCTTGAGATTAGCAAAGCTCAAGTTAGATGAGATGACAAAAAAAACCAATAAAAAAGCTTTTAAGATTTTAAACAATTTAGTTTAACGTCCTATTTTTAAATAGTGTATTTAATATAAGGTTAACTAAATTTTTAGAAAAAACAAGTTATTGACTAAATAAGGTCTGTGCCACCTAATTCTGACTCTATCATCGTATTTTTTTGATTCAATTTTAGATATAATGGACGCAAATGCAAATCATTATAACAACAAGCTAAATAAATTTAATATATAAAAAATTTATGTCAATAAATCATAATTATAACAAAGAAATTATAAGAAAATTAATACATTTAAGCTCTTTATGGATGCCTATCTTTATATGGCTTTTACCATATGATAAATCCATCATCTTATTTGGAGCATTATTTATCTTTATATTTATATCTGAACAGTTAAGAATTAATTGCTTAAAATTTCGTTACTTTTATAACTATTTATTTAGTTCTATTTTAAGAGACCATGAAAACAATGATAGTCCATTATATGTTGGAGCCTTTTATGTTATTCTTGCGGTATTCATTGCTTTAATTTTCTTCTCAAAAATAATAGCAGTAACATCTATTGCTGTAATGCTTATTTCAGATTCAGCATCGGCATTAATTGGACGTAAATTTGGTAAAATAAAAATTTTAAGCAAATCTTTAGAGGGCAGTATCGCTTTTTTTGTATCAGGAATAGCAACTGTTTCATTGATTTCTTATTTAACAAATCAATCAATAAATTTTTGGATTGCTTCTGTATTTGCTGTACTTGTTGCCACAATCATAGAATTAATTTCTAAAGACATAATAAAAATTGATGATAACTTATCCATAGTATTAACAATGACATTAGTTATAAACTTCTTAACTAAAATGTTTATGTAATTTTATATTATAATTTAAAGGATTTTTATAGATAGTTAAGTAAATTAATGTATCATTACTTAATTCAATAGAAAATAAAAAAGAAAAAGGCAGATTAAGAATATTAAAATTGATAATACCCCTACCACAATATGCCTTGTCTTGATGAATACTTTAGATTTATTATTATTGCTTCATCTAAATAACAACATAACTGCATAATAAAACATACAATTAACACTTTTTATTATTATTTTTTTATCTAAGTGTTCTACAAGTTTAGTTTATTATTATTACTTGTTACAGTTATTATATCGATATTTTTCTAAATAAATTTAATATTTTTTTATAAATATTAATCCATATGTCCTCTAGCCTGTAAAAAGAACCCATCAGCACTAACCTTGCTCTTAATACTTGCCAAAAATATACTTATTGTACTTAATAAAAATCCTGGGATAATTTCATAATATTGAAGAATATAAACATCTGGAAATAAATCTCTTAACATTATCCATGCTATTACAGTTGCTGTTCCAACGCTCATACCAATTACAACACTATAAGCTGTCATTTTTCGATAAAATAAAGAAAATATAATAACAGGACCAAATGCCGCTCCAAGACCTGCCCAAGCATATCCTACTAATAACAAAATAGAATTATCTTTATCAAGGGCAAAAAAGAAAGCAATCAATGCCACAATAAACACAGAAATTCTTCCAACTAAAACTAGGCTTTTATCATCATCTTTTTTATTAAATAATAACTTATAACAGTCTTCAGCTACAGCACTAGAAGATAATATTAATTGAGCTGCAACAGTACTAATTACGCAAGATAAAACAGCAGCCATTAAAACACCTATTAACCAAAAAGGAGCTAAGTCTTGAGTTAGCTCTAAAAAAACTTCTTCTGAATTATGTAATGGAGCATCAACATAGTACATTCTACCGATAATCCCGGTTAAAACAGCTCCCAATAATGAAAAAAACATCCAGCTCATACATATTTTACGTCCATTTGATATGGCTGAATTAGACTTAGATGCCATGAACCTTACTAAAATATGTGGTTGGCCAAAATATCCTAATCCCCAAGCCATTGTAGAAACCAAAGTAACTGTTGATATCTTATCAAAAAAATTAAAATAATCAGGTGTATCTAATAATATTTTCTTAGTTATAATTGCAAGGCTTGTAGTATGATCGATATTATAAAAAGCTATTGCGGGAAGAATTAATAAAGCAAAAAGCATTAATATGCCTTGGAATACATCAACCCAATTTACAGCTAAAAAACCACCTATACTAGTATATACAACTATAACTAGCACACTAATAATTAATGCGTCTAAATATGGCATATCAAAAGTTGCTGAAAATAATAAAGCACTTGATTTAAAGTTAGCTGCGCAATATACAGTAAAAAATATTAAAATAACAACAGCTGTTACTATCCTAATAATATGCTTTTTATCATTAAATCTATTTTCCAAATAAGTAGGAATAGTTAAAGCATTATTAGCAACAACAGTAAAAATTCTTAATCTATTAGCAACTAGTTTCCAATTTAAATAAGAACCGATTAATAACCCTATTGGCATCCAAACATTACTAACACCATATAGATATACGGCTCCAGGCAAGCCATAAATTAACCAGCCACTCATATCAGAAGCCCCTACTCCCAATGCTGTAATAATAGATCCTAAACGTCGACCACCCAAAACATAATCTGATTGTGTTTCCGTTGTATAATAGGCTTTAATACCAATGGCAAAGACTATCATGAAATATAAAATAAAAGTTATAAGAACGGCTATATGCATAACACAATAATAATTATTTAATTACAAGTAGTTAGAATATGATATTTTTAATAATATTACAATATACTCTTGTTTGTTATCAGGGCCACCTCATTAAAATCCTTTTGTGCAAACTAAAGTTTGCCATTTCCTTT
>CAXBNV010000061.1:0-4850 GCA_963977185.1 uncultured Gammaproteobacteria bacterium | reverse complement strand
TTGAATAATATCAGTTCAGATCAATATTTTGTTTAAAAATGAGGGGATACTTAAGAGCAAATATATAATTTTTTTCTTTTTTAAAGAAAAAGGCCAACTTTAGTTGGCACAAAAGGATTTCGATGCGCTAGCAACACATCAAAAACCTTTAAGGATTAAGAAATATATTAACTCCTGATAAATCCTTTTTTTATTCTATTTTTTGCAAAATAATGATATCACAGAAGGTTTTTATGTTAACTATCAATTGGTTAATTTAGATCTTAGGTCGAACTGAGGTTTTTAAAGTCAATTTTGTTTAAAAACTTTATCTAATTCAATAATATCATTATGGATATCGATTAAATCGTAATCGTTAAAAATAATATAATCAGCATATTGTAATCTTTGTTCCCGACTTATTTGATAGTTAATTATATTTATTGCTTGTTGAGTATTTATACCATCTCTTTTTGTAACTCTTTCAATTTGTCTATCAATAGGTGAGTCAATTACAATTATTTTATCAATAAATTTTTGACAGTAAGTTTCAAATAACAAAGGTATGACTACAATGCAGTAGTCTATATCTTTATTTTTGCTTAAAGAGCTTAAAAAGTGCTGAATATTGCCAATAATTACTGGGTGTAATAAATTTTCAAGAAAATTCTTTTCTTTTATATCTTGAAAAATAATATTACGTAAAGCTTTACGATTTATTTTTTGATTTTTAGTAAGAATATCATTACCAAAATGTGTAATAACCTTTTGTTTAATATTTGAGTCATGACTTAAAATTTCATGTGCCACTTGATCTGCATCAATTATCGGGACTTGTTGACTAGCAAAAATTTTAGTAGCTTCTGATTTTCCAGAAGCTATTCCACCTGTTAAACCTATTTTTAGCATAATTTATTAGAATACAAAAAAGTTAAGATACCAGTTATTAATATTATCCCCATAAATTAAAGCAATATATCCAGCAATTGCAATAAAAGGACCATAAGGAATAGGATTGCTTAATAAGCTCCTATTAAAAATTAGTTTTGCCATTAATGCGCTAAAAATTGCAAGAAATGATGATATTATAATTATTTGAGGCAACATAAATAGACCTATCCATGCCCCAAAAAGGGCATATAATTTAAAATCACCATAGCCTATACCTTCTTTTTTTGTGCTTAAAGTGTATGCTTTAGCAATACTCCAAAACAATAAATACCCAATGCAAGCACTAAGTACAGCTAGATGGATACTTATAAAAGTATTATTTAGATTAATAATTAAGCCAAGCCATAGTGTAGGTATAGTTAGATTATCTGGAAGTATATAATGTTTATAATCAATCACTGATGCAGCAATTAAAATCCAAGTTAAAACTAATGCGGCTAAAGTTTTATAACTAAAACCAAATTTTAGGACTATTATGAGTGATAAACATAAGGTAATTATCTCAATAAAAAAGTATATAAAAGGAATTTTAGTTTTACAAGCTCTACATTTTCCTTTTAAAAATAAATAACTAAAAATAGGGATATTGTCATAAAATTTTATATTTGTTTTACAGCTTGGGCAAAATGATGCTGGATATGCTAAATTTAAAGAAGTATGTTTTTTGTTATTATCTTGTTTAATATCTTTAATATTTGAAATATTGAGTTCTTTTTGAATGATTGGATCTTCTTTTATAAATTCAATACATTCATCACGCCACATAGCTTCGAGCATTAGTGGAAGTCTATATATAACAACGTTTAAAAAACTACCGATTAAAGGGCTAATTATTATTACAAAAATAATAGCAATATAGTAATTATCTGTACTCATTATCATAAGATTTTTTATTTAATATAAATATACTTATTAAATTATAAAGCTAAAATTCTAAAGTTACCATTATTGAATAGGTATAACTTTTTTTAATATTAAAATCTATTGTATTTGATTATTTGATTATTTGATTATTTGACCAAAAAAAATTATATTTTAATAGACAAAGAATTTGATTCTTTTGATATTTCATTGTTAATCTTATATGAAAGTAGTAAATATGATTTTATTGATAAAACTACCTATAATGTCATGAAGGCAGTTATAATTGTAACTTTTATAGCTTCATTTTATCTAATAATTAATAAACTAAATACTCCATTGGCATCAATAGATAATTTGTGTCTTGATTGAGTATATTTAAAAATATTATATAATTAATAGTTAGTTTGATATTTTTATTTAAATTATTTAACAAAAAGGTTTTAACAATATGACAATTAGTATTTTTGATTTATTTTCAATCGGAGTTGGACCTTCTAGCTCTCATACTGTTGGGCCTATGCGAGCAGCAGCAGCCTTTGTCGCTCAAATAAAAAAAGATAAAATATTATCTAATGTTGTTAATTTTAAAGTAGAATTATTTGGATCACTAGCTCTTACTGGCAAGGGACATGGAACTGATTTTGCTGTTGTAATTGGCAGCGAAGCAAATTTGCCTGAAAATGTAATACCTGAAGATGCTCGTCAACGATTTGAAAAGATAAAAAATATAAATAAAATTAATTTAGCTGGAACACATTTGATTGATTTTGATTTTGAAAAAGATGTTATCTTTCATTATGATAAATTTTTAGCAAATCATGCTAACGCAGTTAGATTCAATGTTTATGATGGTAATAACAATGAGTTATATCATAAGATTTATTATTCAATAGGAGGAGGATTTATAGTTGAACATGATTCTTTTAATTATGCCAAAGAGAATAATGAAAAATTAGGTGACACTATAGGAGAAATTCATGATGATAATAAAATACCTTATTTTTTTAAGACAGCAAAGCAGTTATTAGAGTTATGTAAATCTAATAATAAGACTATTAGCGAAGTAATGTTGGCAAATGAACTTATTTTTAATAAAAATTTAAGTGTTAATGAAATTAAAGATAAAATATTAAACATTTGGCATGTAATGGATGAAAGTATTTTGAATGGGATTAACAATTCAGGTATTTTACCAGGAGGCTTAAATGTTAAGCGTAGAGCTAATTTATTGGCAAAAAAAATATCAGAAAATAAGAATATTTCAAAAGATAATGTTGATTGGTTAAGCTTATATTCTATTGCTGTTAATGAAGAAAATGCAGCTGGAGGTAGAATTGTTACAGCACCTACTAATGGAGCAGCTGGAATTATTCCTGCTGTATTGAAATATTATATAGAAATAAATAAAGACTTAATGACTAAAGATGAGTTAAATAGTAAAATTGTAGATTATTTATTAACAACAGGGGCTGTTGGAATTTTATATAAGGAGCAGGCTTCTATATCAGCAGCAGAAGTTGGTTGTCAAGGAGAAGTTGGTGTTGCATGTTCTATGGCTGCTGGTGGTTATACTGCCATAAATGATGGTACTTTAGAGCAAATTGAAAATGCAGCTGAAATAGGTATGGAGCATCATTTAGGTCTAACATGTGATCCAATTGGTGGGTTAGTGCAAATTCCTTGTATTGAGCGTAATGCAATGGGCTCAGCGCAAGCTATAAGCGCATCAAGGCTTGCTTTATTAGGAGATGGCTCTCATTTTGTGTCCTTAGATAAAGTTATAGTTACAATGCGAGAAACAGGTAAAGACATGATGAGTAAATATAAAGAAACAGCTCAAGGTGGCTTGGCTGTTAATTTACCAGAATGCTAGATAATACACAAATATATAAATTTTAAGATTATGACTATTAGTAACAAAAAAGATTTTAAGAAATTAAAAGAAATTCCTGTAATGATTGAGAGCGGGTCCAAGTATAAAGATTCTAATGGGACAATTGCTATCAAAGATGGGGTGAAAAAAAACTCTAATACAACATCACAAAAAAAACCAAAATGGATTAGAATTTCAGCGAAAACTTCAGAAAAATTTAAAAATTTACAACAGGTAGTACATGAAAAAAAGTTAAGTACTGTATGTGAAGAGGCGAAGTGTCCTAATATCAATGAATGTTGGAGTCATGGAACTGCAACTATTATGTTATTAGGATCTGTTTGTACAAGAGCATGTAAATTTTGTTCTGTAGATACTGGAAATCCACATGGCTTTATTGACACAAATGAGATAGAAAATTCTTATAAAACAGTTGAGTATATGGGGCTTAAATATATAGTAATTACCAGTGTTGATAGAGATGATATTCCAGATGGTGGGGCAAAGCATTATGCTGATACTATTAAGTATATTAAATTAAATAAACCTGATATCAAAATAGAAGCTTTAACTCCTGATTTTCAAGGTAGATTAAAAGATATCGAAACAATAGTTAATAGCAGACTTGACGTGTTTGCTCAAAATATTGAAACAGTAAAAAGATTAACTCATAAGGTAAGAGATATTAGAGCAGGTTATGAACAAACTCTAAAAGTATTAGCTTACGCCAAAGAATATTCAGAGCAAAATTTAGATAAATTAAAAGTTAAATTATTAACAAAAACTAGCTTAATGTTAGGATTGGGAGAAACTTTTGATGAAATTATTGAAACAATGGATGATTTAAGAAAAAATAACGTAGATATTTTAACTTTAGGACAATATTTACAACCAACAAAAAACCACCTACCAGTTGACAAATATATATCACCAAAAGAATTTACTCAATTAAGAGAAATTGGCCTTCAAAAGGGCTTTTTAGAGGTAGCATCAGGCCCTTTAGTACGTTCTAGCTATAGAGCTGAAAGAGTATTTGAGCAAAATAATTTAGGCCAGAAATTTTAAAGAATCTTGATAGTAATTTTTATATAAAAATTACAAAATAATAATAGTAAGCTAATATTTTCTCCAGGGCCACCTCATTAAAATCCTTTTGTGCAAACTAAAGTTTGCCATTTCCTTT
>CAXBNV010000060.1:0-4947 GCA_963977185.1 uncultured Gammaproteobacteria bacterium | reverse complement strand
TAAAGAAAAAGGCCAACTTTAGTTGGCACAAAAGGATTTTGATGCTCTAACAACACATCAAAAACCTTTAAAGATTAAGCAATATATTAGCTCCTGAGAAATCCTTTTTCTGCTCCTTTTAGGAGCCTTTTTTCTTTACGAAAGAAAAAATATTTATTCGCTTCGCTTATAGTTTTGTTATTGCTATGCAATATTTAATTAAAAAACACTTGCGCAGCAAGCACAAAACCAATATTTGCATAGCAAATATATAATTTTTTTCTTTCGTAAAGAAAAAGGCCAACTTTAGTTGGCACAAAAGGATTTCTCAGGAGCTAATATATCGCTTAGGTTGAATGAACTGAGGTTATGAAAATTAATTTATTTTAATTAAATCTAGCAACTGCTCTTCACTTAAAGATGCTACCATTTTACTGTCATCTAATAATTCCTTAGATAAATGTTTTTTCTCTTCATGAAATTCAACTATTTTTTCTTCAATGGTATTTTTCATTATTAATCTATAAATTGTAACTTTTTGAGTTTGTCCAAATCTATGAGCTCTATCTGATGCTTGGTTTTCAACAGCAGGATTCCACCATGGATCTAAATGGATAACATAATTAGCTTTTGTTAAATTAAGTCCTGTACCACCAGCTTTTAAGCTTAATAAAAAAACATCAGCATTACCATTTTGAAAATTATTGATTCTAGTTTTTCTATCAACAGGTTTTGTCGAGCCATCTAAATATTCATATTTTATTTCATTAGATTCAAATAGTTCTTTGACTATTTTTAAATAACTTACAAATTGACTAAAGACTAATACTTTATGATTGTTTTCTTTGAGATCATTAATTAATCTTTCTAGATATTTAAGTTTAGAACTTTCGATATTAATTTCTGTATTTACTAGACTAGAATGGCAACATGCTCGTCTAAGTTTCATTATTTCAGCAAGAATATTAAACTTTTTTTGACCTTTTTGTACAACTTCAGGCATGATTTTTTGCACATTTTGTATTGCATTAGAGCATACTGCTTGATAAAAATTAGCTTCATCAGAGCTTTGCTCAATAAAGATTGTTTGATCGGTTTTTTCAGGAAGATCTTTTAACACATCATCTTTAAGGCGTCTTAATACAAAAGGCTTTATTAAATTTTTCAAGGCATTAAGAGCATTCAAGTCTTTATCTACAGTAATTGGATTTAAAAATCTTTTTCTAAAAGATTCTACACTTCCAAGTAAACCATTATTTAAAAATCTAAAAATACTCCATAATTCACCTAAATGATTTTCTATAGGGGTTCCTGTTAATGCTATTTTATTTTCAGCATCTAATTTCATTACCGCTTTAGATCTTTTGGTTGCTGCATTTTTTATAGATTGTGCTTCATCTAAAACCACAAGGCTCCATTTAATTTTTGATAAATCATCAATATTATTTTGCATTAAACCATATGAGCAAATTACTACTTGATTATTATCTAGATTCTCTAAAAGATGATGCTTGTTTGCAGTATTAAATAAAACTGTGTTTAAATCAGAGCAAAATTTATGACATTCAGCTTCCCAGTTATAACAAACAGAAGTAGGTGCTATAACAAGACATGGACCATTTTTATTATATGCAGCAATAGTTGTAATCGTTTGCAATGTTTTACCAAGCCCCATATCATCAGCAAGACAAGCGCCGGCACCTATATTAAATAATTTTTGAATCCAAATAAAACCTTCTTTTTGATAAGGTCTTAATTCAGCATTAATATTACTTGGAATATCAGTACTTACTTTTTTTATGTTTTTAATATTATTTATATAATTACGCCAATTTAAATCGGCATCTATTACAGCTCCAGATTTTTCAAAATCATTAATCACATGGGATGCTAATTTATGAAATTTTAATTTTTCTAAATCAGGATTATGGCTTTTAGATTTAGATCTTTGAGCAATAGCGTTTATTTGAGATAACTTATTTTTTAGCTCTTCTGTTAGAGCTATGTATTTATTATCAGATAATT
Organism: uncultured Gammaproteobacteria bacterium; assembly: GCA_963977185.1. GTDB lineage: Bacteria > Pseudomonadota > Gammaproteobacteria > JAGOUU01 > JAGOUU01 > CAXBNV01. The sequence goes on along the minus strand of CAXBNV010000060.1, from coordinate 2,943 downwards.
TAATATATTTAGAATTATTGTTTTCAGATAATAAAGTTAAAATGTTTTGCAGACTAATAACTTTATCGTCATCTGTTTTAAGTTCGCCATTTATAGTAAACCAGTCTTTATCATATTTAATATTTAAAGCTAGACTATCAAAACTTTTTGAATGAGAAAGTGTGATTTTATCAGATTGCCACTCAATATTATATTTATTTTGGTTACTTTTAAAATAAGATAAAACATTTAAACTTTCTTCAAAAGATTCAATTATCCAAGAGTAATTATTATTAATGTTAATAAAAGGTATATCTTTTATTATATTTAAAGCTATTGTTTTTTCTTGTGCAAAATCTCTTTTGATTAATAAAGGCTCATTATTTTTATTTATAATAATGTTTTCCATGCCATGGCATGGTTTATATATATCTGTATCATTGAACGGTTTATAGATTAAGTTTAATTCAAGATTATCATCTTCAAAAGCGGCTTGAAAAATAGGGGTAATATTTGCTGCTTTTTTATTTTTAATTAAACTTTCATCAAAGCTTGAATCTATTTCTATTGTGATATTTGGACAAATATCTTTGATTAAATCTAAAACCTGTTCTTTGGCACTTTCAGGTAAGCTAATGCCTGTATCAGATAAAATAGATGCTATGTTTAAAATTTCTTCATTAATATTTATAACTTTATATTGATGAGTATTTAATCTATATAGTAAAGCTTTATCATGAAGAGCTATATAATTTTTATCTATTGTTGTATTTTTATTTATATCAAGGCAATATACAGATAGCTTAATTAAAAATTTATTTTCTTGTCTTCTTATTTGTAAAGTAGGAGATGTTATATTTATATCAAGTTTATGCAGTTCTTGATTATGTTTTATATAAATATCAGAGTGATTTGCAATATTTTCTAATATTTCAAAAACATTTTCAAGCTCTTTGCCATATATAAAATCTGGTAAAGAATCTAATATATTATAATCTTGAGCAAGAAAGGTTTTTCCTGGTTTTATTCGGCGATATTTTAAGCTTTGTAAATTTACTTCTTTAATTGAACCCCAATTTTTGTTTTTAAGTTTTTTTTGGCTAGCGCATTTTAAATTTTCAATATTTATTTCATCTTCAAAATACCAAACAAATCGAGTCACAGGTTTAGTTATTTCTGTAATAGGTTGGGTTAGTTTATCTTTTAATAAAGATATTTGATTTTCCCATAAATTATCAGTGTTTATTAAGCTTTTTAAATTAATAACTTTTTCTAATTCAGGATTATGTTCAAAAAAATCATTAGTTAAATTTTTAGCTTCTATGAAATTTTCATAATCAATATTTGTTTCATTAATAATGTCATATGCAGATTTTGCAATCAGTGGAAAATCGTTTTTATTATAATTATAATTTTTTATAATCTCTGATAAATTTTCTTCTATATTTATATCAATCCAATATGAAGCAGTTGTCATTAATAAACTATCGGTAAGAATAGAAGAAATTCTAGGATTATTTTTAGCGTCAGTAATAGTTGATTGTAACTGTTCTTTGACTGAAATATTTCCAGTAGCAAGTTCTAATAAGTTGCAGATAAAAGGATATACAAATTTTATATTAGAGTAATAGTGAACCTGACTTTCATCAGGAAGCATTTTTTGAAATTTCTTTAAAGTATTTTTTAAATCTCCTGGTACATGAGAGTGATGATTTAATAAATAAATTAAATTTATCAAATAAAGAAGGCCATTAAATCCTGGTAAAGACGAAGCAGGTTTGGTTATTTCTAAATTTTTATATATTTTTAAAGCTTGATGAAAGTATTGATTAGCAGCTTCATGGTTCATAAAGAAAAACTCATGCCAGGCAGAGTAAGAATATGCAACATATGATAGAGCTGTTACTAAATGTATATTATTTACATTTTTTTGCTGAAATTGTTGTATAGATATAATAATATCATTACCTTTTTGAAATTCAGCTTTTAAATTTAAATTAAATAAAATATATTTTAATGCTAGAGGATATTTTATTAACACAGCTAAATTTTTGTGATTATAAAAATTTTCATTAAGAATATCTTCATTAATTAGGTCTAAAATTTTATTATCAATTAATAAATTTTTATAATCATTACTATAAATAGTATTAAATATAATACTGGCAATATAATAATATTTATATTGTTCAGGTAATGATTTTATTAGTTTTACTATTTCTTTTGGATTACTTTTAAAAGCATCAAGTTGATAAAAATATTCAGAAAAATAATTTAGCCAGTCACTATCATTATCATATAAATTTTCATAATTATAAAATGTAGATAAGCGTTCAGGCGGCTGAATATTATTATTTTTTCTTAATATTTCAAAATGTGTAACAGCAAACTGATGGCCATGATAATTAGCTTTATAAAAAGAAGTTTGCTTTAATAAATTAGATAGCTCTACAACACATTCAAGATAAGAGCTCCAAATAGACTCGTTTGCAGTTTGATTTGCAATATAAAAAGCAAGTTCAGGATGTGTAACTTGGTTATGATTATTTAATAACTTTTGTTTTTTTAATTGCTCTAATACAGAATATAATTTTTCATACAAAACATTAGCACGGTCATGTTCACCACCTAAAATTTGTTTAATAGGTATTGACTGTTGTAAGATATATAACTCTATTTGACAGTATGGGAAAAAAGATAATATATTAAGAATACTCTTGGTTACTATATCTAGTTTTTTATATTCTGCAATTTGAGCTTTAAAGCTTTCTATATAGTCATTTTTTGATAAGTTAGATATCTCTTGATCCTGCATTTTAATAAGTAGCCTTTTTTTATAAAAATAAAATAGTAGATCTATTAATTATACAAGATATTTAGATATATTCATTTTTTTATGGGTATTTTTACAGGGCCACCTCATTAAAATCCTTTTGTGCAAACTAAAGTTTGCCATTTCCTTTA
>CAXBNV010000059.1:0-4955 GCA_963977185.1 uncultured Gammaproteobacteria bacterium | reverse complement strand
ACTTATAATCTTTTTATATCACTTTAGCTTAAAAAATGAGGGGATCCCTAAGGGTGCAAGCCTCTTTTTTTGTAAAGCTCTATTAATCAAATCGTTAGCATTCGGCATATTAATATCCTTATTAGATATCAAGCATGATATCTATTAAATTCATAATTGACTACTAACTACATTCTGCATATCTTTAACATAATTATTATAAGATGTAAGATCTTTGAATAAATAAAAATATTTGTTTTTATACCTTTCTATAAATTCCACAAAATCCTCTCGAGAAGCTTTATTATTTAAGCCTTGTTCACAATATCTTTTAACTGTCCTTTCATGAGCTTTATTATAAAAATCCGTTTCTATTTGTTCTTGCTCTTCATATGAAAGTTTTCTGTAATTAATTAAAATTTCACTAACTTGATTTTCTCTAAATTTTTCTTTTAGCTTTAATTCTCTTAACTTTTTTTCTTGTACTTTTGCTTTTTGCCTAATAGTATCATTAATTATATTGTTTGATGTTTCTAACTTATAATTTTCATACAATGCCTTATGCAAAGCTCCTCCTAGATTTTTTATCAAGCCCTGTTTAAAAGCTTTAGAGCTTTTTATTAAATTTATTTTCTCCAAAATATAATCATCAGAAAAATCACTAAATATTTTTGGTATTGCTGATTGTACATAACCAAATTCTGATTCTATGATTCTTACTAATTTTTCATTTACTTTAGTTTCTTTCAAATTTAAAGATGATGATTGATTTATTTCAGGAATGGATACATTGGCATTATTATCAATAACAAATTTTATATACTTAACCGCCCTACCCTGTCTTTTTTTCTCAAAATTTACATTAAAATTTGTTTTTTCATTTACTTCATTTACAGCTTTTTTAAGTACACTTCGCTCAAAATCCACAAACAACTTATAACTATTTTCCTTAACTCCCATCAACTTTCTAACATCAGAAATTTCAAGCCATCCTGTATAACCTATATTTTTAAATTTCTCACAAATTTCATACAAAACCAAAGCAAATGATGACTTCATTCTTGCCTGAATATACATGTCTAATCTTCCATATATGCCAGGATAGGACAGCTTATCCTTTATATCGTCATTATACTTATAAACACAAAGGCCTTTATTAACATATATGCTAGTTATAACGGCACAAGATGCAGAAATAATATCGTCTAATTTTGTTTTGCTATCTACAACTCTCCACTTTATATTTAAGCTAGTCATGCCTTCAATTGCATCAATCAAAGTAACATAATTACGGCTATTATAACCTGTAAGTTTACATAGCTCCCTTAATGATATTTCAAATTGTTTATTTTCTTTTATTTGAGGAAAAGCATTAAAAAGTAAAACATTGAAGATTTTTCGCTGGATCAAAGTCATAGGATTCGAGCATAAAATCAAATCAGCATGCTTTTTTAATGACTGCCCTTCTTTATTGAGTGCTTTTTCTTGAAGCATAATAATATCCTTTTAATTTTTATCCTTCTACCTCTAAGGTTTCATGTTGAGTTTTTTCTAATTTCATATCTTGAGCAAAACCTAATGAAAACTTAAAAACATCCTCTCTAAATCCTAAGTTATAATAGCCAAATTTTGATGTCTTACCCTTATATCTTTCAAGTAATCCCTTTTTAACTAATCTGTAAATTGCTAACTTTATATTTCCATGTGTTGTTTCAGTTAACTCTTGTAATGTAATATTTGAAATTTTTTCAACGATATACTTCCCATCTTTATAAGCTAACTTCAATAACTCAAAAAATAATTTTTTTTGTATTCCTGTTAAAGTCAAAATATTTCTTTGGATATCATCTGTGTTGAGATTATTTTGTTTAATGCTTTCTTTTTTAATTGTCTGCTTTTTTGCTACTGATTTTTGCTTGCTTGTTTTTACAGTAGCTGCTGACTTAATTTCAGCTCCTACTTCTTCATTATGAGCATCAGTTTCATAAACTTTATTATGGTGATACTTAGAATTATTAACTTTGATCTGGCGTTTTTTTCTTTCTTCATTTTGTTTCTGTACATAATTCTGAAACATTCCTTTTTTAATTGCCATTTATCAAGCCTCCATAGCCTCTTCTTTTATATTTGCATTGGAGTTCGATTTTCTAACTGTTTTTACAACATCTCCTTTTGTTATTTTACTCCAAACTTCCAGAACTAATTCATAGTAATCTTGAGCAAGTCCGCTTTTTGGCATATATTCCATCATTGATTTACCTTCTAAAATAGCTTCCTGCCCTTTTACAGATGTTCTAATAGGTATAGGTATTATATATTTAGAAAATGAAGATAAATACTGGGCGTATATTTGTTGCGCAAGCGAACTTCTATCTAGTAAAGTTGCATACATTATAATATCTTGATCATTTAATTTCATATCTTTTTGAAACTCAATAATACTATTGAAGTTTGTTGCTGATGCATTATACGAAAGTAAGTTACATCCAAGAGGACAAATTACAATATTAGATGCGGTTAAGGCGTTTTCTATTAAATAATTCCAGCTAGGGCCATTATCAAAAATAATTATGTCGTAATCTTTAAGTTTAGGAATTAATTTATCTCTAAATAAATATTCTCTTCTTTTTTCAGAGCTTAAGTTTTTTTCTAGTCTAACTAAATCATGAGTTTCAGGTATGATATCTAATGTGGGTAAACTTGTTTTTTGAACAACTTCTTCAATTGAAGCATTTTCATAAAATAAATGATATAGACCGCTATAGCTATGATCATCTTCTAATGTTTGTATATCACTTCTTGGGCTAATTATATCAGTTATTGAACACTCAAAATCTAAACCTATTACCAAGGTTTTTAATCCATTTAATGCAAATACTCTTGCTTCGTTGAAAGTAGACGTAGTTTTTAAAACGCCACCTTTTTGAATATATTTACATATAACTTTTGGTTGTTTATTTTTAGGTAAAAAACCAAATTTGCTTCCTATCGAAGGTATATCTTGAATTGCCCATTGTCTTACACTGACTTTACCTCTTTGGATTCTCTGAGCTTTAGGAATTTCATCTTTTGATTCAGCATTATACAGGGAATTAATTGATTTCCCCCTTTGATCCATTTTAAAAAATTGCTTAATATCAGCGCTTGTCCAAAAACTTTTTTCCATGTTTGCCTCTGTTGGATGTTTTATATTATTCGATATGTCCAATACATACAATTTTAGTTATTAATTATATTCTAGTCAAGAGTATATAATTATATTTAATATATTATATTTTATACTCTTAAAGATTTTATATTAATATAATTAACAACAACAAATATACTTCCTCTTGTTGTTTAATTGTATAAATAATGTTTAATATGTTTAGGCTGGAAAAGCTGATTAAAATCAACTTGTTATCGAGTAAACTATGAGTTATTTGTGTTAAAGTAAGAGTTATTTGTGATGAACTATGAGTTTTTTGTGACAAAATATGAGTTATTTGTGATCAACTATGAGTTATTTGTGACTTCTTTTTATATATTATTATATTTCATCCCTGAAAGGTTTTATTGTCTTAATTAAACAAAAATTACCAGTGATGGCGTATTGGATATCATAACTTGGTGCCTAATTGAAGTTAAATAAATATCACTATTGATGCCTAATAGTTAAATGGGCATCAGTGCTGATATCTAATAAAGTATGAGTTATTTGTGATGGTGTATTAGGTATCACCTTTGATATCTAATAAGCGTTAAATAGATATCACAATTGATGCCTAATAGTTAAATGGGCATCAGCGCTGATATCTAATAAAGTATGAGTTGTTTGTGACGGTGTATTAGGTATCACTTTTGATATCTAATTAGCGTTAAATAGATATCACGCTTGATATCTAATAGTTAAATGGGTATCTGTGCTGATATCTAATAAAGTATGAGTTATTTGTGATGGTGTGTTAGATATCACCTTTGATATCTAATGAGCGTTAAATAGATATCACAATTGATGCCTAATAGTTAAATGGGCATCAGTGCTGATATCTAATAAAGTATGAGTTATTTGTGATGGTGTATTAGGTATCACCTTTGATATCTAATTAGCGTTAATTAGATATCACAATTGATGCCTAATAGTTAAATGGGCATCAGTGCTGATATCTAAGAAAGTATGAGTTGTTTGTGATGGTGTATTAGGTATCACCTTTGATATCTAATTAGCGTTAATTAGATATCACAATTGATGCCTAATAGTTAAATGGGCATCAGTGCTGATATCTAAGAAAGTATGAGTTGTTTGTGATGGTGTATTAGGTATCACTTTTGATATCTAATTAGCGTTAAATAGATATCACAATTGATGCCTAATAGTTAAATAGGTATCAGTGCTGATACTTAATAAAGCATGAGTTGTTTTTAATAGTGCGCTAGGTGTCGCCTTTGATATCTAATAAAGTATGAGTTATTTGTGATGTTGCATTAGGTATCGCTTTTGATATCTAATTAGCATTAAATAGATATCACACTTGATGTTTAATAATTACTGGGTATCAGCTATATTTAATAACTGGTTGATATATCTCTAAAAATGGATTAAAAAAACATCTGTGATCGGGTTAAATGCTTTCTCTGTTTTGTTTATCTTATTGACAGGCTTAATGCCCATCAATGAATTAGTAAGAAATATTCCATCTGAATCAATTAAAAACTCAAGAGTAATATTTTGTTCTATTATTCTTGAGTTTCTTTCAAGTAAAACCTGCCTAGTAATTCCAGGTAAAGCGCCTGAACCTAGTGGAGGAGTAAATGTTTTTCATTTTTTATAATAAATATATTAGTTACACTGATTTCCGAAACCAAACCTTTTGAATTTAACAAAATAGCCTCATCATAATCAGCATCAATAGCTTCTTTTTTTGCTAAAATATTATCCAAAGGTAACCATCCCTTAAAATAGGATAGTCTAAAAGTAGAGTTTTATGACAAATACA
>CAXBNV010000058.1:0-4979 GCA_963977185.1 uncultured Gammaproteobacteria bacterium | reverse complement strand
CACGTTTAATTCTTTGATTGTAGCGAACGATTACTTTTTCTGATATTGAATCAACTTCAGATTCTTTCACTTCGTTAAGCAATTTAATCGAATTTTCAATGACATCCAGCATATTTTATCTCTAATATAATTATCATAGTGTAAGTTAACTATAGCACACCTGAATTGCAGGTCAACTAACTTTCCTGATATCGTATTGCCCAGTGGTAAAAATATACTCTATCTAAAATACATGAGCTAGATACTCCAGAAAAGCTTAAAAATTATTTACCTTATAATATAGATAAAAAGCTTTTAGATCCTAAAATCTTAAATCCTGTTATTAATTAAGCGCTCTCATAATTTTTAACTTATTACAGTTAGAAGTAGGGTTTGAGAAAAATATGTATGGGTAAAATAGCTATAAAAAAATTTGATTTTCTTGGAATCAAATTTTCCAAAAATGGCATAATACATTTAGCTAATAAATGCATGAAAACTTTATAATAAAACAAAAATACCTAAAGAGCCTATCAAAAACAACAAGCCCTATCTTCTATATCAACCTTTTAATTACCCGCACAAATAAAGAAGCTAAATATTACTCCTGCCGTTAATAATTTTAACTTGATTTTGTTTAATTCAATTTGATTGAATATCTTTAATACCGTGTATATATTCTTTTTGATAGATGATCTGGGCTGTAAATTAGTATAGTTGTGCTTATTATTACACTAAAAGATTATTGCAAAGCAATATAATAATTAACGAATTATATAATCTTACAAGCTATTTTAACAACATCAGATATTTGTTTAAATTCAGGCCGTGTATCAAAACAATCTTTTTCAACAAACTTACATCTTGTACAAAATTTACAACCTCTAGGCGGGTTTATTGGAGATGGTAAATTTCCTAATAATAAATCTAAATTATTCAATTTTGCTCGCTCAGATTTTGGACAAGGTTCAGGTATTGATGCAAGTAAAGCATTAGTGTATGGATGATGCTGTGCATGCTTATTATAAAAATGCTGACTATCTGATACTTCGACAATATTTCCTAAGTACATTACTATAATTTTATCACTAATATACTTTACTACACTTAAATCATGTGAAATAAATATTATAGATAAAGCATATTTTTTCTTTAAAGATTTTAATAGATTAATGATTTGAGCTTGAATTGATACATCTAATGCACTTACAGCCTCATCACAGATTAATAATTTTGGTTTTAAAATTAAGGCTCTTGCAATACCTACTCGTTGACATTGGCCACCAGAAAACTCATGGGGATACCTATTAATATATTCTGGTAATAATCCAACATCTTGCATTACATTTAAAACTTTAGCTTGAATAATCTTTTTAGATAACCATTTATTATAATTTTTTAAAGGCTCTGCTATTATTTGCCCTATTGTCATTCGAGGATCCAATGACGCTAATGGGTCTTGAAAAATTAATTGTAAATCTTTTCGAATATCTTTTAAATCTGAAGAATTTGCAGCTAATAAATCAGTACCTAGAAAATTAATTTTTCCTTTAGTTGAATCTTGCTCTAACTGCATAATTGAACGAACTAGAGATGACTTACCGCAACCTGATTCACCAACAATTCCAAGAATTTCACCTTCTTGTAATCTAAAACTAACATCATCAACTGCTTTTAAAGTTCCTGATTTAGATTTGTAATGTACTTTTAAATTATCAACTTCTAATATGTTTTTATTAATATGATTCGTCAAAGTCTTTCTCTTTCAAATTAGATTTAACATTATTTTTATTTGTTTTACTCAAAGTATGTTGTAATTTAACACAAGAACATTGATGATTTGACTCTATAGAAAATAAATCTAATTTATTAGAAACACAAAGATCTTCTTTTAAATTACATCTATCTGCAAAAGGACAGCCTTCAATATTTTTTTTGGTTGACGGAGGATTACCAGATATAGTATATAATAATTTATTTTTATTACTCAATGAACTGCTTGGTGTAGCTTTTAATAAAGCTTTAGTATAAGGATGTGACGTATTATAAAAAATGTTATCTGTTAACCCTTGCTCCATAATACTCCCTGCATACATTACTATTACTTCATCAGCAACTCCTGCCACGACACCTAAATCATGCGTGATTAAAATAATGCTGAATCCTAATTTTTGTTGTAATTCTTTTAATAATTTTATAATTCCAGCTTGGACAGTAACATCTAAAGCAGTTGTTGGCTCATCTGCAATTAATAACTCTGGTTCACATAATAATGCAAGAGCTATCATGACTCTTTGTCGCATTCCACCTGATAATTCATGTGGATATTGATTAAATCTTTTATGTGACTCAGAAATTCTAACTGCATCTAACATTTGTAATACTTTTATTTTTGCTTCTTTGTAAGAAATTTTTTGATGTTGAATAATAACTTCTAATAGTTGCTTTCCTATTTTTTTATATGGATTTAAAGAAGTCATTGGATCTTGAAATATCATCGAGATTTTACTGCCTCGAATTTTATTAATTTCTTTATTAGATAATTTTAAAATATTTTGATTATTAAAATAAATATCACCTTGAACTAAACTGTTCGATGCTAAAATTTGCATAATAGATAACACTGTTTGAGACTTTCCTGATCCTGATTCACCAACAATTGCTAAAACTTTATTTTTTTCAAGAGTACAACTAAAATTATTTACTGCATGAACTAAGCCATCTTGGGTTTGAAACTTTATATTTAAGTTTTTAATTTTTAGCATAGATTTTTTTACCTATCTTTAGGATCAAGTGCATCCCTTAGACCATCTCCTAAAAAATTTAAACACATTAATGTCATTGCAAGAAAAACAGCAGGAAATAATAATACCCACCACATTTCATCTATTACTTGAGCACCTTCATTCACTAACATCCCCCAACTGGTACTAGGCTCTTGAACGCCTAACCCCAAAAAACTTAACATCGACTCAGCTAAAATAGTTGCAGGTATAGTTAAAGTGATATAAACAACAACTATTCCTAATAAATTTGGTATAATATGCTTAAATACTATTTTAATTTTTGACATCCCACCAACAATAGCTGCATCAATAAACTCTTTATTTTTTAAAGATAAAGTTTGCCCTCTTACAATTCTAGCCAAATCTAACCAATTGGTTGCACCTATTGCAATAAAAATTAAAATCAAGTTTCTACCAAAAAAAACTGATAATAAAATTACAAAAAACATAAATGGTAAAGTATATAAAACATCTACTATGCGCATTAATAATCCATCAATCTTACCGCCTATAAATCCAGATATAGCTCCGTAAGAAACGCCTATTAAAACACTAACTAAAGTTGCAACCAAACCAACCATTAAAGATATTCTACCTCCATGTAAAGTTCTAGATAGAATATCTCGCCCTAAAAGATCAGTTCCAAAATAATGTCCTGATGCTATATTTGGTCCTGTTTGCATGGCTTGCCAGTCTATTGCATCGTAACTATAAGAACTAATATATGGGGCTAAAACAACTAAAAAACTTATGAAAGAAATAATGATTAAACTAACAATAGCTAATTTATTTTTTAGTAATCTATAATAAGCATCAGCCCATAAACTTCTAGAATGAATGGCATTGATATTATCTAATGTGTTTACAGAATTTTTATTAAATTTGAGAATACTAAATTTATTAAACATAACTTACCTTAGGATCAATTAATGCATAAATAATATCAACTATAAGATTACATATTACTATTAATAATGCAGATATAATTACAACACCCATTACTAAAGTATAATCTCTATTTATCGCGCCTTGCACAAAATGCTGACCAATACCTGGAAGTCCAAATATTTTTTCTATAACAATTGAGCCTGTAACAATAGATGCAAGTGCTGGCCCAATAAAAGAAATAACTGGCAATAATGCAGGTTTTAAAGCATGAAAAATTAAAACCTTCCATTCAGGTAACCCTTTTGCTCTTGCTGTTCTTATAAAATTACTTCTTAATATTTCAACCATGCTAGAGCGCATTATTCTTGTAATATATGCAATCATGGGCAAACTCAATGCAAACACAGGAAGTATCAAATATTGAAAAGCAAAAGGCCCCTGCCACTCTCCTGCAGGAAGCAATTGAAACTTAATTGATAAAATTAAAACTAATAATGGAGCTATAACAAAGCCTGGTATACTCATACCAATTAAAGCAAAAACCATCATACAATAATCAATAAATTTATTTTGATATTTTGCTGCTATAACACCAAAACTCACGCCTATTATTAAAGCTATAAACATAGCGGATAAACCTAATGTTGCTGATATAGGAAATCCTTCAGTTAATAATTCATTCACTGAGTAATCTTTATATTTAAAAGATGGCCCTAAATCACCATGCACTAGATTATTAAGATAAATAAAATATTGTTTATATAATGGCTTATCTAAATTATACTTTTTTTCTAAATTTTTTTGAATTTCTGGGCTAAGAGTTTTTTCACTATCAAAAGGTCCTCCTGGAACAGCATGCATTAGCAAAAAAGATAAAGTCACAATTATCCAAATAGTCGGTATAGCTTGCAGTAATCGAAAAAATATATATTTTATCATTTTAATTTTTAAGAATTATCTTTATTTTTATCTTTCTTATTTTTTAAATACAAATACTTACTTAAATTTTTATTCATGAAATTTATATTATAGCCACCTACATAAGGCTTAACTAATTTCTTAACCGTATAAGTATAAATAGGCATTAATGGATATTCTGATAGTAAAATTTTTTCTGCTTGCTGCAAATACACTTCTCTTTTTTTACCATTGATTTCTATTTTAGCTTTATCGATTAAAATATCATATTCTTGGTTACTATATCCTAATGAGTTCTGAGCACTATCTGATCTAAAGTTTTCTAATATACTATAAGCATCATTAAAGTCTCCAACAATTCCTTGTCTAAATATCTGTGTATTTCTACGCTCTTTTACATCCTTTAAA
>CAXBNV010000057.1:0-5251 GCA_963977185.1 uncultured Gammaproteobacteria bacterium | reverse complement strand
AATTGAGTACAAAGTTATTAAAAAATACCAGTTGAGATCATAATAAAGAGTAAAGAGAGTAAAGTGGCCACCCACTTTATACCATTACCAAACATTAATAACTTATTAGTTTTGGCTAAAAGCATTACCATAGTGTTTTTTAATATTAACATCTACTTTATTGCTTAGAAGACATATATCATTAATTTTAGCTTTATTGACAACAATATTGATATTTTGTTTATGTCGTGACAAAGCAACATAAACAAGATTACTACTCAAACTTCTACCATTAACATAAAAAACACTATCATCAACAGTCATCCCCTGAGCCTTATGAATAGTAACAGCATACCCATAATCAAATTTTTTATAAACATTAACATCAATATTAAAAACCTTACCATCAGCCTTTAATCGAATAATGTTTTTATCAATATTATCTATAATACCAGCAGTACCATTTTTAACACCAAAACTATTATTATTCTCTAAACAAATAATCTTATCTCCAACACAAAAAGCCTTGTTACCTTTATGAGTTTCAAAAACATAACCATCCCCAAGCTTATTATTTTTAACCAAATAATCCCTAACAGTAGAATTAATACTATTAACATCCTTATTGGTATAAGTTAAAACTAAAGGCATGTTATTAGTCTTCTTATAAACACTAACAAACTTATCAAGCAAAACATCAAGAGGCTTATCAGAAAACTCAACATATCCCTTATTATTATATTTTTTCAAAGCTTTCTCAGTATACCCACGAGACAATAATTCAGTAGCTTTCTGTTGCCATTTTACCTGCTGTCTTTTAACAGTATTAATTTCAGCAGCACCAAAAGATTTAATCAGAGACTCAAAAGGCAATCCAACACCAATAGGCTGCAACTGCTGAGGATCACCAATCAAAACAAGCTTAGCTTTAGCAGCATGAACCTTATCAATAACTTTAAACATAGAAGGCAAATCAGTCATTCCAGCTTCATCCATAACAACAACTGATTTTTTATTTAATTTAATATAATTCTTACCTAAAGAATATAAAAAAGAATGAATGGTTTTAGAGTTAATATTAGAGCTTTTCTGCAGTTCTTCAGCTGCTTTACCTGAGATAGATACACCATAAGTTTTATAACCTTTTTTATCCCAAAGCTCTTTAGCTACCCGCAGGGAATAGCTTTTACCTGTACCAGCTTTACCAACAATTAAAGATAAATTATGACCACGGGCAATATGATAAACACTATTGATTTGTTCTTGAGATAAGCCATGCTTTTTACAATATTTTTTAATTAATCTTTTTCTTATGGAAAACTTATTTCTACTGTGAATTTTATCAGCAATAGAAATCATGTTATCTTCTAATTTTAGGCGTGATTTACTAGTAAAAACATCGTGATCTCTATTGTTTTTACCAACATTAACTAATTCAGAAGAAAGCTTAGTTTTAAGAAAAATTCTTTTAGCATCATCTTCATTATCAGCATGCTTTTTAATGAAACTATATAGGTCAATATAAGTGAAATATTCTTTTTGATTAACTAGATGATTAATGATTATTTTAGAGTTATTATAAATAATATTTCTATGTTGATCTTTAATGTTTTCATTTTCTTGAAACTTAAAAAAGTTAATAAAACTAGAGCTGTTTTTAACATTAGGACCAACATGGATTTGACTAATAATACCATTGTCATCAACAGATATATCTAAGCCTTTATCTTTAAAATATTGATTCTGAGTATTACGCCATTTTTCACCCCAAGCATCATTTTCTTGAACTTTTTTAAACTTGATTTCAGGGTCTAAATCACGAGCTTTAGTTCTAGAGAATTTATTCCCAACTAATCTTCTTGTCGTTAATAAAATATGAGCATGAGGATTATTATTTTTGCTATGAATACAGACATCAGCAACTATACTTTTACTAACAAAATATTTATCTGCAAACTGTTTAGCAAGAGTTATTCTATCATCATCACTAATTTCAATATTATTAGGCAAAGCAAGAATAATTTCTTTAGCAACTTGAGAGTTCTTACGAGTTTCAAATGTCTCAACATAATTCCATAAAGTTGTTCGATCTTGATATTTAGAATTAGAGCCAACAGGTAATAATATTTCTTTAAATGTAACTTCTTCTTTATGTAAATAATTATGTATAATACCAGTGCGTTCATCTTGAATTTTTTCACCACTTCTATAAGCAGCACAAGCAACAGCTGATTGTCCGTTTGATCTTGAGTGATATGTTACTCTTGCAAATGCGATAGCCATATTTTATTTTTGCCAAAAAATTAAAATCCACATCAATTCGAAGAATTGCATATTGCGCCTTAATGAATTTCATTCATTATGACTATTATTAATTTATCATAATTTTATAATAAAAATTCTTATTGAAATGTACTATTTTATTCATGGTTATTCATTGAGAATTTATTTAATGATTTCTATTGATATTAGTTAAGTTTTATTTTTAAAATGAATTAAGACTACAACGGAGGGCAAAATGAAATATCAAGAACGTATACAAAAATTGCTTGATGAGCAAGAGAAAAGCAGGGCACGGCTTTTAAAAGTTAAAGAACGCCGAATGTTTGAAATAGGGAAAATAGCAATTGAAGTTGGTATTGATACACTAGATAACAAAACGCTAAGAAGTTATTTCAAGGAAATCTACTATGATAGACAAAAAAGATAGTTCTAAGATTATTAAAACTACCGAACAAAAAATAGCTGCTATTGAGCAGAAAGTTAAAATGAATAAAGAGCGTGCTAGACGATTAGATACTCGTAAGAAAATACAATTAGGAGGTTTAATTGTTAAAGCCAAGCTTGATAATTTAACCTCTAATGTTTTACTTGGGATTTTAGTTGATGCTAGGAAAAAGCTGCAAACAGAGAAAGGACGGTTTGAGAAATATTGGGCCTATCTAGGTGATGTAGAATTTAATGTGAAGTGAATAATTATGATTAAAACATTTTCAACAGGGCTACCTTTATTTTTATTATATGTAGGATCCCCAAGCTTAGCAGTAATGATGTATTTAGGTTCTATTTTTGAAAATGAAATATTAGGAAGAGGTAATCTATTTGAGATAATAAAATCAGATATTCCAATACTAGCACCATTATATTTTGGTTCTTTATGTGCATTAACTTTTATGATGCCTGTAGCGCCTTTAGTATATTTATTTACATTTAGTACCGGAATCTATATTTCGCATTTAGAGGATGAGTCTTTGAAGAATATTTGCTCTACAAAAAGATATAGCTTTTAATTCAGAATAAGTTTCATCTTAATATGCAGTATGTCTTCTTCAATATACGGCTCAGAAATAGTTTCAAAGCCAAAGTTTTTATAAAACTTTTCAAGATATTTTTGTGCTGAAATTATAATTGCAGTCTCATTAGCAAAATTATTTTTTATATAACTTATAATCTGCTTTATAAGCTCTTTCCCAAGGCCAAATTTTCTTGCATCTTTAGTTGTTAAAACTCTGCCAAATGAAATATGATTATAAGGGCTAACTGATACAGGCAATATTCTAGCATAAGCACTTATACCATTATCATCTTTATGGAATACGTGTACACAATTTTGATCTACATTGTCAGCATCAACATAATTAATGTTTTGCTCAACAACAAATACTTTTTGTCGTATTCTTAAGATTTTATAAAGATCATTATTTGATAATTGATTGAATTCTAAAAAGTGCCAAGTCATACAATAAATCGATAGTTTTAATAAAACTATCTAAATAATATAGATAATAAATGCATATTGGAGTAGCAAGGTTGCTATATTATTTAGATAATTTTCTGATTGTATATAAAAGATGAATTTATTTCAATAATATTTTTTACATAAATAATTTGATAAAATGTATTTTTAATTCAAGAATATGTTTTATGAAGTCAGAGCTAACTTCTAATCTAACGCCAACTTTAGATTTTAGATCAAAAAAATATATCAAAGCTATATATGCCAAAGGGTATTCAAATATATCCAATATGACCGTTGAAGAAGTAAGGCAAAATTTTGGATGCTTTGAAAATGATAGTAGCTTTTCTAATATCAAGATAGATGATAAGAGTTATTCTTATAAAATATTTAAATCTCCTGTTAAAGGTAATAATTTAATAATTTATCTTCATGGTGGAGCTTATGTGTTGAGACATGATAAGCACAATAATAAAATATGTAGCGAATTATCAAATAAGCTAAATTTTAATGTGTTATTACTACATTATAGCTTAGCCCCAGAAAATAAATTTCCCACAGCTATTAATGAAGTAACGAAGTTTATTAAAAATATAGATAAAATAAAAAATAAATTTCCTGATATAAAAAACATTTATATTTTAGGTGATAGCTCTGGTGGCAATCTTGCGGTATCTAGTTTATTAAATTTAAAAGAATTTGATGTTAAAGGATTAATATTAATAAGCCCATCTTTAGATTATTGTACTAAATATGAGTCTAAAAACTATTTTGGCTCTTGCTATTTATTAGATACTCATGTTAGAAAATGGTTTGCTTCTTGTTATTTAAATAATGAATCAGAGAGGAAGAATGCTTTAATATCACCTATATTGTCTAGCAACTTAAATATTTTACCTAGAACGCTAATAATAAACTCTTATTTTGATCCTATGCGAGATGAGTCTATTTTATTTAATAAGCTTTTAAAAAGAAACAATGTTGATTCTGAATTACATACATTAAGTACAATACACAATTTTTTTCATTTGCAAATTACACCATATTTTTCTGATTCAATAAAACTTATTAATGATTTTTTAAAATAATATTATTGCAATAATCTCATATATTGATATTATTTATTTGAAATAAAAAATAAAAAATAAAAAATAAAAAATAAAAAATAAAAAATAAAAAATAAAAAAATATGGATATTAATCAAAAAAATATTATTTATGATAAATGGCTAGTGTTTTTTAGCCTGTCATTATTCTCAATATTATCAGCTTCATCTTTAGTTGGTCAAAAGCCAATCAAAATTTATTTTCTAGTGATTTCATCAGGAACGTTGTTGTTTTCTTTTGCATATTGGATAGTGGCTCTAATTACAATTTTGTATGGTTATAAAGCAGCGCGAAATATAATTAATATTACTACATTATGTAATTTTTTCATTATAGGGATTATCTATTTTTCTTTACAATTGCCTAACCCTGAGTTTTGGAATGATCATGAGGCATACAGTTTGATAATGAATAAGATTATTTATATATC
>CAXBNV010000056.1:0-5486 GCA_963977185.1 uncultured Gammaproteobacteria bacterium | reverse complement strand
TTTTAGTATTAATTATAAAATCCTTTTTATATTAATATAATTAGATACGCATCCAGCCAATGATAGTTTTATCAGATACTGTATATATTCCTTTATCATTTTTTTTCAAAGACAATTTCCTTGAAGAGCTTTTATTTTCCCATTTTTTGTTGGTATAGTTTTGTTCTGCTATTAAAATATATTTATCATGAGTTGAGGTAACTATCGCAATATGTCCAGTGTGACTATAAGTATTATCTTGAATTAATAGATCGCCTTCTTTAGGTATAGTTTTCGTTTTAGTGTTTGTAAAGTGCTTTATTTCTTTTGTTTTATTGGTGTATATATTTTTTGCTGATTTTAAATCCCAAATTTGATATGCATATTTAACATCATCAAAAGTATATCCTTTGTTTTCTATTAACCATCGTCTTGCGTATTCAACACATTGCCATTTCATTCCTGTATAAATATTTTTATAATTTTTTATTTTTAAAAAATTACTTTTGTTAGAAACACATTTATCATTGCAATTACTATACGCTCTAGTGAGGTTATTTTTCCCAATGATATTTCCAAACTTGGCATCGCAATTGATTTCACAGTTTTTAATATTATTAGCATAATTAACATTAGCAATATTAATTAACATAAAAAATGCGAGTTTTTTATATATTTTATTCATATTAAAAGCGTAAGTTATTTTATTAATATAGTAATATAATATTCAACAGAAGGCTTTGTATCAAGGTTTTTATTATTAATCATTAATATTTTTTAGTGAACCTGGTGTTTACTCTCAATTTTTATCCTATATTAAATATATGTCTTTGTTATAAATAAACTAAATCAATATGGCATTAAATATAGATAAAACCAAGAGACAATATAAGAATTATTCATGTAAATTAATATATATAAAAAACATTAATTAATAAAAACTTAATATTCTTTATTTAGTATTAAATATAAGCGATTAATAAATGAGGAATGAAATGAAGTTTATAGCTGTAACATATTGGAATCATCCTAATAAAGAGAGTTTATTTAACGCTCACCAAGGACTGATGTTTCTTGAGCATGATTTGACAACAAATAATATTAAAATAGATATAGCTAGAGGTGTAAAGTATAACTTCCCTAACGGAAGAGGAAAGATTGTGTTATCTGATCTTTATGGTAGTAATAATATTGCGAATATAAGAAATGAAAGTTTTTATATTTATAACAAAAATTTCGCATTGAAAAAAATTGAGTTTTTACCTGTTTCAGATGAAAAATATTATGAGTTAAAAAATAAAATAGAAGGTAACAATGCATTGTTATTTAATTTTTTAGCTATAAATGGAGCTGATAATTGCAGAAGTTTTGTAATGAAAACAATTTATGGAGATAATTATTCAAAAGATTTATTTAATATCCCGAAACAATCTAATGATATGTATACAAGCCAAAGAATAGGGATAGATAAGATTACCTTAATGAATTATTCATATGATAATTTAAATATTCCATCTCATGATTTTCCTATTTGCGAAATTACAAATCTTAATAAAATGATTTTTAAATCTTTTACTGATGAAGAAAAAGCACATTATTTAAAATATCAAATAAAATACGCATTTTATAAATTAGAAAAAATAGCTAATAGTAATAGCGCTATAAAGGAAATTTTAAATCCAGATGTGTTATTAAAAATAAAAGAATCATTTGTATTTAATGATTTAATTGAAGTAATAAATACATTATTAAAAAGAGATCTAGATAAAGATAATCCAATATTGCATATTAATATAGTTAATGACTTTTTAAGTTTAACAAAAAATTTAAAAAAATATGGTTCAATAATAACTGGAAATAAATTTGAAGAACAATCAAATTTAAATAAAACAATAATAAGCTTAAATGATAGAGTTAACAGAGAATCTTATCCTTATTTTTTAGTAATGATTATACATTTCTGGAATAGTTTATCTTTTAAATTAGATGAAAGCTTTGATAGATTATTTAATCATAATAATAGGGAGACTAAAGCTTATTGTCGCTCTTAAACCTTCGTTCATATCTGTAAAGTTAATTGAATGTTAATTAAAGAAATTTATACTACAAATACAACTTAGGTATAAACTATGACTAGATTAGAAATTATTTTATATAAAGATACTGAGCATGCTTCCGGTGGAGCTATCAAAAACTCACATATTGCTACTAAAATTGTAGATGATAAGACCGGAGAGGATTTCTATTTTAGCTGGGGATACAATGTAGGAAAAAACTTTAATAGTGAATTAAATAAATATAAAAATAAAGCTACTGATGATTGCCCATTGATTTATCAGGTGTTGTCAATTCCTGTAAATAAAAAGTTTTCTGAATTAAAGGAAACAGTTGAAAGATCAAAATATAATGATAAAAATGAAAGTTACAAGCCTTATTCATTACTGCAAAATAATTGTGCAAGCTGCACGATAGATATTTTAAAGTTTTCTGGATTAGATATTATTGATCAATATTTTACATCTTTAAATAGCTTTCTATTTCATTTACCAGAAACTGTATTCGAAAAAGCGACTGAAATGGCAAAACAAAATTACCCAGACAGTAAAGAAGAGAGACATAGGTTTCCATTGCCTAGCCGGCCATAATTCATCGTTTATTAAAACAAAGGCTTAATCTAAATTTTATATACTTTAAATATAAATATAAATATAAATATAAATATAAATATAAATATAATTTTTGATAATTAGCTATATCCAATGTATAGTTATTGACCTTAATAACAAAGAAATTACATATGATATTAACCGAGCTATCTACTCTAATTGCAAATATTCCAGATATTAATGCAGATATAACTGCAAAATTAAAAGATAATTTAATCATGGCTTATCAATTATCTGTAAAAAAAGAACTTAGAAATATTCTCAATTCTCAAGATAAAGATGAACAAAAATATTCTGTATTAGAGTCTTTTTTAGAATTTAACTGGGGGGTAATTAAAGGCTCATTATTAGCTTATACCTCAATACATGATACTAAAACAACAAAAGTTTTATGTAAAGTTGCAGAGTTAATTTGTGATTTTAAGAACAGTAAGCTTGATTCAAAGTCATTACTTTTTACCCCATTACAATTTTTAATGCCTGGAGTTGAGCTTATACCACTTATTTCTAGTTACGATAATTTATATGTCAATAATATACCTCTTGAGGTTATTTTAAAAACTTTTGTATTGAACGAAGACTCTAGTTCTTTAATTCCTGTTTCAGTTATTTTGGAAAATTTAAACCTAAGGCCTTATGATTTTTTATGTGTAGTATTTGATAAAGAAATAAGAAACTCAACAAATCAACGAATAATATCACACTCAGGTGAAACCCTAGCAATATACAGTATTATGAATAGATTAAGTATAGTAGAAAGCGACAAAAATCATTTTTTAGGTAACTTAATGGAGCTTTGTAGGCAATTAAAATTTAATGACTCTCATTCTGGGATAGGTAAAGAGGATAACGCAGGAAAAGGGGCTTATCCTGCAATCATAGCTTTTAAAGAGTATTATGATGTATTAGAGGGTGAGGAAAAAAAGAAACTTCCCGAAGGTCTGGAAGAAGAAATTAACACTCTATTGGAATTATCAGGCAATCCAGCGAAAAATCAGAATACAACGGCAACCATGGCGACATGTATAGGTACAAGAAGGGAAGCTTTAGAAGCCTTTATTTCAAGTCCAGAACAAAAGCAGTCACTCGCAAAAATAGCCGCATCTAAGGAATCTAAAGATAATTTAATAAAAAATTTACATGCTGAGCTACAACTAGCTAAAGAAGCCTTGCAAGACTCATTAAATAATGTGGATAGTTATCATGGGGCAGACTCATTAGGTATATTGATTAAATTGCTAGAAAAATTTAAAGTTGATTTTAAAATTCAAGATATAAATGAGTTAATTTATGCCGTTAAAGATTTAACTGCAGATGAAATTTTAAGTTTATGTGAAAAAGATGAAAATCTTGAACAATTTATAGGCCCAATTAAAAGTAATATTGAAAATTTCACTAGTTTCGTTTTGAATTGCTCAGAAGATAACTTAATAGCTTTACTTAAAGTGATTTCAACGAAAGGCCGTATAACAGAGCTTTTTGATTCTGCTAAAACATTAGGTATGGTTATTAATTTTGTATCAAATAATGAAAAAACAAAGACTATTCTAGAAGCATCAAAAAATAATATAATAAAATCAGGAGAAGATTTTGGCTGTGTTCTTCAGTATCTTAATGAGACTCAAATAACCACAGTATGTATCGCATTAAAAGATCATTTAAAAAATATAATAGTTTCGATAGACGATTTTGGTTGCGTTCTTAAGTATCTTAACGAGACTAAAATAACTGCAGCATGCATATCATTAAAAGATATAATAACATCAGGTGAAGATTTTTGTTATTTTCTTCAATTTCTTGATGAAAATCAAATAAGAGCAGTATATGCAGCATTTAAAGATAATTTAAAAGATATTATTAAATCAGGATTTGATTTTGGTTACGCTCTTAATTATCTTACAAAGACTCAAAGAGGCGAGGTATACACCGCATTTCAAGATAATTTTAAAAATATCTTGAAATCAGAGGGGGATTTTGGTTACGTTCTTAAGTATCTTACTGAGACTCAAAGAGATGCGGTGTACATCGCATTTAAAGATAATTTAAAAGATATTATTACATCAGGACTTGATTTTAGTTGCGCTCTTTATTATCTTACTGAGACTCAAAAAACTGAGGTATACACTGTATTTAAAGATAATTTTAAAAACATAATAAAATCAGGAATTGATTTTAGTTATGCTCTTCAGCCTCTTAATGAGACTCAAAAAACTGAGGTATACACTGTATTTAAAGATAATTTAAAAGATATCATTAAATCAGGAAAAGATTTAGGTTATTTTATCAAGTATCTTAATGAAGATCAAAAAACTGAAGTATGTACAGAATTAACAGATAGTTTAAAAGATATAATAAAATCAGAAGATGAGCTTGATTGTGCTCTTCAATATCTTAATGAAACTCAAAAAAATGTAGTAAACAATGCATTAAAAGAGACGCCAAAAGATGATAACGATTCAGGTGGTAAAGGATTAAAACTAAAGAGACGTTAGATGTTTAGTTTAGGCGTTCTAATGTTTATACCATTATCAAAAGAGATGTTTAATAAAAATCACAATTAAATCTATAATATAATTAATGATTTTCTTTAATATCTAATTAAAACAAAGTGTTAGCTTGCATTTTACATGCTTTAAAGACGATATATATCGCAAAATTTACTTTAACTTTAAACTTTAATCAGCTTTTCAATACAACAATTAAATACAATTATAATATTTGATAATTAACTATACTTAAGCTATAGTTGTTAAACTTAATGATAAAAAGCACACGTATGAAATTACCTGAACTATCAACGTTAATTGCAAATATTCCAGATATTAATGCAGATGAAACAAT
>CAXBNV010000055.1:0-5553 GCA_963977185.1 uncultured Gammaproteobacteria bacterium | reverse complement strand
TTGAATAATATCAGTTCAGATCAATATTTTGTTTAAAAATGAGGGGATACTTAAGTTAATTTAGGTGTAATATAATTATTACGTATAACTTTGCAAATTGTTTCATTGCTTGAAATATCTTTATCTGCTTCATCTAAACGCTCAATCAAAGGCTTAGGAGGGGCTTTTTCAATAAAATCATGCCTTTTTTCTCTTTCTTTACATAAATAATCTGATTCTAATATAAACTTCATTGGGTTTTGTTGTAATTTACACTTATAATCAAGCATTTGTCGTAATAAGTTCATATCCACACAACTTGAATCATGCGTAATATTGCCATCATAATGTAGAAAATATCTAGCTCCAAGTGCCAAATGGATATCATCATCTGTGCCTAAATCAGTATCTTTGTAAATAAATGAATTTAAAGCATCTCTCCATTTTGTGATTTTCAGAGCAAAGTAACTTTTAGATGGATCTTTGTCATAATTAAAATCAGTAGCTAAAATTTTAAGTATTGCTCTATTCGGTTTATTTCTTTGTATTTCTAGAAGGGTTTGATACACAGCAAAAGAAGAAAAATTAACTGTATTAGTAGAGCCATATCCTGCGATTCGTAGTTTTAAAATCTTACCACCTTCTTCTTCGTATTTTGTAGCAATTGGAGTTATAATTTGATTCATCTCTAAATTTAGGATGATTTCAAAAAGGAAATTAGCTCCATATACTTTATCTCCATTTTTATACTCTCCTACTAAAACTTTAATTGGCGTACAAGCCATAACAAATTTTGCTTGCTGCTTAATTTTTTGTAAAAAACTATTATTAATAAACTCATTATGGGTAACCAGCATTGATTGAATAGCTTGATATGAATCTAAGTAATTAGCTTGTATAGCCAAATTAATTTCTTGGCTTAATAATTTAAAAGAATCAGATTGAAATTGTTGTCGACATGTTTTATCTACATTTAAAACTATTTCATCAATTTTATCGACTATTTCTGCAAACAGCTCATTGGTTTTTCTAAAATCAAGGTCGCATATTTTCAGTACTGTTTCAACAAGTGCAAATCTAGTATTGAATAATGTCGCCTCAATATTATCATTAGTTTTCTCTATTAAATCTAATATTTTGCCACAATAATCTCGCGCATCTATATCACTATACCTATTATGACTAATATCAAACATAAATTTTCTGATGCTATATTGCATATGCTTTTTTGCAATACTAATCAAATCTGTATATTTGTTTTTTAAAGATGGCTCAATTATAGATGTAATTACCTCTATAATCCTTGGCAGGGTTTTTGAATTCAAGTCTTTCGGGAAGTTTTTAAAGAATAAATATGTTACGTTAATTAGGCTTGGGGCTAATGCATGTAACTGATAGCTGTTTTTTAAATGCGTAGTAACATCATTACTGAAATTATTTAATTGATTGTTAAGCCCATTTCTTAAAGCATCTCCCAATATCTCATGATAAGGCTCATTAAAAAATCTTTCCATATATGCAGTTGATGACTGCATTATATTTTCATCTATTTCTTTTGATGTATTTATAATGTCCCATAAAGACTCAGTGATTGCATCTTTATTCTTAGCGCTAAAAATACTTACAGTATTATCATTGGTTTCAAACGACTCAATAAAATATTGAATTAATTTTAAAATAAAATCAAACAAACCATTATGAGCTTTAACTTGTTCACTAGTTAAATATTTTGTGTTATCTACTTCTTGCTCCATGCCAATAGATTTCATGCATTCATTAAAACATATTTGGTTTTTTTGTAATTTTCGCAAATACTCTTTTAAATATTGCTCTATAGCACGAGCATTCTTTTCTGATATTAAAGCTGTAAAATTAATATCTACCAGACTTTCATTATTCACTACTTCCTTTTCATCTGTTTCATCATCTGCTTCATTATCTTTTTTATATATCTCTTTAATATTTGCTACTAATTCTTTATAAGCTTTATTTTTATTAAAGGTAAATAGTTGTATTAAACTTTGAGATATTGCATTCTTTGCTTCTAAGTTAATATCTTTAGTCTCTATGTCAATTTTATTAAGTTTTTTGTACCATAATTCACTTGCCTTTAACATTGCATCAATTTTATCAGCAGTAATTAATTGCGACACTTCTGAATCTTTTAAAATATCAGATTGAACTATCAGCTCTTTTAAAATTTGTATATTAAATATATTTTTATTTTCGTATTCTTGTTTAAATATAGAGTTTATCTGCAGTATGAAAAATTCATCTAAATATTTAATATCTTTTTTAAACTCGATAAAACTGAAAAAGCCTTTAAAAGATTCTATAGAAAAATTATTTTTATATTTCCTTATAAATATTTCATTTTTTGATGCTATGTTAAACATAAGGTAAGAAAGATTTAGTCCTTGATAAAATCTGTTTGTAGTCATTTTATATTGCCTTTAAACTTTTATATATAAATAATAAACTGCCATTTAACTAAACAGAAGGTGATGGTCTTGGTTTGGTAGATATTCTGCCCGTATGCTCATTATACGTATAATCTTGCTCTTCAATTGCTTTAACTAGCTCGTAGCAGTATAACGCTTTAATGTAGGACTTATATTATTTATAATTATCATGCTTTAGAATAATCATATTTTGACAATAACTATTATTAATTTTCATAAAGATTATCACACTCTAGCGCTTTTTAAAATTAACTTTCTAACTATTAAAAGGTGCATAGTGCGCTCCATAGGTAATGCGCTGATATTATTAGCAATATTCATGGAAACAAGACATTCGCGACCTTAAAATATTTTTCATGGTTTTGCTGGATATAAATTAATGCAGCCAAGTTCATAAGCAAGTGATGTAATGGCCACTTAAACAGAAACAATTATTTAATATAATGCTTTATTCCTCGCTAACACGCAGATTATTAAGGCGATAATAGAGGCAAATGCAAATAGCAGCAGGTTAATACTTACTCTAATTTTTATTCTGTTATAGACCTAATTACTTTAATAATATATAAATTCTAATATTTTCTTAATATTTTATTATATCCAAACTCAACTCTAAAACCTCTAGGTAATTTATTGTTTGCTTTAATTGCTAAATATAGCTCATTAAAACCAACACTGGTTATTTCATTTAACCTTAAATTAATACTAAACCCTTCTGGTAAATGAGAGTTATTTTTAATTGCTTCTGCCAAAGCAATTGCCCCCATGTCATTTATTCTATTAGCTGTTAAATTAATATGAAAACTTTTAGGTAAATTTGAATTACTTTTTATTGCATTAGCTAATTTAACTAAACCGGTATTCCCTATTTGATTATGTCCTAAATCTAAACTGAACCCATAATTTAACTTTGTATTATCTTTAATTACATCAAATAGCGCCTTAGTTCCATTCGCACCTATTTTGTTATAACCAAGATTAATACTAAAGTTATATGGTAAATTAGTATTAGCTTTAATTGCTTGAGATAAAAAAATCAGTCCTGAATCACCAATATTATTTGATGAAAGGTCAACATGAAGTCCATCTGGTAAATTATAATTATCTTTAATTGCTTCCGCTAATTCCTTTACACTTAAATCACCTAGCTCATTTGATGATAAATAAATTCGGAATAATTCAGGTAAGTTTAAATTATTTTTTATTGCCTGAAATAATGCTATACCTCCTATATCACTTATATCATTTTCGCCAAGGTAAACACTAAACCCGTGGGGTAAACCTGTTTTCTTTTCTATTAACTCAGCTAAAGCCAATACCCCTTCATCTTTTATTTGGTTTCTCTCAAGATCAAGAACAAAACTTAATGGTAAATTTTTAATACAATTAATAGATTCGGCCAGTTCTTTTACTCCTTTAGGTCCCACACTATTACCATATAAAGAAACTTTAAAATCTACTGGTAAATTAGTCTCTTTTTTAATTGCTGAAGCTAAAGCAATAGCTCCTAAATCACTGATATTATTATCATCAAGATAAATTTTAAATCCATTTGGAATAAAAGAATTAATTAATGCTATAGCTCCTGAGTCACCAATATGATTTTTTTCAAGAAATATAGCAAAGTCTTTAGGTAAACTTCTATTATGTTTAACTGCACTAGCTAAAGCAATTGCTCCAGCATCTCCTATTAAATTATTTCTAAGATCGATATTAAATCTTTGAGGTAAATTCTTATTATACTTTATAGCTTCAGCTATCAACCCAACCCCTATATCATCGATTTCATTATCATTTAAACTTATATAAAAAGATGCTGGTAAACTTTTATTATCTTCAATAGCATTAGCTAAAATACTTAAGCCTGACAAACCTATTTTATTACCGCTTAAAATAATACTAAAGCCTTCTGGTAAGTTTGGATGATACTTAATGATTTTCCCCAAAGTTTTCAAATTCTCAATACTAATTTTATGACCATAAAGGTTTACTATAAACCCTTTTGAGAGAACTGGACTCATTAATTTATTTATAATATCTTTTATGTATTTAAATAGCATTTTCTCTGTAACTTGTAATGCTTAATAATTTTATATTAACTATTATTAAATTTTTTTTCATCTACCATCTCCTAAAAGCATCATCTATTAATTTTTTATAATGCTTAACTTTACCCATAGTATCGGAAGAAATATTAGGCTTTTGATTAATTATTCTTTCCAGATAAAATCTACTTTCACCTAAAAATTCAGTTTGAGAAACTCCTAACCTCATTTTGATAACATAATTTGTTTCTTTAAGGTAATCTAATTCATTATTTAACTCTAACTCTTTATATAAATTTTGTAAAAAAGGTACAAACTCATTAAAAAAAAGAATATTTCTATCCACCATAAAACCTCCTAAATTATAACATATGAAACCATTGTATCTTTACTTGACCGAGAGAGCTCAATAAGTAAACAATCCGTCAAATTTAAGCCTGTAAAAATAATAAACTCAGATATTAAACTACCTGTAGCATCTTTAGAGTCTAATACAACAGCTCAAATAATAACTTCAACTGGAATTAAGTTAATTATTAGTGAAAACATCTGTTCAAATAATCTTGCTAAAATATTATCATCTTTAGGAGTTTGATTATATGCTTAAATTACGCACAAATCTTAAAATATTTTTAAGTAATAAACCAACTGATATGAGAAAATCTATTGATGGCTTATCTGGCATGGTGCTTGAAACACTAAAGCGAAAACCAGACTCTGAAAACCTTTATATCTTTTTTAATAAAGCTAAAGATAAATTAATTGAATCTTTAAAAGAGCAGTTAAATCTATTTCGTTATGATAAATTTAATAGTAAAACTGAAAAAAATATAAGTGATGAAGACAGAGCTTTTGATGAAGCTAAAACTCCTGATAATGAGCAGGAAATAAAAGAAGCAGATGAAGATAAAATTTGCTCATGTGGAATTCCTTTGTAACCTTTTTTAAAAGATTCAGTATGTGAGCAGCTTGAAATAATACCTGCTAAATTATTTGTTAAAAGACATGTAAGAAAAATTATTGTTGCTCACATTGTGATAATAAATTTAACTCTGCATTAATGCCTA
>CAXBNV010000054.1:0-6223 GCA_963977185.1 uncultured Gammaproteobacteria bacterium | reverse complement strand
TATGCTAAATATGAATTTGGTTTAGAGCTAAGGAAAAAAGTTTGGCAAAAAGAAAGTATTATTAAAATAGCTCAATGGGCTTATAAAGTTTACTCCAATAATCTTGGTCAAGATTTCGAGGGAAATTTAGATCAGGTGCTGTTAGATCTTAATACAATGGAACTTGGAGATGAATATTCTGGATTATATAAATCATTAAATAAAATAGCTGAAGATTTAATTTTAGGCAAAGATGTAGATTTAAATTTAAAGGAATATGGTGGTTCTTTATAAAAATATATTTTTAGAAGCAATGTGTTGCTATTATAGATAGTTAGACACATTAAATTATTAATTGAAGGCTTTAATACTGCTTGGGAAGAGCTTGTTATTTCAACTGAAGTTTTAAATAAAATCGCAAGTAAACTGACTTTAGATAGAGATATAATCGTAGGAAAATGTGAAAAAAATGATATGGCAGGACTCATTAAGATCCAGTTTGGCATTCATCTTAAAAGAAGAGTCGCCTAAAAAACCAAAGTCTTGCTGAAATTGGAGACTGAGCATATTTAGCGCATTGTTTCCACATAAAAGAAATTGAAAATTCTAGTTTTGCTGAAATATTATTGCTTTTAAGTGGTATGGAGTTTGAGCCAGAAGTCTTTCCTTATGAAATTTTAAATAATCTTGCTGATGATTTGATTGCTGGAAATGAGACTAATTTAGATTGTTTTATTGATAAGTGCACGCCATCTATTTAACATAATAACTATACCACTAACAATGGTTGTTAAGGCAATATGATAATGTCGTATATTAGTAAAATAGAAATGTCGTCTTATGGTGACTAACTACTGTATTATATTGAGACTAAAAATCTTAATTAATAACCATGCAGTAACTTAGTTACTAAGGACGACTCCAACTATGGAGATAATATACAACATGAGCCAATCTGAAATTAAAAAATTAGAGATTGTTAAAAAATAATTGATAAGCGTTTATATCAACGCGAAGGTGCTGAAATTTTAAAGATTGGATTAAGGCATGTGCAGCGCTTAATTCAACAATATCGTAAAGATGGTGTTGATGGCTTAATATCTAAGCAACGTGGCAATAAAAGCAATCGAGAGCTTCCTCAAGAGCTAAAAGATTTGAATGAAGACCATTATAAATGATTATTTTTTATGTTTTTTGTTAAAAGATATCTAAAAAAACTCATATTAAGATGCTCTATTTTGTCGATTAATTTTGGGTTAAATTTCTGTAATAGTTTTTGAGAAGCCAGGTTTGATACATTAATGTATACCAGAATTTCATCTTGATTTAAGTGATTAAAGCCAAAATTTATAATCTCTTTAACAGCTTCCGAGGCATAACCTTTATTCCAGAATTTCGGTAAAAGTAAGTAAGATAGACAAATATATTCTTTGTTATTATATGTTTTGTTTACAAAGCCTGCTCGACCTATAAACTCCAAAGAGTCGCTCTTGAAAATAGGGCTTACAGAGTACCCATGTTTAGTATATTGGGACATTACAATATCAAAGTCGCTTTTAATATCGTATTCATTCTTGGGATCAAAAATATATTTAGTGACTTCAGCATTTCTTAATAATTCTTGATATAAATCAAAATGATCCTTATTAGGATGATATATTATAAGTCTCTTGGTTTTTAACCATATGTTATTTATTGGCATATACTCTAAATAGTAATATTGAATTTAATTGAGAAAAAACAAAAAGTAATATAGTATTCTAGTTTACTTTTTTAAATAATGCTTATTATTAATAATAGGCTAATAAAGTAGATGTTATAATGTTATAATGTTTTAATTTACGAAGAGGGTATCCATTATGTTAAGAAACTTAAAAAGTTATATTTTGTTTAAATTATGTAATAAAAGCTTGAACTCTGCTAACTGTGTAAACAGTCCATAGTAAGGGATTAAAATTAAATTGTGCTAGATAGAGATTTTCTTGATTCTCTGGATTTAAGTGATATTAAGAATAAGTTTGTTTATAAATACAAGTGGACAAAAGTAGAAGCTCAAGAGTGCGAGAAGCTTTATAAAAATTACCTTTATTTGTCATATAAGTATTTTAAAAAAAATAAACTAGTTCCAACTAATGAAGTAGATCTTTTCTGGCATGAGCATATATTAGATACTAATAAATATATTAATGACTGCAATTCACTATTTGGTGAATATCTTCACCATTACCCATCTTATAGTTTTGGGAAAAAAAATAAAAATAACCCAAACCACCAAAGTCTTTTTAATAATACTCAAGAGCTGCATAAAAAGAATTTTGGATATTATATGTATGATATAAAAACTAGCTGGACAAGGTTAATTTGGACTCTTGTTAAAAAGGTCTTTAAACGTTCAAGTTAAAATATTTTTTTCATTACAATTCTTACTATTTTTATTGATAAAATAACACAGCTAAATGATATAAGCCCAGATATAGCCATGACCCAAAAAAAGCCTTCACTGAAATTATTACTGTAGTTTTCAATTGACTTATTAAAATGGTTATCGACAGAGAAAAATGAAATTATCCCCGAAAAAAAAGAAAACATTATTACACTGACAATATGACGAAAATTGTTCATTAAACCAATAGCCACTCCTCTTTGCTCAGGCGGTATAGAATGCATGACTATCACTCTGATAGGGTTTAATATAAAGCAAAATCCCAGTCCAGCTAATGTCATTACAGGCAGTATTGATATATAGCTTTGTAGTGGCAATAATAAAACAGTTAAAAAATACCCTGCAAAAGTAATTAAAACGCCGAAAAGCAACGGTATTTTAGGCTTTTCAGGATTTAAAAGTTTACCAGATAAAAAGCCTGATATAGCAAAACATATATAAAAAGGCGAGAATAAAAGTCCAGATTGAAAAGAGTTATAAAAAAGAACTTTTTGCATATAAATAATCCAAAACACTGAAGTTAGCGAATGGGCATGAGTTAATGATGAGATTAGTAAAGAGAGAGAAAATATTTTATTTTGAAATATATCCAGGCTAACTATAGGATGTTTATTATATTTTTCAATTAGGAAGAAAATCAGAATAAAAACTAATGATAGAGCGAAAAGCGTAACTATAGAAATGGCTGCTATATGACTCCATTCCATAATACTAAAAATAAAGGTTACAAGAAAAGCTGTTAAAAAAATGAATCCTATAAAATCAAAACTAAGACTTTTATTGGTAAGTTTATTTTGTTTTATTGTCATAAGTATGAGTATTGAAAAAATACAAAGAGGGATATTCATAAAAAAGAACCCTTTCCAACTAAATAACTGAATTACCATTCCAGCCGCTATTGGGATTATTGCTGCTATAATTGCCGCACTTCCAGTTACTATACCTAGCGCCTTACCTAATGATTCTTTGGTAAATAGTTCTGTAAGTAGCTTAAATGCGGGTATGTTTATCATTAAACATGATAACCCTTGAGTAAATCTAAATAACAAAAAGTAATAATAAGTTTCCGAGTAAATACAGCCAATCGAGCTTATGGCAAATACTATGAACCCAATAATAATAATATTTCTGGATAAAATAATATCTGAAATTTTTCCTACTACAGTACCAGCAACTGCCATGGCTAATGCATAAATGTTAATGATCCAGTGAGATGATATGGATGTAAATGGTATACTGCTTGTAATTTGAGGTATAGCAATAGCAACGACGATTACATTCATCATCATTAGAGATAAACCAATTATAGAAGCTAATATAATAAGCTTTTGCTCTTTATTCATTATTATTTAACCATCCTTGTTAATATCAAGCTAAGTAAAAAATTTATATTAATAAGTATCAAGCAGCATATAATTATTGCGTTGAATCCATTGTAAAAAGAAATACTTTCAGGAAGTAAGTACAATGTTGACATATACCCAATTAAAATAAATAAAGAAGAAAATACAAGAGGGTATTTTGTCCCATATATCTACCAATAAGCTGTTAAGCGGAGATGTAACTAGTTCAATTGAGTCATAACCAGTTGTTACCCCAATTACCTTCCCGAATTTTTTAGAATTGAATATATCATTTAATAATATTGTAGGCGGAATTATTAAGCATGAGCTAGCAATGCATTGTAATACTCGAAAAATAATAAAATCAGTAAAATTTTCAGAAAAGTAACAATCTAAGATAGACACAGGTATTATATAAAAATTTTTTGTATTGCTCATGACTAATTAAACTAATTTAAACCTAATAATAACTATAGGATATTATTAACAAAAAGTAACTTAAGGTCTTCTTTTGCTAAGATTTTTCTTTGTTGAAAATATAGAGCATTAGTGATAACGATAAAATAAAAAAACAAATTAAAGTAGATAATGAAATAATTGAATAAAATCCATAATAGAAACCTTCTGATTTGCCATCGATAGTATACGTAATATTTTTCGATGTTGAGTAAGATGATAAAATACTTCCCCAGATTGCTAAGCTTATAGCTCCTGATATTTGCCTAACATTGCCCAGTACTCCTATTGCTAGTCCAACATTGTCTTTATTAGTTGATTCAATTGCAATAAACCTTAATGCATTAAGAAATATTGGTAAAGATATTCCTGTTCCTATAATCATTGGCAATAATGACAAATAATTTTTTAAAGGAAGTAAAATTAATGATATAAAGTATCCCAAAAAGATTATGACAGAGGCACTCAATAAAGGTATAAATGCTTTTTTTCTATGGATAATGAAACCTGAAAGGAATCCACAGCTTGCTATAAGAATATATAAAGGCATAATCAAATAACCAGTTGTATCGGGATTAAAATGTAAAAATATCTGCATGTACATAATCCAGAAAATTGCCGACATTGATTGCGCTTGCACAAGTACTGATATTATATTTGCTATAACGAATTTACTGTTTTTAAATATTTTAAACTCCAATATAGGATATTCAGCATTTTTTTCACGTGCTATAAAAAATATTAAAGAAGCAAACAAAGCAAATATAACGCTATAAAAAACCACAGGCATCCAGCTATATAGATGAGGCTCCATTATTATAAGCACAAAACTGAATAGAAATATTGAAAGATATACAAAGCCAAGGGCATCTATTGTAACTTTTTTAGGCGTATATTTATTTTGTGTTTTTAGTAAACAAATTAAAGCAATAATTGATAAAGGTATATTTACTAAAAAAATATAACGCCATCCAAGATAATCAATTATTTTTCCACTAAGGAAGGGGGCTATTATTAAGCCAAGAGCTCCTAATCCTGATGTAATCCCCATTACTTTACTTAACTCTTTTCTATTAAATATTTCGGAAAGAAGTTTAATAGAAGGAGCTACTAGTAATACACTAGCAAATCCTTGAATAGCTCTAAATATTATTAATTCAAAATAGTTTAAGGAGGAGAAACATCCCAAAGATGCAAGCATTAAAATTATTAATCCAAATATTATAATATTTTTTGGATTATAAATATCACTTAACTTGCCAGATATTAATCCAAAAGCTGCAATTGTTAGGATATATGAATTTATAAGCCATTCTATGGATAGACTATGGAAGTTAATTTCTTTTCCAATCGTCGGTAATGCTATAGCTATCATTGCTGTATCCATTGTAGTTATAGCAAAGCATATCGAGACAGATAAAATAATTAGTAATTTTATGTTATTCATGAAGTTTTATAAATATAAATATATTTTAAGTATAGGTAATAAGGCTTATTTTAGTTTTTTTAAATCATTATATTGTTTTAACGCTAGTTATTTATTAACAGTAATGATTATAACATTATAATGTTTATAGATATCAAAACCCTTTATTAATTTAATTTTGTATTAATATGTTTTTAATACATAGGGTATATGCTGTATGATACTTTTCCTTAAGACACCGCCGCTAGAGTCAGATACTCAATGGCTATAGCAAATAGGTTTTTTTGCAAATAATTTTAAAATTGAATTGAATTGAATTGAATTGAATTGAATTGAATTGAATAGGAGCGTTGCATATACTAGATAGATAAGTTTTATTGTTATTATAAAGGACTATTAAAATGCAACTAAAAAAACTGATTCCTCTTTCGGTATTATTAGCATCGTGCTCTATATCAAACACATTTGCCTCATCAAAAGACAATGCTTTATACAAAACTAAAAATTATCTGCAAAAGCAGAATGCAAATTATGTTCTAGGCGCAAGTTTAGGGTATTCATATTTTTCTAAAAAAG
>CAXBNV010000053.1:0-6444 GCA_963977185.1 uncultured Gammaproteobacteria bacterium | reverse complement strand
AAAAATTATTGTTGCTCACATTGTGATAATAAATTTAACTCTGCATTAATGCCTAAGTAAGCTGCCAATTCCAAGAAGTATTGCAGGAGAATGACTCTTATCTCATATTTTAGTAAGTAAATTTCAAGATCACTTGCCTTCATTCCATTTTTTGACTTCCCTCAAGAAATACGTAGAATAATTTATACTACTAATACTATTGAGTCACTTAATAGCGTAATTAGAAAGAATATTAAAAATAGGAAAATTTTCCCTAATAATGAGTCTGTTTTTAAGATTATTTATTTCGCTATAGATATAATGCATACAAAAAATAGACAATCCCATTAAGGGATTGGAGATCTGCCTGCAACCGATTTGCTATAGAATTTAAAGGCAGATTCCCTATGTAGTAAATAAGTAGTTTACACATAATTATTTACAGGCTCAAATTATACTTTCCAAAAATTCTCAATTACATAATAGGATTGTTAATCTGTCCATATAGCATATTAACAATCTAAAAAGTTTATTATAAAATTTAATTTAAACTTTTATCTATATACTTAATTAATACATCAATTCTATTAAGTAATTTTTCATTTAAATTATGCTTTTTAATATTTTTTAAGTTATACCTTAAAGCCATAAAGATCTCTGTTCCTGTAGAGCCCTGCCTTACAGAATCCTTAATCAACTGCCCTCTAAGTCTGAATACCCATTTCTAGTAAGCTCTACTTCAATTTCATGAACTTCTTTATAAAAGTCAAAAGACATAAAATTCTCTCCCAAATGTAATTACTAACTCAATATTTTCAGATTGAATTGAATATTAATTTTTTATAATATTACTTTTTCAAAAAGCCCGGTAAATGGGTAATCAGGCTCACTCAATCTCCATACTTGATTTGTATCTTTATCTCTAAACCACTTCCCACCTCTTATATAACCATCATTATATTCAGGATCAACTGTAACTTCTTCTAATAGGCCATTGGCAACCTGTTTCGAAATAAAATTTTGAAATCTTTTAAACTCACCAGGGGAATTAAAGCCATATATTTCTTCCAGTTCTAATATTATTTCTTTTGCCATTTTTATAGTTTTTGATTATTTTATTTATTAATAATTATTTGATCGCCAATAAAACTTATCAATCAGCTATTAATCCTTTTCGAACAAGCTCCCAGCTTCCTTTAAATTGAGCTTCAGGTTCAAGTAATCTCCAATATTTATTGGTAATATTTTCTCTAAACCATCTACCTCCTGACCTACTTTTAATAGAATAATTAAGATTAACTTTTATTTCTTCAAGTAAACCTTTCTCTATTTTTTTATCTAAAAACTCCCTAAATCTTTCAAATTCATCTTTTGATGAAAAAGATTCTATTTCTTCTAATACTAATTCTCCTCTTGAAATTATATTTTTTGTAGGATCGTAATCAGATTCTTCATCTGGATCTCCAGGACATTCTTTAAACGAAGTACCCATAAAATTTAGAGCTTGTCTTATTCTTATTTTTATTAGTTCTTTTTCTAAGTCATTTAAAGAAATATCTGAATTATCTGCACTAAGTGTATCAAAAAAAATATCTTCTTTATAATAACCATTTAAATCAAAATAACGCTCTACTCTTAACGAATAAGTATTTTTATCTTCATCCACATATTCCTTATTATATCTATCTTTACTACCAAAACTCCATCCATCTGAGCTAACTACTTCTTGTTTCCCGCGCATTTTTAACATAAATTAAAATCCCATAGTTACTACATTTACAACAAACTCATTTTTACTTAATGCAGGAAATTCCACAGTATTAAAAATGCTGGTGGTGACTCAAAGCTGTTGAAGCACTATATTTCCATTCCAAATTCAAATTTATTAATAAACAATCCCAACACAATATGATGCATTTTTTCTAATTTAGAAAAGCATATTGTCTTTCTAGCCAATCGTTTAATTCTAGTTCTTAGAGTTAAATGTTTTCTCTCTATAGCTTGTGTATTTCTTTTACCTACAATATGTTTAGTAGTTGGTAGTAATTTCTTATATGCAAACCAATTATCAATGTAGTAAAAATTAATATCAAAAATTTTTAATTTATTTTTCAATGCAACTAGCGATTCATTCTTATGTGTTCCTATATGGTAAGCAAGAACTTCATGTGTATTATGATCTATAACATGCCGTAACCATAGCTGATTCTTTTTACTACCAATAAAACTCCACATTTCATCTATTTCGACTTCTTCTACTCTAATAAGATCAACTTTAATTGGACTTTTTGTTTTAGATTTATCTACAAGTAGCTTGCTATTTACTATTTTGATAGAGCTTTCTTTTTTTTAATTCATAAATTACTGTATTAATACTAATACCTAAAACTCTTGCTGTATCTCTAATGCCGCTACCATTTAAAGCCATGTCTGTTATTTTTTGCTTAACTTCAGGAAGATCGCCATTTCTAGAATAACTTAATATAAAAGTATTTTTACTCAATTGTTATTTTTGCATTGATATCTTTGTTTGCCTTGTTCAGTAACTCCAAATTTTAAAATTTTTTCACTTTCACATACGGGACATTTCACAACTACTGATACCATGATTTTTTCAATCCTTGAATACTATTTAAAAAATAGTATTATATCATATCAACAGTTTCGAGGCACTACCACCAATAATTTTATTAGTTACGTATAGGTATAATCTGTTGATCTTCTAAATTATATTAGCTCTACTAGGTACAGAAGGAGAAGGCTTATTATCCATTATAGATATTAATTGTTCTATTTCTTTTTTTGTTATACCGCTTAAATCTTTGGAAGCATTTTTCAAATGAACTTTGATTTGATCTGGATTTTTTTCAATATTTGTTAACAATTTATCTAATGTTTTAAGTTTTTTCTCTCGTGCTTCAATATTAAAACTATCAAAACTAAAAAACCCTCGAAAAGCGCATGATTTTCTTGCTTTTACCATACTTAACTCATCTTTAATAGCTTCTTGAGTATTTTTAATTAACAATTTTATATTGCTGTTTACATCTTTAAGTAATTCTGTTCTTTGTTCGTGTAATTTCCCTAATTTATGCTTTATGCTATTATCAAAAACTTCTCCAGGCAACAAAAATAATTCTGCTTTCTTATTTTCAGGTAGAATAGAGGGATTTATTACACCTAATATCCTTGCAACAATATGAGCACAATTATTTTGAGATTTTGAATAGGTTAATTGAGAGTCTCTTATTTTTGTTTCTATTTTTTGCTTATATTCTAATTCTGCGTTTTGAGCCTCAACAATTGGTTTAACCTCTTCGATCATATCAAAATCACTATCTACTATTTCTCCTCTTTTAATTACACTTCCATCAAAGACTTCTTCAATATTAATAGCCTCTTCTCCTTGTACCATTTTTCGTTCATTTCCATCTTCAACTCCTTTATCTTGAAGACTCTTTTCTGCTACTTTCCTCTTTTCATTTTCTTCTCTACGTTTTTGAGATAACTCAAATAATTCCATTAATGCTTTCATCTCTGGACTTGTCTTAAACTGTTCATACTTCATTGGTTCTTCGAAAGTTACTTCAAACCTTTCTCTAGATGCAAAACCTTTATGGGCACCATCAAAAAATTCAAATCCGGCCTTAGTCCAACTTAAATACATTTTATTACTAGAGTTTTCAGCATCTTCCACAATTATAGAAGAATGCCCCCCTCCTCCAGCCAAGGTTCTAACTGTAACTTTTATAGGCATAAATTAAAATATTATAAAAAATTTTGTACTAACCTCTGACAAAATTTAATCAAGAATGTTTCTTGGAAATTTTAATGTATGCAGTAATAAATTATCTCTTTGATAAATAATTAGTTTTGATATTCTTCATTTAATCGTGAAACAGCATCAGCCTTATGTTCAGGAGCTAAGTGAGCATATCTAAATTTCAGAACACCCAAGTAATTCTCTTAAGGTATTAAGATTAACTCCAGCCATAACCAACCTACTGGCAAAATAATATCTACACCTTATGCTGAACACCAATGATTGAATATAAAAAAGTAAAACTATACCCATTAGTCTTACTTATTATTATCTAATTCAATCAAAATATTTTTGGCTCTTGTTATTATATCACCAGAGGGAATATTAATAATTTCATACCCAAACTTAGTATATGATTCATAATGAATTTTCTCAAACTCTAAAGCTTCCTTATATCCTATTTGTCTTGCCTCTGTATTCTTTATAAATCCTAAGTTTTCTAAAAAAAATACTTTTTTATTATAAATAGCATTTGTTTTAATCTCATTTATTAAATACTCTGGAGGTTGTAATTTTAAAAATTTACAAAGTGCATATGTACAAATAGGAGATCGATCAAAAAATTGAATATTGTCATTGAGAAAATCAGCTTTTGATTGTCTCGATTTTTGCAGATCTAAAATTTTTATTATAAAAGACTCATCTTCCCAAGGCTTATCTACACCTAAGCTATGCTCTAATGCAATAACATCTGTTGCAGCTTCTTCTATTACGGTATAACCTAACGTTTCTAATTGCCTGAGAACAGAAGTTTTTCCTGAACCTGGAGTACCTGTTAATATATATCTTTTTTTCATATTATGATAATTTCTTATTTATCAATTGATTTAAATTTTGAGAAAAATAGTTTATTCACTACAGTATTTTTTTCATGTAATACCTATTGTGCCCTACTGGACAATCATCAAGCACGCCAAAAATTTCATAATCAGATTTTAAATAAAAATCTTTAGCCTGCCAATCAAAAGTATCTAAGTGAGAAAGGCTAGCTCCCATGGATTTAGCTTCTATCTCAGCTTTACGCAGCAAAAGAGTTGATCCCGGCTATCACAAGGTTATTTTCATTCTTGATGTGAAAATTTAGACTTACAAAATCATTATCCTGTGTAAACGGAACGTGTTTTTTGTTGAAAGCAACAATTTTATCATCTACAAAATTAGTTTCTTCTTCATTACTAATATTAATATCCCAATTCATAATGCCTTCCTAAGAAAAATATTTAAATATTCATACCCATATTTTTTATCTCTACCAAGCATTTTTTGAAAACACTTGAAAATACTTTATTTTGTTAACTTTATTCATACTCATTTAAGACATCATTGATAATTCTGAACTGCTCTAAAGCTTGAGCATCTTCTTTATTTTCATTAGAATCTAATGTAATTAAAGCCTTCCATAAAACCCATCCTCTAGCTCTATTCCAAGTATTATTATCAATATCAATCTCTGACTTAAAAACATCTCGACTTTTATTTTTTAAAAAAGTCCATGCTATCACTAAATCACAAGCAGGATCACCTATTCCAGTACAGCCAAAATCAATAACAGCATTAAGCTTATTATCTTTTATTAAAATATTTCCACTACTGAAATCACCATGAATCCATACTAGATCTTTATCCCATTTAGACTCAATAGCTTTTTCCCAAACTAACAATGCTTTTTTAGTATCTATAATGTTTTTTAGATTTGAAATAGCATCTCTAGTTTCTTTGTCATATACAGATGGATGAGCCCCTCTATAATAATTATGTGCTCCAGGCATTGGCGCTGATAATGTATCAACTTTATGTAATTCATTTAAAAACTGAGCAAGCTGTGATGCGACAATTTCTAACACCTTATCATCAAGATTAATACTATTTGCACTTTTACCTTCAATCCAATTATATATAGAAAAATTCCATGGGTATTCTTTTGATGACTTACCCATTGCTATTGGTTCAGGAATTTTAGTGTTCAAGCACTTTGCTAATTTTGGTAACCATTTTTGCTCTTTTAATACCTGAGCCGCATATCCTTCTGCACTGGGTAATCTTAATAACATTTCATCACCAAGATGAAATGTTCTGTGATCCCAGCCACTTAATTCAATAGGCTTTACTAATAAATTTGACCACTGAGGAAATTGCTTTGCAACTAAATCTTTAACTAATGGTAATGTTATTTCTATATTATCTATGCTCATATTATTTTTTCAACTTTAAATACATTAAATATTCATCATGATCAAATGCGCCTATTATATAATTGTCATCAAGTATCTTTATTAATTTCTCTTCTGTATTTTTAACCTCTTCTTCAAAAGATGAGGCAAAATTATCAGGACACTCTTGCAAGGCTTCTAGTCTTAATTTTTGAAATTCTCGCCAATCTTTGGCTTTTAGCTCTTTATAATTTATCATATATAGTAAAACCAATTAATATTCATTAATTATAACTTAAATATTATTATGACCGTATTTAAAATAGCCTTATTGCAAATTAACCCAACAAAATCTATAGAAAATAATATAACAAAAGGAATTGATGCTTGTAATACAGCAAAAAAACAAGGTGCTGATTTGGCTTTATTCCCTGAAATATGGCAAATTGGTTATAATTCAAAATTAATGACCTTAGAAAATGCTGTCACTCA
>CAXBNV010000052.1:0-6846 GCA_963977185.1 uncultured Gammaproteobacteria bacterium | reverse complement strand
ATATAGAAATAAGTTTTTTAAGATACATTGTTAGTAATCCTTTACAATAAAATATGTATATTTAGTATATATAGTGATTTTGTTTAATTCAAATTGATTGTGTGTATTTAATGTCGTGACGGTGTTCTTTTTATATCTGATTTAGGCTGTAGATTGGCATAGTTACATTTATTACTACAAAAAATTATTACAAAGCAATGTGAATTAGCTCCCCTCTTCCAAAATTAGAAGAGGAGAGCTAAAAAATATTGCCGATATATTTATTAAATTATTGAAACATTATTTTCAATAAAACTATCAGATGCTTCAAGCAACTCAAAAGCCACTTCATCTAAAGATTTATTTGAAACGTCTACAATAATGTCAGCAATACTTTCATATAACTTTACTCTTTCTGAATAAATAGCATAAAAAGAAGAAAATGGTTTTTCTGCATCTATAAAGTCAGGAAAAATTTTGTTTTTCTCCATCCTTGTAAACAAATCTTGTGGATTTGCTTTTAAATAAAAAACAGTCCCTAATTCGGATATCTTCTTCTGATTATTAGAACTAAGAATAGAGCCGCCGCCAGTTGCTATAATTGTATTATTTAAAGAATGTATTTTAGAAATTACTTCTTCTTCTAATTTTCTAAACTTATATTCTCCTAAATTTTTATAAATAGCTTGAATAGTAACATCAAAATTTAGCTCTTGTTTATGCTTACTTTTAAAGTCATCCAAAACTAAGCTATCAATATCTATAAAATTATAATTTAATTTATCAGCAAACAGCTTTCCAGCAGTAGTTTTCCCACTACCTTTAAATCCAATTAATACTATATTCATAATTTTACTTCTTCTATTAATTTTAATATTAATATTTCCTTTTTAATACGCCTGCTTCCAAAGAAAAACCTTTTCCTTTTTTAGAATCACTTTCTTCTGGTATTTGTATATTTATAATATTTGTTTGAACTGATTGATCTTTAACACAAGGTTTTTTTACTGTATCAGAATGTTGAGCATTATCTATAGCAATCAAATCTTCTTTTTTAAACTGCCCTGTAATTTCAGAAATAGCATTATGAAAAGTTTTATAAACTGAATTCTCACAACCAGCATAAGACCAAAGTGAATATTCCGTTCTAGAATATGCTTTATTGGCTACTTGCTCTAATTTATTATAAATATCTTCACATTTGCTATCCATTTTATCTAACATAGCTTTAATACTATTAATATCATCTGATATATCTGTAGCATTTTTGATTCTAGAATCTTCTTGTTTTTGATATTTTTCTAATTTTTCTTCTACAACTGTAGTAAAAGTAGATCTATTAGCCATAAAAACTCCTTGTTTTATTATTTATTATCATTATTTACACTTTACATCATAATTCACATAAGCCACAACTGGTCTATGATCACTAAAATATCTTTTATAACTACAATACTGCTCATATCTATATAATATATCAGAACTTGCCTGAAGCTTAGTTACTGAACTATTAGATACAAAAATAAAATCTAAAATTGATTTATGCCTACTGCATTGAGTTGGGTATAACACATTTGGCTTAACCCACTTGAAAATATTGTCTTTAATCATATTTTCAAACCCAACATCTCTTTTAGTTATATCTTTATAATACATGTCAAAGTTATAATCTCCTATTGCAAGAACAGGAATATTCTCTTTGCTATAAATCTCTTTTGCCCACTGGTTGATTAATTCAGCTTGCTTGTGTCGATAAAATTTATTGCTTCGATATAAATGATTCAACATAACATAAAATTTTTGATTACTTTTTAAGTCTTCAAATTTAACAACTAAAGGAGATCTAACTCTATTTTTATAATTTATATAATGTAATTCTGTTTGATATAAAGGCCTAAAGTTAGTGCTATCATAAAAAATTTGCATTTTAAGATTGCCACCGCCTGTTGTGCCTGAAATTACTTTAAAATCACCATGCTCTTGCAAGCCTTTTAAAATATTATTTACAACTTGATTACTGCTCTCAACTATTCCCCAAATTTTAATATCAGAGTTCTCTACAATTTGCTTTTGTATTACATTAATATCAGATTGGCTAGATTCAATATTAAAACTGCCTATATTAATATTATAATTACAAGTGCTATTAATATTACCAAAGCTTAATGAGCACCAAAAATAAAAGAATAATGTTATAATTTTTAATAGTTTCATTTTAAAGTTTTTATAAATAAGTTAACTATGATGATATAATTACATGATTAGTAATTTTTATAATACCAAATAATAATATATATGATTTTTAATCTAATTTATACTAGGCCTAAAGATAGAGGTACAAATTTATTAATTAATATTCAAAATTATGACATAAATATTATAGATATTCCTTGTATTGAGTTTCAATATAACTTTCAACAACTTATTGATTTAAAAGATATAACTTCATTTGATTATTATATTTTTCCTAGTATAACAGCAATCAGGGCTACATTAGAATACTTCATTAATAATAATATAAATTATTCTTTCTTAAATAATAAATCTGTTGCTATAGGGTTATCTTCATATAAAGAATTAATTTTTTACAAAATACAAAATCCTATTTATCCAGAAAAAGGAGGAGCAAGTGAAGATTTGTTAAAATTAGATATTTTCAATAATATTAAAAATAAAAAAGTAA
The DNA here is from genome assembly GCA_963977185.1 of uncultured Gammaproteobacteria bacterium. Taxonomy (GTDB): domain Bacteria; phylum Pseudomonadota; class Gammaproteobacteria; order JAGOUU01; family JAGOUU01; genus CAXBNV01. The sequence continues at coordinate 4,184 of CAXBNV010000052.1, read as the reverse complement.
TTCTTTTAAGGGGTGATGTTTCTAGAAAATATATAAATAATTATTTAATTAAAAAACAAGCTCTTTTTACTGATCTTATTACTTATAATATTATAAAATCTAATAGTCTTGATCATGACATATTAAAACTACAATCTATAAATAACAACAATGTAAATATTATATTATTTACTAGTATCTCGATAATAGACAGCTTCATCGAAAGCTACATGCAAATCTTAGATTCTAAACTTATTAATTTATTAAAAAATTTCATAATCCTTGTTCCTAGTGATAGACTAGAAAAATATGTAAAATCTAAAGGATTTTGTCAAATATATAACAGTAAAAACATGACAGATTCTGCTATAATTAGTAAATTGCATGAAATAAAAAAATATTTTAAATAACCCCATAAAGGAGAACTTGTGGCAGACTCACAAGATAAACAAGTTAACATAGAAGTTAAAAAAAAATCTAACAACCGTACTGAAGCTAAGAATAAAAATAACAATATAATTTTTGTTTATTTGTTTATTCTTACTATATTCATCATTGCTCTTGGTATCACCCAAATTAAGCTATCTACAGATTCTGTAGAAACTCAGAATAAAAATAATCTTGAAAAAAAATTAATTTCTGAACAAAAAGACAATATAGAACTTTTTTTAAAAAATCTAGCAAATACAACTGAGGCAAACTTTTCAAATATATTTAATAATCAACAAAAACAAATAGATAACTTGACAGCTCAGTTAGAAAATAACAATCAAAATAAAGAGCTTCCAGAATTAGAAAGCATTCAAATTGTTTATTTAATTAAATCGGCTAATATGCAAGTACAAATATATAACAACCCTACACAAGCTATATTATTATTACAACATGCTCAAAAATTACTAGAAACTCAAAATAATAATCAAGACTTATTAAGCTCTGTTATTAATGATATAAATAAGTTAAAAGATATTCATGTTATTGATAAAAATCAAATATTAGAATTAATACCTGATGTCTTATTGAATCTATCTAATAATGTAAAAACAAACTCACAAAATCAAGCATCGAACAATACCACAAAGGAAACAAAAAACACCCCTGATAATTCTAACAAAAACATTAAAAATAAAGAAAAATCTAATTTATCTTTTAAAGACAAGTTAATAGATAAAATTGAAAATATTGTTATTATAAGAAGACATGATATCCCAACTAAACCTATTTTTGATGAGTATGAAAGCAATATAATAATATTAAATTTAAATATTTATTTTGAAGCATTAAGTTTGTGCGTACTAGAAGATAATAGTGAAATTTATCATTTATATTTAAATAAAATAACTAAGCTAATAAAAACTTATAATCTTGATAATGAGCAAGTGTCGACACAACTTGAAAAGCTGAAAAACGCTGGTTTTAAAAAATATAATGATATTAACTTACAATCATTTAGATTAATTAAAAATAATTAAACATTTAAAAAATTAAATATTTTAGTATAGATACTAATGGAATAAATTTATATGATAAGATTTATCTTAATTCTGCTCTTAGTCCTTATTGCTGCATGGATTGGCATTGAAATTAAAAACACTGAATCGTATGTTTCGATTTTCTATCAAGACTATACTGTCTCATTAAAATTAATTACGGCTATAATAATAACTATTATTTGTTTCATTGTCTTACATATAGTAATTAATCTTCTTAATGCTATATTTAGATTCCCTAAAAAATATTCTATTTATCGTCGTGAACGCAAGCTAAAAAAAGCATACTCCAGTTTATTAAATGCAATTACAGAATTATTACAAGGTCACCCTAAAATATCAGAAAAATTATTTTTAAAAGCAAGTTCTCATAAAAAAAACAGCTCTATTTGCTACTTACTAGCAGCAAAAGCGGCTCATTATTTAAATGCTAGAGAACGAATTAATGATTATTGTAAAATGGCATATACAGCAAATCCACAATTAGAGCTGGCTATAAATTTAACCCAAGCAAAACTATTTTTTGATAATGAACAATATGAATTAGTTTTAGCTAATTTGACTCATATTAAAAGCATTGATCCTAAAAATATAGCAGCATTAAAATTATCGTTTAAAACTTATAAAAAACTGAATGACTGGCTAAAAATACTTAATATTATACCTGATTTAAATCGTGAAAACTTATATCCTGATGAGTTTATTCAACAATTAAAAAATGAATGCTATAAAAATCATTTAATTGAGCTTAACAAAAATCATTCTATTGAAAGTTTATATAATTTTTGGGAGCAAGTTCCTAAAAAATATAAACTTGATAATGAATGTTTAGTTATTTTAATTAATTCATACAACAAGCAAAAAAATACAAATATAGAAATACAATCTAGTTTAGAAAGCTACACTAAACAAGCACTAAACCATCATTGGTCTGATGAACTATTAATAGCGTATATCAATTTACCAAGTGAAAACAACGCAAGAAAAATCAAGTTAATTAGCAACTGGCAAAAAAATCAGCCTTATAACATTAATATATTAAACTGCTTAGCTAAAATACATATAAATTTAAAAGAATATGAGCCGGCAAAAAAATACCTACTTGAATCTTATAATATTAATTCAACTTATGGTGATATTAATTTACTTCTTGGGTTTGTTTTTGATCAATTACAAGATAGTGACACAGCAATAAAATATTATACTAAACATTATAAACTTCAATAAAATACTTGTTACATAAAAATCATCTAAAATAGAACACTACTTATTATTATTCTCATAAAAAACCTAGCCCTTATCTGGTAGTTATGATATTTTTTAAAATACAATATAAAAAATCCTTGGAGTAAGAAGTAGTGGCTAAAAGTACAAAATATGTTTCTAAAAAGCCTGATATAAATGGCTTTGTTGAATATACCCAGGAAGAAAATAATACTTGGGAAATCTTGTATAAAAGACAATTTGAAGTTATTCAAAATAAAGCATGTAATGAATATTTACAAGGATTAGAATATTTAAATTTATCTCAAGATAAGATTCCCCAAATTCCTGATGTAAACAAAAAACTAAAACCTCTTACAGGCTGGGAAGTTTTCCCTGTGACTGCTTTAATAGGATTTGATAAATTTTTTAGATTATTATCTGAGAGAAAATTTCCTTGTGCAACCTTTATAAGAACAAAAGAAGAATTAGAATACTTGCAAGAACCTGATATATTTCATGAAATATTTGGTCACTGTCCTATGCTTACTAATAAAGTATATGCTGACTTTATGCAACAATATGGAGCTTTGGGTGTTGGCGCAGATAAAAAAATCCAAAAATTATTAGCAAGACTATATTGGTTCACTGTAGAATTTGGCTTAATAAACACTGAAAAAGGTTTAAAATGTTACGGTGGTGGAATCTTATCATCTATTGGAGAAACTCCTTATTCAATAAAAAGCAATACCCCTAAAAGAATAAAGTACAATGCTCTAGAAGCACTACGAACTCCATATAGAATAGATATAATGCAACCTGTTTATTTTATAATAGATTCTTTTGATGATTTATATAATTCGATGGATAATAAAGTCATAAGTTTAATTCATAAAGCTTTAGAGCTAGGTGAATATCCTCCTTTATTTCCACCACAAAATTCTGAAAACGAAGTCCCATGTTAAATTTAACTTATTATTTATAAAAAATAGAGCAAATATTTATGAGCAATGAATTAGTAACAAAAAAATGTGTCCCGTGTGAAGGAGGAGTTCCTCCATTAGATAAATCACAAATAAAAAGATATCATAAGCTAACTCCTGAATGGGTTGTATCACAAGATCAAAAAACAATATCTAGAGTTTTCAATTTTAAAGGTTATTATAAAACAATAGCCTTTGTAAATGCTATTGCCTGGATTGCCAACAAAGAAGGTCATCATCCAGATTTAGAAGTAAGCTATAATAAATGCACTGTAAATTTCACAACGCATGCAATAAATGGTTTAACTGATAATGACTTTATTTGTGCAGCAAAAATTGATGAGCTTGTATAAAAAATAATGTATGAGATATGCGATAATAGGAAGCTAAAATAAATTTTATTTTGCAAAAATAGAATAAAAAATCTCAGGTGTTAATTTATTGCTTAATCTTTAAGGGTTTTTGATGTATTGTTAGCGCATCGAAATCCTTTTGTGCCAACTAAAGTTGGCCTTTTTCTTTAAAAAAG
>CAXBNV010000051.1:0-7178 GCA_963977185.1 uncultured Gammaproteobacteria bacterium | reverse complement strand
TATTTCTATAGATGACAGAGAGCATTTGGTTATTTCTTAGGTCGAACTGAGGTTATTAACTTGAACTCAGCATCTCCATGAGATTTAATAGGCAAAAATCGTTGTAACCTTCTGATAATTGCAAAGCTTGCTGCATTAAGCATTAAACTGTTTTTTAGAGTGTGATGCCATAAATGACAAATAAAAAGACTCAATAATAGCAAAGCAAAGAAGAAAATAAACCCATCAACTAATTTCATGGTAGTAGCGTAACTATAGACAGTTAAAAATAATATATTAAGCTTTATATTTTGTAAATCTGTCTCTCTTCTAACTTCATTGTTTTTATAAATTTTTTCCAAATGCTCTTTTATTCGTTCATTAACTAACTCGATAAAGTCTGTTTTTTTATAATTTTCAGGAGAGCAGTCATTATTCCAAAGATATTGTTCAAGAGGTGTATCTAGATTTTTATCAACATGGGCCCAATAAGCCTTCATTTCTCTTTCTAACTTTTCTTCATGCTCTTTTCTGTTTTTTGTTTTACGGGTAATTAATTTATTAAAAAAATGATCAAATAATTTCATAAGATGCTTAATTTTTGTTAAATATAAAATTAGACTTACAACTAAACAGTCATTATGTGTTTAGTATAGCAAATAAGTAAATATTGTTTTATATTAGTTTTCACCATGTTTATATGTGTATATTGATAATATTAAAATTATGAAACAAACTATTGATGATAAAATTATTAATTTTTGAAAACCAAAATAAAATTCCACAGGTTGAATTGATATAGTTTTAGATAGTGTTGAAGATGAAATAATACTTCCTAAAATAGCTATGCTGATTGCCCCTGATATCTGGCGAAGATTACCTATGATACCGATTGATAGACCAGAATATTTTTTAGGTACAGACTCAATTGCTATAACTCTTAGGGAATTTGAGAATATTGAAAAAGAGATACCCGATCCTATAATTACCGGCAAAAGAGAAAAGTAATTTTTTAATGGTAATAATATTAAGGTAGCAATGTATCCTGTAAATATAAACCCAGCTCCTATAATCATAGTAATATATCCACCTTTTTTTTGTATAATGCCTCCTGATAAAAAACTTGAGATTGCTATTAAAACATACAAAGGCATAAATAATAATCCTGTTTGTGTAGGGCTATAACCTAATGATATTTGGGAGTACATAATGCAAAATATAACTGTCACTGACTGAGCTTGTATTAGAATATTTAATATATTTATTAATATGAACTTACTTTTTTTAAATAACTTGTATGCTATTAAAGGGTTTGTCTTTTTTCTTTCTACCATAATAAATGATATTAAAAATATAGAAGTTATAATTATATTAATTTCTATCCATAGCTCATTGTAGTTATACTTCGGAGCTTCCATAATTAACAGTACTAAACTACATAAAAAAAGAGCGAGAAATAAAAATCCTAATTTGTCTATTTTAATATTATAATTTCTGGGAATCTTGATATGTATTTTAGAAAGAGTTATTAAGCAAATAATAGATAATGGAATGTTGATTAAAAATATATAACGCCAACTTAAATATTTTATTATTTGCCCGCTTAATACAGGAGCAATAATCATTCCTATTGACCCAAATCCAGTGGCTGTTCCTATAGCTTTACTCAAATAATTTTTTTTAAATATTATTGATAAAAGTTTTATAACTGGAGTTACAAAAAAAATGCAACCAATTCCTTGAAAAGCTCTAAATATAATTAGCTGGATATAATTCAAGGAAAAAAAGCATCCTATTGAAGAGATGATAAATAAGATTATCCCAGCACTTACTAAATATTTAGGATTGTATATGTCACTTAATTTACCTGTTATTATTCCAAAAGATGCCATACTTAAGATAAAAGAATTTATAACCCACTCTGGAGCTAAGTTATAAAGATTCATTTCTTTTGTAATTGTAGGTAAAGCTACAGCCATCATTGCCATATCCATCATTGTTATGGCTAAACATATAGATGCAACTAATATAGTATTATATTCTTTTTTGGACATGTAAATTTTATAAATTATAGTATATTTATATTATAGAACAGTTCATTAAATTTTCTGTTTCTTATTATAATATATAAATATTTTCCTATAATTTATTTTATATCAATATAAATTGATTAAAAATTCATACCACTTTTTATAAATAGTAAATTTAATCCGTAAATACTATTATATTTTTAAGGTTTATAAGATTTTTGTTTTTTTGGGCATTTTTCTTCTAACCAGTTTGATATTTTTTCAGCTAGCTTTTCATCTGTAATTAAGTCCTCAACTTTTAATGGTTTCCTTGTGCATGGATCATTTTTGCGAATTTCAATCCATTTTTTAATTTGTTCAAAATCAAATTTAGAATTTGGATTATCTTTTGGGTATACAGGATTTGTCATTATTGAAGATGAAATAATGCATAAAAATTCACTTGGAATGTCTTCTTGTTTTATATCTCCACGTTCTATGGCTTCATTAACTATAGTCTCATTAACTATAGTCTCATTTTTTCCAACAGAAACATTATATCTAGTTTGATTATTGTTACCTAAATTTGCAGCTCTGTTGATACTTCTACCATTAAAAGTTTCATTAGCTCTTGATATTTCTGCAGCTTGTGCAATATAAAAATCTATCTCAGACATAATTTTATCCTGTTTTGGATTAACGTTGTTGCGTAATAAGATTTAGAATACAAGATAAAGATTAAGTTTTAATTAATCAATTTGGTGACTCTTTTATGAATTTTAGTTCAAATATCTTTTTGATTATAACTTTACTTTTTAATAAAACTTACATAATATACTTTACTTCTATAAGTTTTCAAAAAGGCTGTTATGAAAAAAACATATATTGTATTATCACTTTTATGCTTTATTAGCAATATTACTGCTACTACTACTACTACTACTACTACTACTACTACTAATCAAAGTAATAAAGCAGTTAAACTTTTTGCGCATAACATGTTAAAAATAAGCTCTCCATTTGCTGCTGTAATTACAAATAATGATAAAGGATTTGGCCATTTCATGGTAATTTATAAGCAGTCTGTATTTGCTTCAAGTGCTATGAAGTTTTGGAGTGAAAAAAATAAGTGGGAAATAGGAAAAAGACCAGTTGGTTCTTTTTATAATGGAATGCCTTCTGGTCATACTGTTGCTGCATGGGCTCCAGCAGCTTATGTTCGTACTTTTTCAAAAGATCATAAATATCTTTCTATACCTTTGTATGCATCTGCAGTTGCTATGGCATATAGCAGAGTTGAAAGAAAATATCATACTGTACCACAAGTTATAACTGGAGCTTTGCTTGTTGAAGCAATTACGTATGCAAATAGTAAGCTTTCTTGGAGCAAAGACTATAGTCCTATCGATGTATCAATAGACAAACAATCTGGATTTTTTAATTTTAACTTTAACTTTAATTTTTAATTAATAGTCTAAATACAAACTTGAGATAAATATAATGTTAAACTCTAAAATGTTTATATATAAAAAAACAATTAAAGAACATCATTTAGATTTCATGGGGCATGTAAATAATGCAGTTTATTTAACAATTCTTGAAGAAGCCAGATGGGAGTTTTTAAAGAATCAAAATTATACTATGCAGGATATAAAAGATACAGGAATTGCTCCAATAATTTTAGAATGTAATATTAAATTTATTAAAGAATTAATATTAAGACAAGAAATTATCATTAAATCTCAAGTAACATCATTTGATGGAAAAATAGGCATAATGCAACAAAATATTTTTAATGAAAATGATGTGTTATGTTCAAGCGCAAAATTTACTTTTGGTTTTTTTGATGTTAAAGCTCGAAAATTAATTACATCAGATGAAACATTAAAAAATATTATAGATATTATATAATAAGTTTAAGCAAATCTTAATTAATAACTCCTATAATAAATTAAAACAAATTCATTTTAATTTATGATAGGAATTTATAATGTTTTTACTTAAAGTAAATGAAAATTATAAAAAATCAAAGAATATCTTAATTGGAGATTATTCATCTAAAAGTTTGCCAAATAAAATTTTTTCTAGTTCACTGTTTTTTGTGTTTTCAGCAATAAGTTTACCCTTTATGGCTATAGCTTATCTTCCTGCTTTATTGAGTCCAAAATTTTATAAAGATGTATTTCAAGGAAATTTTAGTGATTCTTTATATAATTTAAAAGATTCATGGCTATTACCAAAAATTTTATTTAATACCATTAGTAAAATATCTATAATTCCAGCGCTTATTTTAGGTTTGATGGTTTCAGGTTTTGAAGTTTATTCAATGGTAAAGACTATAGATGAAAGTGACGATAATTTAGATATAATAAAACCTTTTGGGTTGCCTGTGCTCCCAAATTCTCCTTAATTGTATTTAATGCTTAAATTAAATGGAACTTTGCAAAAAAAGGCTTGTCTAACGTTTAGTAGATTAGTGAAATAAATTTAATCGAGAAAGTGATTTATGAGTAATATAAAAGAGCTTGTTTTAGAGCTTAATGACAAATTAACAGGTTTAGATGAAGGGCAGATAGCAGAAATTAAAGATGTGATAAAATCAGATCGAAATTTTTTGGCATTAAGTGATAAAGATAAAAATTTACTTATAGATCAGGTTGTTAAAAAAAGTATAAGTTCAACAGGTTCTAGTGTGGCTCATAATAAGGGTGAGGTTTTAACATGGTTAAGAAAAAGTCTAGAGGAATTGACATTAGAAAATAATAATTTTTTAGTGTTGCCAGCAAAATTATTTCATAAAACAGAAGAATCTGAAGCTCAAAAATCTGAAGTAAAATCAATGTTACTTGATGGGTATACCGTAGAACAGGATAATAGGGTTTATTTTAGTTCTAAAATAGATAAGGTAACTAGTCTAGGTGATCATGCTAAATCTGATATGTCAAGATTTGGTATAGTTATTGGAGGTGAAAATATACAGCTTGATGAAGATTGGTTTTCAGAAACAGAAACAGAAAAAAAAATAGAAGATATATTTTTAGATAAATTATTTGAAAAAGCCAAGGATGATGGGGACGCAAAAAATATTTTACAAAAATGGAAAGAAGATAATAATAAGAAAGAAATAATAAAAGAATTTCTTCTTAATTTTCAACAAAAATCATTTTATATAGGAAACGATATTTTTCAAGTATCATTGGGTCTCTCGCTTCTTTCAGGGGTTAATCAAAATGCTAATAATTTTGAGATGAGTTTTAATAATGATGAAAACTTAGTTTTAAACTCAAAGGTAGAAGTTCATAGTTTAAAAAATAGTGGAACCATGAATGAAGAAGTAGCTTTTGATAATCCATGTGTTATCGAATCTGAGTATGTTTTTAGAAAAGATAAAGGAGAGTATAAAAATTATCTTCAAGCAATTAAAGTTAGTGACCCAGTAATTTGTAAATATGTTAATGACGCTATAGTGAAGGGTGCTGATCAATCAAAGGTTGATACGCTTGTTGAAGTGCTTTTAGCTCCAACTAAAATAAAAACATACATCGAAAAACAATTAAGAGACAAAAGTTTAACTCCTGTTCAAAAAGAAAATATTAAAGAAAAAATAATAACAGATGATTTTGAAGGAATAACTGATGAGGAAGATGTTGATTATTATATACAAAAGAATGAAAAATCTTTAAAAAATGCAATAGGAAGAGAAGTAGGGAATCAAACATTAACTCCTTTCAAAACATATGTTTTAGACGCTATAAAGATGTACTTAGATTCACATTACACCATCATTAATTATGAAGATGTCAATTTAGTAAAAAAAATAAAGGAAGATATTTTATTAGGTAATTATTCTAATAATAATGATGGCATAAATAGGTTATATTATAACTTATTTGAATTATCTCAAAAAGTAGACCCTTCAAATAAAAATAATTCATTTGCAATGTGTTTAAATAAAAAAATACCAACTGGCTATCCTGGTTCTCAAAAAAAAGTATATAGTAATTATGAAAAAGCTATTATAAAAGGACTTGAAAATTTTATTAAAGCCAAGAACAGCGTATTTAGCAAAGATGAAATCAAGCAAGCATCTAAGATATTAATGCAGATTAAATTAAATCGAATAAGTGAGCTTGAGCTTAAGAAAGAAATAGGATTATTTGTTACAAATAGTGATCCTTTTAGTACTGATACACGAATTAATTGTATTAATAGAGCATTACAAAATGACAAGCTGTATAAAGACAGAATAGTTTTAAATAAAGATAGGAAAATAGCAGGAGAAGGTATAGATCATTACTCCAAAAATATTATTTTAGAATTGCAAAATTATTGTACAAAACATGTAGGTTTAGCTAAACGTGATTCTAGAAAGGATGCAAAAAAACTTTGTCAAAATTTATCTAGTAATAATTTAGAAGAAACTCTTAAGAAATGGGCTGCCAATGACAAGGAAAAAAAGGATGTTGTTAATAAAATTAATAATTATGGTATTAAAAACTCAGATAAAAAAACTAACTCAATTACATTGAGTATTAATGGGAAAAAAGAGACGTCAAGTGAATATACGGCTGTTGCAAAAATATCTCATTTTAATAATAAAGGATTATTAATTATAGGTGGAGATAAAACTATTACTTTTAATAAAACAAATAAAGAAGGGATTATTACTTTATTAAATAATGTAATAAACAAAGCAAAACAAGAAGGACACAATAAGAATATTGAATTAGATTTAGATAAAGAAGCAGATCCTGATTTTACGAAGATTTTTATAGGTATTGCAACAGAGAAACAAAGCGAACTTGATGAAAATGGAGTTAAATTTACAGAGAGTTTATTAGGTAAAGTTATTGGTAGTCCTCCTTCTACAACAGCAGCAGCTATTGGCAGTCCACCGGCAACTGGCGGTCATCCTGTTGAAGGTGTTGAGCCAGAACAGGAACCTGAAAAACGATCTAATAAACCATAATAATTTATTAATCTCAGCTCGACCTAAGAACTAAATTAACTAATTGATGGTTAATTTAAAAACCTTCTGTGATATCATTATTTTGTAAAAAATAAAATAAAAAAAGGATTTCTCAGGAGTCAATATATTGCTTAATTCTTAAAGGTTTTTGATATATTTTTAGACTATCGAAATCCTTTTGTGCCAACTAAAGTTGGCCTTTTTCTTTAAAAAAGAAAAAA
>CAXBNV010000050.1:0-8312 GCA_963977185.1 uncultured Gammaproteobacteria bacterium | reverse complement strand
CGTAAAGAAAAAAGGCTCACGTAGTGAGCAGAAAAAGGATTTCTCAGGAGTTAATTTAAACTGTTAAAATCCTTTTGTGCCAACTAAAGTTGGCCTTTTTCTTTAAAAAAGAAAAAAATTATATATTTGCTATGCAAATATTGGTTTTGTGCTTGCTCCGCAAGTGTTTTTTAATTAAATATTGCATAGCAATAACAAAACCATGAGCGAAGCGAATAAATATTTTTTCTTTCGTAAAGAAAAAAGGCTCACGTAGTGAGCAGAAAAAGGATTTCTCAGGAGTTAATATATTGCTTAATCCTTAAAACATCAGTTCGACCTAAGTTATAACTAATTTATATTATTGCTAAATTAGCATTAATTTGATAGAATCCCCTTATGCCATAGTAAGAAAGATAACACAAGCATAAGGGTAGTCATGAAATATTTATTATTTATTAGAGAAGTTAATTCTACCTCTATACATGGAAGTAATTATCGTGATGTAACTGAAATTAACCTTAATGATGCTTATTTTCAAAACAAAATTAATATTGCGTTGTTAATCTTTAAATATATAAATCCAAGTGAAAAAGAGGCAAAGACAGAATATTATAGTTTTGTTAGCGCAATCTTAGAGCAGTATAAAAATGAAATAGAAACCCTTCAAAATCTAATAGATGAATTAGTAGAAGCTCAAGATTATTGTTTCTATATCGATTTTGAATATATGGAAAAGCTTGATGGATGGAAGCCAGAATTTGCAAAATATTTTATTAACAATTTTCGCACAAGTGTTTTTTCTTCTTTTAATAATATATTAATTGAATGTTACCCATATAATAATAGTTTATCTTATTATGGTAATAAAGTTATATATGAACTTTTAAAATATAAATATTTAAAATATAAAAATATACCCAAACTTAAAATTTATGATTATCCTGTAGAATTTGGCTCTAGCAAATCTGATTTAAATTTTGATTTAAAAAGCATACCGGAACTTAAAAATATCTATGACATCTTTTCTATATCATGCAGAGATAGGGCCTCGCGTTACGAAATTGCAATAAATGATACATACTCTATGAATGATATAGAATTTATTTTAGATAATATTTTAGATAATTGTCAAGAATTAATCTTGGTTTTTAAAGGTGAAAAATATAAAGATTACGACAAAAGATTGTTAATTAGCAATATCATATATAGTAATATAAAAAAATATGAACATACTAAATTACTATACAGTGTATTTTTAACGAAACATATTGATGAAAATCTATTTTTTGATAGCCTTATTAGTGACACAGAAAAAGTAGATGAAGAATTTAGTTCAATAAGAAATGATGCAGGGTTTTTACTTACAGATTCTTTGATTTTTGATTTAATTTATAAAAATAGAAGAAAGCATTATAGTGTAATAAAAGAATTTTCACTTGAACATGAAGATAATGATTTATCACAAGAGATAGAGCCTTCTTTGATTAATGGTGATATAAATCAAACAGTAAGAAAAAACAAATTACTAGAAAATGACAAGCTTAAATTAGAAGTAAATATTTCACTTGAACAACAAATTAACGTACAACAAGATGAGATAACGGATCAACAAATTAATGTAGTTCAAGAAGTCAACCATACCCAAAGCGTTAATAATACACAAGTAAACTCAGTACAGCAAAGCATGGGTAGTGGCTATCAGGCAATAAAATATGGATATGATGAAAACAAAATATTTGAAGAAATAAAAAAGGCTGCTTTAGCCAAATTAAAAGAAATACAGTTATTTAAAAATTCATTAAGCACAAATTATATTTATTCTAAAATCATTGGTTTTTATACAAAATTAATTGATGACGAGCTATTTAGAAAACAATATGCCTCAAGATTGTTTTTTCTAATTAAACCTGAATGTATTGAATCAAATTTATTAATTGAATCAAATGTTGCTTTCTGGTGTCTACATAATTTAGATTTCGTGGCTGATGGAATAAACTACAATTCAGGTTTTGTTCGCGTTGAAGAAAGTATAATAAACTTTATTGACAATAAAAAGTATCTTGTTTTTAATGATTCTATTTTCCAGCCTTTTAGAATAAATTACGATGATTATGAGGAATTAAATAAAGATATCTTTTTGTCAGGAAAAATAAAAGATTTTGAGAGATTTAAATTAATTACTATTGAGCAATATGATGAATTATCTGAATTTGATAAAATATTAATTTCAAGGTCTATCGATAATTTGCTTAATGTATTTAAATCTGAAAATAAATATTCTAGTGATGATATATTAAAATTAAAAGATGATTATATAATCTATTGTTCATTAATAATAAAAAATCCCCAAAAAATTGAAATCTTAAAAAATTTTATAGATAAACTTGATAACGATAATATTGATTATATAAAAATATTATTATTTATTAATTTATCTGGCAACATATGCTATTTAGATGCATTTATTAATATAGTGACAACATTAAATAACAATGCACATATAGAATATTTTCATAAAATTTATTTTAAATATGCTAAAACTTTAACAAGCGTATCACAGTTTATTTATGAGATAACTAATGGTATGAAAATAGAAGCACCTACTGTTAATAAGAATTTTTTTGATGCAGTAACTAATGAAGACACTGAAGATCCTTTACAGATAAATAAAATTACATTGCATGTATTAATATATACTTTCAAACATGGTTTAAAAATGCATAAACAAGGGGTTGTTTTTTATGACCATACAGAAAGATTATCAATCCAAGATGTACGCGATCTATTTATTAGAATATATAATAAAATATTATTTTATACTGATCATAATGAAGCTGAAGCAAAATTTATCTATAATAAATTGTTAGATAATTTACTTTCAGATGAAGATGGTTTTAATATTCAAGGAATTTTAAAATTTCGTACATTTATAAATACAATAGAGCCTATTATAGATAATGCTATAAAAAATAATGTATTAAAAGAACAAGTTGAGAATTTGAATTTTATTTCATTTAGATATTCAGATGCTCTTTTTGCTATAAAATTTAATGATTTTTATATAGTGTCTAAAGAAATGAAGTTAATGAGTGAATATTGTAATAATAGAAATTATAGTGTTAATAAAAATAATTTATTTAATGATATTGAAGGTTTAAAAGTTAACACTTTTAGATATCTAGGACAGCAAAAATTAAGAGAAAATTTAAATTTTTATAGAGAAATATATGGCTATAAATGTGATAACGAAATAATTAAGAATCTAATTATTGCTTATATAGTTTATAATAGTACCGGAAAAAAATATAAAACTGTTATTAATGTTCAAGAAATTAAAGATGATTTAGAGCATGATGCTAATATTTTAAATATAACAAAAGATGAAGTAAATTTGCACTTGTCTGAACTAACTGATTTATTTAATAAAACCACTAAATATAAAGACAAAGGGAATGCTAATTTATGGTTTATATGTAAACAAGAAGAAAGTTTTAATGTAGACTATTATAAATTGCCATCTTTATTTAGCGATAATTTTAATTTAAATAAATTGGATAATTATTTAATAAAAAACAAGTCAGAAATACTAGCAAACTTTTGTTTACTGAAGCCATATTTTTTAAAAAACATAATTGATAATATAATTACTTCTAAATTTAGTGCTAATACCAATGGAGCTAAAAGAGCTAAGTTAATTATTTCAACAATCTATAATTCAGTTAATTTAAATAATTTAGAAGGATTTTTATCTGATATTCATAAAATAAATATTTTTTGTGAAAATTATAATGAGTTGACCAAAGGCTTCAAAGACGATGGAATTTATCTTGGTTTAAAAAGGCTCTCAAGGAATGTTTCTAATATAGATAAGCTTTCAGATATTACTAATATACTTGTGTTTGAGCCAGAATCTGAAGATTGTAAAAGTAAGATTTTTTTAAGACAAAATTTTTTAGATGGTTTATTAAGTTTCCCAAAAATTATCAATGATTTCGAAAAAAATAAATTAATTTTAATTAAATTATTAGAATTTTATTATAATAAAAATGATGAACAATTTGATATATCTTTATTGTTTAAAGTTACCAATGAGTTAGTGAAAATTGATAATATAGAAGAAATTAATAATATATTTGATATATTAATAAATAAATTTTCTAATCAAAAATGGTGTGATTTTTTCAGAAATGTTAATAATCAAAAATTATATTATGTTTTTAAATTAATAGAAAAATATGATATACAGCCAGAAATATTAGAATATTATAATATTGGTGATGAAGTAGATTTCAATGCATTATTAACGAGTTTTAATGAAATTTCAAAAAAATCATTAGAACAAGTCTTATTTATTTTAAATAATTATTTAAATGATTTTAAAGAAAATAAATATAATTTATTATTGATACTTAATAAATTTAAAAATATATCAGAAGATTCAATAAACACATTAGCTATCTTGTGCAGGGTTCTTAATATACCTTTTAATGATTTTATTATTGTATTGCAATCTGATAAATTCGATGAAGATTTATTAGATTATGAGGAGTTATTATATACAGCTAAAATAGATGCGTTTAAATATAACCCAGAAGAAGTTAATGAAAAAATATTTAAAATTAGATTTAAAAATTATAACAATGAACTAAATGAACCACTAAGTAATAAGAGAAAATATAAACTATTAAAAAACTATGAGAAAGTTTTTTCATTTTTGCCAGATTATAATAAGTTAAATATTACACTGTTTCAATTAAAATATAACGATATTAAATTAAAATTAAAAAGTAATCAGTTAAGTTTAGAAGAAAAGTCATTATGTAATTTACAAATTATTGCTTTATCTTGTATAGCCTTGCTTAGAACAACAGGTAAATTTCCTAGAGCAACTCAATTAATAAGTTTATTAAATCAATCCGGTGATTTAATTCAAGAAATTCCAACCGGAGAAGGGAAGAGTATAATAACTGCACTTAATGGCGTGCTGCTTGTTGCTAATTCTAAAACGGTTGATATAGCCACGGAAAATACTAATCTTTCAAAAGAGCATATTAAAGATTTCACAAGATTTTATAATTACTTTAGTATAACTTGTGCAGAAAAACCACTTGAATCGACAAGCACATATAGCGATTATATTCATTATGGAATTAACTGTTCAACTCCAGCTAATTTTTCATTATTTAGAGCTACAATGCGTCTTCATGGTTATAGTTTACCTAAAAATATTTCTCTAATATGTGATGAAGTAGATGCTGCTTTAACTACAACTGTTCAGTATAGATTAGCAGCACCAATTAATAGGTATTTGCTCAATGTGAAATTGTGGAAAAAGGTTTATATAGATTTATTAGAATTTATTCATGATCGTGATCTTTTTAAAGAAAATTTATGCTCAAGAAAAGATGATGTCACAAATTTTAAAAAATACATAATAACTAAGCATAATAATAAAGATACACAAGATTTTATTTCTCTTATACCTGATGAGGAAATAGATAGTTTGATAGATTCAGCGTTAATAGCTGATTCATTAGAAGAAAGTGTAGATTTTGTTGTTTTATCAAAAAATGATAACAGTAAATCATATACAGCCGCTCCAATTAATAAAAGCATTAATCGACCTGATATAAGATTAAGCTTTAACTCAGGAATACAGCAATTATTACATATAAAACTTAGTCAATTAGAAGCTTTTAAAAAACATAAGCTTTTAATTGATCCTAAAGGAGAAGTGATTTTAGAAATAAGCGCCAAAAATTTTTTTGATTTTTATAGATTAAATAATGAAAATACAATTTCATTTACTGGCACTGCAGGAAGTTTTGTTGAGATAAAAGAATTTCATGAAAAAAATAATTTTAAAGTTTTTTCTTACCCAACTTTTCATAAAGTAGATAGAAAATATATTGGTTTTTACCCAGCAAATGATGCAGAAAGTTATAATGATTTATTACTGTCTGTTATTAGTAATAATAAAATTAATTTTCCAAGTCAACCAGTTTTGATTATTGTTGATTCTCCAAAAAAAGTTAAAAAATTAAGCTCATTTTTAAAAGAAAATAATTTAGATTTCGTTCAAGAATTTAATGGGTATGACCAAATAGGTATTTCTGAGTCTCAGGTCATTAATAATATAGGTCAAGATTTTGTTATTACAGTTGCTACACAAAGTTTATCTAGAGGTGCAAATCCGATAACTAGCAATAAAGATGGTTTATTAGTAATTAATAGTTGTGTCGATATTACAGAGTCTGAGTATTTGCAAATTATAGGCAGAAGTGCTCGTAATGGTCATGTTGGTAAGTGTTGTACTGTAATTGATACTTCAGGTACAAATATAATAAAAGAAGAAGATTTTAGCGATCATAGAAAAAGTATTAGTATTGAAAATCAAAGAAAAAGATTAGACAGAAGACTTTTAGAGGAAACTAGAGGATTTATTATAGAGCAGCATTTTTTATCACTTAGAGATAAAATAGATAGCGTTTTAGTCAGACAATTTGGATTTAATACTTTTTTTATTGAGCATTTTGAGTTTATGACAATTTTAAGAGATTATAATAAAAAACTTGAAATGTTAGATTTAACAAATAAAGAAAACTTTTTGCAACAAGCTTCAAGTAGTTATAATGAGTTGCTTGTTCAATGGTTTCCAAAAGATAAATTTGCAAATATTGAAATTGTCGAGCCTAGAGTTCCAATTGAAGACTTATATTCATTAACTGTTTTAAACCAGCTAACAATTGCTGAATTAATGTTTTTAAGTAATTACATGGTTCATATATGGAGATATCAAGGAAATGCAAATGTTTATAATAATTATAAAATTATTGATAAAATAATAGAAAGCCTTGAACCATATTTTGATAATCAATGTAGTTTTAAGTTCGCAGCATTCCAAATTGCTGATAAAAAGATAGAGTTTGATAATATAATTACAGGCCTAGATTTTACACAAGATTTATTAAATCAATTTGTTTCTGATTTGAAAGAAATTCCAATGGCATCGTCATTTATTTCAATAAATTCACTAAAATTATATTTTGATAATTATTTTGCTGTTACAAAAGTACAGATTAAACAGAAAATGTGGGATGATCTTGATATCCCAATTGATTTTAAAGCTATAAATAAATGGTTTGATTTAGTTTCTAAATTATCAACTTTTAGTTCTATTATATCTATGGGGACGTTAGTTTCACTAGGACCTGCTCAGTTTATTATTGACTATATAGTTATTCCTGCTTGTAAGAAAATTTTTAAAAAAATTGCTGATAAATCTGATTCAATATATCTTCAAGCAATTAGCGGAATAGATGATTTTTTGAATAGTTTCAGGAGTGTTTTATTATATTTTTACAATCAAAATAATTTGTTAGATAAAAAGTTAGGTGATGTTTTAGATGTCATCACACCGTTATTCAATAATAAATTATTATATATTGCTTTTAATAAAATTTTGATTGATAAAGATGGCAATAAAGATACTAATATTAATTATGAAGATATCAAACAAGTAATATCTATTTTAAATTTTTTTAAAGAATATACTATTAAAGAGTTATTTAATTCAGAAGTGATTATAAGATTAATTTTACAGTTAAGCGAAATTAACTTGTTCCTTAAATTTATAAATAATTCAGAACTAAATTTATTAGTTAAAAATATTAAAGGTCAAGATTTAACTTTTTTATCTAGATTTAAAGAGATGCATGTTCCTGACGTATTTAAATTTATTAAAATAATTGGACATCCTGAATTTAATAAATTTATTTCTAATTTACCTAAAGATACATCTTATGAGCAAATCATATCATGGCTACAAGAACAAGATATTCATAAATTACCAGAGGAAATTAAAGTTTCGTTTTTAGAGTTTAAAGATTATCAAAATAATCCTGAAAGAGTTGCCGCTGAATCTTCTTATTTATTAAAAAATTTTCATACAAAATTTGAATTAACTCCTAGTAAAATTAATGGATATTTAAACATATTAAATAACCATGATAAATTTAATGAAATTAAAAGTAATTATTTTTGGTCTTTACTTGGTTATGGAGTATTAGCTTCAGGTTTATTAACTGCTAATATAATGTTTTTTTCCATACCTTTGATGACCGTAAGTATTTTTATAGGCATAAAAGCTGTTTATGACTTATATAATGAATTATCTGCTTGCAATGATGATGAATATGAAAATACTAAGCTATCTTTTAGTTTCTAAACCTTTTGTTTTCCTTTTCATTTGGAATATTGCGATCTAGTTTATATAATTGTCAATGGCAGACTAAATTCCATACCTAGCGCCAGAGAAAATTCCATAGCGT
>CAXBNV010000049.1:0-8343 GCA_963977185.1 uncultured Gammaproteobacteria bacterium | reverse complement strand
TATGGCAAATTGGTTATAATTCAAAATTAATGACCTTAGAAAATGCTGTCACTCATGATAGTGAATATATCAAAACGTTTCAAAACTTAGCACAAGATCTTAAAATAGCGATTGCTATTACTTATCTTGGCCTTGGCACAAATAAACCTACAAATAATATCGCTATTATTGATAATACAGGACAAATTATATTAGATTATGCTAAAATTCATGTCTGTGATTTTACTGATGGTACTGAAGTAAGTCTTGAGTCAGGGGCAAAGTTTAAGGTAGCAACGCTAAAATTTAATAGCAGTTCAGTTAAAATTGGTACTATGATTTGTTTTGATAGAGAGTTTCCTGAAGCGGCTAGAACATTAATGAAGCAAGGCGCTGAAATTATTATTGTGCCAAATTCTTGTTCTATTAAAACTTGCCCTGTTTTAGGTGATATAAGGCTGCAAGCTTTTAGAACCAGAGCTTTTGAAAATATGGTTGGCGTTGCTATGACTAATTACCCTGCTCCTACAAACGATGGAACGTCTTGTGCTTTTAATGCTAATGGTAAGGAAATTATTATCGCTGATAATAAAGAAGATATTTTTATTGCTGAGTTTGATTTAGACTTTATTAGAAACTGGCAACAAAATGAAGTTTGGGGTCAAAAAATTTTACAACCTAAAAAATATTTATAATCATTATGATAGATTTATTTAATTCTGTAGAATCAATTAAGAAAACTCTAAGCGTGAAAGTAACTCCAAAAGCTTCTCAAAATAGAGTTAAAATTGAATATAATCCTGATGGATCTATAAACTTGATTAGAGTGTATGTTACGACAGCTCCTGAAGATGGAAAAGCTAATAAAGAAGTAATTAAATTATTATCAAAGGAGTTAGGCATCCCTAAATCAAGGCTAGAGATTACTCATGGCCTTAAAATTAGAGATAAAGTTATCAGCATAATTAATAATTAACTCTTGTATAAAGTTAATACAAGAGTTAACAAAAATAAACAACCCAATACTAAGCTAAATGAAACAATCATAGCAAATGGTAAGTACCCCATTATTATGACTGATAGCATAGCTGTCATCATATTTATAAAAGACATCATACTAGAGCCACTTGCTTTATCTTCAATAGCATTTGACGCAAGATAAGAACAAGCAGGAAATAATAATCCTCCGCATAAATATAAAAACATTGTTGTCATAAAAAACCATACTATATGCGAGCTAGTACTTAATACTATTAACACTAATGATAATAAACAAGGAGCTAAAGTTATAAACCCTATTTTTAATAATTTTTTAGCGCCATATTTTTTCATTAATCTTGCTGATATAAAGCCACTTGCAAACATCCCAAACATATTAATTATATTCCAATAACCATACTCACTAGCAGTAAGCTTTAATACTGATATAGCATAAACAGGTGCTGCAACAGAATAACAATATGATATTGCTGAGACAAAACCCAGTGTTAAAGAAAAAATTATTAATGTTTTATTAGTTAAGGCTAACTTATATCCAGACAATACCTTACTTATACTAAAGTTAATAGGCTTTTGTAATGTTTCAGTAAATAAGTATGTTAATAAGTACATTATAATCCCATGAAACATCAATATCCAAAAGCTATATTGCCAATTAAAATAAGTTGTAATTATACCACCTAAAGTTACGGCTAAACCAATTCCTAATGTAAAAGAAACTATCGCAAAAGACATAGCACTCTTTGCTTCTTTTTCAGTTAGCAATTCATTTAGTAACATAAAAGTGCAGGATAACCCTGCAGCAGCTCCTAATGCTGTAATTAACCTTCCAAATAATAATAAACCATAGCTCATAAAGTGTGTTGAGCAAATGCACATTACTATACCGATTAGGTTTATAATAAGACCTACTCTTAAAGCAGTTAACCTTCCATACCTATTAGCTATAGGCCCATAAATTAACTGACCTATTACATAACCTAATAAAAATATTGATACTACCCACTCTAATGCACCATGGGATAATGAAAAAAATACTTCTATATTAGTCAGTGCAGGCGTTATAATGGCTGATGAAATTGAAGCTATACATATATAGCTTAACAATATTCCTACTTTTAATTTATTCATGACCTAAAACCTTTTGTAATTAAGTGAAACAACTTGTTTATTATAGCTACATTTGATATACTTTACAATATACGCTATAGTTAACAAATGTTTATTTTTTTTAAACAATATTATGTTAGATACAACTTTATATCATTTTGAAACATTCATAGCTGTCGCAGAATCTGGAAGCTTTACAGCTGCTGCAAAAAAATTAGGTGTTTCAAAATCGGCGGTCAGCCAAACCATTAAGGCGTTGGAATCATCAATAAAGCTACCATTATTTATTAGAAGCACAAGGCAAGTTAACTTATCTGATGAAGGAGCTTTGCTTTATGAGCAATGTAAAAGATTAAAGCAAGAACTAAATACTGCTCAAGATTTAATTAGTAATTTTAACACAACGCCTAGTGGAATATTAAGGATAAGCTGCAATCCTTTTTATGCCGAAACTTATTTAATGCCTATAATTGAAAAATACAGTTCAAAATACCCTGAAGTTACTTTAGAGATTATTGCTGAAGAACGCATGCCTGATATGCAAAAAGAACAAATTGATATAGTCTTTGGCATTAATTGGCCTGCCCCAGATTATGTAGTAGCCAAAAAAATTGGTGTAACTAGATATGTCTTATGTGCTGCCCCAGAATACTTAAATAAATTTAGCATTCCAAAAAACATAAAAGATTTAGAGCAACACAAATATATATCCCATTTAGGTAGAAACCCTGATAATATAATAGCTGATTTAAAGAAAAAGACTTCTCTTAATATATCATCCCCATTAATAATAAACAGTGCTCACTTAATGAAAAAAAGTGCTTTACTAGGATTAGGTGTAGTTCAATTACATGATTATATAATTAAAGATGAGCTTGATAATGGGGAGCTTATTGAAATACTAAAAGAATATTTACAACCAGAAATACCTATTTATATTTATTATCAAAAGCATCGATATGTGCAACCTAAAATAAGACAATTTGTTAATTTATTAAAAGCTCACAAATTATAGCTAGTAATTTATTTCTTAATAATTATTTCAAATCATCAAATATTTTTTGTATTTCCACATTTTTCCAAGTTAAAAACTTAGTCAATCCAAATGCTATTAATGTTGGAGCAAGCTCTTTAATTGTATCAAAGGCATCTTTTTTTTCTTTATCGCTAGATGTATTTGATTCAAATATCTCTGCATTTGCTAATGCTGCAGCCATGGTTCCTTTACGTATAGTTTTACCATTTGCAGTAAAGTAATTATCCTTATCTGATATCATGTCTTCTGGTTTATAGCCCATAAAAAATCCTTATAATATTTAAATTCAAATTTTATATTTATGACAAAATAAGTCCCACCCACTTAACCCACATCTTACAATGTAGATGTGGATTAAGTGGGTAGGACTTTAATTATTTGATTCAAAGCTGTAAATAATCCAATCCTCACCCTTAATGGTTGTATCTGTTTTAGATGGCGTCACTGAGGTGAACTTTTTAATAGCCTGTAACCAAAATGAACAAGCTATTTTATTATCCACTAATACCCTAACTTGCCATTGCCCTTTAAATTGCTCCCATATTTTAAGCGCAGCCGCAGTACCAATACCATGCTGTTTATACTTTTTCATGACAAAAAATTCAGCAATATCCAAGACAGTCTTATCATCTGAAATGGGTGAGCCTTTTTGTACTAAAATCAATCCAGCAATTTTATTGTCAACGTAAATAAAGTAAGGAAAACGATTAGGATCTGTCCAATACAAAGGCAGCTGTTTATATCCATAAAAACCATCGTCACCAATATCAAAGTCCCAAAATTCAGTAAAATCATAGGCATATAATTCTAGAAGATTAGCCATTATAGATTTTTGATCTATTGTTGCTCTAACTAGTTCTACTTTCATTAGTTTTAATAACCACCTAAATAAATATAGTATCTGCTAATTATACATTAAATAACTATTAAATTCTGTCTATTTTAAAAATAGCTTTATAAAATAAGTTCCACCCACTTAGTCCACATCTTACCAATGTATATATAGACTAAGTGAGAGTGACTTTAATTTCTAAGAATTTTAATTTAATCAATCATTCAATAAACCTAATATTCTTGCAGGTGCTTCAGTAGCATCTTTAATTTTCATTGGCAAAATCATAATATAACTGTTTATATATGGTAATAAATTAGCTTTGTTTATGTTTTCAACAATATATTTATTATTACTTAAAAATAATTTATGTACAGGAAACCCACTATCAGGCCTATCTGGGCTTAAGGTATCAATACCTAATCCAGCTATTTCTCTTTTTAAGAGAGTTTTAGCAACATCTTTTGATATAGATGGAAATTTATAATTATTATGGTATTTAATAGGATTATTCCAATTTTCAGACCATCCTGTATAAACAATAACAAAACTATTTTTTGGAATCTTTTTATATTCACTCTCAAATTGAGTTATCACATTTTCATCAACAATGTAATTTTCAGTTGCGAGATGCGATACATTTATTACTATACATTCTGTTATTAAGCTATTTAATTCTAAACTTTCAATCGTTACCCCATTAACGCAACAGTGCGCTGGTGCATCAACATGAGTTCCTATTCCAAGTGGCATCTCAGCATGCTGAACTCTAAATTTAACATCTGTATCACAGTCATCATAATCTAGAATATTTTCATGACTAAAGCCACAATTAATATCCCAAGTTGGGATATTTGCTGATATTTCATGCGTTAAATCTATTACTTTAAATGGGAATTTCATATATAATTTAAATTTATTTATTACTTAATATAATATTATATATTATGCTTGAATCAAAAAGAATTTATTTAAGATCTTATACCTTAGAGGATTCTGATGCTGTGCATGAATATGCATCTATCCCTGAAGTATCTGAATATCAAGAGTGGGGACCTAATTCTAATAATGATACAAAAAACTATTTAGAAGAATGTATAGCAAAAACCAATCATGATCCCATTTATGATTATGAATTAGCCATTTGTTTAAAAGAAAATGACAAGCTAATAGGAGGATGCAAACTTTGGCGAGTAACAGAAAAAAGCTCTGTTTTAGAATTAGGTTATGTAATAAATCCTAAATATCAAAAACAAGGATTAGCCCAAGAAGCAACTAAACTTTTAATTGACTTTGGTTTTAACAATCTCCATGCATCTATTATTTATGCTACGTGTGATACTAACAATATACCTTCTTATAAAGTTATGGAAAAATCAGGTATGAAACGAGTTGGTGTTATTAAAAACCATAAGGAATTTAAAGGGCACAAAAGAGATAGTTACAGATATGAAATAACCAAATAATTTACCTATATTAAAGCTAATTAATTAATTTTTCCATAATATAATTCTTTAACTTCACTCCTTCTTTTTCTACATTTTGCTCTTTTACTATAGCAAAACCTTTACTTAAGAAAAAAGGTTTTGCTGTAATACTTACTTCTGCATATAATTTTTCTATTTTTTTATCATTGGCATTTTTTTCAATATAATTTATTAAGGCTGAGCCCACACCTAATCCTTGATAATCATAGTGACAATAGAAGCAATCAATATGTCCATTAGATTCAAGTTCTGCAAAACCAACTACTTTATTATTTATTGTGGCTATAAAAGGTTTTAATTTTTTAGACCTTTTATCCCACCAATCAGTATCTAACTTTGATTTAGGAGCCCATACATTAATTTGTTTTTGAGAGTAATCTTTGATATTAATAATATGGATAGTATTATAGAAAATTTCAGCGATTTCTCTAGCGTCTGATTCAATATAATCTCTAATAATAATTATTGATTGAGGCATGAATGCACTAGCTGATATATCATAAGAGAATATATTAATATTACGCTCTCTAGACATCGCCGACTTTTTGTCGCCAATCTTAGTGCACCCCATTCTAATATAAAAGCTATCTGCATTTGGATCGGCTATTATATTAAATCCCAAATAACCCAACTCTTTTGATGTCTGACATGCAAGCTCCCAAAGTGTTCTTCCAAAACCTTGGCCTATAAACATTGGTTCTATAAAAAACATATCTAATTCTAAAATGTTTTGATCTTTTGGTAATAAACTATAATAACCAATTACTTTTTTATCTAAATAAACTAAATAAGTAAAACTTTTATTGAGACAATTATTAGTAACTTTGAAAATATCCATGAATTCATCTAGAAACTTTTCATCATATCCCCAATATGCTTTAGAACTTCTCATTAATCCATTAATTAAATTTAAATCGTTAACATTCGCTAATTTCAAATAAGATATTTTTTTCATATTTTTTATTACGTGAAATTTAATTTAGCTACAGCCTCTGCCTTATATTCAGGAGCAAAGTGAACATATCTAATTGATTATGCCATTTTATTAAAGTTTTTAAAGCTTTTTCTTTTAATTGAATATACCCTAATTTACTACTTTTTGTAATTGAACCGTTTTAATAACTTATTATTTTTTTCATATCATTACTCTCTTTATTAGAATTAATTTCTATAAATTTTACATAAGGATATTTTTCTTTTAATATCAATATCATATTGTTGACTCGTTTCTCAAAAGTCCACATATATTTTATTAACTGAAACCTTAAAATTTCTCTGCATTCATCTGGCCTATCATCAATATATTTTGATTTATTAAATAATCTCTTAATTAATCTAAAAAGGCACCTTAATTTTCCATAGTTGAAATACATAATCAAATTAGCATGGGCCCATCTTGTTTCCAAAGACTTTGTACTATTACCATCAATAATCCATTTATCTTTACTTACTAATTCTTCTTGAATCTTCATGAATTCGTTATAGTCTCTCTCCTGCCAGTTAGACATAAAAAAATATTTGTCTAAATGAAAAACAGGTAGTTGAGCTTCATTTGATAATTCATTGGCAAATGTAGATTTACCACTTCCAGGTCTACCAAATATCATTATTCTTTTATACATAATGTTTTATCCTTCATGGTGTTTAATTTAGCAACAGCATCAGCCTTATGCTCAGGCGCCAAATGAGCATACCTAAGCGTCATAAAAATCTCAGAATGTCCAAGCAACTCCCTGACAGTATTCAAATCAACTCCAGCCATAACCAACCTACTAGCAAAGTTATGCCTCATATCATGCTATCTAAAATCTTCTATTCCTGCATATTTTAATAATTTATCCCTTGAACTTCTAACATTATCAAAGGGCTGATTAATTTTATTAGGAAAAACAAAACTGACATCAATTTGAGATTGTTTATGCCAAGCTTGTAAAACTTTATATAACTCATCAATTAACGGTATATATCTTGTCTTGCTACTTTTAAAAATATCTCACAACCAAAATGCATTGCACCAGAATGATAGAAAATTAT
Organism: uncultured Gammaproteobacteria bacterium; assembly: GCA_963977185.1. Classification (GTDB taxonomy): domain Bacteria; phylum Pseudomonadota; class Gammaproteobacteria; order JAGOUU01; family JAGOUU01; genus CAXBNV01. The sequence continues at coordinate 866 of CAXBNV010000049.1, read as the reverse complement.
AATTATTGCTTTCATAAATTAACAATATTTTCTATAGTAACTACCTGTTCATCACTAAGGTTAGAGCTCAATTCCGCTAAATCTTGCTGCATATGTTTTTCATTAGTTGTACCAGTTAATGGCAACATTCCTATATGTATAGCAAAATTAAGAATCAATTGTGCAACTGTCATGTTATTCTCTTTTGCCATATCTTGAATAATATGATGCTATAAATAATTTTGATTAGCAGTTAGTAATGAAAAGCCTTGATAAATAATTTCATTATTTAAGCAAAAATTTCTAATTTGTTTATCCCATAACATTTGTGCAAAGCATCTATTTTGTACAAATTTAGGTTTAATCTTTACATTTGTATATAACAGCTCTAACTGTTTATGGTTTACATTTGACACACCAAGATATTTTACTAATCCAGACTGTTGCAGCTTCTCCATTGCTTGCCATGCCAACCAATCATTGTCAGTCAAAGTCAACCCATGCATTAGTTCTGGGCCATGCAATACATATGAATCAATATAATCTGTACCTAAATGTTTTAAAGAACTCTTAAATGATTGCTCAACTTGAGTAGCAACATCAGCTTTATCATCATAAGGTAACCTATGATCTTGCCCATGTACATAAGTATATTTTGTTTGCAGAAATAATGATTCTCGCTTTATTTCTGTATTATCATAAATTTGTTGTAATGCCATGCCAACACCTTCTTCAAAATAGTGCTTGCGTTGATTTGCTGTATCTATACCTCTAAAACCTTGTTTTACAGCCAGCATTACTAGATTTTCTGTATTATCTTCCTTCCAAGCCGTGCCATATAAAATGGCAGGTATTCTATATTTTTTACTCATAAAAACCTTATTTTT
>CAXBNV010000048.1:0-8369 GCA_963977185.1 uncultured Gammaproteobacteria bacterium | reverse complement strand
TTTGTGCTTGCTGCGCAAGTGTTTTTTAATTAAATATTGCATAGCAATAACAAAATCAGGAGCTAAGTGAGCAGCAAAAGGATTTCTCAGGAGCCAATATATTGCTTAGGTCGAACTGGGGATTTATATCAGAACATTAATTCTAGATTATAGTAAAAATCTCCCCTCAGTCTTCGCCTTCGGCTCAGCCAGCTCCCCGATATGGGGCAAAACAAAATTTATTTTAGATTCTTACTATCACTGGCCTCATAAAAAATAATTTAATCATTCATATACTAAAAAATCATAATCATAAAGATGACGAGCATCTTTATGATGCTCTTGTTTTGATATTAATTTATATTTAGAGTTAACTTTATCTAAATTAAAATCAAAAAAAACGTCTGCATTTTCAAATTTAGCTTTTACCAAAGTTATATATAATTTATTAACATAAGGCATAGATAATTTATATATTTCAGCACCACCTATTATAAAAGCTTTATGAGTATTATTATTTTTTAAATAATCAATAACTTTATCAATAGAATCGAACAAACTAAACTCATGTTCTTGATATTTAGCTTTAAAGTTTTTATCTCTAGAAATTACTATATTATGTCTATTAGGCAAGACTTTACCTGTCATGTCTAATATTGAATCAAAAGTTTTACGCCCCATTATAACAGGATGGCCTAATGTTATTTTTTTAAAATTTTTAAGATCATTTGGAAGATGCCATAATAATTGATTATTACCACCTATTGCACTGTTTTGATCTATTGCTACTACTATTGCTAGTTCCATAATGATTTAACGTAAATTAAATAAATTATACCGCAACTGGAGCTTTTATATGCGGGTGCGAATTATAATTTTCTATTGTAAAATCTTCAAATTTATAATCAAAAATACTTTCTGGCTTTGTTACAATTTTAAGATTTGGTAATTCTAAAGGGTTTCTTGTTAGTTGTTCTTGTACCTGATCAAAATGATTATGGTATAAATGAGTATCTCCTCCAGTCCACACAAAATCTTGTACTTTTAGATCACATTGCTCTGCTATCATATGCATCAATAAAGAATAGCTTGCTATATTAAACGGCACTCCTAAAAAAACATCCGCTGATCTTTGATATAATTGACATGATAATTTCCCATCAGCAACATAAAATTGAAATAATAAATGGCATGGTGGCAAAGCCATATCTTTTATTTGACCGACATTCCATGCAGAAACAATTAATCTTCTTGAGTTAGGATTTGTCTTAATTTGATTAATTAGCTCTTTGATTTGATCTATGCTACCACCATCATAATCAGGCCAACTGCGCCATTGTTTGCCATATACCGGTCCAAGGTTACCATCTTGATCAGCCCATGCATCCCATATTTTAACCTTGTTGTCTTTTAAATATTGAATATTAGTCTCGCCTTTTAAAAACCATAATAATTCATGAATAATAGATCTTATATGTAATTTTTTAGTTGTTACAAGCGGAAACCCTTTAGTTAAATCAAAACGCATTTGTCTACCAAAAACTGATCTTGTTCCTGTGCCAGTTCTATCTTTTCTATCTTGCCCATTATCTAAGATATCTTGCATTAAATTTAAATATTGTTGCATATCAATTGACCTATTTAATATATTCTACTTTTATATTTTTATACTTTTATAGCTAACTTGATGTTTTTTCTAATTCTGAATTTGTTTTTAATATAACTTTATTATACTTATAAGCATAATAAATCATAAATCCTCCAATTAAAATCATTGGCAATGATAAGACTTGCCCCATTGTCACCCAACCAAAAGCAAGATAACCTAAATTAGCATCTGGCTCTCTGAAAAATTCTATTATAAATCTAAAAATGCCATAAAATAATACGAACATACCTGATATAGCCATTCTAGGCCGTCTTTTCAGTGAATATGTCCATAAAATTATAAATAAAACGACCCCTTCTAGAAAAAATTCATATAATTGTGATGGATGGCGTGGTAAAACTCCAGCATATGGAAAAATCATTCCCCAAGAAACATTAGTTACTTTACCCCATAACTCGCCATTAATAAAATTAGCAAGTCTAACAAGCCCAAGACCTATTGGGACTATAGGCGCAATAAAATCACCTAAATCAAAAAAGTTTTTACCTTTTCTTTTAGCAAAAATTAATCCGGCAACAGCAACTCCCAACAAGCCACCATGAAAAGCCATCCCACCTTGCCAAACTTTAAAAACTTGTAATGGATCAGTAAATAAAACTTTAAAATCATAAAACAAAAAATTGCCTAATCTACCGCCAATAATAACACCCAAGGCACCATAAAAAACTAAATCGCTATATTCTTCATAATCTTTAAAAATTGCAGGCCAATTATTTTTACGAGCTTTTCTTATTTTGTAAGCTCCTAAAAGCAAAGTAAATACAAAAGCTATAATATAAGAAATTCCATACCATCTTATTTGAATAGATCCTATAGAAAAAGCAACTGGATTAATATCTGGGTAATTTATCATAATAATAAAATTTTTGTTTTTAAAATATATTTTAACATTTCAAATTAATTCTTTAAATCGATAATTTTTAATAAAATCACGCTGATTTTTTTATCGCTTCTCCTAACTTACTTACTTTATTTAAATCTGTATAAAAAACTCTTATATTTTGATATTGATTTTTTTTAAAGTTTTTCTTAATGAGCCATGAAGATTTTGATGAATTACTCGACAATTCAGAAGATTGTTTACATGCAATAAAGACTTTAATATTATCATTTTTAACTAAGTTTAAAACTTCTTGCTCAGTTAATTTATTATCATAAAAATCTTTAATTGATTTTAACCCTTTAATATTACGATGATTATTAGTAGATAAAACTTTATATGGAGTTGAATATAGTACTAAAGGTCCATAATCAGAATTGACCATAACAGTCATATCTTTATTAACACCAAAATCTTCTACCAAATCTTTTTTGATATATTTAGAAATATCTTGGTAACACCCCATATAAGCTTGGTGCGCTTTTCGTAGTTCTTTTGGGGTATTTAACATTATAAAATACCTATAAGACAAACCTATATTAGTTAATAAATATAAAATTAAAAAAACATATAAATATTCACTAAATGCAAAATGAAATAATAATTTTTTATTGTCTAGCTTTTCTAAAAATAAGCTTACAATCGGAGCTACTAAAAATATTAATAAAGGATAAACATAATATGACCATCTAACATTTTTAAACATTAATAAACTACAAATTAAAAACAGGCTTAATAAAAAGAAATTATTTAATAAATTCTTATTTAAAATATTATGCTTATCTATCCTTACATAGCTAAGATATATTTTATCTTTAAATATGCTATATGTAATAACAGAAAAAAGAATGAGATAAACCATGATAGTAAAATTATATTCCCGAAAAAAAGGCTGGAATTCACTGATCATTGGAAAAAAATTATTTACAGCATATACATCTAAACCTGCATATGGATCAAAAAAACCTATTCCAAACAACTTAAAGAATACAATTAAATCTAAAGTCCATAAAACAGCTAATAATAATGATTTATAAATAATATTATTAAATTTTAATATAAACAAAATTATAGCGTTCAAGACTAGAACTATAAAAATACTTACATGAACAATAGATAAGCTATCATATACAATGCTCTGCAAAGTAAATGCATCATAACTCTCTATAAAAAGAGCAAAATAAAGAAATACAGCTACGATTATATTATAAATTAATAATTTTTTTTGATATTTTTTAGAATCAAAAAGCCAATTTAAAAATAGAAATAATTCAAATACAGCAACTAAAGCTAAAAATTCAATATGTATCCATATGGCAAGACCTGAAATTATTGCTGAATAAAATATATGTTTATAACTCTTTTCGCATAAAGACTTGAGCGCATTACCCCAAAAAGCAATACCAAGCATTAATAATACCATATGATGATCAACCCTTATTGGGAAAAACCATTCATGAATTTCTGGCATCAATGCAAAAGCAATTAAAATAAAAACTTGAGCTGATTTTTTATAATTTAAATATAAAGCATTTTTGTATATAAAAAATAAAGACAGGCCATAACAGATAGCACAAAATATAGCGCCCCAAATAATTAGAGCGACTTTCAAATTTAAATAAAATACATATTGAAAAATTTTAGCGCCATAATATAGAGCATAATCAAATGGCTTGGTCCATGGCAATGATTCAAAAATATAAAAAGATCCTGTGTTATCATATTGAATCGCTCTTGCGAATCTATAATAAGGATCATGTAATAAAGTTATATCATCAATAAAAAAATCTGTTAAAGAGTATATCCCAGCTAAAACACTAAGTAATATAATATACAAATATTCTTTGTTTTTGATAATTTTATCTATATATCGTGACATTTTTATATCTTAAATTTAAGCTTATAAAACAATGTCCATCCCAAAACTTCTGACCTGCTTACAGTAAAAAGATTAGGATAAGACATCTTCTTTTATGTTATTTAAATTTAAGTATAGATTATTTAATGTTATTACTCTTCAGAATAATATTTTTCTCCCATTTTTATTCTTTCTCTACCATTTTTTATACGCCACTCATTTGTATCCCTTAACGAATATACACAACCACAATATTCTTGTTGATAGAATTTTTCTTGTTTAGAAAGAGTTAACATATTTTTAGAACCATTATCTAAACGCCAATTATAATCCCAATAAATCATTTCTGGATAATAAGAAGCTGCCTTTATTCCACATTGGTTTATTTGCGCCATATCTTTCCATCTAGAAATAGCAAGAGTACTTGATATAACATCAAAACCATTCTCATATGCGTATAGAGCCGTTCTATCAAATCTCATATCAAAACACATTGTGCATCTGATTCCTCTTTCTGGCTCAAATTCTAAGCTTTTAGCACGTTTAAACCATAGCTCTCTTTCATAATCTAAATCTATAAAAGGCACGCCTAATTGATCAGCATATCTTTTATTTTCATCTTTCCTTAGTTCATATTCTTTTTTAGGATGAATATTAGGATTATAAAATAAAATTGTGTAGTTAATTGAATTTTCATGCAAAAGACGCATTATCTCTCCTGCGCATGGGGCGCAACAAGAGTGTAATAATAGATTTTGTGTATTGTCAGGTAAATTTAATAAAGTATTCATTGTAATTTTAGCTTTAAATTTAATAATATTATGCCCAAGTATGCCATTATACTAAATTATATTTTATAAAAATAGTAGTTTTACTCACTTTTCAAGTTTTTCCTGATTTATTATTGGATTAGTTCTCTTAATATTGATATTATGTTTGTAACTATTATTTTACTCAGGATATAAAACAAATAAATTAGGGAGAAAGAGTTCATGCCAAGACAATCGAATAAAAGAGAGCGTTTAATAAACTCAGCAAAAGACTTATTATTACAAAAAGGCTATAGCGAAACAACATTAGCCGATATCGCTCAATCTGCAGAAGTGCCTTTAGGGAATGTTTATTATTACTTTAAAACCAAAAAAGAAATTGGTCTTGCTGTAATTAAACAACACTTAACTACATTACATCAGTGTTTTAATGAATGGGAATCTTTAGGATCTCCTGCTGAAAAATTAAAAGCTCTTGCCTCAGAAGGGTATCAAAGTGTTGATAATACTATAAGCTTTGGTTGTGCAATTGGTAGTCTTTGCCAAGAATTATGCAAATCTAAATCAGAATTATCTGATTCAGCAAGAGAATTAATGAATAAGATGATTGATTGGGTAGAAGCTCAATTTGCTCAAACTGAAAGTCAAAATCCTCGTGCATTAGCATTAAAATTTGTGGCTCATCTTCAAGGTATTGCGTTATTATCAAATACTTTTAAAGATAAAGAAATGTTCTTAGAGCAACAAAAAACATTAGATACTTGGTTAAAAGAAGCTAGCTAAAATATCTAATTAATTTTAAATAAACTCTCTAGTTCTTAAGAGAGTTTATTTAAATAATCAAAGTTTGAATTTAATATTTTTTCTAATAAACTAATTTTTTTACTACTCTCAGTTTTCTCTGAAGAATTTTTGGCTTCTTCTAGCTCATCAAAATATTTTAACTTACATTCAAAATAATCTACAAATAAATCAGGAAAATAATAATCTATTTTATAATTATTTATTTCTTGATCTATTATATATCCTACATTTATAGCGTCTTGGTATTTATTTTTGAATAATAATTTTTTAAAGAAATCTATTTTATTTAATAATTTATCTAATTGATGAGATTTAAATTGACCAGACGCTTTAACATCTTCAATAATTAAATCTTGTTTTTCTGAATCTAATTCTTGGTTTTTATCTAATATATGATTTTCTTGTTTTATATTTTCTTGACTCAATAAGTTCAAGTTATTTTCAAGAGCTTTAAAATACTCACAATAATTAATATTACATTTTATTTTAATATTATCTTTATAATCATTAATAATATTTTGAAGGATACTATTTTTTTTAAAATATACGCTGAAATTATGCTCATCAAGATGAACTAGTAATCTTTTATGTAACCAAATTATAGCTTGACCTATTTGTTTGTCCTTATAAACATTAGGACCTAAAACTTCATAATCATCTTTTAATAATGTGCTGATTATAATCAATATATTTTTTAATTGGCTATAATCATCTAAAAATTGTCCATATAAATAATATATAATTACTCTAAAATCAAAATAACCTTTATCAAGCCAACCGCGAGCCAATTCACCAGATTTACTATAATCGCCTTGCTGCATAGGTTTTTGAATTAACAGCAAATCAGTATTTTTTATATCGCTTTTGATATTATTTTTTTTAAATTCAGAAACAAGATCAAAAAGCTCATTCATTTTTTATTCAACTATTTTGCCACTATCTTCTTTTTTATTCTCTTCTTTTTTATTCTCTTTAATTTTTCTAGATTTTTTATATTTATAAGCTGTAATTGCCGGTCCTGATAATGTATATAAAAGAAAAATAATAAATAAAGATGTCTCTGGTTCAAAATAGATAACGCCTATTGCTGCAATAACAACAAATCCCCAAAAATAATCTACTTTTGATGTAAAACTAATTTTTTTAAAACTATGATATCTTACATTGCTAAACATAAGAACAGATACAAATATTGCCAATATAGCGACTATAACTTTAACATTTTCACCCAAATATCCATACTCGCTACAAAACCAAACAAAACCACTTAAAGTTGCAGCAGCTGAAGGACAAGGCAACCCTTTAAAATAACGATTATCAATTAAATCAAGTTGTGTATTAAATCTTGCTAAGCGCATCCCTGTTGTGGCTGCATAAAAAAAGGCGATAAACATTCCTACTTTGCCAAAACTATGTAATGACCATTGATATAATAATATTGCAGGAGCAACGCCAAAAACTACCATATCAGAAATACTATCATATTCTGCACCAAAATCTGTTTGTGTTTTAGTAAGGCGGGCTATTCGACCATCTAAAGCATCTAGAATTAATGCAATAAATATAGCAATAGTTGCTTTTTCATAAGATAAATTTATTGCTGATATAAGCGCGTAAAAACCAGCAAACAAACTGCTTGTTGTAAATAAATTAGGTAATAAATAAATTGCTTTTCTTGGATTTGTAGTACTTTTTTGCATAGAATGAAATAATATAAACCTATAGTATTAAAAATTTACAGTATATAATATTTGTAACAAATTATAACTGTCCTATAATTATGATGATTTGTTAGAATATATCAAATTATATAACATTTAAGCTAAGTTATGAAGAAAAAAACCTATTCCGTAATAATTGGAATCACAACAGATGGTAAAAAATTTCGCCCTAGCGACTGGGCTGAAAGAACGTGTGGGGTTTTATCTGCATTTAGAAACCATCGAATATCATACTCACCATTATTAAAGCCAGCTATAATACAAGGCCATAAAAGTATTATTATTGACAGCCGTCTAGAACAAATGCATGCCGAGATTTATAAATCTATCTTATACTTCGCTCATTCCAACAACTTAGTTACTAAACATAATTATCTTGATATTATTTGCACAGATAATTAAATAAAAACAAATTCTTAGTTTTCTAAATCAAAATATTTCCCAGCCTCCTCCAAGCGCCGTATATAATGAAATTAATTTAAGAATAACTCTAGTTTTAGAAAAAACTAGTTCACTTTCATTAGATGTTAGGTCTCTTTCTACATCAAGAATAGATAAATAATCTGTTTCACCGGCATCAAATAGCTCTTTGGCAATAATACCAGATTGCTTCCTTGTTTTGACAGATTTTTGTAACCTCAGTTCGACCTAAGATATAGATTAACTAATTGATAGTTAACATAAAAAA
>CAXBNV010000047.1:0-8538 GCA_963977185.1 uncultured Gammaproteobacteria bacterium | reverse complement strand
TTGCATATTGGATAGTGGCTCTAATTACAATTTTGTATGGTTATAAAGCAGCGCGGAATATTATTAATATTACTACATTATGTGATTTTTTCATTACAGGGATAATCTATTTTTCTTTACAATTGCCTAACCCTGAGTTTTGGAATGATCATGAAGCATACAGTTTAGTAATGAATAAGATTATTTATATATCTTTTATTTCGACTGTAAGTTATTACGTCTGTGAAATGTTGAATGCGACAATTTTGTTTTACTTGTGTAATAAATTTTACAATGTAATTAATCTTTATTATTGCGTGTTTATTTCTACGTCTATAGCGATAATTTTAGATACTTCTTTTATGATTCCAGTGATGTTAAAGAGTTCTCAAACAACATTGTTAGTAATACAGAAATTTATCTCCATAATAATGTCAAAATTATTCTTTGAGTGTTGCTTGATTCTATTACTGCCATATCTTTGTTATTACATAATTAATAATATAAATGCAAAAAATATAAAAAAGTGCTCTTCAGTATTTTGGTTACAAGAGGCTTTAGATGGCAAATAATGAATTAAATTATAAAGATTCAATTATTGATATGCCTTTAGGTACAGGTAAATTGGCTTTTAGAGAATTACCTAAAATTTTATCAAATCACGTTACAGGTAATAATGTTTTAGATTATGGTTGTGGTTTTGGTAGATCGACAAGATTTTTAAAATCTATTGGTTTTGATGTAATAGGTACAGATATTTCTGAGAGTTTACTTAAGTCAGCAAAAGATAGTGATCCAGTAGGTGAGTATTATTTAATAGAAGAATTTAATAAAAAACATCAAGAAACTAATTTTGATTTAATATTATTATCTTTTGTATTAATTGAATTAAATAATAAAGACAAAATTATTGAATTACTGTCAGGGTTACATAAGCATTGTAAGAAAAATACAAAAATATGTGTTATTTCACCATCAGAAAATTTATATAAAAATAATTGGTATTCATTAAAGCCTGTTAAGGATAATAATAATATTAATTCTGCTGATGTTGTATCTTTATATTTGAAGCAATTTGATACTTTTATTCATGATTATTATTGGACTAAAAAAGACTATCTTGATTTTTTTCAATCATCTGGATTTACAGTTGAAGATATTTATAGCCCTAAAGCCAATGATTCTGATGATATAGATTGGGTAACAGAGAGAAAATTAGCACCATTTGATATATATGTATTATCTCCAAAGACTTCTTAAGAAGTTTTCTTTTTTAACGAAAAGAAAGTATAAATATATTTTAGATAATTATGATGCAAATACGGAGTATTTTTATATTTCTAGTATTTTTGGCCGAGCTATATCTAAAAGGGTTCATCTATCTAAAATTTTAACGATTGGTAATATTATAAACTTATTATTACCTGAGCAAGCTTGTTTTATTGGATTAATAGCAGGGAAGTCAGAAAAATATATTTATAATAATAATCTTAAATTTGATGATAATATTTCTGGTATTAGGATATATCAGTTTAATAGAGATAATTCTATTAAGTTTGTAGATTTAAATAATCAGGCTATTAAGATTAGATCTGTAGATTTATGCAAAAATAGAGAGTTAATTAATCAATTTCATCCTGTAGCAGCTTTTGAGATAGGGTTATTAGCTGCTAAAGAAGCTTTTAAGCCTAAAACTAGCTCTGCAAATATATACGCATTAAATATTAACAAAGTCTCATAGGCTTTATTTTACTAAAGCAGAAATCATTGTACCAACAAGCTTATGTTTGTTGTTTGAAAAAAATATGGTTTCAGAGCCAGTAATAATAGGCTGTAATTGCCATTTTGGTGGGTCTATAATCAAATGTCTTAATGAGTATTGATTAGTTTCTAAGAACTTAACCAAAACAACGTCACCATCTCTAGGAGCTGTTTTTTGATCAATAACAATCAATGTTCCATGTCTAAATTTTGGAGATAATGAAGGGGTTGCTTCAAGTGCAAAAGTTGTATCTTTATTGTGATCTTCATCAGGCAATATAGCTTGCCATTTATGCCATTTTTCTAAATTAATATCTTTATAATTAATTAAATCTTCAAAAGTAAAAATAGGGACATTTATAATTGAAGTATTAATATTTTGAGAATTTGCATGAGCACTATTTTTTAGATTTGAGTATAGTAGGGCATCAAGACTAACGTTGAAATAATTTGCAATATCTGCAAGTAATGACATTTTAGGATCACTTATTTCACCAATAAGGATTCTTTTTAAAGTCATAAAAGACGTATCAATAGTTTTGGATAATTGATTAATATTGATCTTATTTTTCTCAATTAAGAAATTTATATTATCAATAAAGTTAAATTCTTTTGTGTTTTTGTTAACCAATGTATGTTGGTGCATTTTGATGATACTCATTAAATAACAATGTATTTAAATATTAACATAAAACATTTCTTTGTTAAATGTTATTTCAGATTGATTTAATTATCTAAAATGATAAAATAACTTAAGTAAGAGATAGAGATGTTATCTTTTACTGGTTATTAGGGTAAAATAGAGCCTTACAGTCGTTATCAAAACTGGTAATTGTAGTATTGGGCAGTTTGGATTATATATTAATTATAAGGAAGTATTATGCAGGCATTAGCAAGTCAATCTAATCAGGTATCAAATGAAATTTTATGTTTTGATGCGTTTGATATAGTCAATATTTCTAAATATTATAAAATTCTTTCAAAAAATACCAAAGTTTATGTTTCTACAAATTTTGATTCAAATTTTGATGGTGATAAAATTTTTGTTTTTTCAGAAAATGGGGGATTGATTGCTCACAAAGACTTAGATGTCTATCAAAAATTAAATCAATCTGCTAATTTAATAGGTAAGGTTGTTTCAATAAATACTAGCTTAGATTAGCTAAATATTTTACTTTCCTAAAAGAGCTCTACTTTTATAATTTACATACATCATATTAGCAGCTCCGATCATATAGATAATAAAACCAGTTGTTTCTATTGATAGACCAGTAAATGCGCTTATTTTAAATAAAATAGGCGAGCTAGTGACAACCATTATCACAAGTGCTACAAATAATATCATTGACACTATTCTTTGCAAAAAAAGGCTAGGATATAATTCTTTTTCTTTTTTAAGTTTTTTAAAATTATTTTTTAGTATATTTTGAATCATATTTTATCTAATCTAATTTAGTGTATTTTTATTTAAAGTTGCACTCTCACTGCACTCTTGAAGACTATGTTTAGTTACTCATTTAGCGGGTAACCCATTGATTTAATTGGTGCCCCGGACAGGATTCGAACCTGTGACCTTCCCCTTAGGAGGGGGACGCGCTATCCAGCTGTGCCACCGAGGCTGTAATTTTATTACTAATTTTTTCCTAGAATAATTTGAATACCATCTTTTATTCTTTTTATAACTCTATTTTTACCTAATAGGTATATAGTTGCATCAATACTTGGAGAGTTGGTGCTTCCAGTTATACAAACTCTTACTGGTTGAGCAAGATTAGGAAATTTTAAATTATTTCTTTTTATAATAGATTTAATTATAACGTTAATTGTATCTACGTTCCACTGATTTTCATCTATATTATCAATATCAGAAATAACTTCTTCTAAAAGATTTACATTATCTGCAGTTAAAAATTTTTCAACTGACTTTTGATCATACTCAATAAATTCACTAAAAAAATATTTACTATTATTAATAAACTCATTTATTGTTTTACATTTTTCTTTTTGAACATTATAAAGTTCTTCCAATTGAGGAAAAAAAGGTTGCTTTATAAGAATATTATTTTTTGATAAATGATATAAAATTTCAGGCTCAATTTTTTGAAATGGTAATGATTTCATATAGTAATGATTTAGCCATAATAATTTTTCAGTGCTCAAAATAGCCGCTGATTTATTTGTATGATCTAAATCAAATAACTCTTCCATTTGTTCTTTTGAAAAAATTTCTTCATCACCATGTGACCAGCCTAATCTTACTAAAGCATTTAATAACGCTTCAGGTAAAAATCCTTGTTCACGAGAACTCATTACTGATGCGGCTCCATGTCTTTTAGATAACTTTTTACCATCATCACCAAGTATCATAGGCATATGAGCGTAGTATGGAATTTTTGCTTTTAATGCATGTAATATATTTATCTGTCTAGGAGTGTTATTAATATGATCATCGCCCCTAATTACATGTGTAATTTGCATATCAGCATCATCAACAGCAACTGTAAAATTATAAGTAGGAGTGCTGTCGGCTCTGGCTATAATTAGATCATCTAATTCTTTATTATTAAATTCTATATCGCCATGCACAAGGTCATTAAATTTAACTGATCCTTCTAAAGGATTTTTAAATCTTATAACATATGATTTATCTTTATGTTCTAATATATCTTCCTGCGATAAATTGCGACAATGACCATCATACTTAGGCTTTTCTTTATTTTCTAATTGGTCATGTCTTAATTTTTCAAGTCTTTCTTTGCTGCAATAACATTTATAAGCTGAATTATTTTCTAATAATTCTTGTATTTTATGTGCATATAAATCAAAGCGCTTAGTTTGATAAAATGCTGGAACTTTAGATTCTATACCTAACCATTTTAATGAATCAAATATTACCTCTATAGCTGCATCTGTAGATCTTTCTTTATCAGTATCTTCTATTCTTAATATATATTCGCCGTTATGCTTTTTAGCATATAAATAAGCAAATAAAGCTGTTCTAGCTGATCCTAAATGTAAATCTCCAGTTGGGCTGGGTGCAAATCTTGAGCGAATTACCATATTGTTATGTAAAATTAATAGTTAATAAAAAAATAATTATATATAATGTTGTTATAAATAACAAAGCATTCTAGCGTCTTTTTTTCTCTGTCCTGCTTCTTTTATTGCGACGTTGAGTAATTCTTTCTTCATATTCTGAATCACTTGGCGATTGAGTTGTTCTTTCATCTTGTCGCTCTGTTTTTTTAGTATTTTTTTTTATTTTTTTTGTTAGCTCATTTATAAAGTCATTAATTGCTTTTTGAGCATCTGTAGCTACTACAAGATCTTCTGTTTTTAATTCACTTCGATCATGGGGGTGAGTATGTTTTATTTGAATCCAATGTTCTATTTGGCTTTTCTCAAAAACTGCATTTGGTATTCTAGTGATATGAACTGCTTCAGTCATGACTTGCCCGCTTATGGCACAAATGCATTCATCAGGAATATCATCTGATGTGATTATATTGTCTTTTATCGCTTGTTGTATATCAATATCATTTTTTTGAGGCTGGGGAACTGGTGGAAGAGGATTTGAGATATTGTCGTGTATTTCAGTTAATGCAATTAAGTTTTCTATCTGGTCATTTACTAAAAAATACATACTGGCAATATTAATGAAATACTCTATAAGTTGAAGAGAAATAAGCTCTCCAGTAGCATGAAATAATTCTATTATTTCAGAAGAGTTTCCATTATTAATGTATTGGGTCATACTTTCTGTAAAATGAGTTTCTTGAGACGTTTCTATATTAAAAGAAGGAGGTGGGACTACTATAAAAGCATTTTGGCGAATAAGAGGACTTGTTAAGTAATCATTTTCATCGTCATCATTTTGAGTTTCATCTATTTCTGTACTTGCCAGACTGCTATTTTCTTCCTCTTCTGGAAGATAAGAATTAAAAGAGTCTGTTTCATCATTGTAATTATAACCGTAGTTACCAGGTTGATTGGGATTTCTAGAAGGCATAATAGTTGTATTGTTAAAATTAAATTAAATATTAATATTAACATTTAATTAAGTATTTACTATAAAAATTTTCATTAATAATTTTTATAGATTTGTTTCAAGGTATATTTAAAATGATTATTTTCTTTTATTTGTTAATTCATTAAGCAATATTATTAAAATCTTGATAAACAATTATATCAACTCCTTTAATAAAAGCCAAAATAATGGCAATTGGGAAAAAAATAATAGTCCAAAATATTAACCAGCCAAGGTTACCTTTGTATTTTAAACCGTAATATTCATTATTAATCTGAGGTCTTATACCGCTTGCTAATAATAATATGCCTACTGGTAAAAATAGTATTAATATTACAATTAACCAAAAGATGTTACCATGATATTTTACAGGATATTTTTTAATTTTTTGCATTACTTTATTTTATAATAGTTTTTAATATATTATTTTGATTATAGTATGAAATATAAATATTTTAATAAATTTATTTTAGTTGTTTTAATAATTATAGGACAAAATTTAATGGCGGATAATAAATTAGATAATAATGTTTATGATTTTTCCTTTGAAAAGCTGAACGGAGAGACAATTAATTTAAAAGATTATAAAGACAAAGTTTTGCTTATAGTCAATACCGCATCTAAATGTGGTTTTACTAATCAATATTCAGGTTTAGAAAAATTATATAAAAAGTATAAAGATCAAGGTTTAGTGATTATAGCTGTACCTAGTAATGATTTTTTAAATCAAGAGCCTGGATCTGATAAAGATATTCAAGAATTTTGTAAGATTAATTACGGCGTGTCATTTCCTGTTACTAAAAAACAAAGAGTAAAAGGTCAAGAAGCTCATCCTTTTTATAAATTAGCAAGAACTCAGTTAGGTTTTTTTGCTGCCCCAAAATGGAACTTTCATAAATATCTTATTAATAAAAATGGAGTTATTGTTGATTATTTTTATTCAACAACTAAGCCAGATAATCCTAAAATTATTAATGCAATAGAAAAAAACTTAAATATTTCTAAACATGACTAATTTATATCTAAATCACTAGATTTATATGATAATAGTTTTTGGTAAATATCAGAATATTCTGTTGAGGTTTTAGTATATTCTAATATATTAGAAAAAGTAATAATGCTATATACTGGTATTTTTAGTTCTTCAGTTATATTTTGAGATGCAGTTTTCTTACTTGTATTTATGTGATCTTCTCTGTTTAAAGCGACGATTAGGCCATTTACTTTGCCCTGAGATTTTTTTATAAAACTAACAAGTTTTTTTGTGGTAACACCTTCAGCAATAATATCATCGAGTAGTAAAATGTTTTTGTCTTTAATATCGCTGCCCATTATTAAACCGCGTTCGCCATGATCTTTAGGTTCTTTTCTATTAGAACTAAATGATAAATTTATATCATATAACTCATGTATCTGAGCTACTGTAACAGAAGCCAAAGGTATCCCTTTGTATGCAGCTCCAAAAATAGTTGAAAATTTAATGTTATTTGATGGGTTTTTATAAAAAGAGTTATAAATAGCTATAGCAAAATATCTGCCAACTAATGATAAGTCTTTACCAGAATTTAATTCTCCCATATTAAAAAAATATGGAGTACGGTGACCTGAAGGCAATACAAAATCGCCAAATTTTAAAGCATTTCTATTTAGCAATAATTCTATGAATTCTATTTGGTATTTTTCCATAATCTTATAAATTAGATAGTTAATTACTTTGATTATTTTTAATATTATTTATAAATTTAATAACTACGTCAGAGTAATCAGGTAGGTCACTATGACCATAGCCTTTATATATTTTTTTGTATTTAATTCCTGGAAATTTATTATAGAGTTCTTTCATGTGTGTAACAGGAATTAAGGTATCTTTATCTCCATGAATAAATAACATAGGGGATTTTATTTTTTGGATCTTATTAATAGATAAAAATTTATCTGTTAATAATAAATTAACAGGTAAAATAGGATATTTACCCGCTCCAACATTTACCATAGAGGTAAAAGGGCTTTGTAATATTACACCTTTGAAATCATATTCTGTCGCTAATTGTACAGCAACAGCTGTTCCTAGCGATTCTCCTAAGACTATAATATCTTTAGGCTTGATATTTTGTTTTTTTAAAAAGTTTACTGCAGCTCTTGCGTCATTATATAATCCTTCTTCTGTTGGGGTGCCAACATTGTTACCGTATCCTCTATATTCTAATAAGAACACGCCAAACCCTGACTTTAAGTAATTTTCCATATATGGTTCACGAGTTCTAATATTATTAGAGTTGCCATGTAAGTATAAAATAACAGTATCTTTTTTAGGTAAGTAATACCAAGAGTTAAGTGTAATTCCATCTTTTGTTTTGAATTTTACTTCTTTAACTTTAGTTATGTTAGTGATGCTTGGAGATATTTTTTCTTTTAAAGGCTTATATATAACGTTTCTTTGGAATATATAGAAAAGGGTTATAATTAAAAGATATATTATTAAGATACTTAACAATAACTTTAATATTTTAGACCATTTTTTAGAAGACAAAACATTCACCTTTTAGATAATAAGCAGATTGTATATTCTATAATAAATACAAAGAAATTCAAAATGCTGTTTCAATATACCTGCACTATATAGTATAGATAAGTTTTATTTACTTTAAAATTTTTAAATTTATTCGTCAATAGAATATAAGGCAGTTAATTAAGTTTTAACGTATTGTAATAAAATTAAAATAAATTAAGTTTTTTTAAAAAAAGAGTTGCATTAAGAAATCATGTCTGTA
>CAXBNV010000046.1:0-8755 GCA_963977185.1 uncultured Gammaproteobacteria bacterium | reverse complement strand
ATTATAAATATAGAAACTCTACTTTAGAGTTGTCCTAAGAATGGGATGGCTACCCTTGGATTATAAAAAGATGTATTAAATTAGGCTTTATCGATTAATCAATATACATCACTATTAAATTTTAAAGGTAATATATGAATGAATTAAAATTTGAAGTAAAAACTAACCCAGATTCAGAAGAACAAAAAATAATTCGTAATGGCATAATTGAATTTAACGAATCAATAATAAAAGACAAACATGAATGCTTTAATATAATAGTTAAAAATAACGAGAATATTATAGCTGGTGCAATTATTTATCAACATAAAGATGCTCTTTATATTGATGTTATATGGTGCTTGGAAGAATATAGAAAAAACGGCATAGGTTCTAAGCTTATGAATATGATTGAAGAAGAAGCTAGAACCAAATCTATCAAAACATTATTTGTTGATACATATGCATTTCAAGCGCAAGAGTTTTATAAGAAGCATAATTTTAAAGTTATTAGTGTTGTACCAGAGTATTTAGCTGGATATGATAGAATTTTCATGAGAAAAGATATTTAATGTTTTTCTAACAATTCACCCTCTTATAATTTAATTCATTGAAACTTAGTCTAAAAACGCAAGAAACTAAAATAAGAATAAATGGTCAAATAGATAGATATTTAAATTTTACTAGTTAAACTGATCTCAATTTAGTACTAATGGAAATAATTAATATATATATTTCTGCAATTGCAGTATCTCTCTCTATATTGGCCTTTTGTCACGCTTTATGGCTGACTTATAGAAATAGGCCTAAGTTGAGAATGTATTTTAATAACACAACTCTTTACAATAGTGATTCAAGTATACATGCTCCAACTATGATGATAACAGTTGCAAACGTTGGATATCGAGCAATAATTTTAGAAAAATTCGTAGCTATTGCAAAAGATAGTCATTACGATGCAGGTCATCTTGATATACATGCCTTACTTGATAAAAAATATGAGCAAGTATTACCAAAACTTGTTGAGCCTGGAGCAATTTTTAAATTTAATGCAATTAAACTAGAAGAAACCATTAACACCAAATACACTACACATAAAAACAATCATTCTTTAGATAAATATCTATATTTTGGCTTTATAGATAGCTTCAATCGTTTTCATGGAATTAATGCTGAGGTAGTAAGGCATGTATTAAATATTAAATTGACTAATAAGAAACCTAATAAATTTTTTGATTATATAAAAAGTAAAATAGAATATATCAAATATAAGCAAAGACAAAAAAAGGTTTCCTATTAAATAGTAGTTTAATATTTAGTTCAAATGAGTTCTAGAAGGACAAGACTTACTTCTAGAATTACCTTTATTAATATCTTCAGCCTTATTTTTAACAAACTCCAAAATATTTCCAAGCCGCTTATTATCACTAACAATACCTTGAGTAATAGAACCCAATTTATCATAAAATACTTCAAATTTAAGCTTTCTATTTTCATGATAAATTTCAATATGGCCATCATAAAAATCATAAACAGAAACTTTCTTTGATCTTAAAGCACGATTCTCAACAGTATCTTCAATTAAATACATAATCTTGTCATATTGAATTGTTAAATTTTTAGTAAGAGTACGTTGCTCTTGCCAACAAAAAATCTTCTCTAATTGATCTACAGATTTATTTAAAGGCTGATGGGCATTAATTTTAGAGAAGGGCTCTTTACCAAATCTTTTATTATAAATATGAATATATTCTTCTAGAAATTTATTGGCATCATTTATATTAGAAATTTTTTTCAATCGTAATTCTTTAGGTAATCTGCCTTGTAATGTTTTATTAGCTCTCTCAACACGTCCTTTAGCTTGTGATGTATTAGCACAAATAAGACTGATATTTAATTCATCTAAAGCTCTGCCAAACTGAGTAATACCATCACCAGATAATTTTTCATGTTTATTATTAGGCCGAAAAACACTATGTTTATCGCTATAAAATGAAGTAGTCCGACCATGCTTTAATAAATATTCTTTTGTAGCTTCTGAATAACTAAAAGTAGATTCACAATTAACAAACTTTAAATGCGTTAATTTACTTGTTGCATCATCGATGTATACCAATAAGGTACATCTTGGTGCCCGTCCTTCAAACCAATCATGATCTGAGCCGTCAACTTGAATTAACTCACCATAGCGCTCACGACGATATCTTGGTTGATATGATTTAGCCAACTTATTTTTCCTAGTTTGCCATAAACCAGCTTTAATCATTAACTGTCTGAGTTTTTCTATTGAAATATCTATACCATGAAGATCTAAGAGCTTTTCTGCAGCTAATGTGGGACCAAAGTCATTATAGTTATCTGCAATCAATTCTAAGGCTTTATTTTCTAAATTCTTATCCATAGCACGGCCACTAGGCATGCCACGGCGCTTGTTAGCTAAAGATTTTGGGCCATCTTCAAGGTAATCATTAAATATGCGCCTAAAATGCCTTGTACTGATTCCAAGTCGTTCTGATCTTTTACTTGAGTTAAACGTTTATCTTGCACAAGAGATAATATTTCAACTCGTTTTAATTCTTTTGTTGTCATAGTTATAAGTCCAGTCATTTTTATCAGCTCCAACTTAAAAATTTCTATTTGATATATGGCTTTAAGAAGCCAGTAGTTTATATCAAAAAGCGGACATTTCAATATTGGAGAAACCGGACATTATAATATAGGAATTACAATATGACTGCGCATAAAGAATATTATGTTAAATACAGCATATTATTCTCCCTTTACTTGTGATTTGGCTGCACGGAAATATGTAAATTTAAAGCAGATAAAAGTTCTTTTATGTTTTTTAAGTAAGGGTTACCTT
Organism: uncultured Gammaproteobacteria bacterium; assembly: GCA_963977185.1. Taxonomy (GTDB): domain Bacteria; phylum Pseudomonadota; class Gammaproteobacteria; order JAGOUU01; family JAGOUU01; genus CAXBNV01. The sequence continues at coordinate 5,913 of CAXBNV010000046.1, read as the reverse complement.
TATCTGACAAAGTTTTGTATAAACTTGTCCTGCTTTTATCTGCTTGCTCTGATAATTTAGCAACCCCTCCATTTGCTTGAACAATATTCTTTAAGGCCAATAAAAAAACTTTAATGTCATCTTCTTCTAAAGCCTCATTTAAGTAAAGAGAGGCTTCTTCTGGGTCTCTTAAAGATTCAAGTAAATATGATTGATAATCAACACTTTTATGTTTATTCATAATAATTACCTCATTAAATAATCATTCCAATATAACTTAGCATTTTTTATATCCGTTGCTTGAGACTTTTTATCACCTCCGCACAACAATATAACTAAGTTGTCATTTTCTTTACCAAAATATACTCTATATCCAGCACCAAAAGTAAATCGTAACTCATATAAGTTTTGATTAATTGCCTTATGATCACCGAAATTTCCTAAACGTAAACGATCTAACCTTACTTTTATTCTGGCTTTAAATTGTTTATCTTTTATAGAATCTAGCCAAACAATAAATGGTATTTTATCATTTTCAGCCTGGTACATTTTTAGATTATACTTTGTCTTCATTACTTAATTGTATCCTAAAAGATACAAGAATGCAAGTACTAAATTATCAAAACAGTGGAAATCATATGATTTCAATATGTTAACAGCCGACTGCATTAAATAGTTATTATGTTAAATAAGCTGAGTTTTATTGGTAAGCTTCAGTTACTTCTAAAGAACCCTAAAAAATAAATCTATATCTAATAGCGCTATACCTTTAATTTGCAGGAAAAATTATGTAATTTATAATATATTTTAAGCTTAAAATATCTGCATCTGAGATACCGTGTAACATATTACTATAAAATAAAGAAAACTGAAAATTCCAATAAGAAATTTATTTATAAATATAATAAAAAATGCTTTTGATTGATAATCAAAGGTTTCGTCAGTATTTTCGTACATCTTAACATTTGAAAAGCTACGGGCTAGTAAATTACGTGTAAAAATATTCTGATTATACCATGTGTAACAAAAAAATAATCCCAAAACAAGCACCAAACCAGAAGCAACATAATCTACTTCATTAATTGATACCGTGTTATAAATATATATAAAAAGCAAATTACATATTAAACTACCTATGGAGTTAGTTCGCAAATTTTTGTAAAGCCGTTTTATCATATTCATTTCATGATCGGCCATCATATAAATAAATTTCTTGTCTATTTCTAAAGGATTTTCATTTGAGTTATTACTCATACTCTCTCCTGTATTTGCTAATAAAATTAGCATGTAATCTATGCTTTCTAACGAACATAGAAAATTAAAAATATCTAGCTAATAATAAATACACTATAATATATTTATTATACTATTTTTCTTCTAAACTGAAAGGTAATCTAGAGTTATATTTTGTTCACTACAACTTGAAGCTAAAAATTCCTTCCTTGAATCCTTGTCGAAAACGGGACTAATGATACGACTGTATTAACTTTATCTACAGAATTTATAACTATAAACCTAGTATCGCTTAATGGTACTATTACATTAAAAATGTTATATGGCCATCCTTTAAAATAAGCTATAATTAAAAATTAATAATCATTTAGAATCCCTCATATGGAATCACCAACAGAGAGCTTAAAAACAATTGAGCAATGCACACTATTTGAAAAAAAAAACATAAAAATCTTATGTGAAAATTTACTAATTCGTAGCTCTTTATATATTACTTTTACTATTTTACTAATTATAGCGCATAGCCAAATAGAGATCACAAACTCTACATATATATTTTTTAGTATAGATTTAATTCTTGGATTATTTATATGCTACCAATGGTATACATCTAATAAATTTTCATTTAATGATATAAAAAAATGTTACATGAATATCAAATCATATAAGCAGTATCTATCAGAAAAACCAAAATTAAAATTTAATGAGAATTATAAGAGCAATATTAGCTTTAGTTCATATTTTTTAATTTTTGTTTTTACTGCTTTATATAAGCACCTTTATCTTACTTGCATTAGGTTTTTAAATTCATGACCTTTTTAAATAAAAAATCACAAAATGCTACAAGCAAAGAATGAAACAATACTGGCCTTAATAGTCGTTACTATATGTTTAGCTATTCCAATGGTAGACATGTCAATAACAGCTATAGCTTTACCAACAATTAAACAAACAACCAATCTTAATGGCCTACCTGTTCAATGGGTGATAAATTCTTATATTTTGTCTATGGCGACATTTGGAGTAATAGCAGGAAAAATTTCTGATATGTATAATCCAAAAAACATAATACTTTTTGGATTATACTTATTTATGTTTTCTTGTTTTGCTTCTTTTTTTTCAAATAGTTATATTGAGCTTCTTATATTCAGAGGCATTCAAGGATTATCTGGAACTCTTATAGGAGCACCTGTAATTAAATTTCTATCAGATAATATTGACAAGAAATTTTTAGGAAAGGCCATGGGAATCACTTCAGGTTTTGCGTCTATAGGACTTATTATAAGCCCAATAATAAGTGGGCAAATTATAAAACATTTAGAATGGCATTATATATTTTTAGCAAATACCCCTCTAATTGTAATAGGAGTTTTATGTTTACACAAAATAAATATTAAGCATGTTCATAATAAAAATATCAAAATAGATAAAATTGGTTTTATTTCAATTGCCTTATTCTTATTTTGCTCTATTTTTATTATTATGGAAGGCTCATCAGATATATTTAGTACTCATGTAAAAATAATATTAATTACTATAGCCAGTATAAGCTTAATTTGTTTTGTTATAAATGAATATACAAATAAACATCCTATAATAAAACTTAGTCTATTTAAAAATTATATATTTGTACTTGCCTGTTCAATTGTAATGCTTGCTCAAGTACAATCACTTTCAGGAATCTTTTGGATAATGTATCTACAAACATACCTACATTATTCAGCTACTGAAACAAGTTTTTTAATTTTACCTTTTTATATATTAGTTTCAGGATCAGGATTTATTTCTGGCTTTATGATTAATAAAAAAGGAGCTTACGTTCCTTTGGTATTAAGCTCAATAATTCTATTATTAAGCTATGCAGCAACCTTACTGCTGCTACCGACTAAAACATATTTTTCACTAACCCCTATTATCATAGGAGCGAGCATATCTTTTTCTTTTTTCTTGAATACAATAAGATTCATAACCATAAACTCCGTCACGAAACTTGAAACAGGTTTAGCACTAGGAGCACTTAGTAACTTAAGGCAAATAGCTGGCACAATTGGGCTTGCTATTTTTACTAGAGTTCTATCTAGTTACACAGAGCAACACCATACTACATCATATAATACATTATATGATGATAATTTTTATCTTGGTTTCTATAAAATAATAGAAATTTCTATGGCAACTAGCGTTGTAATTTTATTATTATCGGTAACCATTTATCTAATCAGCAAAAAACAACACATTAATGATAATCAATAAAATAAATATCCATAAAATGGAAATATTGCATATTATATAATATATTTTAATGTATATGGAACATTAATATATATTATGAAAAAAATTTTCAACAAATCTCTTGAAAAATTATTTAACCGTAAATCAGGACATTCACATAAACAAGATAAAGAAAAACTAGATAAAAAATTAAAAATATTTTGGAATAAAGTTGAAACAGGCATAGATAAAGAAGCTGAAGAGTTTATTTGGAATAAACAAATAACAAAAGAAAACTTTAAAAGCACAGACTTTACCGATCAAGTTAATAAGAGAATTGAAGAACATTTAGATAAAATAAAACATAACAATATTATCGTATCAGAAACAGACCAACAAAATATAAAGCTAAATATAATATTTTTGACTATTTATAGTTATGCAACAAACATGTCTATAGTTGACGGAATTATACTTTATTTAGGTTTATTGATTTTAAGCCTTTATATCTGTTATTTATGGCACAATAAAGTTAAAAACTGCTGGATGTTAAATACAGTAAATATGGCGATCATAAGAAGACTACAAGAACATTTACCTCTAAAAACTCACGGAGATGCTGAATTTAAAATGATTCAATATTATACTGGTGGACATCACCACCCTAGCTTTCTTACATCTATGATGTTAGCAAAAATATTTGGAACACTATACTGCCTAACCTTTACATTTTATCTTATTGATTACTTCTCAAAGTAAAAATATCATTACTTTTTTTGGAAATAATCTTATATAGTGATTTAAGACACCCTAAAAATCCAACTCTAATATCATACATGTAGCATCCAAACTCTTTAAAATGAAGCTCTTGAGTTCTATTAAATACAGCTAATAACTGATTTTTATCTACTCCTGAATTAGGAAGACCTGCATAAGGAAAATGATGCATAATCTGACCAAATATATTCATGCAATCTTCTTGATATTTTTTAGTATCTAAAATATGTTCGTGCCAAAATAAATCAATTTCTTCGGTAGGAGCAATTGATTCTTTTCCCCAATACTTAAGGTTTAATAATAAAAAATTTCTATAAAGTTTTTCACATTCCATTGCATCTTCTTTATTCCATTTATAAACATAAATAAGCTTATTAGTAATTAAACTTAAATCTAGATTAGAAATTACATCAAATTTATCATTAATAACAAGATTATTCATTTAATCACCTTTGATTAGTTAGTCAATAAGTAACATATAAGACAAAAAACCTCTCAGCTTTTTATACACCGAGAGATCTAAATTTACATCTGGTTGTAACAAGACGTTATTTTTTGACTTGGACTTTTAACAGAACCTATAATAGCTCTTCTGATTTTTTTTAACATAGTAAAACTCCTTAATTTATTTAGATTAATGATAACAAGATGTCATTCTTTTACTTCTTACCTTCGTCGATGTAGATAAGTACCTTCTAATTTTTACTAACATTTTTCACTCCTCGCTTAATAGTTATTGAATTTAATATTCGGTTATTCTATCTGCGAAAAATTAAACTATAATTAATAAAAACTAATGACGCAATTTTAAATGTAATAAAACTTTTAATCAATTAAATAGAAACAAAGATTTTAAAGTATAACAATGAAAAGAAAATTATGGCTAACAACTGAAAGACTTAATATCTACCACCCAGATAAATCTGATTACAAAAATTTCTGTAAACTACTAACACATGCAGATGTAATGGAATATACATTCAATATAAAAAACAAAGAAGAGGTAAAAAATGAGCTACAAGGATTAATTAAACATTATAAATCTTTTGGGTTTGCTGCAGGTTCTGTGCACTTAAAAAACTCTGGAGAATTCATAGGAAGAGCTGGACTTTTTTATCCAAAATCAAAAAGCGAAAATCCTCCATGTTTAATATGCTTGCTTCTACCTAATTTCTGGAGACAAGGATATGGGACTGAAACACTGAAAGAAATAATTAAATTTGGATTTGAAACTCTAGAGCATTCAAAGATTTTTGGCCTAGTTCATGAAAACAACTTCTCTTCTCAAAAACTTGTAAAAAAATTTACACCAATTATTCAAAGTAAGACCGATCATAATGGTAAAAAATTTCATAACTACATTTTTTCCAAAGAGAATTTTATGAAAAGCTAGTTATAATCAAAGCTACACTATTACTTACCCCCCTTCGCTTAATTATATAATATATCTACTGTCAAACAGATGTCAGACGCGTCAAACTAATGTCGAACGTATCGAACAAAAGTCGAACGAAAATTAAGAAAAAACATATAATTTCTTGAATCTGTCAAACAAATGTCAAGCATCTCCATCAATAAACCTGATTTTACTACAATAAACCTTTAGATCTTAACTTATTGTTTTTCCTATAATTACTTCATTGTTGTAGGCCAACGACCTTAAGTATCCCCTCATTTTTAAACAAAATATTGATCTGAACTGATATTATTCAA
>CAXBNV010000045.1:0-9170 GCA_963977185.1 uncultured Gammaproteobacteria bacterium | reverse complement strand
GACCAGTTTAGATTAATAAAAAATAAGTAGTTACACAAATTTATTTACAGTGCCAATGGATCACCAACAGTGTCTCCCACAACTAAAGCTTTATGAGCTTCAGAGCCTTTACCACCATAATTACCTTTTTCTACATATTTTTTTGCATTATCCCATGCACCGCCAGCATTAGCCATAAATAAGGCTAAAAGAACACATGAAACTAAAGCGCCTGCTAACATGCCACCCAATGCTTCAGCACTTAAACCAAAACCAACTACAACAGGGGCTAAAATTGCAATTAAGCCAGGTATTATCATGCGTTTTAATGCTGCTGATGTTGCTATATCAATACATTTTTCTGTGTCTGGTTCTGCTTTTCCTTCTAACAAACCATCTATTTCATGAAATTGTCTTCTTATTTCTTTAATCATGTCAAAAGCTGCTTGACCAACAGCTGTCATGGTGAGCGAGCCTATTAAAAACGGTATTAAGCCACCGATTAATAAACCAACTAGAACTTTTGGATTAGAGATTTCTAAAGAAAAATTGGCATGGTTAGAAGATATCGTTTGAACAAAAGCTGAAATAATAGCTAATGCGGCTAAAGCTGCAGCGCCAATTGCAAACCCTTTACCGATTGCAGCGGTTGTATTTCCAAGCTCATCTAAAGAGTCTGTTATTTTTCTAGTATCAGCTCCTAAACCAGCCATTTCTGCAACACCACCGGCATTATCGGCAATAGGACCATAAGCATCAATTGCCATCGTAATGCCAACTGTTGAAAGCATTCCTGTTGCTGCAATTGCAACACCAAATAATCCTACATGATAACTAGCAACAAGAATAATAGTAGCAATAGTTAATATAGGAATAACGACAGATTCCATGCCAATCGCAAGACCAGAAATCATTACGGTTGCAGGGCCTGTTTCACCTGATTTTGCAATTTTTTTAATAGGGCCGCCACCAGTATAATATTCAGTTACAAGACCAATAATAATACCGCCAATTGAACCAACAACTACAGCAAACCAAATATTATGATTTAAATCCAATATTTTTATTAGTAAGAATGATAAAGCTATAAAGATTATTGATGAAGATATTGTTCCTATTCTTAAGGCTACTTCCGGTGATTTACTTGAGAATATCTTGACTAAGCTTATGCCAAAAAAAGAACAAATTAAACCTAAAGACGCTAGCGCTAAAGGTAAAAACATTAGAATATTTTGTGCGCCTAATGGAGCAAGTTGTGCTTGAGTCATAGTTGAGGCTATTGCTATTGATGCAATCATCGCACCACAATAAGATTCAAATATATCTGATCCCATTCCTGCAACATCACCAACATTATCACCAACGTTATCAGCTATTACGCCAGGATTCCTTGGATCATCCTCGGGGATACCTGCTTCAAGTTTACCAACTAAGTCAGCCCCAACATCGGCGCTTTTAGTAAATATGCCGCCACCAACACGGGAAAACAAGGCAACAGATGATGCGCCCATTCCAAAACCATGAATTGCATGAGCAGTTTCAGGGTTAGTGCCAAAAAATAAAAATAAAAGACCTAAACCAATTAATCCTAAAGAGGCAACGCAAAGACCCATAATTGCTCCACCAAAAAAAGATACGGTAAGAGCATCTGCTGTGCCTTTTGTGTGAGCTGCAACTGTTGTTCTAACATTTGCTTTTGTAGCTGTATACATGCCAATATATCCTGCTAAGGCGGAGCATAAGGCTCCTATTAAAAAGCAAATTGCTGTATTAAATCCAAGCAGAGCAAATAAAACAAAAAAAACAATCACAACAAAAGCACCAAGAATGGTATATTCGCGCTTCATAAAAGTTAGAGCACCATTATGAATTAGTGAGGCTATATGTTCGAGTTTTCCTTCTCCTCCTGGAAATGATAATACATATTTATAAATTAACATTGCGACAATAAGGCCAATAAATCCTAAGATAGGAGTTATTGCGGTTAGATATTGGACCATCATGGTTTCCCTTATAATTTTTATTATTCAATTATTTATATAAAAAAGTAAAAAGTGTTTATATTTTTTTTAAATTAAAATATAAATTATGCTATTATTAAGAGCTCATTATATATAGCATGTAATGCTTTACAATTTATAATAAAATATTAACTTTAGAATATTTAGTATAACTAATTAATATCGATTTAATCTTTTTTAAAAGGAAACTTTATGTTTGGTAATGTTCCAGCAGGTAATAATACTCCAGATGAAATTAATGTAATAATAGAAATTCCAGCACACCATGACCCTATAAAATATGAAGTAGATAAAATAACAGGTGCTATTTTTGTTGATAGATTTATGAGTACTTGTATGCATTATCCATGTAATTATGGTTATATTCCTCAGACTTTATCAGAAGACGGCGACCCAACTGATGTTTTAGTTTTAACACCATTTCCAGTGATTCCAGGATCAGTAATAGCTTGCAGACCAATTGCTATGTTAAATATGGAAGATGAATCAGGAACTGATTATAAAATTTTAGCAGTCCCTGTTGATAAAATTTGTTCTATATATAAAGATATGAAAAACATTGAAGATGCTCCAGATTTATTAGTGCATCAAATTGAACACTTTTTTACGCATTATAAAGATTTAGAACCTAATAAATGGGTGAAAGTTCAAGGATGGGTTGATGCTGCTGCTGCAAAGAAGGAAATTTTGGTTAGTATGGACAGACATAATAATACTTGAATAAATTATCTGTTATATAAATAATGTTCAAATTCATTAACATTATTATGCAGATGCATTTTATTTATTGTTCCAATAATTGCAGAGTTAACAGCAGGATGAGAAAATGCTTTTTTGTAAGCCTGCTGTATAGAACTAGCATTATTAAGATGACCGCTATTGAAAATTTTTTTTAAAATGATGTTTTTATTATTTTTATAGGCATAGTCTAGTAAATTTTGAGAGCTATCATTAAGTTCAATCATTGCTAAGTCTGATTTTTTTAAGCATTCTAAGCCGCCATTACTTGTCTTGCTTGAAACACCGAAAGCTTTAATGTCACCTAGTGCTTTGCGTTTATTTAATACATCCCAAAGTTTATTATTTTGGGCTATATTTAAGTCATTACCATCAGAATGAATTAAAAATATATCTATATAATCTGTTTTTAATGTTTTCAAAGTCTTATCTAAACTTAGGCTTATAAAATCAGCATCAAAGTTGTAATAAGATTGATTGTTTATAAATTCTTCACCTGCTTTAGATATAATTACCCAGTTATCTCTAGAATAAGGTAGCAATTTACCAAGTCTTTCTTGGCTAGTACCGTATGATGGAGCTGTATCAATAGTATTTATATTAAAGCTGAAAGCTAATTCTAATAATTCTGATATTTCTTTATCAGTTGGTAAATTAAATTTATTTGGATATTTTACTTGAGTGTTTCTGCCAAATTTTACTGTCCCTAAACCTATTTTAGAGATACTTATATTATTGTTGATTTGTGTTTGCATATTAAATCATCTCCCAGCAAGGAGTTGCTATATTAGCTGTGTTTAAATTATATTTTTTATAATCAAAACAAGTGCTGCTGGAAGGAGTTATATTGGAGTTAGTTATTATATCTAAAATTTTATCTGCAAAACTTGGAGCAAAAGTAAGTTTTGTTGGCCAGCCAAGAATTACATTATTTTTTTGAACGACAAAGCTCTTATTCGGCATTTTATTAAAACTTTGGTGAGCTTCTGCTCTGTTAATTTTTGCAGTATCCCACTGCCAGTTATTAAACTTTATTTTAGGAAAAATCTTTTTTAATTTATTTTGTAAATTATAAATATGTTGATCTTTTGGTATATTAATATATTCAGATTCAGCAACAGTCCCACCAAAATATAATATATTTTTATTATTGATATTTTTATGGGTAGTAATTGTTACAAATGGTTTATTAGTCTTAGATTCTTTATTAATAAAGTGTGCAAATAAGTTTATATCAATATCTGGCTTTGCAAAAATCATTTGTAAAGGGCGTAATTGTTGCTTGGGTAAGTTATTTGCAATATTGATTATTTCTTGATTATCTTGACCAGATGTAAAGATATATAACTTAGATTTAATAATATAATTTTGATTGTTAAAATTAAAACTGATATTTTCAATCTTATTATTTAAATAATTTATTTTATAATCCTCTAGTTTAACAATATTATCTGAAATATTATGATATAAATTTTGAATCAATGATTTTATATCTAATACTTTTTCAGTAATTCGATAAACAATACCATTAAACCCAAGTGTATTTAAGCTGGATTGATATTCAGCATGATTTTTTTTAATTATTTGGCATTTGCTAGATAATATTTTAGATGTGATAAACGAGGATACCTTAAATAAACCAGATTTTGGGAAACATAAATCATGATGTTCAGAGTTAATTTTAGTATTTGATAAATTAAGTAAATTTTTTTGGTTTTTTATGTTATTAGAAAAACATAAATCCCAGTCTTGGGTCATTTGAGCTATATTTGACGTCGTATCACTAATTTTACCTACTAAAGAGTATTTAATGCCTCCGTGAATAATTCCTTGTGAATTAATTGTTTGAAAGCTACAAAGCGAGTTTTTTTCTATTAGTATAGTATTGAAACCTAGCTTCTTTAATGTATTGCATATCCATAGCCCTGCAATGCCGCCACCAATTATGGTAATATCAGAATTTAATGTATTAGACATATTTGTATTATTTTGATATTTATCTTAATTTTAAAATTATAAATTAAATTTTAACTTATTCACATAAAAATAAAAACTCTCCTGAAAATAAAGATAAATTTTGTTATAATTTGCTGTTATAAGTAAAAATTCAAGTAAGAATTATTAAAAATAAAAATATTATGGATATAAGCAATTTTAAAGATCAGCATATTTTAGTTATTGGTGATATTATTTTGGAAAGATATTGGTCTGGCCATAGCTCAAGGATATCTCCAGAGGCACCAGTTCCTGTCGTTCATTATAAAAAAACAGAGTTTAAGTTAGCAGGAACAGCAAATCTTGTAGCTAATTTGAGAGGTCTAGGCGCAAAAGTATCTTTTATTAGTTTAGGCGTGCATATCGATAGTGATTCTTTAGAAAATTATCATCAGTGTTTAAATGAATTAGATAAATTATCTTTAATTCATTTAGAATTATTGCCATATCTTGATGACATCTCTGAGCATATAAGAATTTTTGCATCTGATCATCAAATGCTAAATATTGATAATAGTAAAAAGCGTTATTTAAATAATACACAAAAAAAAATTTTTATAAAAAAAGTTAAAGAAGTTTTAGAAAAAGATCAAACTATAGACAAAATAATTATTTCTGATTATGGTTTAGGAGCTGTTTTTGAAACAACAGAGCTTATAGCTTTAGCAAAGCAATATAAGAAGATAAGCTTAATCGATCCTTACATTAATACTAATATTAGTAGTAAATTTAACAGCAGCAATCTTGCTTATATTAATAAATGTCAAGATGCTGATTATTTAATATTAAATAATCAGCAAATGAATTTATTGAAATTAGAACAAGAAGATATTATGGATTATATTGCAAATAATATTTTATCTAGCGCTCTTTTGGTTACATCAGGTAAAAAAGGGATGAAGTTAATTTTTAATGCTAAATATAAAGATGTAGGTACATTAGAGCAAATTGCTTTAGAAAATGAATTAAGTGATATATCAGGTGTAGGAGATGTTGTTTGTGCAAGTTTTGCTTTATGTGCTAAAAATAATGTTAACTATAATGATATATTAAAATTTACTAATGCAGCATGTGGTAGTGCAGTTAGAAAAATAGGAATTAGTCTAGTTGATATAGTCGAATCACAGCTTGCTTATGCTGATTTATATTATAATTATGAATATAATTTTTTAAGAAAAATACAAGAAATCAAAGCAAAACAATTAGAGAATAAAAAAATAGTATTTACTAATGGTTGTTTTGATGTTTTTCATATTGGACATTTAACTTATTTGAAAAAAGCTAAAGATGCTGGAGATATTTTAGTTTTAGCTGTTAATAGCGATGAGTCTATTAAAAAATTAAAAGGGGATTTAAGACCAGTTAATAATTTACAAGCTAGAATGGATGTTTTACAAGAGTTAGAGTTTGTTGATTATGTTTTACCATTTTATGAAGATACTCCGTGCAATTTTATTGAGTATTTTAAACCAGATGTATTAGTTAAAGGTACAGATTATAAAGAATCAGAAATTATAGGTGCTGATATAGTTAAAAAATATGGTGGGCAAATTGCTATAATAGCCCATGAGTATAATGATATTTCATCTAGTAAAATAATTGAAAAAATAAATTAATATTTATGGAAAAAGTTCTAATTGTTGCTCCAAGCTGGCTTGGAGATTTAGTTATTGCCCAGTCTTTATTTAAAAAGTTATATAAAGATGGTTGTGAGATTCATGTTGCAGCTCCTAATTGGAACAAAGATATTCTAAATTTTATGCCAGAGGTTAAAAGTACAATCTTATTACCTTTTGAGCATGGTGAGCTATCTTTACTTAAAAGATATAAGTTCGCAAAAACATTATCTTGTAAGAAATATGATAAATCTATTATTTTACCTAATTCGTTAAAATCAGCATTATTACCATATTTTGCTAATATACCTAATAGAGTCGGGTATATAAAAGAAGGCAGAGGAATATTTTTAACAGATAGAAGAAAATTAAACAAAGAATTTTTGCCATTAATGGTTCAAAGATTTAATTATCTTGGAGAACAAGAAAAAAAGCTGAGCAGTATAATAAATGTTAATAAAGAGTATTATCCTAAGCTAGATACTTCTAATATTAATTATAATCTTTTGCAAGAAAAATTTAATATCAATTTTTCTTTGGGTAACAGTATAGCTATTGCGCCAGGAGCTGCTTTTGGGCCTGCAAAAAGATGGCCAAAGAAATATTATGCTCATGTTGCAAAAGAATATTTAAACAAAGGGTTTAATTTATTTATTGTAGGAGCTTCTCAAGATAGTAATACAGCACAGAATATAATTGATATTATTAATGTTAATAATAATTATAATGATAAAATATATAATTTAACAGGGAAGTTAAGTTTAACTGAAACGGTAAGTGTTTTAGCTAAATCTACATTTTTAATAACTAATGATTCAGGTTTAATGCATGTTGCAGCAGCTTTAAATCTTGCTGCTGTTGCTATATATGGTAGTACAAGTCAGAAGTTTACCCCGCCGCTTAATGATAAATGCGTAGCTTTATATGATAATAATATTTCTTGTAGACCTTGTTTTGCAAGAACATGTAAGTATGGGCACTATAAATGTTTATATAAAATTACACCAGATATGGTTCTTAGAGAATTAGATAAGTTATGGCAAGATTAAAAGTTCTACTTATAAAGACATCATCGATGGGAGATATTATTCATACATTCCCTGCAATAACAGAATTAAAAAAAAATATAAAAAATATTCAAATAGATTGGGTAGTTGAAGAAAGTTTTGTTGATATACTAAAATTAAGAGAAGATATTAACAAAGTAATATTGGTTGATACTAGAAAGTGGCGGAAAAATTGGTTTAAATATTTTAGAGAAATAAAAAAATTCATAAATATTCTAAAACAAGAGCAATATGATTATATAGTTGATGCCCAAGGCTTATATAAGAGTATTATTATTACAAGTCTTGCAAAAGTAAAAAAGAAAAATAAATATGGGTATGATAAAAATTCGATAAGAGGTAAATATATATCTTGGATTTATAATAAGAAAGTATATATCCCAAAAGATCAGCATGCAATATATCGAATACAAGAATTATTTTCTAAAATATTTAATTATGAATGTATAAAAACTTTATATCCTAATTATGGAATATTGAATAATGATAAATTAAATGTTAATTCTGATTTTTATAATAAAAGTATTTTATTTTTGCCTAACACAACATGGCATACTAAAAAATGGCCTCTTGATAATTGGATAGAGTTAGGAAAGTTATTATTAAGTAATAATTATAATATTATAATTAACTCTGGTAATGATCTTGAATATAAAGAAGCTAAATTAATCAAAAAATCGTTAAATTGTAATGACAAGATAATAATTTTAAATTCAGAAAATCTATCAAACAAAATACAAATTATACAAAGTTGTAGCTTTGTTGTGAGCGTTGATACAGGGTTAGGCCATATAGCGGCAGCTTTAGAAAAAAGATTAGTGGCTATTTATGGCGCAACATCTTCAGTATTAACAGGGATGTTAGGCCATAATATTACTAATTTTGAAGCCAGCTCGAAAAAATATTCTTGCTCTCCTTGTATATCTAAAGTTTGTTATAAAAACACACAAGAATGCTATCAAGATATTACAGTAAAAGATGTTTTTTCTGTAATTTAAATATTTTTAAGTTTGAGATGAGCGCAGCAGTGCTTACTCTCATCCTAAATAAACTTTATTTTATTTTTTTTTGTCGCCAGATAAATTAGAGCCAATAACTGCACCACCTACAGCGCCAACTCCAGTAGCAACAACTCGACCTGTACCACTGCCAAATAATGATCCAACGAGTCCACCTGCAACCGCGCCTGTTGCTGCGCCTCCTGTTTTACTTGAGCAACCTGATAAACCAAATCCTAAAATGCTAAATAAGCTTATAGTAGTAATAAATTTTTTAATCATAAAAATAACCTCGTAATTTGCTTTATAGTTATTTTGACAGCTAAGTATGGAATAGTTTCCTTAAATATTAACTTATTGTTATTTAATGATATTTTAAATATAAATATTTTTTTGTTTTTAAGTTTTAAAGTAAATTAAAAGCCTTAGCACTTTGTTTGATTATCAACTAAGTTATTTTGATGCAACGCCTTGTTTTATATTTAAAAAAAAATAATTTTTTTAAAAAAAAATGTTGACTTTAAATCTGGTTGGTTTAGAATTACCTCATCGTTCAGCAGAACAGATTAAAACATGAGTTGCTAGCGATAATGTTCTTTAAAAATTAACACTTACAAATGACAAAATATATATGCAATGCAAACAATTTGCAAGAGCGTTTAGTTAAGTCGTTTATCAATTATTCAGTTATAAGAGCTAGTAGAAATATTTTTTTGAAGTTTTATTAAAAACTTTAAGATGAAAATCAAATTCAAA
>CAXBNV010000044.1:0-10262 GCA_963977185.1 uncultured Gammaproteobacteria bacterium | reverse complement strand
TAACGCTATGGAATTTTCTCTGGCGCTAGGTATGGAATTTAGTCTGCCATTGACATTTATCTTTAAAGTATATTGATATATTTAGTTATTTTAGTAGATTTCATGGTATGATATGTGCTGTATTTTAAAAAACTCTTAAATTAAATTTATGCTTTGTTCATATCACTGTACTGCTAAATCATACAATCTGAAATTAATTGATAAAACTCTTAATGTTACAAAATTTAATACTAAATTTCATGAAGACGTTGTCTGTATTACAATAGGCGATGAAACTAATGCATTTATATTTTCATATGGGGTATTTGTCATCTGGAATGCGATGCCTGATAGTTTAGATATTATGCGTGAAATTTGTGATAAAATATCTATTGATATTGTTGATACTCAAGCTTCAGATATCTTCGAGTTTGTATATTCAGACAAAACAGAAATAGATGAAGAAACTGATTTAATATATCTTGAATCTGATGACGTTTTAATTAAATTATCTTTATCATATGCTTTATCTCAATCAGTAAAGTTAGAAGTATTTGAATCATCGGTTGCTGAAACAATTCAAGAAACAAGTTTTTTAACTAAGCAAGTTAGCGCTAGAGGTAAGACGACTTTATCAAGAAGAAAAGTATCGAAACTTATGGGAGAGCTATTTGAAGAGCGAAATTCTATTAATCTTGATTGTGATTTATTAGATACACCTGAGTTTTTTTGGAAGCGCCCAGGTTATGAGCCATATTATAAGATAACTACAGAATACTTAGATTTAAAGCAAAGAATAGATGTTTTGCATAGAAGGTTAGATGTTGTACATGAACTTTATATATTTTTATCACATGAGTTAAACTCTGCTCATTCATCTTTTCTTGAGTGGATTATTATTATTTTGATTTCTGTTGAAATAGCTATGGAAGTTGTTAAGCAAATCAAGGATATTGTTTAGTAATTATAATTAATTATTTTTAATATCTAGATGAACAGATTGCTCAGTATATAATTTATAAATAAAATAAATTAATTTACCTATAAAGAATCCTGCGCAGACACCTGATACACCAAGAGCAATAATTTCAAACCAGATATCAGAAGTAATATTAGGATCAACTGACATGCTGTAACCTAAATAATACTTGCTTGCAAAAATAATAATTATAATAACTAAAGTACTCCAGGTTCCTGGAACTTCTAATAATCTATTATTTTTATCTACTCTTATTTGTTTGAACCTCATGCAATTAGCAGCGCCTAGAATTAAACCTATTAAAATAGATAAAATCCATAAGACAATTGTAAAAGCAGATAGGTTAAAAGATGTTACTAAAGAATGAACTGTCATTATTGTAAATAATGCCGGGATTATAAATAATTTATCTAATGACACTATGTTTTGTTTAGATGCTCTAATGCCTATATTTATAAGATATATAAATAATACATAAACCCACCAAGGAGTGTGATATAACGTTTGCCAAATTGTATTCATATTTTAGATAAAGAAAGTTATTATATAAATGATTATAGGTGAATATATTTGAATTATGAATATATTGTGGATCTTTACTTTTTACATTTATTAATTTGATAAAAAAAACAAGGAGTTAGTGTGTCTATAGCATGTCTTGAGCAAGATTTTTTAGTATTTCTTAAAGAAATAAATGTTTATCAGAGTATTATTGATATTATCGAGGTTCATCAAATCACAGATGCTCCGCTAGGTTCAGTTGATTCTTATTCATCTATAGCGAGCATAATATCTCAAAAGCACCTTGAGTTAGAAACTTCAAAAAAAATGGCTAATTTTATAGAGAAACTATCTATTGATGAAGTTTATTACCAATTAAGTTATGTTACACAAAAATCTTTGGAAATATGTATAGATACATTTAATAAAAATAAATTAATTGATAAAGATGAATATGCTAAATATGTTAAGCTTTGTAGCACATCACAGCAAAAATGGGAAGAAGCTAAAAGAGAAAATGATTTTTCTTTGATTGCACCATATCTAGAAAAAATTATCTCCTATAAAAAATCAATCATTGAAAAATTTAAACATAATTATAAAAATCCATATGATGTTTTATTAGATGAATATGAAGAAGGTTTGAGCGTTGAAGTTATTGATCTTTTGTTTTCAAAATTAAAAAATGAAGTTGTAAATTTAATAAAAAATATAAAAAAATCAGGAAAAATAATTTCAGCTGATTTTTTATACTCCCATGTTCCAGCTGAAAAACAGCATGAGCTAGCAAAAAAGATATTATGTAATATGGGCTTTGATTTTTTAAGAGGAAGACTTAATAAATCAGAACACCCCATGACTGGTGGAATATTTGATGATGTAGTTGTTACAACTAAATATAAAGAAAATGACATGATAAGCGGTATTACTGGAGTAATTCATGAAGGAGGTCATGGACTTTATGAGCAAAATATCAGTTCATTATTTAAAGATACCCCTTTAGGTATTTTAAATGGTAGATGTGCGTTACATGAGTCGCAATCCTTATTTTGGGAGTATCTTACAGCACCAAACATTAAATTTTGGAGTAATTATTATTCACAAATTCAAAAAATGTATAAGCCTAGTTTAGATAAAATATCATTAGAGCAATTTCATAAAGCAATTTATAGATTAAATATTAACCCGATACGCTTAGATAGCGATCCTTTGTCTTATATTTTACATATAATCATTCGCTATGAAATAGAAAAGGATTTATTTAATAATGAGATATCAGTATCAGATTTGCCTAATGTATGGCGTCAAAAAATGAAGGAATATTTGGGAGTGGATATACAAAATGATCAAGAAGGAATTTTGCAAGACGTGCATTGGTTTGCAGGACTTTTTGGATATTTTCCTTGTTATATTGTAGGTTATGCATATGCAGCACAATTTTACTCTATCGTTAAAAAAGATTTACCTGATTTTGATGAAATATTATCTAAAGGAAATTTGCAGGAAATACAACAATGGTTAAAAAGTAAAATACACCATTATGGTTCAAGTAAAGCTCCTTTAGAAATTCTAAAAACAGTAACAAAAGAGAAGCCAAATTCTCAATATTTAATAGATTATTTATATACTCAATATAATAAAATATATTCATTGTCTTCTAATTAAGCAAAAAAATGTAACAAGGATTAGCCTGTGACTTTATACCATTATCAATGAATCAATGGACTAATGTTTTATATTTAAGATTGTGTTGGGTTGGACTTTTCATTAAGAGAATGAAAATGTTCATCTAATATCGTATCTACTGTCCAAGGGATATTTATTACAATTATTCCGCTGCCATACATGCCTTTTTTCACTTCATTTTTTTTATGGAAAATTTGGTTATGCCAAATTTTATCTTTTGGAAATTTATCAAACAGCCAAAATAACTCCTTATGGAAGCTTTTTTGAAAAATTATAGGGTACCATATTACATAAATACCTTGAGGATTTTTTTTATAATTATTGTACACAAAATTAGCAAGTTTATGATATTCAGTTTTAACTTCATAACTAGGGTCAAAAAATATAATGCCTCTTGGCTCTTTATATGGCACTAGAGCATTAACAGCCTCATAGGAATCTCTTTTATAAATTTTAATATTCTTATGTCGAGATATTTCTTTAAAATTATCAACTAATAAAGCATGAGTCTTTGTGTGGTTTTCAATGAATATAGCTCTATCTTGAGATCGAAGTTCAGATTGTATAACGTAAGGAGATCCTGAGTATATATTTTCAGTAGTTTTTTGCAGTAACTCTTCATACAGAAAATTTTTTTCAGATAAATCTTTTAATAAACTATATCCAGTTTTATATTCTTGATTAAAATCACTTTCTTTAGAGTTTAGATTATAAATTCCTTCTCCAGCAAAAGCATCGATGATACAACAAGCTGATTCTTTGTTGTGCAAATATTTTAAAATAGCCAATAAAGTTACATGCTTATGAATATCAGCAAAGTTGCCTGCATGATATCTGTGTTGATAACTATACATAATTAAATAAGTTAATATTTTGTGAAGCGGGTTGCTATTGAAGGTAATTATATCTTATTAAAAAAATAAGGAAAGTAATGAATCAATAAGGACAAAATCATCTAAAATAATATATTTATTGTAAGATGTGCTATATTTTTTATATTATCAATCAAATATAAGGAAATTTAACAATGCCTGGTATTCTTAACTTAATAGCTCTTATTGTTATTTTTGGTTTAATTTTGGGTTTAATTAACATGTTTATCCCAATGCCACCGGCAATCAAATCATTACTTAATATAGTTATTCTAATTATTTTAATTATATATGTCTTACAGTTTTTTGGACTAATTAAGCCAATGTTTCCAATGTTAAAGATATTTAAATAGACCTTTTGAATTAAATGATACTCTGAATTATCCAGAGCATCATTTAATTCATATCCAAGCGTTATAAATGCCTAAGTATTATACCATTATCAATACCATTAACATCTAAAACACTATCAAAGTATTCTTCAGAATATCTGATCTTACTTATAATTCATATGCTGATCTAAGCGATTTATTTTTGTTGTTAACCTATAATGAAATTATTAATCTACTTTTAAGGAATAAATTATGCTAGGTACAATATTACTTATTTTGTTAATATTATTTTTGGTTGGTGGTTTACCAACTTGGCAACATAGTAAAAATTGGGGATATACCCCGGTTGGTATTATTGGAATAATTTTAATTATTTATATAATTTTGATATTGCTTGGACGTATATCTATAGGTCTTTAGATAATAAAAAAAAACCCAATCATTTTTATATAGAGTGATTGGGCTTTATATTTGGAAAGTAAATATTTAATTTTAGTTATAATGCTTGGCGACAATTTAAGACTACTTAAAATTACTTGCTTTAACTTTATACCATTATCATCAGCAAAACGATATTATAAATATAAATAATAAATTAAAAAAGTAGGGTATTAAATAATCAAATATAATGTTATTTCATTAAATCTTAATTTTAAATCATAAAATATTATTATAAAAATTCTTCAGCAAACTCCATTCTCTTTTATAGATTTGACAACAATATATAAAAACATTATCTTATTTTTTATGTGTCAAAATTTTAATTTGATATGTAATAAAAAAATTTAATAACTAAAAGGAATTATTGTTAGATGAAGCTATATAACAAAAGTAAAAGCATTAATTACTCAATTACCATGATAGGCTTATTATGCTCATTGCATGGCTCTTCAGTATATGCTCGAGTAATGGAACAAGCTAAAAATTCAGATGGAAAATCCTATATTGGAGTTTCTGTAGGCAATGGTAATTCTAATAAAATTAAAGTTAACCAATATAGTACTGCTTTTTTATCAGAAGCCACTCAAGGTGGTCCTTTGGCAGTTGATGCTTTTGGAAAAACTAATAGCAAGTCAGTTGATTTCGTTGGAGGTCAAATTGGTTATCAGTTTTCAAAAATAAAGTTTTTTGCACCAGCTATCGAACTTGAAGGATTTAACTTTGGTAAAAATAAGTTTAAGAGTCATGACATCAATAATAATACAGTAAGATTAGATGAGCATGATTTCTATGTAACGTTACCTATTAAAAGCAAAATTTTTCTGATGAATGCTGTTGCAAACTTTGATTTTTTTAAATTCAAAAGATTTCATCCGTTTGTTGGTGTTGGTATTGGTGGTGCAGTATTGTCTGTTTCGAATGCTTCAGCTATACAAGTATCTCCGCCTGAAACTGTAAATCATTTTAATTCAAACCCAAGTGATAAAGATACAACTTTTGCTGGGCAAGTAAAACTGGGTGTTAATACTGATATAACTAAACACTTTAGTTTATTTGTTGAATATAAAAGAATGTTTATAGGAAGCAGCGTATATAATTTTGGTTCAACTCTTGCTGAAGGTCATGCTGTAACAAGTAGCTGGAATGTTAATCTAGACTCTCAATATTATAATATGGGTTCCATAGGTTTAAGATTAAATACTTAGAAAAATTAAGCTGTAAATAATAATGTGGTAAGTTACTAATTTACCACATTATCATTGTTTCAGTTAACCTAAAAATAAATTACATTGTAAATGTTTATTTTTTAAAAAATTTACAACAAAAAAGTTAATTTTCATCTGAAACATACTCAATAATATCCTGAATATTACAATCTAAATGTTTGCATAGCTCATTCAAGGTACTAATCTTTAAAGCCTTTGCTTTTCCAGTTTTTAAAATAGACAGGTTTTGCTCATTAATTCCAATTAACTCAGACAGCTCTTTACTTTTTAATTTGCGTTTTGCAAGCATGACATCGATATTTATAATTATCGCCATATAAAATCCTTCATATAATTTAAAATATAAACTTAAATTGTATGTATGTTTTCTTGATGTATTCTTATCGCTTCAAGCATAACCCAATACAGAAGAATTAATATTAGAGTATAAATTATAAACACACTAAAGTTAAAGATCATTAAAAAAGAATACATAAATTTGGCAAGGGGTAAATATGGCTGAACCATTTCCACTGTTATTACTGCTGGAATAGATATGATTATTTTAATAATCATGAATATCCAAAATAAAGAAGATACCAAGTAAGTCCAACCAATTTTTTTATAATAAACAATATTCTCTTTTGCAAAATATTCAGCATTTTGATAATTTTTTAGCACTTTAATTAGATTTAAAAATAAATATAAACTAATTCCTGTAGACAAAAGCCCTATTAATATTTGTTTTATCATTTCAAATGTTCCAAGTTTGTCAGGAAACATTAGATGTACATAAATAGGAGGAAAAACATTAATAACTCCAATTACTATAAATAAACCAAATAAAATTTGAAATGTTACTTTTAAAAATTTACTTAGCTTTGTTATTTTATTAGACATACTACTACCTCTTGTTTATTGTTAAAAATTATTATAGAACACATCATACAATATACGATATCGTACAACAAGCTTTTTTTATTGTATTGCGATAATATTTTACCTTAATATTAGAAGGCTTTTTGAAATATGATAGGGTAGATTCAGATAGCGCAAAGTGCGCAGCCATATTTTGCTTGTAGCGTCATCAACTGCTAGAAGCAGAGAATATTGCTCATCATCTTTATGTTCAAACCAACAGTGCGGAGAGCCATCTATTTGGATTAATTCTCCTAAACAAGGTTTTCTATATCTAGGCTGATAAGCTCTAGTTAATCGCTGTTTTCTTGGAATCCATAATTCATTGTTCAATCATCAACTGTCTTACAGTTTCTTTTGAAATTGATAGTTTATGAGCCTCATTTAGCTTTTCTGTGGCAAAGGTTGGCTTAAACTCATAATAAAATTTTCTTATAAGAGACACTGCCAAATCTTTTAGCTTTATCATATTGCTTTAATAATTTAACTGCGCATAATGTACATTATGTTAAATAGACGCTTAATTAAGTGTTATGCATGCCTGGAATCTTGGTTCCACGCGTTGTTCGCGTCGTACTCTATAGGGCTCCGGTTTTTGTAACTGAAAACCAGCGACTCCTGGCAAAGTGTATATTTATATTCTTTTGGAAGATTCTTGGTTGCTTTAAATAATTTTAATATTAAATTATAAGTATCTTTGTATACTGGTAGATTATAATAAATAGAAATAACTAAGCGCCTCGAAAAATTTTCCAAAACAAGCATTGCTTGTTTTGGATATAGTTAAAAAGAAGTTTTTTTAGTTGCATTTTAATAATCCTTTATAATAACAATAAAACTTATCTATCTAGTATATGCAACGCTCCTGTTTAATTCAATTTTAAGATTATTTAGTCAAAAAAGTAAAATTAAAGCCTGTCATTAAACAACTGTGAATCTGCCCCGACAAGAGCAGTTAGAATCGTTTCACGTTAACTTTATTTATTTTAAATATTATTCTTTAGTTCTTTTTAATACTTAATTGATAATGGTATAAATACTTGAGTGATTAAAAGAGGTGCCTAGCGTCTCTTTGGTTTTAATTGTTTACCATCTGAATCGTTATCATCTTTTTGCGCCTCTTTTAATGCGTTGCATACTACTATTTTTTGAGTTTCATTAAGATACATCAGAACGTAACTAAAATCACGTTCTGATGTAATTATACTTTTTAAATTATCTTTTAATACGATACATACCTCGTTTCTTTCAATATCATTAAGATATTGAAGAGCTTCACCAAGATCACGTCCTGATTTAATTATCTCTTTTAAGTTATCTTTTAATACGGTGTATACTGCAGTTACTTGAGTCTCACTAAGGTATTGAGTAACATAACCAAAATCACATCCTGATATGCATTTTAACTTATCTTTTAATGCGATACATGCTGAGGTTATTTGAGCCTCAGTAAGATATTGAAGAAGGCAAGCAAAATCCTGTCTTGATCTAATTATACTTTCCAAATTATCTTTTAATTCGGTGTAGACTGCACTTCTTTGAGCATCATTAAGATATTGAAGAGCGTAACCAAAATCAATTCCTGATTTTATTGTATCTTTTAAATTATCTTTTAATTCAGTGTAGACTGCATTTCTTTGAGTCTCATTAAGATATTTAATAACGTAACTAAAATCAACTCCTGATTTAATTATATTTTTAAAATAATTTTTTAATGCGGAACATACTGTATCTCTTTGAGCTTCATTAAGATATTGAAAAACATCGCTAAAATCAAGTCCTGATGTAATTATATCTTTTAAATTATCTTTTAATGCGGTGCATACTGCACTTTTTTTGGCTTCATTAAAGTTTTGAAGGACTAAACTAAAATCTTTTCCTGATTTAATTATATCTTTTAAATTATCTTTTAATATGATACATACCGAAGTTATTTGAGTCTCATTAAGATATTTAAAAGCATCGCTAAAATCACGTCCTGATTTAATTATATCTTTTAAATTATCTTTTAATGCGGTGCATACTGCACCTCTTTGAGTTTCATCAAGATATTCAAAAGAGTCACCAAGATCATTTCCTGATTTAATTATATTTTTTAAACTATCTTTGAATTCTGTGCATACTACTATTATTTGAGTTTCATTAAGAAAATAAATAACGTAACAAAAATCTTCTACTGATTTAATTATATCTTTTAAATTATCTTTTAATGCGGTGTATACTGCGTCTCTTTGAGTCTCATTCAGATATTGAAGAATGCAACCAAAATTGTATCCTGATTCAATTATATCTTTTAAATTATCTTTTAATGCGGTGTATACTGCGTCTCTTTGAGTCTCATTAAGGTATTGAAGAACTAAACCAAAATCTTTTCCTGATTTAATTATATCTTTTAAATTATCTTTTAATGATTTTAGTATAATATTTGTTTTTCCATTATTTGATGCATAATCAATAATTGTCGATAATGTTTGAACAGAATCAAAAAGCTTTGTGATATAACCTCTCTTTGAAATTGCTTCCAATAAAGCTTTTAAGTTATCTTCTGAGCAATCCAAAACAAAATTAGTTAAATTTTCAATATTATTTTTAATTGGATTTATAAATTGTTCAATATTTTCATCTCTTTGGCATAAAGATAAAATCTCATCTTTAGTTAAATCCTTAATAATATCAAGTAATGTATTTAAATCTTTAATTTTAAAGTCAATTTTAAATGTTTCTAGTAATTTAACAGATAAGCCTAATGAGTCTACTCCTTGATAATTATCAATCTTGCTTAATGAGTATTGCAAAGCATTTTTAGTTTTCTGTAGATTACTATGTAAGTTTTTTATTAAATTAGCCTTAGATGTCTTAGATGTAGATATTTCTGAAAGTGATTGCTTTTGTTCTGGATTTGAAATTAATTTCTCTAAAGCCTCCCTTCTTGAGCCTATACATGTATCCATGTTTGTTGTTGCATTCTGATTTCTCGATGAATCACTTGCCAATATTAATAGCTTTTCAATTTCATTTTTTATCTCTGCTGGAATCTTATTTTTTTCTTCATCTTCTAATGAAGAATTTCCTTGAGTTATAATTACTTTTAATATTTCTTCTTTATAATCTTTTGCTTGCTCAAAAGAAGATATATTTTTATCCCTATTGTCTTTAGAAAAAAAAGCCTCGATAACATCTTGTTTAATAATACCTTGTTTTATACCGGTATCTTTTGATTTTACTGTATAAGTCAATCCTTTTGTAGGATTATCATGAAATTTTAGATATATAAATCCTTCTTGAATCTCATGATCGTCTTGCCACTGTTTTAACTGATACTC
This sequence comes from uncultured Gammaproteobacteria bacterium, assembly GCA_963977185.1. Lineage (GTDB taxonomy): Bacteria > Pseudomonadota > Gammaproteobacteria > JAGOUU01 > JAGOUU01 > CAXBNV01. The sequence continues at coordinate 26 of CAXBNV010000044.1, read as the reverse complement.
TAATCCATCATAATATTCTTTAAAAG
>CAXBNV010000043.1:0-10772 GCA_963977185.1 uncultured Gammaproteobacteria bacterium | reverse complement strand
GCAGATTCCCCGTGTAGTAAATAAGTAGTTTACACAGAATTATTTACAGGCTCAAGTAACTATTTGTAACATCTAAAAAGCCTCATCTAAAAACAAAATCTCAACTAAATCAGTATAGCTTTTTATATTTTCTTTCTTTATTTTTAATCATTTTTTAAGCATATAACTTGATTATGCTAAAAATATAAAATAAATTAATAATTTAACTTGATCTAATACTATTATCTGTATAGAATTACCTAGTGAATGTATTTTCACGTTAGTTAGTGACTATCGAAAGCACTTGTATTTTTGAAATATGTAATTGATCGCGAAATATTTAATCTTTAATATCTTCTCATTCGGCTATTTCTAATATTATATCTGTTTAAGTTACTGTTTTTTTATCGTTTTTTTAAAAGGTTTATTATGAGTCAAAATAAAATATATGTTGGCAATTTAGCTTACTCTGTTACCCAAGCTGATCTTGAAGATTTTTTTAACAAATTTGGCGCTGTTACAGAAGCTAAGTTAATTACTGATTTTGAAACTGGTCGTTCAAAAGGTTTTGCTTTTATTGAATTCGAAACTCAATCTGCAGCTCAAGATTCTTTAGAAGGTAATGGCCAAGAATTAGCTGGTCGTAGCTTAAAAGTTAGCATGGCTAGAGAAAATAAAGGCAAAGGCGGCTCTAGAAGTGGCGGCGGTTACAGAGATAACAACCGTGATTACTACGGTTAGTATTGATTATAAATAGGAAAATTTATTATTTTACTATCTTACGATAATAATAATTCTAGATTTAGACTATTGAAAATCATTCAGACTATTCTTGCTGCATTAATAGGAGTGCAACACTCAACTAAAATGCAGCAAGATGCCAATACTTTCAAGCCATATCATTTCATTATATTCGGAATTTTTGCTTTAATAGCGTTTATACTATTTTTAATAGTTATTGTTATCTATGTTAAATAGAAACTTTTTTAGTCTTTCTTGTTCAAGTTCAATCATCTATATATTTGCATTACAAAAAAACCCTGCATAAATATATTCATACAGGGTTCTAATTAATTTCATTACATTTTCTAAAATAAATATATTTATTTTAATTAAGCATAACTAAAATTAAATTGAGCTCCTAAAATATCCACTTGATTATCATAACTACCTTTTAATAATAATTTAGGTGTAGCTATAGCAGATTCATTGATTTTAGGTGATTTAACCCATAAGTGAGCATAACCAACATCTATACTAGAATTTGGAGTGAACTCTTTTCTAAAGCCTGCTGAACCCCATAATCTATTATCATCTGGAAGTCTTGCTGTTCTATGTTTAGTTGATACAGGAGATTTATCAGCTGCAACACCAAATCTTAGCATCCAATTAGCTAAATGATAATTAGCACCAAAAGATAACTTAAATGTATTTTTAAATTTTTCTTCTGTTACATTAGTTGCTAATCCATCGCTATATTTTAACGACAGTTTTGAAAATCTACTCCATCTAACAAAAGTAGCATCAGCCATAACATCCCATTTATCATTAATTTTTTTAAAGCTTCCTATATTTATATTTTCAGGCACCGTTACCGTTGCTTTCACTTTTTGATTCTTTAAAGATAATGTATTTACAATCTGTCCTAAATTTGCATTAGTATCATAAACACCTGGTAAAGATATTTTTATTTTACCTTTTGCAGTATGTTTAATCGCTGATCGGTAAGATAGACCAAACCTTGTATTCTCATCTGCTTCATATAAGAAGCCAAGATTTGCACCATAACCCCAATTATCAGCTTTATTTTTTGCAAGGCCATCAGTTGCAGCAACACCAGGTGTTCCTAAGCCTACAGCACTACAAGCGGCTGTTGCTGCAGCAGTTGCATTAGATGCAGAAGCTCCCTGTGCAACTGCTCCAGAAAATACGCCAGAAAAACAAAGAGCAGAACCATCTATTGCTCTATCTAATTTTGCTTCAATATATTGAGCGCTAATACCTACAGATGCAGAAACTTTATCTGTCATTTTATAAGCTAAATTAGGATTAATATCTATAGTCTCAACCGAAGATTTAGTTGCTGCATATCTTGCTTTCATGTCTTTACCATATTCAGTTTGCAACCCAAAAGGTACAGTAACAGCCATGCCATAAAATAATCTGTTTGTTATAGGACCACCTACATATAAAGCAGGTACAACTGCATCTTGAGCTGCCTGCTCATTATTTTTACCTGCAACTGGAGTACCTAATGATGTAAGGGCCGTATCGGTTTTTAATTTCATTTCAGGAAAAATCCCAGCTCCAAATATAGAAAGCTGATGATTACTAAATCTAGTTAATCCTGCAGAATTAGTAAAAGTAGTACTAACTGTTTCTGCTGCAGCTGTTACACCGGCATATGATGTACCTAATCTGTCTGCACTTTGCTCATATAAACCAAATCCTGCGGCAAAAGAATAATTAAATACCGCTGGAATAATCCCTGCTGCAGATAGATATAATATTTTTTTAGAGAGTCCCTTCATTTAATATTGCTCCATTTATTATAAATTATTAATTGTCAATTAAGTAAACTTATATAATATATTTTATTATAATAATTAATCTATATTATACAAATATTTAATCAGTCTTATCAAAACAAATTTCTTCTTTTTTATTAACAGATATTTTTATTGTATCTTTAGGTAAAAGATTTCCAGACAATATATCCTGAGATAAAGGATTCTCAATATATACCTGAATGGCTCTTTTTAAAGGCCTTGCTCCATATACTGGATCATAACCATAATCAGCTATCTTAGCCAATGCCTCTTCGGTGCATTCTAAAGTCATATCCTGGCTAGCAAGACGTTTTGCTAATAAATCGACTTGGATTTTAGCAATTTTTATTATATTTTCTTTATTTAATGGATGAAAAACTACAGTTTCATCTATTCTATTAACAAACTCAGGTCTTAAATAATTTTTAAGCAAATCTAAAACTTTAGTTTTAATTTCTTTATATTCAACATCACCTTTAGAATACATTTCTTGGATAATATCAGAGCCTATATTAGATGTCATAACTATAATCGTATTCTTAAAATCAACGACTCGACCTTGCCCATCAGTTAATCTACCATCATCTAATACTTGTAATAAAACATTAAATACATCTGGATGGGCTTTTTCTATTTCATCTAATAAAATTACCGCATATGGTCTACGCCTTACAACCTCGGTTAAATAACCTCCTTCTTCATAACCAACATATCCTGGAGGTGCTCCAATTAACCTTGCCACAGAATGCTTTTCCATATATTCAGACATATCTACCCGAACCATAGCATCTTCAGTATCAAATAAAAACGTTGCCAAAGTTTTGCATAATTCTGTCTTACCAACACCTGTTGGTCCTAAAAATAAAAAAGAACCTGTTGGTTTTGAAGGATCAGAAAGCCCTGCCCTTGATCTTCTTATTGCATTTGCAACAACAGTTACAGCTTCACTTTGACCAATAACTTTTTTATGGAGTTCTTGCTCCATTTTTAATAATTTCTCTCTCTCACCTTCTAGCATTTTATTAACAGGAATACCTGTCCACTTAGATACAATAGTTGCTATTTCATCAGCTGTTACTTTATTTCTTACTAACTGAGGCTGAGAATGAGATTGCTCTATCTCATTCTCAGCATTATTTGCTGCTTGTAACTGCTTTTCAAGTTCTGGAATTTTGCCATATTGCAATTCTGACATTCTTGTTAAATCACCAGCTCTTTTCGCATTATCTAATTCAATCCTTACTCTATCTAACTCTTCTTTAATACTTTGAGTTCCCTGCATTAATGATTTTTCAGATTTCCAAATTTCGTCAAAATCAGCATATTCTTTTTCTAATTTAGTGACTTCATTATCTAAATTATTTAATCTTTCTTTTGAGGCATCGTCTTTTTCTCTTTTTAAAGCTTCTCTTTCGATCTTAAGCTGAATTAATCTTCTATCTAATTTATCCATAACTTCAGGTTTAGAATCTATCTCCATTCTAATAAGACTTGCTGCTTCATCAATTAAATCAATCGCCTTATCAGGAAGCTGTCTATCTGTAATATATCTATGAGATAAAGTAGCTGCAGCAACTAATGCAGGATCAGTAATTTCAACTGCATGATGCAATTCATAGCGTTCATAAATACCTCTTAACATCGCAATAGTACTTTCCACGCTAGGCTCTTGAACTAATACTTTTTGAAAACGCCTCTCTAAAGCAGCATCTTTTTCAATATATTTTCTATATTCATCTAAAGTCGTTGCTCCAATGCAATGCAATTCCCCTCTTGCTAATGCAGGTTTTAACATATTACCAGCGTCCATTGCTCCTTCAGCTTTACCGGCACTAACCATAGTGTGCAGCTCATCTATAAATAAAATTATTTGACCTTCTTGCTTTGAAAGATCATTTAATACCGATTTTAATCTTTCTTCAAATTCTCCTCTAAATTTAGCTCCAGCTATTAGAGCTGCTAAATCTAAAGACAATAATCTTTTACCTTTAAGTCCTTCTGGTACTTCACCGTTTACTATTCTTTGAGCAAGCCCTTCAACAATAGCTGTTTTACCAACTCCTGGCTCTCCTATTAATACCGGATTATTTTTAGTTCTTCTTTGCAGAACTTGAATCGTTCTACGTATTTCATCATCTCTACCTATAACTGGATCTAATTTTCCTGATTCTGCTCTGGCAGTCATATCTTGAGTATATTTTTCCAACGCTTTTCTATTTTCTTCAGCATTGGGATCATCTACGGTATCACTGCCTCTAAGATTATCTATAGCCTTATATAATTTATTCTTATCTAATCCTGACTCAGATAAAATTTTACTTGCTTTTGATTTTCCATCTTTAACTAAAGCTAATAAAAACACTTCACTTGATACATAAGCGTCTTTTTTTTCTTTAGATAATTTAATAGTTAAATTAATTAGCTTTGATAATTCAGGAGAAATACTAATTTCTCCTGTTGATTGAGAAAGCTTAGCCAAATTATCTAAAGACTCATCGAATAAAGTTCGTAATTTTACTAAAGACACATTAGATTGCGCCAGTATAGACCTAATGCTACTTCCTTGTTGATCTAATAAAGATTTTAATAAATGAATATCTTCTATTACAGTGTGATCGCGCTCTATAGCTAATGTTTGTGCATCAGCAAAAGCTTGTTGAAACTTATTTGTAAACTTATCAATCATAAAAAAACCTTAAATTTAAAATAATAAATACATACTATATTAAATTTAAGGCTAATTTTTATATTTGCAAGCTTTTAAATAATTTTAATAATTTAATACTTTTTTATTTTGCTTCTTTTTCTATTTTATCTAATGGAATAGTTTTCTTAATTCCAGGATAATTCATTTTATTACTTAGTTCATTTGATAATTCTTGTAAGACCGTATCCATATTATCATCATTGCATGTTTTTATTGATTTTAACTCTAAACAAGCCTTACTTCTTGGCAATACTAAGCTAAAAAATACTGATCCTAAGCTACGAAGACCACTAATATATACCGAATAAATTGGTGCTTTAGTATTTTTAGCAATTATAGCAGCACCACTTTTAATTTTTGGTTCATCATCTTTTGGAAGATGAAATCCTCCAAATGGAAATAATGCAACAATTTCTCCTTGTTCAACAACTTTTAATGCTTCTTGCAATGTAAATGTTGATTTTTTCTTACGATCAACAGGTATACAACCTGCATTACGAAACACTTTACCTAGAAAACGCATATCACAATATTCTTTAGCTGCAATAAATCTTATTTTTCTTTTACTAGCAGCGACCAGTAACAAAATATCCAAACCACTTTGATGATTTGCAACAATCAAAGCTCCCCCTTTTTCAGGCAAATTCAGCCAAAAGTTATCACCTAATCGATGATATTTACGACATATTAATTGATTAAACTGGTAAGCTCTATTTAAAAACTTACAACCCCAATCAACTGAATGCTGTTTTTTCACATTCTTATATAAATAAGCAGAAGATGAAAAAACTATAATAATACTTAAAATCAATAACATAACATTATAATATAATATTTATCTTAAAATTTAATTAAAAAAATAAGTTTATTTTATTACAAAATATAGCAAAAAATCAATATTATTTACAAACTAACTAAGTTGAGATTTTGGCGATCCCTTATTTGATTCTACATAAGGCTCTCGAGAATCTGATACCACAGGAGATTGCCTATATCTATCCCAAACTCTAGTTGACATTTCTTGCTCATGTGATTCATGTACTGCATGTGATACCTCTCTTAAACTAGGTAACGAGTGAACACTTGCCTTATCATCATTATTTTCTGAATTTTTTTGTTCACTATTAGCAGGTGAGCTTGGTATGTTAATTCTATGCTCGCCTACTCGTTTCATATCAGATGAATCAATTGATGGTTGATTGTATAGATTATTGGTATTAAATCCTATGACATTATTAGGGTATGATTGCTTAATAGAAATTACTTTCATTGATGCAACAACAAACACAACACCAGTACGAATCCAAAACAACACCTCAACTGGCAGACATAATTCATTATCTGTTGGAATAATACTATAGGTAACAGTTCCGTTTGAATTTATAATAAAATGATTAACCTCTGAATTACAAGTAAAGCCTTCGTAATGCAATTTAGCATGCAAATATAACTGATAACAAGAAAGCCCCATTAATAAAACATGAAAGAAAATATGAATCATTTTTTTTGTTCTACTATACTCAGAGTCTCCAGAATAAAGATCTTTAATGTCATAGCATAATAAACAGCAATGCAATAATATTTGAGCTGACTTAAACATTTCTACTTTTCTGTTACTAAAAGTAACGCCATCTGGACCAATTTGTGTTGCATCCAGTGAAATTATTGCCCCAGCAACTTTATCTCTATTTTTCTCTATAAAATCAGTTAATCTTCTAGTCCTTTCCAAAGAACGTATGTGATTGGCTGATACATGACAAGTTTCTGGCATATTAAATTCCTTTTATCTTCACTACACTTAAATAAACACAATACTTTTAACAGTATATGGTCAAATAATAGATTAAATAAAGAATGTGTCAAAAATAATAATTAAATATAATATAGATTATGACTTATTTTTCATAGAAATCTTTGTTTTTGTAGCTATTGATTATTTCATGGATATCTTTTAGCTTATTGCTAAAGAAGATGTTAACGGCGATATCTCTCTTAATTTTTCTACTTGGGTTTTGATAAATTTAATAGCATAATCTACTTCAGCTTCAGTAATATATAACCCCAACGAAATTCTAATTGATGCTTGAGCTAAATTAGAATTAACTCCTATAGCTTTGAGTACATATGACGCCTCTTGTGTGCTGCTATTACAAGCAGATCCTGAAGATAAGGCTAAATCATACAGTGATGCAATTAAAGCCTCTCCTTCAACAAAATCAAAACTAATGTTTAAATTATTATATATCCTGTTCTCTATATCTCCATTTAAATATACGCCATCAAGTTTAGATAATTCACTCCAGATCTTGTCTTTAAATTTTTTTATTTTTTGAAAGTTAATATTTAGATTTTTTCTAGCTAATTTACAAGCCTCGCCTAAGCCTGCTATTTGGTGTGTTGCCAATGTTCCAGATCTAATACCTTTTTCTTGTGAGCCACCATGCATTTGAGGAGTTAACCTTATTTTTTTAGGCTTAGATCTAATATACAAAGCTCCTATACCTTTAGGGCCATACATTTTATGCCCCGATAAAGATAATAAATCTATATTATATTTATCTACATCTAACTCTAGCTTTCCTGCACTCTGTACAGCATCAGTATGAAATAAAATATTATTTTCTCTTGCTAACTTTCCTATAGATTCTATATCTTGGATCACTCCTATTTCATTATTAACATGCATAATAGATATCAATATAGTCTTATCTGTTATAGCCGCTTTAATATTTTCTAAATTAACAAGACCATTCTTGCCTGGAGTTAAGTAAGTAACAACGCATCCTTGTGTTTCTAAATATTTACAAGTATCTAAAACAGCTTTATGCTCTGTTTGAGCAGTAATAATATGATTGCCTCGCAATTTATAAAAATTCATTACTCCTTTTATTGCAAGATTATTTGCTTCAGTTGCGCCTGATGTAAAAACTATTTCTTGTGTTTTCGCATTAATTAATTTAGCAACTTGCCTTCTTGCTTCTTCTACTGCATCTTTGGAATTCATGCCATAAATATGATTATTAGAAGATGGATTACCAAAATCAGTTTCATAAGTTAAATATTTTTGCATTTTTTCAACAACTTCTTTATGAGCTGGAGTTGTTGCAGCGTAATCTAAATAAATAGGTAATTTCATTTATCATTCCCTAAAACCAGTCAATATCACTAGTCTTTTAAACGTTAAAGTAATGAGAAATCCTTCTCGTTTGATTTACTCACCTTTTCTTTACAAAAAAGAATTTTTTTATATTAAATCTAATTTAACTGTTATCTTTCATTCTCTCAACATATTTTACAGTCTTTGATAAAATTCCTCTTAATATGCTTAATTCATCTTTATTCAAATCAGCTTTATTATATAATTTTTTTAGTCGTAAAATTAATTTTTTTGAGCTTCTATTATCAATAAAATCAATAGTTCGTAATACTTCTTCTAAATGCTCATAGAACATTTCCATTTCATTAAAACTTGGCTTCAACTCATCAGGGTTAATAATCACATTAGTATTTAAATTATCTTGCTGTATTAAGCTTTTTTGATAAATTTCATAACATATTATTTGTACTGCTTGAGATAAATTTAAAGAGCCATATAATGGATTAGTTGCAATTTTTATATGGTAATTACAAGCCCCTAGCTCATCATTTTTAAGACCACTATTTTCACGTCCAAAAATTATAGCTATATCAGAAGATTCTTTTTTGAGAAAATCATCAAAAATAACATCTACAGTTTTCTTAACATCAATCAAGGGGATAGACACTGTTCGTTGTCTAATACTTGTTGCAAAAACTAAATTACAACCTGTTAAAGCTTCTTTTAAACTACTTACAACTTCTGCATTTTGCAAAACATCACTTGCTCCTGCTGATAAAGCAACAGATTCTCCGCCCAAATAATCATCTTTAGGATTAACTAAGCATAATCTGCTAAGCCCCATAGTTTTCATAGCCCTTGCAGTTGAGCCAATATTACCTTGATGCGATGTTTCTACTAATACTATTTTAATTCGGTCTAACATAGCTAAAATTATTAAAAATCTATATGAAAACCAAATTATACCAAAAAGAGCTATAACTTTGTATAGATTATTAACTCAAAGCTACTTTAGCTGGTTTGACATCTTCTTTTAGCTTTTCTGCAATATATGATTGCGCTGCTTTACAAATATCAGGATTTTTAGAAACAACCTGATTCACGGCGTTTATCCATTGTAAATCAATTAAAACCTCTTTGATAATTTTATCATGACCTTTAAATGCTAAAGAAAAAATTTCATCTAAAGAAGAAACATCTTTTTTTTCAATTTCTTTATAAGAGCTAAACATTGGCAAACAAGAGCAATCACAAGAAACAGCTTCATTTAACTTAGAAACTTTATTGCCATAAGTTTCTCTAAAAATTTTCATTAATGGCTCACGAGGAGCAAAAAATTTAAACTTGTTTTTAAGGGCAGTAAATAACTTATTTGCAAAAATCTCATGTAACTCTGATGTCGGGTGCACATCATTCCAAAATAAATAACCTTCAGAGACTAAGTTTGTCTCACCTTCTTTAAAATCTGTTGAATCAACAAAAGTTGCATCTAATTTTTCTAAATCAAATCCATAACTTTTAGGATTATTCATAATATCTTGATATTCACTGCAAATGTCATACAAAGTAACATTGCAATCAGCACTTACTTGATTTATTTGCTCAATACCTTGTTTTAAAATATCATTAAAATATTTGATTACTTCATGTGCTTCATGTCTTTCTTCAGAAGATAGCCTTTTGTATCTTGGTGTTATACTAATATCAGGTAAGTTTAATAAAACAAAGTTTTTATAGCCAAGAGCAATCATTTTTTTAACATGCTCTAATCTTTCTTGGACAGCTATTTCAGAACTCTTTTTTGTTGGAGTTGAATGCACTGTAATTAAATCATTGACTCCTGTCCATTCTAAAACTAATGTCTCAGCTTTATCTTTTTCACTTGTTTCAATAATTTTGTCATTTGCAATGAGCTCTGCACGTAGCTCATCTAAATTAGTCAAAATTTCTCTTGATGCCAAATAACTTATATCTAAAGTATTAAATTTCATAGAATAATCAGCTGAAGTACACCCTCCTTCGCATAAGGTTCTAACTAAAGTCTCTCCAGATGCGGTTCTTACTCTGTATGGATCATCAAGATCAGGATTTGGAAAATTACTTTCAGCTGCAAAAATCTTACTTATTTGATCAGACCATACATAAGAATTAGCAAATCTACCATAATAAGACTTACCTTCTAAACCACTAATGTTATTCATGTCTAAAAAACCAAAAAGTTTTCTATTCGCCATACGGCCTCTACCAGATAAGCTATCTCCGAATATAACTATATCTCTAATAGCCTGTAACTTGAATTCTGGCACAAATTATCTCCTTATAATATATCCAATATTATATCAATTTAGCATAAAGATAAATTTTAGGCACCATTTTAAAAGCATTAGAAATTTCGGGTCTATGAAGATTTGAGTGGGTCAGGGCCATCTCATTAAAATCC
>CAXBNV010000042.1:0-11596 GCA_963977185.1 uncultured Gammaproteobacteria bacterium | reverse complement strand
ATTATAAATATAGAAACTCTACTTTAGAGTTGTCCTAAGAATGGGATGGCTACCAGAAGACCTTTATCTTTCTTTTTTGAAATACCAAATATTGTAACAGATGATATCTATGCATATTCAAATATCTATATATATAGATCAAGAAATTCTGGATTAGATTGGGAAATGCTATATTTCAACAAGAATGATTACATAGCTAAACTAATAGTAAATCCTAGCAATTCAAATAAGTTATTCAAGATTTCTAATACGGATTATAAAATCGAAGAGGAAGTCATTTACTCAAAAAATGGTGATAATTCTAGAGGAATAAAATCTCCTCTACTTGATGAGTCTTGCAAAGAATACTGTAAGCAACTAGAGGTATCTACTAACTCAGGGAAAAATTGGGAAAAAGTATATTTAAATGGTGTAACTAAATTCAAACACATGGACATAGATGTATCCCAAGGAAAAATAATTGTACTAGCAGTTGGTAAAAATAATGCTACTCATTTTTTTCAATCAACAGATGAAGGCAAAACCTATATTGATCTTGATTATGAAACTGAGTTAACAATTGGTGGAAAACTCTATGATTACCCTAAATTTGTTAGATTAATAGACAATACTACCCATATTCTAATTGCTAGCAGTTCAGCAATTGCAGGTGGATATATAGATGGAGATAGAATGCAGATTTATCATATGAGTGTTAATTAAACAAAATCTATAACTTGCGAACTATAAATTATAATATTATAGCCCCTGATAGTGATAACCCTCAGGCCGTTTTATAGTTTTTGATATAATACCTTTATTAATTTTTAACAATTTTTCATTATGAAAACATTAGCGGATAGATTAAACTATGTAGCGAACTCTGATGAGTTGTGTTTATGAGTAAAAATGACGATGTAATTATTCTTTCTAAAAATTTTAGCGAGCTATTAAAACAGTCTATTCATGAAAAAGAGCATTTATCTATAATTGGAGATGAGGCTTATTTATTTTATTCTACTCATATGAATATCCTAGATGGCTCTGATTTTGGAGAAGTTTTAAAAATTTTAAGTGGTATGGAGTTTGAGCCTGATTTATTTTCATATAAAATTTTAGAAGATTTAGTTAATAATTTGTCAACATATAATAGTAAAGAAATAAAGAGCTTTATCATTAAATATAAACCAAATTGAAATTATATTTTTGAGTTTGGAGTCTCTGTCTAAATGAGGTCAAAAGTTTCATTCAGCTAAAATTCATTACTAAGGGTCCGTGGGAATATAAAGAGAATTGTAAGCTGGGATATCAAAAATGAATAATAATACTTTATATCTTGTTATTAAAATACGATTTTTAAAAGCTATTCTGTTATCCGAGGCAGTACAACATAAATATAGAGATTAAATCTATTTTTATGATGGCGAATTTAACTTTAATTATTTTAGTTCTAAAAATATCATATAGAACAATAGGTTAATTTGGTAATAAATTTTATTATGCAATAGCTAGCTTACAATTCTCCCTATATTCCCACGGGCCATATTAGCTATTTACTACAGAGACACAAAATTTATTACAGATCCTAAATGCAGAGCCCCATAATGCTTTGGTCTGTCAGCATTAATTATTTCCCATAAACTTTAGTGAAATTTTCTTTAAATAATTTTGAGTTGACTACAGTATCAGTAGGTAAATCAATATTGAATTTCTCTTTAATTATTTCAGAAACAATTAAAGGCAAATTTTCGTATAGTTCATTTAAAGCATTTTCATTCCCAGTGAGAAGGGTATAAAATGATTTACCATCAATCACTCTGATATCATCTCTTTTAGGCAAATTACTTTTTGTTTGATTATCAGAAGGAGTAAATGGCAGATTATAGGATTTGCCACCCTTAGGCAGAACCTCAACGTAATATCCAGTATAACCATTATTTAACTCTTTAATTTTTTGAGATAAATCTCGATATATTTGAACTTTATGATTACCTTTAGTTGTATTGTGCTTATTTTTAACTTCTGCAATTATTTTTTTATCATGACAAATTATATCAACAAAATTAGGCAGCTTTTGAACTCCATCAATAGATCCCATGATGTCTTCATGCAATGAACCAATCGCATTTTGTTTTGTCTTTTGAATCTGCCTTTCTTTTTCCTGTTTCAACCATTCCTCCATGGTAATTTTTTGCATTAATGCGTCAATTGAAGCGGAAAAACAATCAAGAGTATTTCTATATAAATCTACCTCTACTGTTTGTGCTTCGTACATTCTGACAACACTATTTTCAATAGCTTTTTTAAGATTTAACCTATCAAATGAAACCACTTGAAACTCCGGATATTTAAAAGGGTCATTATTGATCAAATAATGATAGATGTGAAGGATTATAATTTTATTTATAAAAATAATACTGGACCTAGCTCGTACCTACATGTATAATTAATATATAAAATTAACAGGTTGGCAAATCAGATGGCATATATTATAGAACAAATAGATAAACAAAATTTTTTCAGTATAGAAGTTTTAGCAGACATTCTTTCAACGTCAAAAAGAATAATTGAATCAAAGATAAAGAAAGGAGAACTCAAGCCTTGCCCCAACACTGGATTAATAGACAAGGTTCAAGTAATCCATTATCCAGAAGTAAAAAATATTGATGAATCTAAATGGGATGATGAATTAAAAACCAAACCTAGTAGGCAGTATAACTTGGTTGAATTGTTCGCTGGGGGAGGGGGGCTAGCATTAGGCCTGGAACAAGCAGGATTTAATAGCGTTTTACTCAATGAGTTGGACAAACATGCCTGTAATACGTTAAAACATAACCGTCCTGACTGGAATATAATACAAGGCGATATTAAAAATATTAATTTTCTAAAAGAGGTTGGAGATGAAATTGATGTATTAACAGGAGGCTTTCCATGTCAATCATTTTCCTATGCAGGAAAAAGTCTAGGTTTTGAAGATACTAGAGGAACATTATTTTTTGAAATGGCTAGAGCCATTAAAGAGTTAAATCCAAAAGTATTTTTGGCTGAAAATGTTAGAGCTTTATTTACTCACGATAATGGAAGAACCTTAGAAGTAATAAAAGGTGTAATTGATGAGTTAGGTTATAAACTGATCGAGCCTAAAGTGCTCAAAGCCATTTTTTATAAAGTACCACAAAAACGAGAACGATTAATTCTAGTTGCTATTAGAAAAGACTTAGCTCAAAAAACGTCATTCAAATGGCCTTCTCCATATAAAAGGATAATGACGTTACGAGATGCATTTTTTGCTGGTGAACTATTTGATTCCAATGTTCCAAGCTCTGATGGTCAAACTTACCCAAAAAGAAAATACGAGATAATGACTGAAGTACCTCAAGGAGGTTACTGGCGAAATCTTAGTGATGAACTCCAAAGAGAATATATGCAAGGTAGCTATTTTCTAGGTGGAGGAAAAACAGGAATGGCGAGAAGATTGTCCTTGGATGAGCCTAGCTTAACCTTAACAACATCTCCAGCCCAGAAACAAACTGAGCGTTGTCATCCTACTGAAACACGACCTTTACAAACTCGTGAGTATGCTCGAATTCAAACCTTTCCTGATGACTGGGAGTTTAAAGGTCCAATGACGAGTATTTATAAACAAATTGGTAATGCTGTTCCAGTTAATATGGCAGCAGCTTTAGGGCGTTCTCTAATTAGGCTAATGAATGATCTAGAGATCAAATAGAGTAAAGTAGATTTTAATTCAAATAATTTGGTTCTGTTGCAAACCTGGAGCCATATATATTTTGTTGCTGAGACTAAAGGCTCAATGTCTAGTATGGAGTTACGAGAAATTGAGAGTATTAAAATAGAATGTACTAAAAAATTCTTTGATAAAATAAATAAAAAAATTGATTACCAGAACGTTAAATATGATGTAGTAAATAGTTTCGATAAGCTAATGGATTTAGTTAGGAGTTAAAAATAAAGCCCCTAAGACAAAAAGAAACAACTTAAATATTTTATCTTTTTCATGTATAACAATTTAACATAAAGCACTGCAGTTTATATTATCAATGAATGTTAGCCTTTTAATATATCAGCAAAATAAATTATGCAGGAAATTTAACCAATGTATATAAATCAAAATAAAATAAGATTCTCCCCATCAGATCTAACCACTTACATGAACAGCAAATTTGCATCATGGATGGATCATTTTATATTATTAAACCCAAATCAAGCCCCAATTCCAGATGAAGATGATCCACTAATGTCGGCATTGCAAAATAAAGGCAATAAATATGAATTAGAAATTTTAAATAAATTTAAACAAGAAGATTTAAATATTATTGATTTAAAAGAACAGCCAAAAAATACTAGTAAAACTAAAGAAGTGTTGTTAACTGGCGCAGATATAATATACCAAGCTACTTTAGAATCAGATGAATTTAAGGGCATAGCTGATTTTTTGATTAAAACACCAGTTAAAAGCGCGTTGGGAGATTTTCATTATGAAGTTTGGGACGTTAAACTGGCTAGTACAGTAAAACCATATTTTGTAATTCAGCTTTGCTGTTACGTAGAAATTTTAGAATCTTTGCAAGGTATAAGACCAGAATATATGGGGATATTTCTAGGTAATGGCGATAAAATTAAACTACGAGTAACCGATTATTTCTATTATTATCTCAATTTAAAAAAATCTTTTTTAGCCATGCATTTAAATTTTGATTCAAATAATCAACCAGATTTAAATATTTCTAATAATTTTGGTAGGTGGAGTAATTATGCTGAAAATATACTCAAATCTAAAGATCATTTATTTCAAATAGCAAATATTACAAAAGGTCAGATAAAAAAATTAAATAACGCAGAAGTATTTACGATGCAGGCTTTAATTGATACTGATAAAAATTATATTAAAGGTATTAAAGACTCTGTATTAGCAAGGCTAAAAGAACAAGCTGCTATACAAAAAACAAGTGAAAATAAAAATATTCCTGAGTATAAAGTTTTAACTCATGAATTAGATAAAAAACATGGTCTTGCTTTGTTACCTGAAGCGTCTTCGCATGATATTTTTTTTGATATAGAAGGATACCCATTGGAATCAGGAGGACTTGAATATTTATGGGGAGTTACTTATTTTGATGAACAAGGAGTTCGGCAGTATAAAGATTTTTGGGCGCATAATAAAGAGCAAGAAAAAACTGCATTTCAGGATTTTATCACATGGACATATAAACGCTGGCAGGAAAACAATAAGATGCATATTTACCATTATGCCAATTATGAAATTGCGGCGTGTCGTAAATTAATGGGTCGATATGGTGTTTGTGAAATAGAGGTCGATCAGTTATTACGTAATGAAGTATTTGTTGATTTATATAAAATTATTAAAGGCGGGTTATTAATTGGTGAACCAAAATATTCCATTAAGAATGTTGAACATCTTTATAGAGATAAACGTACTACAGATGTAGGCAAGGGCAGTGATTCTGTTGTTGTTTATGAAAATTGGCGTGAAAATCCAGATGGTGATAATTGGCAAACATCTAGATTATTAAATGATTTGCGTGAATATAACATAGATGACTGTAATTCCACGCAGGAACTTGCAGATTGGTTAAGATTAAGGCAACAAGAAAATAATATTAATTATCTTGGAAAAACCGAGAAAGTTGAGCCTGAGTCAAAAGAAGAAATAATTGATTTGATTAAATTGCGTGATGATTTACTTTTAAAAGCAAAAAAACAAAATGAGCAAAATAATGAAGATTTTGTACGAGTATCGTTATTATTTGCTTGGTCATTAGAGTTTCATACACGAGAAAATAAACCAGTATTTTGGAAAATGTTTGATAGGCTTGGTTTAAGCAATGATGAATTATATGATGATATTGAATGTCTCGCTGAATGCATCCGTACTAAAACTGTAGCATTTAAGCCAACACCAAAAGCAAGAATATTAGCATATGAATATTCTTTTGATGTGAATCAAGAATTTAAAGGGGCAAGTTCTAACTATTATATTTTAGGTAAGATAGATGATAAAGGTAATCCTTTAAAAGTAAAATATATTAAAGATAATAGTGACATTAATAAAGGTTTAATTGTACTACAGATGAAAGAAGAATTAATTGAGCCTCTTTATTTAATACCCGATGAGTATATTAATCCAGCACCTATACCAGAAGCGATAAAAAGACAGGCAGAAGCTTTTAATCAAGGCTCATTAAATGGAACTGCAATATTAGATTTTATTAATAGAAATGAACCTCGTATTATTGGACGTGATATTGGTAAACCAATTGCACCAAGCCATAATTCAAAAGAACGCTTAGCACAAATTATTAAAGCTGTTTTGAATTTAAATAATAGTTATCTAACAATTCAAGGCCCACCAGGATCTGGAAAAACTTATACAGGAAAGCATATTATTGCTGAATTAATCAAACAAGGTAAAAAAATTGGAATTTCTTCTAATAGTCATAAAGCAATAAATAATTTACTCATTAGTACGGTAGAATATTGCAATACACACAATATAACGGGTTATTTTGCTTGCACTAAGAATACTGATGATAAAATTGATCAATTAAAAATTAATGTATTAAGTAATAATAAAATTTTCGAAAATATTAAATCTGGTTGTGTAATTGGCACAACTGCATGGGGCTTTTCTAGAGAAGATTTAGCGGATAATTTTGATTATTTACTTATTGATGAAGCAGGTCAAGTTAGTGTGGCTAATTTAATAGCCATGAGCCAATCGACAAAAAATATAATTTTAATGGGAGATCAAATGCAATTAGGTCAACCATTACAAGGCAGTCATCCAGAAGATAGTGGTTTATCAATTTTAGATTACTTATTGCATACGACACCAGCTATTCCTGAAAACATGGGTATTTTTCTTGGGACTACTTATAGAATGCATCCTGAAGTTAATAAATTTATTAGTGATTTTATTTATGAAAGCAAGCTTGAATCTGCCGTTGAAAATGAAAAGCAATTTATTAAAATTCCAGAAGGATATGAAGGAGTTTTAAATAAAAAGCATGGCATTATCAGGATGCCAGTATTTCATGAAGGAAATACACAATTTAGTGATGAAGAAGTTGATGAAATAGCTTTATTGGCAAATCAAATGTTAGGTAGAACCTTAGTTAATAAGGATGGATCTGAAAAATTAATAGATTGGGGCGACATGCTTTTTGTTACACCTTATAATTACCAAGTGAATAGACTTAAAGCAAAACTTGGTAATGAAGCAAAAGTTGGTAGTGTTGATAAATTTCAAGGCCAAGAAGCACCAATTGTGTTTTTAAGTATGTGCGCAAGTGATGCTAATGACTCCCCAAGAGGTATGAACTTTTTATTTGATAAAAATAGAATTAATGTTGCCATTTCTCGCGCTAAAGTCATGGCTGTGATTGTTTATAGTCCATCTTTACTTGATGTTAATGTTTCTAATATTGAGCAGATGAACATGGTTAATTTGTTTTGTGGTTTAATGGTTCAGTGGGAATATAGGGAGAATTGTAAGTTCTAGCTATATTCCTACGGACACAATAAAGGGCTTATAATCCTGATAGTCGAAACTATCAGGATATTTTATAAGGATTCTAAATATAGCAGCTACTGTATTATTTTAATCTATTTTGAAACTTACATGAAATGATATAATTATTCTCTTAAACTAAACTAGGGCCCAAGTCCAAAACGGGGTTAAAAACTTCGCGGATTTGATTTGTTGCTTTAAAAACAGATGAATATATAAATTCTTTTTTCAGTTTTAAAGGCAAAGAATGCTGTATTTCTTCATTTTTATCAGTTGTTTTTCCTATGAAAAGTTAAATGAACGAAGTTTTTGGCCCCGTTTTAGACTTGGACCCAATAATAAAATTTAAATATCGAAATTATAAATTAAGTATTATTGCCTCATAGATTAAAGCGCATAGAAAGTATATAATTTTATACATGAATTCATAAAAAGGATCAAAATGGCTTCTAAATGCTTTAAAGAAATAGTAAATGCTAGATTAGTAGAATTTAAGTCTGCATTTTCTGCAGCAAAAAATATTTATGTTGATAAAAATGGGAAGATGATTCATAGCGGAGAATATGGGATAGCAAGAGAAAATATTACTAAAGCATTATTAAACACATTCCTTCCGAGACAATATAAAGTAGATTCAGGATTTATTATAACTAAAGAAGATAATATAAGTACTCAATGTGATATCATCATATATGCAGCAGATTATACGCCTAAAATACATTCTTATAACGAACAAAAATTTTTCCCAATTGAAACTGTTTTAGCTATTGGGGAATGTAAATCAGATATACAGAATAAAAATGACTTGAAAGAAGCATTGATAAAACTATCCTCTAATAAATTATTAAGAAAAGACACAAACCTAGATCCATTAAAGAAACTAATAGATAGCCAACCTTCTGTTGAAAAGCACTATTTGGATCAAATATTTTCATTTCTAATCTGTAATGATATCAAATTCAACACTAATGATTTAAATTTAATTGACTTATATGATGATGAAATAGAACCATGGAGTTATCACAATTGTGTATTAAATATTAAACAAGGAGGATACCTTTATAAAAATGGTAAATCAAATGGCTCTGTTCCCATTGATCCTCAAACAGAAAAAATAAATAAAGTTCATTTTGTACCTTCTACCTCTACAGAAGATAAGGATCCCCATATTATTCACTTTTTACATTATTTACAAGGGTTTGTTACTTGGGGAACAATATTTAATCCAGACATGTCCTTGTACTATACCAATAATATATCTTAGATTAGCATTTCAAAAAATGGAATTACAAATTATGTTAAGGCAATATGATAATGTCATATATTAGCAAAATAGAAAGATCTTCTTATGTTGACTAACTACTGTATTATATTGAGACGAAACTTTCAATAAATAATCATTAATGTATAATATTTTCAGGTTATGTTATCAACGTGAAGTGTCTATAAGTTGAGATTATGCAAATAGTAAGAAATTAAGAATGACCAATTCAGAAAAGAAATACCATAGAAGTGAGCTTGCAAAGCAGCAATTAATGACAGCTGTTATGCTATTTTTAAACGAAAAAGATTTATCTTCTGTTATCACTCTTTCTGCAGCTTCTAGTAATATATTAAGTCAATTGGTAAAAAATTCTGGTCAAGAGCCATTTACTGATTATGCCTGTAGAGTTCATGACGCATTTAAAGGCTATACCCCGAAAAGGACAAGTTACAAGAACTACATAGATAATATGTTTGGGATAAATGTTCAAAAGCACATGAGCCCATCTTGTCCTAAAACCTGCGATCTCAACCTGCATGAATGCGCTATCAATTCAATAACAATTGCTATAAGTGACTATGTAACGTTATATGGACAAAATGATGATTTTGTAATAGCCTATTTGACATGGTCATGGAATAGAGCAGATGGAAATAAAATTTTTGAGGCATACAATAATATGCCCAATAAATTAAAAAAAACTGAAACAATTCCTAATAAGGAAAAATTAGGAAAGGCCAAAAACAAAGTTGTGACTCAACCGAAGAAAACAACAGTATTAACATATAAACGCTTTCAATTAGCGGCCAATCAATTAGAAACAGCAATATATTTATTTTTGACAAAGATAGATAAATTGTCTGCTATCACTTTAGCAGGGGCTGCTGATGTGATTTTTTGTGAATTGGTTAATAGAGAAGGAAAAAAAAATTTCACTGATTTATTATTTGAAAAGGCAAGCGGACAATATAAGCATCGTGAAAAACTTGGTAGGGAGGTTAATGATATATTATATATTAATTTTCTTAAGCATTTTGATAAAAATGACGCAGAGCATATAGAGTTAGATGTAGAGGAATGTGCAGTTGGAACAATATTAAAAGCTTTAGTAAATTATAATATGCTAGATGGTAAAAATGAACAGCTAGTAGTTGCCTTTAGACATTGGGTTAAAAATAATTTGGATCCAGAAAAGTATAATTTAGTTGATCCAGAATAAAAAAGACAGCTAATACCTTAACGGTATGTGTTAGGGCAGTGTTTTAATGTCCTCTTTTAAACTTTATTCAAATGTCCGGTTGTGCATATGATATTACTCCTTATCTCATAACATTAAATACGATATAATTAAGTTATACATTTGTAATATTTTTGTTAATAATCTCTTCGTAAAAATCAAAAAACCGGAGGAATCTAAATAGGAGACCATAGCATATGGATGAAATTACTAACTTAATTGTTTCAGCATCTGTAGGTGGTGCTGCAGGAAGTTTCATAAAAGAAATAACTTCTAATGGTGTAAAATGGCTTATTGATCTAATTACAGCTCAGTCTCCTGAAATGCAGGCTATTGCAAAGAATAATATGGAAAATTTTGTAACAAGATTAGCAATGAGAGTAGAACGTTTAGAAAGAGAATTGCCTGCTGAAAAATCAGAGATATTTAAAAATTCATTAAACCATCCTAGTAGCGCTTTGCTAATTAAAAATGCAACTATTGATGCTGCAACAACTGACAATGAAGAAAAGCATGAATTATTGGCAGAATTGATTGCTCAAAGACTAACTGCAAATGCAGACGATATGATAGCTCTAGCTGGTGCAGCGGCTTGTTCAGTTGTAGATTGTTTATCAAGTCGTCAAATTAAAATACTGGCTGTATTGACAACAGTCAAAGATATAAGACCTACTCAAAAATTTAAAGCAACTGATAACGCCATAGTACAAAAAAATATTAATACATGGTGGAATAATACTATATCTCCTTTAGTAAGCGATGGAGTGTTAAAATATTCCACACCACTTGATTATGAGCATCTTGTAGCAATGGGTTGTATTAGAATAAGTATTGGTAGTACTGATTTACTAAGTCTTCTTTCGACTGGAATGGCAGAAATTGAAGTAAAACTAGAAGAATCACAGTTGAGCAGTCAGAATTGGTATAATTCACTTAAGGAACAATGGAATGGATTAGGGCATTCTACAACGACGTCAACTGGAAGAATTATTGGCATACTACATAGGGATGCAAAACTAAAAAAAAATACAACAATAAATTGGTAAATTTAAGACTTTTAAAAAAACTTGAAATTGTATATAACATGAACAAAGTAAAAGAAATAAATTTAGATAAACATGACCTAAGAGCTTTCAGAGCAGATTTTGCAGGGTGTCTTATTCTAACCAAAGATAATAAAATATTGCTTCAAAAAAGAGATAAAAAAGCCTTTTCTTACCCTAATTATATTTCTGCTTTTGGAGGCCGTATTGAAACTCGAGAAACAGCTGAGCAAGCTATTATCAGAGAATTAAAAGAAGAATTAGAAATTAATGTGCCTGATGATGAAATAAGATTTATTGGGGCTGTTGCTGAAGAAATATCTGATTATAGTGAATTAATTTATGAATTTTTTTGGCATGATAAAAAAGGTACTTTAACGGATAAATGTAATAAGGGATCTCAAAAGATTTTCAAATGATACCATGAAGTTTTAGCCAATAAGAAATTGATTGATGATGTTCCTTGGGTAGCCATCCCCTAAAATAGGATAGTCTAAAAGTAGAGTTTTATGTTAAATTAT
>CAXBNV010000041.1:0-11775 GCA_963977185.1 uncultured Gammaproteobacteria bacterium | reverse complement strand
GCTATGGAAATTTCTCTGGCCCTAACTATGGAATTTTGTTTGACTTTGACAATTTTTTTACAAGAAAACTATTAACATTAGAGTGATTTGAGGCTATTATTGATGTCTTCATCATGTGTGCTTCCTTATATGGGTTGAGTTCACGCACATGATGATCCTCTTTTAATTAAAAATCAACCACTTATAATCTTTTTATATCACTTTAGCTTAAAAAATGAGGGGATCCCTAAGCTAAATTAAATGAAATTATAACTTTATTAAAAACAGGTGATAGAGTTGTTAGTGAATTCATTAAGCAGCGAGTTGATATTATTCGATTTGAAGGGAATAGACTTGGAGATCTTATTTCAGATGGAAGATGTCGCGCATTATACTTAGAAATATTAACCGAGGCATTAATCAAACAGGGTTTAGTAATTGATTCTGAAACCGACATGGTCATTAAGCTGCCTGCGGCTAACAGTTCATTGCGACCAGGTAACTGCAACTAAACCTAAATGAGCTAAGTTTTTACTGGATAAATTAGTTCCTTCTAACACAATTTTTAGTAATTTAAGAAGGTTTACGTTATAATAAATTTCATGAATTTGTTAATTTAGCTGCGGAAACAGAGTTATAATCTGATTTATAAGCTCTTTTCCAAGACCAAATTTTCTTGCATCTTTAGTTGTTAAAACTCTGCCGAATGAAATGTGATTATAAGGGCTAACTGATACAGGCAAGATTCTAGCATAAGCATTTATACCATTGTCATACTTATGGAATACGTGTACACAATTTTGATCTACATTATCAGCATCAACATAATTAATGTTTTGTTCAACAACAAAAACTTCTTGTCGAATTCTTAAGATTTCGTAAAGATCATTATTTGATAATTGATTAAATTCTAAGAAGTGCCAAGTCATGATATCTAAAAAAATAATATATTAAAGGATATCTAAACAATATAGTTTTAATGTTCTTTGGAGTAGCAAGATAACTATATTGAATAGATAGTTGTTAATTTTATATAAAAGATATCATTATTTCAATTTAATTTTCATTATATCAGTATGGCATCCAAAGAAACTTCCTTCACCAAGGTATTCAGCTCCTTGCTTTTTGTAATAATTAGTTAGCCTAGGTTTTAAAGTATCTAGGAATAAATATGAGCTACCGCTTGCATTAGCAATGTTCTTTGCTTGATTTACAATTTGTTTGCCAAGACCTAGATCTCTGTACATTTTATCTACATAAACATACATTAATTCAGATGCTGGATATTCTGCTTTAGTTGTAAAGTCAAAGAAAGAATTATCTCTAGGTAAAACAGTAAACATAGATACAGGAATCTTACCAATAAAACCTATATAAAATTTATTTTTAATACTGTCTATAACTTGTGTTCTAAACTCAACACCTTTATTTCTGATATAACCCCACTCATCTTCAGTCCATTTAGAAGCTAATTCTAAATGCTCAGGACAATCTGATAGTTTTTTAAAAGTTAATTTAGGAGATTTATTTTGATAGAGAAATACAAGCATAGGGATTTATTATTTTATGTGTTTTACAATATCTAAAAATACTATATGATTTAAGTTAAATAATATTAACCAATTTATATGCTTAAATATAAAAAAAATTTAGAATTAGATTCTATTTCAAAAAAATATCTATCTGCTATTTATGCTAGAGGGTATGCAAATATACCAAAAATGGCATTAGAACAAACAAGAGCCGAATTTGGTTATTTTACTGAAGCTAGTGATTTTTTGCAATGTGGAATAGAAAATAAGATTTTTAAATTTAAAATATTTAATTCTCCTTCAGAAACTAAAAATTTAATTATTTATCTTCATGGGGGAGCCTATGTTCTTAGGAATGATAGGCAAAATGACAGAGTTTGTTCTAAATTAGCAAACAAGTTAAATTGTAATGTTTTATTACTTCATTATAGTCTTGCTCCTGAAAATAAATTTCCTGCTGCTATTAATGAAGTTAGTTTGTTTTTGAATAAAATAGGTAGTATAAATACCAAAATACCAAAATATGAAAATTTATATCTGTTTGGTGAAAGTTCTGGTGGTAATTTAGCGGTTGCAAGTATCTTAAATTCCAATGTGAAAAATTTAGAAGGGCTTATATTGATTAATTCTTCTTTAGATTACTATGGTGCACATGATTCTAAGATTGAATTTAAAAGCGGTTATTGTCTTGATGATTACGTAAGGAAGTATTTTGCAACACATTATATAAATGTTGAAGAAGATAGGAAAAATCCTCTAGTATCTCCGCTATTATCGGATAATCTAAAACTACTTCCTAGAAGTTTCATTGCTAATTCTTATTTTGACCCTATGAGAGATGAGGCTTTTGCTTTTCATAATAAGCTTTTAGATAGTAAAATTGATGCTGAGCTACATTGTTATAATACAATTCATAATTTTATTAATATGAATATTAGGCCATATAGTGAGCAGTGTTTAGATAGAATTAATAATTTTATAAACCATACTGCATAGCTTTTTCTATAATCCCTATATTAGAATTACAATCAAGTTTAGATTTAATTGATTTTATATAATCTCTTACAGTACCTTCAGTAATATTCATAGATTTGGCAATAGTTTTAGGCGGGTAATGATTTCTTATAAGTCTTATACATTCCTTTTCTCTAGTGGTTATTTGATTTAAATTAAGATCTAAATTTACTTTTATAGTATTTTTTAATTTATTTGGACCATTAAAAATTAATAGATTTTTAGAGAAGAGATGTTTTGTAAATATTTCTTCTTTAATATTGTTTATAAAATATAAGCAAAAATCTTCAAATATGTTAAGGGTTTTTAAATATACTTGTTCAGGATTAGCTATTTGTTCATTATGTAGTGCTAATAATATAAAATCGCAGTCTAAAGAGCGTCTAATTATTGAATAAGTATCAAAGTAATTATATTTCTCTTCTTCTAAGTTCACTAGACTATTTTGAATTTGATCATAATCCGATTTTGTGGGGATAAAATATAGTTTTTCTCTCATTAGTTCTAGATTAAATACTTCATCAGATCTAGCGCCACCAACCTTATGATACTCAATTGCCCAATCAGGCATATTTGATAAAAAGTATTTTATATTATCTCTAAAGGAAAAGCAGAGACAAAAATTTGTTATCCCTGTTTTAGATGTTAAATCAAATTGATTAAATAATTCTTGAATTTTAAAACGATATTTTACAGAGTCTATAAAAGTATATTGATCATATACTGCATCATTAAGATCTTTAATCACTACTAAATCCATTTATACGATTATTGTTTTTATTATTATAGTTATTTACAATAATTTTTTGATTGTGTCAATCCCTAATAATTGGGTTATTTGTTTTATTTTAGATAATGCATAATATTTTTAATTAAACAAATTAAGGAATGTAAAATGAAAAATACTTGTTCAAAATATTTTATTGAATTTGATTATAATTTAGATATTGAAAACTTATTTATTCAAAAAGGTAATAACGGTCTAGTTATGCCTACTGAGAATATAGTTGGTGATGGACTATATGTTACAAATAACAATAATTTTATATATTTTCTCAAAGATAAAATAATATATTTAAATAAACTAGCTAAATTTTATTTGAAAACTGAGCAAGATATATTAAAAAAAGAAAGTATAGCTGGTAAAGTTATACAATTAAATGATTATATTTGATTACCTAGTAATTTTTTACTTTTATAATTTACATACATCATATTAGCAGCTCCGATCATATAGATAATAAAACCAGTTGTTTCTATTGATAGACCAGTAAATGCGCTTATTTTAAATAAAATAGGCGAGCTAGTGACAACCATTATCACAAGTGCTACAAATAATATCATTGACACTATTCTTTGCAAAAAAAGGCTAGGATATAATTCTTTTTCTTTTTTAAGTTTTTTAAAATTATTTTTTAGTATATTTTGAATCATATTTTATCTAATCTAATTTAGTGTATTTCTATTTAAAGCTGCACTCTCACTGCACTCTTGGAAACCATGTTTAGTTACTCAATTATTGGCTAACCCATTGAAATAATTGGTGCCCCGGACAGGATTCGAACCTGTGACCTTCCCCTTAGGAGTATAAAGATAGCCTTTTCTCAGTGTATAACCATGTATCTCAGTGAATAAAAAACACTATTTAAATCATTAGGTTAAACTGTATTATTCATTCACTGTGATGTATAATGATACTATGTTTTGCATTCAAATTGCACTCCATATGCACTCCAAAATTAAGAGTAAAATATAGGGAATTATTATGAAAACCGTATCAATTGGTCACAACTTAATTAAAACATTAAAACCTACTGGAAAGCAATATGAGGTTAGAGATACTAAATTAAAAGGTTTTCTAATTAGAGTTCAAGCTTCTGGTACTATGAGCTATGTTTGTGAGTACAAACGTGGCAAGAGGATTAATATAAGCCGAGTTGGTATTTTATCTCCAATGCAAGCACGCTCTAGAGCTCAAGAAATTATTGGTGATTCTGCTAAAGGAATTGATCCATTAGCAACTAGAGGTGTTAATAAAGCATCTAATAAATTAAAAGACTATATTGAAAATCAATATAAGCCTTGGGCTTTATTAAATATAAAGTCTGGAGAGAAAACAGTTGATAATATTGTAAGATGTTTTTATCCAATGTTTGGCAATAAATCTTTAAAAGATATAAATATTTATTCTGTAGAAACATGGAGAAATAAAAGATTATCTGACGGTATTGCTAGATCAACAATTAATAGAGATTTATCTACTTTGAAAGCTGCTTTATCAAAAGCTGTAGATTGGGAGTTAATAGAAGATCATCCTTTAAAAAAACTAAAGCCACTTAAGATAGATGGCAATTCTAAAGTTCGATACTTATCTAAAATAGAAGAATCTAATTTAAGAAAAGCATTAGATGATCGAGAGCAGCAAATTATTAAAGAAAGAGATAATGCTAATAATTGGCGTAATGAAAGAGGTTATGAAGCATATCCAGATTTAAATAAATTAAATTTTATTGATCATTTAAAACCGATGGTATTATTATCATTAAATACAGGCATGAGACAAGGTGAAGTTTTTAATTTAACTTGGGATATGATTAATTTTAACCAAAAAATATTAACTGTTCATGGTTCAATTGCAAAAAGTAGCAAGTTAAGGCATATTCCATTAAATCATGAAGCTCTAAATACTTTAATAAAATGGCATGATCAATCACAGTTAAAAAATAATTTAGTTTTTCCTAGCAAAAATGATAAGCCTTTTGATAATGTTAAATCTGCTTGGACTAAATTATTAAAAATGGCTGGTATTGAAAATTTTAGATGGCATGATATGAGGCATCATTTTGCTAGTAGGTTGGTTATGGCTGGTGTTGATTTGAATACTGTTAGAGAGTTGCTTGGGCATTCTGAGATTTCTATGACTCTAAGGTATGCCCATTTGGCTCCTGAGCATAAAGCTGGAGCTGTTGCTAAATTAAACTTTTAATTAATTTATATTTGAGGTAATAATTATGAATTATGATGAGGTTATTAGCGGGATAAAAACAATTTCTTATATTTATGATTGTCAAGAAATAAGGACAAATAATAAAAATGAGATGTTAATTTATTTAGATATTATCAAAGATGAAATTAATAATAATGATGAAGTTAAAAGATTTTTGATAAAAATTTTTTCTTGGGAAATAAATTTTAAAAATTCAAGATATAGCATAGATAAATTTCCATTGACACCAATTTTACTTCCTCATCAAGAAAATAATATTAGAGAATTATTGAGAAAAGTTTTTTCTGACAATGAGATTGATTTGCTAGTTGAGATCTCAGAAAATAATAAGTTAAAAAATATTATTTTGGCAAGGATAAATGATCTAATCTTGCTTTATGAACATAAAAAAATAAAAAAAAAGGATTGCGCTGAAAAAGCAATAAAAAATTATGTTTATTATATTAATACATCTAATACAATATGTAAATATGAATTATATAGAACTATTAATATTTTTCATATCTTATTTTCATGCCCTGATATAAAAAAATATGGTAAAGATATTTTATCTATCATTTTTAAAAGAATGTCTTGTTATAATTATGATTTCAATGAAAACTTTATCTTTTTATCTGATATTTTATACGAGTTTATTGCAATACATAATAATAAAAAAATTGATATTATAAAAGATAACGATTTACAAAAAGAGTATAATAATGTTTTAAGTACAATTAAAGAAAATTTATTTGACAACTTTGATGTTTCTAGTCATAACTCATTAGAGCTTTGTGATATAGCGTTAAAATTTTACCCAGAAGATTATTTTATTATTACTAAAAAAAAACTAGAAATAATCTTGTATTTCATAGAATTTATGCAAGATAAAAAAAGTTATATTAGTCTAAAATTATACGTTGAACTTCTTGATAAAGAAAAAGAAAAACTCAATTCAAAAGGAAGGCTTAAAGATATGAATAAAGAGTTAGATTTAGATAAAATTTTTAATCCTATAGAACTTTTAAAAAAAATGAAATTTTTATCAATCGATAACGAAAATAAAAGTTCAGATAAAAAATTATTTATTCAAAGTGATGAAAATGTTATTACTGATCTAATTAAAGAAATCGTATTGCTTATTAAAAGTATTAATCACTCAGAATACTTTAAGTTCTCAAGTATAATTAACTCAATTCCCAAACTTATTCCGGATAAAAATTTTAATCAATGTTATGATAATTCCCCGGGATTTTTTAAATATAATGATGAAGAATTAGACACTATAATTTTTTATCATAGACATGCTGTAAACGAAATAGGGTTGCAGATAAAACATTATTTAGATTGCGCCAATAAAATCATTAAGCTTGATAAAATAGGAGAATATTTTTTTGAGATTAAAGATATTTTTATTGAGAAATATGGAAGTAAATATTATGAAGAAAAATGGTTGTTTTTTCAGGACGGTATTATACAGGCTATAATATCTAAGATGCATTTAACATCATGTGTTGTAAACGAAATGGAAGGGTTTTTAAGACATATATTACATAGCAATGGACATAAAGATGACGAATTATTGATTATGTCAAATGAAAAAAATTATGAATATATATCAATTACTACAATACTTAAAGAAAGTAAATTTTTTAATACATTAGAAAAAATATATGGTTATAATTTGATTTTTGATTTATATCTTTGTCTGTTATGTAAAAAGTTTACTGGGTATAGACATAAAGTTTCCCATGCTGAAATGACAGTAAAAAATTATGACCATCCAAGTTTCTATTATACATTAGGATTATGTCTAACATTAATTTTCAATGAGCTTGATATATAATATTTTATTATATAATTAATATTATCCAACGAAAAATAAAAATGCAAATATTTTGTTCTATCTCATATAAAATAGTGTTAGGCTTTGCCGAACACTGATATTTTTGGTGAAGTATAATTGGAGATATAGTGATTGGTAACAATTTTTGAGAGTTTGGTCGTGAGACTTAAATTAATTCTTTTTGGATTATGTCTTATACAGTTTCACTGAATTGCAAAAGAAATCTAGTTTCTTGACTATTTGTGCTTGAGGTCAAACATGGGCATGCTACATTAATTTTTTTGTAAAAAATATAATGTCATGCAAGTTTGAAGTTTTAAACACTATAACGTCAAATATGGTTTGATATCATTTTCTATTTCTGTACGAATTTTATTAATTTCATCATTAAATGAGTCATTTTCTTTTGTAGCGCGTATGATTTTTTCATCATATGAATACATATCTTTATATTCGTAATCTGTGTTTTTAAAGGATTCAATATACATTATGATTTCAATAAATAATTTAAACTCTAGAGCAAATAACTGTTTAAATTTATTTTTTAGCTTTTCTCCCCATAGCACTTCTATCTCAATTACATTTTCTTGTAAGTAGGGTTTTATATTATAAATTTTATCATATCTATTTTGATAGACATAGCATTTTTCTTTATACTGTTTTTCATTTTGATGAATATTAAACTTTTCTACATCAGTAGGCTTAGGGTATTCACCTCCCAATATCGCTGGATTTCTGACTTGATATATAGATTCAACATACTTATTTAAATTTATTAAAGTGGATTTAGCTAAATCATAATTTTGCGTTCCTTTTAATTGAGTTTTCCATGTCCTTAATCCTTGCCATGCTACATAGGATCCTATACTGAGTGTAACAATAGTGGTTATGTCTTTTATGTTACTTAGAGTTGTTATGTCTTTTATAATTGTTATTATGGCTGAAGTATATGGATAAATTTGATCTAACATTAATTTTTATTATCTCTGGTATATGTTTTTGAATTTATTATATTCTATAATTTATTTCACAAAATGAATTATTGTAGATTTATTAAAAAATAAGATTTTTTATTATATTAAGTTTATATTTATAATTATTTAAACATAGATATCCACTCATCCAAATCCTCTCTCAAATACCTAACAGCCCTTCCAATCTTAATAAACCTAGGTCCAGGTATCCTATTAGGCAATTCCTTATTCATTCTATTCTGAGCCAAATAAGAAGTACTCATGCGAATATAATATGCTGCTTCTTTCTCATTAAAAACTCTCTGTTCCATATTCAACATCCTTTTACTTGATACAAATAAACTTGTAATGAATAATATAAGAATATCTGAGATCTATGTCAATACAAATCTATAGTTTTTGAACTATTTCTCTAGCAACACCATAAATAATAAAAGAATTTTTAAAAGAAACAATCCCATCAGGATATTTAGAATTTAATTTCTTAAGATATTTATTATTACCATCAATAATCAACTGACGTAAAACAATTTCATTTTTAGATAATTTAACAACAACAAATCTATTATTTTTAATTTCAGCCTCAGGATCAACAATTATAAATGAACCTTGAGCAAAAGAAGGTGACTCATCACTTTGCATTACATCATTTTCGATTTTTAAACCAAAAGTTAGTTTAGAACACTTATCTTGACTACAAAGGCTTTTATCAAAATCTGTTGAATAAGATTTAGGAACAATAGTTTTGTAATCAACAATATCATTCCAAGAAATAATAGGAAAATAATTTACACCATTATCTAAATTATTGTAAGATCCTTTACCTTCAGTTAACCAAGCAGGATCAACATTTAATGCTTTAGCCATCTCAAAACTTTTAGTGCTAGCTTTACCTTTCCCTGAACATAGATACTGAATTGCTTGTGGTTTTAACCCAACAAGATTACCTAATTCAGACTGATTCATGCCCGCATTCTTTAAAGCAAAATTAAGTCTATCTGCAAATGTCTTCATAATATACCTTTTTAACAAAAAAAATTCTCAATGAATAACCATGAATAAAAAAGACGTTGTTCTGTTACAAATAAACTTGTATCATGGTTATGTGAATTTGTATTTTATTATAACTGAAATATAAAAACAAGGAAGTATTATGACAAGTAGATCTTGTGTTCAACGTATAGAACATAAAAAATTAGTTATGATTCGAGAAGAATATGTTGATTTATGTGAAAGCGATTGTTGTTCAGCTGCATTGCTGAATCATTTTGAATATTGGTTTAATATAAAATTGGGTCAACAACAGCATAAAATACAAACAAATCCTAACTTTACACCATCACAAAATGACTTACTACAGTGGCACAAGGTAGAAAAACTAAATGAAGATATGCTTGGTTTGTTTGGTTCTAGAAAAATTAGATCGTCTTTAGCTTTTTTAGAAAAAAAAGGTTATGTAACCGTTCACAGAAACCCTGATCCTAGATATAAATTTGATAATACAAAATTCTTTTTATTTAAGCCAGAAGTAGTTAATGCGTCTCTCCAAGAAAGCAATATCATTACTCCCCAAAGACAAGACGAGGTTGCAGAATTGAAAGGACCATCTATTCAAAAAGTGATAGACCATCCTGCAAAATTGCAAGGACGAGGTTGCAAATCTGCAAGTACGGTCATTGCAAATATGCCACAACAATATACAGAGATTACAAACAAAGATTACATACATAAATTACATACAAAAAATTATAAAAATAATAATCAAAAAAATGAAACAGTGGAACAACAAAGGGAAAGGTTTTTAGATGAAGAATATCTCAGATTGCGTGAAAAATGTGGAAATACAAACATGCCAATCTCAAGACATGATAAAGACATCTTTGCAAAGTTCGATGCAGAGCTCAGAGAAATTCAAAGCAAAAGAGGTAAGTACTGATATGTTGCTATTAACTGAATGGTTATTAACAAAACTTAAAGCTCTTTATGCTGGAAAAATTTATCAAGGAACAACGGAGCAAGCATCAAAAGAATTAAGGCTTGCATGGAGCCAAATTATTAGCTCTATGGGAAGAGAAGCTGTTTTAGCAACATATGACTTTTTACACTCTGGAAATGAGGCGATTCCTGATTTTGCACCTTCTCCAGTAGAATTTAAAAAACTAGCTCAAATTCATGTTATGCCATTTATTAGATATAAAAATAAATTTAAAGTACTAAAGTTTGAAAATAATTATTCAAAAGCAAATGAAAAAATCGCAAGAAAGCATTTAGGGAAATCTAAAATGAATTTAGAACAAGCAAAAAGGGGTAATGATGAAAATTAGAAATCTGTAT
This sequence comes from uncultured Gammaproteobacteria bacterium, assembly GCA_963977185.1. Classification (GTDB taxonomy): domain Bacteria; phylum Pseudomonadota; class Gammaproteobacteria; order JAGOUU01; family JAGOUU01; genus CAXBNV01. The sequence continues at coordinate 1,110 of CAXBNV010000041.1, read as the reverse complement.
ATCACATTTTTAGGATTATTAATTTCAAACATAAGCTTTGCAGGTAAATTTGGCGGTAGTGGTGAAAGTGCCATAGTAATTGTTTTAGAGAATATATTATCACTTGCAACAGGCAGCATCATGCGAGCAGTATTTATGTTATTCATTGTAGGTTGCTTATATCTAGCATTCATAAACCGCTTAGATTGGGGATATGCCGTTAAGGGCTGCGCTGCAGCTGGTGGTATTTCAGCAGCAGGGGAAATAGGCAGATTTTTATTAAATGGAGTTTTTTAATGAATAAAAATATTAACCCAGTATTTTTAGCATTAGCAAGACCTCCAATGTGCTATGGAGTTACGCAAACCTATCTTATAGCAATATTCGGCTTTAGCATGATTTTATTTGTAATAACGCATTCATTTTGGATTATTGTAATGTTTGGGGTTTTATATGCAATAGGAAGAATTTGTTGTTACTTTGAAGCAAATTATTTTGAGATGTTATTTAAGAAGTTACAGTTTTTATTAAAATGCCCTAATAGCAAATACTATGGTGCTATTAGTTTTGATTTATAAGGAAATATAATGGATATAAAAGTAAAACAAAAATTATTTTATAATGAAGCAAAGATTGAAGATTATATCCCTTACAGTCATTTTTATGCAAAAGATGTTTTAATGACTAAAGCATCTGACATGCTAACATTTATCGAAATTAAAGGCATTGATGTAAATCAAAATAATATTAATAAAAACATTAAATCTTTAGTAAAAGCAATATCTCAATTAGACAGCAATGTTGCTATTTGGGTAAATAGTATTAGAGATAAAATTAATAATTATAAATTAGTTGATTATGAAAATATAGATAATACATTTGCATCAAGTTTTATTAATGCTTATCAGAACAATTTAATTAAATCTGATTTATATGAAACAAAATTAATTCTTACAATAGTTGTAAGACCTAATTTACAAAAGTTAAATAAATCTATTAGGTTATTGCAAGAAAAATACGATAAAGAAAATATTATCTTAAATTTTAATAATCAATATAAAAAAATATCAGAAATAAAAACCTCAGTTCGACCTAAGATATAGATTAACTAATTGATAGTTAACATAAAAA
>CAXBNV010000040.1:0-12902 GCA_963977185.1 uncultured Gammaproteobacteria bacterium | reverse complement strand
CTTTTTTAAAGGAAATGGCAAACTTTAGTTTGCACAAAAGGATTTTAATGAGGTGACCCTGATTCATGACCCATAGTTTCTTTATTTAATAATTTGGATAAAGAAATTTTTGATTTATTGTCAAAGCAAGTCAACTATAATAATAGTATAGGGGGTTAGTATCTTAATATATGTAGTGGTTTAAGGTAAATTATGGCTAATAAGACAAATGTTGTAAGTATCAGTCAATATTTACAGAGAAAACAAAAAGTTAACTTGATAGAGCTTATATCTAATAATAATAAAATATTAAAGATAATGTCTGAAGACATAGCAAAAAGAGTAGAACAATCTATTTTGCAGTATAAGCAATTAGAAATATTATTTAATTTAAAATATATTTTTACTAGTGATGTTCCTATATATAGCATTATTGCTATATATGCTTTAATAAAAAGAACTAATTACCCAGATTTGTCTATTTTATCATTTTCAATGTACAACTCTATCTTAAATAAATTAGAATTTATAAATGTAGCTAGAAATAAAAAATCTATTAATGAGCTTGTAGCATTATTACAAAACTTAATATCTGTTCAAGAAAAAAAAATTCTTATAACAAAAATCCAACTTATTAAAATAAGGGATAGCTCAATGAATCAAGCAAATAATATAAAAGAACTTCTAAATCAATGTAATAACGTAGAAAAAATTCCTTTAGAATTTGTTGAGTTACAATATGAAGTTCTAACAAATTATGAAAATAATATAAAAAAATATATTAGCCAGATTGAGCTTTTAAAATTTTAATTAAATCTTGCAAAGCAAAAACAAAACTAATATTATCTTTGCTTATGTTTTATTCTTACTTTGCAATCTTAATTAAATAACAGTTTTACCATTCATATATGGCTGCAATATTTCAGGAACATTAATGCTACCATCAGAATTTTGATAGTTTTCTAGTACCGCAACTAAAGCTCTACCAACTGCAAGTCCAGAGCCATTTAAAGTATGCAATAATTGCGTATCTTTACTATCTGATAAATCTTTATATCTTGCAAGCATTCTTCTTGCCTGGAAATCACCGCAATTACTACAAGAAGATATTTCTCTGTATTTATTTTGCGATGGGACCCAAACTTCTATGTCATAAGTTTTTGCAGCCCCAAAGCCAATATCACCACTACATAAAGCAATAACTTTATATGGTAATTTTAATAACTGCAGAACTTTTTCTGCATTTTTAATTAATTTTTCTAATTCGTCAAAAGAATCTTCTTTGCGACAAATATGTACTAATTCAACTTTTTCAAATTGATGTAGTCTTATCATACCTTTAGTATCTTTACCATATGATCCTGCTTCGCTTCTAAAGCAACTTGAGTGACTTGCAAATTTTAATGGTAAATCTTTAGAGCTTAAAATAGAATCTCTAACTAGATTAGTTAATGGCACCTCTGCTGTTGGTATAAGACCATATTCTTGATTATTCAAATTCGTATAAAACTGATCTTCTTTAAATTTAGGTAATTGGCCTGTACCTTCTAGCATCTCAAGATTAACTAATAATGGCACTGACACTTCTTCATAACCATGTTCATTACAATGCAAATCTAGCATAAATTGCGCCAAAGCCCTATGTAACTTTGCAACTCGATTTCTTAATACAACAAATCTTGAGCCTGATAGTTTAGCAGCGGATTTAAAGTCTATACCTTGACCTATTTCGCCAAGCTCAACATGATCTTTTACTTGAAAATCAAACTTAGGTATTTCACCCCAAGTTCTTATTAATTTATTATCATCTTCTGTTTTACCATATGGTACAGTTTTATCTAATAAATTAGGTATCGTAAGTAAATAATTTTGAAATTCTGTTTTAATAATTTCTAAATTATCTTTTAATTCTTTTATTCTGTCGCCAAAATCACTAACTTGTTTTAAAGTTTCAGTAACATCCTTACCTTGAGATTTTAATATTCCTATTTCTTTTGAACTCTTATTTCTTGCGCTTTGCAAAGCCTCTAGTTCTTTTTGCAATGATGCTCTTTTTACATCTATTTCTGATATTAAATTAATATCTAATTCAAAACCTCGCTGTTTTAAATTATCTATAACTTCTTGGGTATTTTGCTTAATGTATTTATAATCTAACATGGCATTTAAAAATATATAAAAATTATAATGAATATAAGGTATTATATTAATTTATCTAAATAGAAAAGCAATAAAAATTATGGAATTAAGCATTTTAAACAATATAGATTTAATCAAGTTAACTGAGAATAAAACTGAAACGCCAATTACTGAGTTTGATATATATAAAATAACAGGTAGCGATAAATTCGATTTTTTGCAAGGGCAAATAACTAATGATATCAACCTATTAAAAACTGAACAAGCTATCTGCACAGCTTATTGCAATATAAAAGGCAGACTTATGGGAGTTTTCTTTTTATATTTAACAAATATTGATAACGAAGAAATTATCTACTTAATTAACCCAGGCAATAATGGCTTAAATATATTTAAAAGTTTAAAAAAGTATGGCCTATTTTCTAAAATAAATATCAATAAAGTTACCGATGAATTTAATGTTTATTTAATCAACACTGAATCTGAAGAAAAAGACGATTTAATTTCAATAGAATTTCCCAATAATAAATTAACATTAAAATTAATTAACAAAACTAAAGATGTAAATATTTTAAATAAAGAAAAGTTAGATAATAATTTTTGGAAAATAACTTTTATTAATTCTAAAATACCAATAATATCACAAATTACTAATGAACAATTTTTGTCTCATAATTTAGAGTTACCAAAATTAAATATTATTAATTTTAAAAAAGGTTGTTATTTAGGCCAGGAAATTATTGCCAGAACAGAATATAAAGCTAAATTAAAAAAATCAGCACTTATACTTTCAGGTATGTCTTCAAATACAAATCTAAATAATAATCTTATAAATAGTTATTTTTTACAAAATAATGAAAATATTAAAACTGGTGAAGTTATAGATTATTGTATTATAAAAAATAAAATATATTTATTAGCATCTATAGATAATAAATATATTTCTCAAGAAATAAAGTTTATAAATTAATTTATAAACTATAATAATTATTTATTACTAATATAGCTATTATTATGAATATTAATGACTTTATTAATTTAAACGAAAAAAATACTTTTCAAATTCAAGAGCAGAATACTACAAAAGGCTATGCTGGAGCAGATGAACTTAAAGAAGGAGCATCTGCTGTAGCATCAAAAGTATTAGCAGGACGTGCTGGAGTTTTCTTTTTAATTCTAGCATTGTTATTTCTTTCCGTAATTACAAGAACTAGACCAGTTATTATAATTTTTATAGTTGTCATAATTATTGGTGTTTTTCATAACGAATTACTTCAATGGTTTTTATATTTAACTAAATATTTTGGATTTAAATAATATGCTTAATGACTCTAATAAAACATTAAATTTATTAAAGTCATTTATAATAAAAATTTAATTTATAATAAGTTTATTTGATATAATATTTACTATATAAATTAACAACTCAATTTAGTTTTTTTTGAAAAACATTTTTCCATTAATTCTAACGCTTGCTCAGCTGAGACCCTTTTATCTCTATTATACTCTAATAGCCCTGATAAAAAAGAATCTGAAACCGCTAAATGCATCAATACATTCTGAAAAAAACTTTCTGAAATTGCATGCATATCATATCTGATATATTTAACTTCTGTTGAGCTGCAAAACCATGATGATGACTGAGATTTTTCTTGTTTAAACAATAAGTGATTATAAAAAAGTTCTAGATAAACAATGCCTAAAGCCCAAATATCATTTTTTATATCAGGCTCTTTATGATTCTTATTTCTATCATTACTTGCTGAAAATTTAGCTAAAGTACTAGAGCAACATATTGCACCATAAGATTCCTTTATGAAATTTGACTCAACCATTTCGGGAGACTCATACCCTAGCGTTGCCATTGCTCCATTTTGCACTTTATTACACAGACCAAAATCATTTAATTTAGCGTAATATTTATGGTTTACATCATCATAAAATATTATTATATTTTCTGGTTTAATATCTTGATGTATTACTTGAATTTTATGCAACACACTTATTTCAATTAATAAACATTTAAATATATCTTGTTTATCATCTAGAGACAACGTGTCATATAAATCTTTATTTCTTAAAAAATTATCTAAAGACTCGCCTTTTTGACAATAAAAAGTAATTTTTTTATAACACTTATGCATAATAGCGTATGAGTCTAAACCTGCATCTGTCATCAATGAGATAGTAGCTTCTTTGAATAAATCATCTTGCCCTTGCCCTTTTATTGCTGGATTACATTTAATAACCAAAGATACTTTAATATTTTGTTTATCCCCTACATTCCCTTCTTTAGGATTTAAAAGATAAGATGTTTTACAAGTTTTATAAGCGCCTTTTTTTATTTTTTTATTTTTAAAAGGATCTTGTTTGCCACCAGATAATTTACTTTTAGTTTCTAATATCGCATTATAATTTTCATGCTTATCAGTATATATCTGTACTGTTCTAGGTAATGATAATGGATTCCTAACATCATGTACCAGATGTTTTTTTAATCTTATCACGCCATCTTTAATTAAATGATTTAAAACGTTTTTATTAGTTAATAACATTTGAATAAGATTATAAAGCAAGACTCCATATTCATCTTGACTAATTTTCCCCTTAAACTCTGCGCTTAAATCATCATATTTAAACTCTTGTTGCTTTTGTAACCCTGCAATTAAAGCTTCAATTTTTGGAAGCTTTATTAATGTCTTAATAGAGCTTACAGCATCAGCACTCATAAATATAATGACCTCATAATTAATTACTTTTGTATAATAATAAAAATCCTTCTCACTTAATCCTGTTTATTATTGTTAACAGCCAGCCTTAAGAAATACAGCTAACAAACTAATTTAGCTTATTACTCCATCAATGTCAAGCTAAATTAGTTATTTGCATCTATCATTAGACTTTTTAACTTGTAAATTATAATGCATACTCCATAAGAGTTATGCCTGAGGTATGATTTAATTTAGGATGATTTTTAATTTTTATAACTTTCTTTATTTTAAAACCATATTTTTTATATAATTTTATAGCTAGGATATTGTCAGACCAAGCATGTAAACTAATTTTAGATAAGTTTAATTTTTTTGCTTTATTGCAAGTTGCATCTAGTAATTTAGTGCCAATTCCATACCCTCTTGCATGTTTATAAACGCCAAGTGCGTGTAAATAAAGGCTATTATCTATTCTATGATCAAAAAAATCATTAAAATATCTTAATTTTTCTTCTGGAATATCATCTGTTGGTCTTTCAAAATACCTCATGTCATAACTTTGAGCAATCCCAACTACTTCATTGTCTAATAAACAAACTAAACTGTGTATGTAATATAATTCACTTTTTTCCTTCTTATATAACTTGCAAAGAAATTGTTCAGCATTAACTCCTTCTTGCAAATCACCAAAAAAAAACTCATCCATGCCACCTGATGCCATTATACTTAACTTACTTATATCTATAATGTTTTCTTGAGTAGCTTCTTTTATTTCTAGCCTTAATTTATTAATTTTCATGTTGTTATCTTTAGATTAATTATTATATTTTAAAATAATTTCATTAATTCTACCGATATTTAACATAAATACTAGTTTTTATGGATAAAATTATTTATTAAAACAACTAAGAAGGATATCATTGATTAATTAGCTACCTACTATGCACAGAACTACTTTTATTTTATTTTATTTTCATATTTTTCTTTTTACTTCCTTCTAGTTGTTTAATTTTTAATGAATCATTATCATCCTTTTTATTATTAACTTTTGCTGCTTTAGTTAATTTGTTACTCTCTTGAGCATCATCACTAGATAACTCTGATAACTCTAGTAATAGCTGCTTACCATTCTTTCCTCTTGTTTTTAAACTTTTTATAACTTCATTATATGAAACTAATTCTTTATTAGGAGAAAAATTACGCGTACTCGATGATTTTTGAATATTATAAAAAATCTCATTAATAGCTTTATTGTCATCACTATCTTCATTTTTTGAGCTAAATAGTTTTTTGTTTTTATTCTGTATTTCTATGTATCTATTTTTTAATTCTATTACTGCAAGTAATTCATTAAATTTAGTTTCAAAACCTTCTTTTACTGGAATCTTACTTAATTCTCTTCTTTTAATCTCAATTTGTTGTCGATCATTGTCATTTAGATTCTGCATCTTTTTATTTATAATTTGACTTGCATGATTATATCCCCAATCTTTATCGTAATCTGTCACGGATTCCATTGCCGGTATAATAATTGTAGATGGTCTTGTTTCAGGCTCCTTAATAGGTGTCGATGGTCTTGTTTTAGGCTCCTCAATAAATGTCGATGGTTTGGTTTCATGCCCCACCCCAGAGTTAGAGGTATCTTGATTTCTCATTTTTAGTGTGTCATCAATAAGATGTTTAGCATCTCTTAATGGATCATGTTTTGAATCATCAACTTTTTTCTTTAATTCACCCAATAATTTACCTGAATTACTTATCCATCTAGTAAATTTATTTCTGCCCTCTAATCTTTCCTTTAACTTAGAGATTATCTCATTCAATTCTCGTAATTCTCTATTTTCCATACTATATTTAGTACCATCTTTACGCGTATAAAATATCTCTTGCACAGCCTTATTATTTATATCATCAGGCTTGCCTTGAATTTTTAAATACTTATTTTTTAGCTCCAATATGGCATGAGACTCCTGAACAATAGAATAAAAATATTGATGCAAGTATGCGTCTGCTACACTTTCTTCATCAGGTTGTCTATTTTTATTTTTTTCCCGTTTATTTTCGTCATACAATTGATGAGGATTGTTCGTTATCTGTGTCTTAACAAAATTTATCTGTTCTGTAGTTAAAGACTTATCTGATTCTATCAAAAACTGTTTTATTCTATTTTCAGCATAATTACTTTCTTTACGAAATTTATAATCTTCTTCGACTTCTGAATGCTTTTTCAATTTGCTTTTTTTGCTCGATGCTCTATTCGCATCGCTAATAATTTCAGGAGCTTTTGTTGGTTTTGACGATCTATTAACACTTTCTTTTTTTTTAACTACACGCCTAACTACACGCTTACTCTTTTTTTTACCTATATCAGTACTCAAACCTGATTCAGCGACGGCACTAGTTGAACCTGAATCAGTTAAACCTGGCTCAGTTAAAGGGCTTAAAGTCTCTTTTTTTGATTTTGAAGATCTTTTAATGTTAACTGTAAGCTTCTTATTTGTTATTTTAGTACTAGTACGCAAACCTAATTGAACGGCAGAACTAACAGATTCATCTTCATCTAAAACTGCATCTAGCACTTTGCTAGATACCCCTGTCGGTATTTGTTCAGCCAATTGCTTTAGTGAAAATATAATCTCTTCATATGACTTAAGATTATTATCCTTATAAAAGAATCTATCAATATTTCTCCCTCCACATTCTTCATATTTTTTCTTTAATTCTAAGATAGCTGATCCTTCTTGTTGTTTTTTTACTTCTAAGTCAATTTTATGTATAGCTTCATCATCAAGATTGCTTGCATCAACTGCAAAATCCTTAGCAAAATCCTTATATAACTCTTGAATAACTTTAGCTGAAGCTGTTAATTCTTGACTCAAATTCCAACTTCTAGCATATGTTAATTTCCCATCTGTAACCTTAATTCCTTTGCTGCATAATTTTTTTACAATTACGTTAATATCATTATATTCTTTTATGTTTGTGTTTATGCTTTTTTTATAAAAAATTTCATCTATAGTCTTTTGTCTAGGATTATTTGAATATTTTATATATGATTGTTCTATTTGCTCAATAGATACTTTCTTCTTCTTTTCTTCTTCATGAATAAAAAAAATGAGGTGCTTTGCTATTAAATCTGATGGAATACCGACCAATTGAACAACTGGTCTTTTTAAATGTTCTATTAAAGAAAATCTTGAGTTATCGTGTAACTTAGGATCATATTGGCGCCAAAGAAAATTATCCTGAATATTTTGAATATTATCTAACACTGCTTTTTTATCAGCTTCTTTATTTTCTAAATCTATAATGAAATTATTTAAATCAGAAAAAGAGAAGTTAAATTTATACTTTATTTCAATATAATTTATAAAAATTAAAATTTTAGGTGAAATTGCGTCTATCTTTTTATAAACTTCTAGTTTTTTTTCATCTACAATTTGTTGTATTGCTTTATCTTCATTAATATCATCATTAAGGTAATCAAATAATTTATATTTAATCTTAGAGACATATTCTTCTATATTTTTTTCATCCGTTAAAAATATTTTATCAGTAATAGACACTAAAGATGCTTCATGTTTTCGAATAAATTCTTCCGGCAATTGCTCAACAAATAGCTTATTTATATCTTCATAATCATTATTATCTTGAAGTTCATTCATTCTGTGTTCTGCATTTGATGCAAAAGTACTAATATTCTTGAGGGAACTACTTACTACTTCATTTATACCACTTGAATATGGTGTATTGTTAATTTTATTGTTCAAATCTGCTTCTAATTTTAGATACCTAGCTCTTAAAGACATAAAATAACAACGGTTATCTTTGTAAATGAACAATACTTCATCAATCTTATCATTCTCTAAATCTATATCTACTGTTCCACTTTCAAATTGATCTTCAACACCGATTAGTTCATCTTTGTAATAATATTTAATTAAACCATTTCTATGATTTTTAACTATCGCTGTATCATTCTCCTTATAGTATATAGTTTCATCTAGTTTTTCATTCTCATTAAATCTTTTTACACATAATTTATTATCAAACACATCAAATTCAGTCTGAGATTCTAACCTGTTATCATTAGAATGTTTATATATATAATAACCAGCATATTTGTTCTTTTCATTATATATAACTTGAAATATATATAATTTATTGTTGCTGCATCTAAATGTAAGCGGTTTATTGTTTCTATTTAAAGGCTGATTTAAATCATATATAGATTTTGCATATCTTTGTATTTCATTTAAAAATGATTCTGTATCTAAATCACTATTAACTTCAAATATATTCTCTTTCCAATCTATTTCTTTTAGAACTTTTGTAAAATTAAAGCCACCTGATAGATCATCAACTAATTTAAAATATTCGCCTTGTTTGTTAGAAACTAATAAATATTTTACTTTCTCATTGTTTGTAATATATTCATGAACAAGTTGTTTATATTTATCTAAATCTTTTAATCTAATAAAAGCAGTATTTTCTAGCAAAAATTTATCAAAACTTATAGATTCATCTATTGGCTGATTAAATAACTCTGATATATATTCCTTTAACCATTCTTCATTTCTTTCAAATAAAGAACTGTAAAAATTTTCGATTTCTCTATCAATATCTTCTTGAAAAATGTTTATGAATTTTTTTAGCAAATCCATATTAGTTTTATCAGAAAAATATCTATTTGGTGTAAACATCGATAATGTATCTATAAATGATAAATCTACATTAATTCTGGGATTTAACTCTAGTAATTTATTAAGAGCGCTAGAAGCTTCAGTAAGAGTGTTAGAAGTTTCAGGTAGAACACCTTCTTTATAACACAACATGAAACTTTCAAGAAGCTCTTTCCTTTCTTGATTCTGATTTGCAATAATAACAGGATCTATCTTAGAAAAGTTTTCATCATGTTTTTTGCTAACAAACTTCGTATTTAATTCCAAAATTTGCTTTAAAAGTTCATTCATATTATTTATCTCTATCATTATGTTAAACTAAAAATATTTATCTATTGGACATTTGAACCTAGTGAATAGTTCGATAAATTATTGATATTTGTAGAGGCAATTAATAAATGTTGGTTTTTGGTTAACATACTAATATTAAAAGTAATATTTTTTTATTACGGAGATAATATTTATGTATACCAAGGATGTTAAAGAAAGATTTACTATGAGCAAAAAAAGAACTTGATAGATTAAGTATCATTCAGCGTGTTGAAAATAAAGAGCAAGGCTTTTTACAGACCCACAAATCCTAAATTGTTGGCCTAAATCTAGCTTTTTCTGGCTTTTTCTCTGCAGGAGAAGCAGTCACATCATAAGATAGCGGCTTTGGAGCTTGAGAATAGTTACGCGTAATAGTAGTACCTTGTGACTCATCAAGTTTACTCTCATGGTTATGTCCTGAGCTGCTTGATTGTTTTTTATCTGCTTTCGGTCTGAATGATTTTGTTTCTACAGCTTTAAACTCAATAAGCTTTTCCCGTAATGAGTCTATTTCTGCACGTTTAATAACCTTCTTAACCTTAAGCTTAAGCTTATCATTAATCTTAGTAGGAAGCTCAGCCTTAAACTTCTCATTCTTAGATAATGACTCAACAGCTAATTCACGGCTTCGTTGATGTTCTTCTTGATTTTTACAATATTTCAAAAGTTTTGGAACACAACTTTCTCCAAACTGAGCTTTTACTTCTTCTCTTTTTTTATCAATCTTACGATTTTTAAAGAAAGTTCCAATAGTTATTACTGGGTAAAAAAATAATTTATTAAAAAAACCTTTTGGATATTTTTCATAAACCATCTGCGAAACCATTGCCTTAGCCTTCTTATTACTCTCATGAGAAACTATCGCCTCAGCCTTCTTACTCACCAAAATATCTGTAATCTTATCTTTAATCTCCTTCTTTGGCTTTCTAATCTCTGTCTTAAATTCCCAACAAGCATTCTCTTTAGTTTTATAAACAATTCTCTTAATCACTCTTTCATTGGGACTAGTAAGAGTATTACTGTATGGATTTTTAACATAACCTTTACTATCATACTCTAAACCTGATGCGAAGACTCTTCCATAACGCGTTTCCTTTTGAATTGGATTCCCATTATCATCTAGCTCCAGTACATTTCTCTTTTTATTGGTTCGTACATAGGCTTTATCCTGTAAATCAACTCTTCCTTCTTCTACATCATTAGATAATTTTCTCTTAAAACTTGCAGATATTTTATTTATAGCTCTAATAGTTAATGAAGCTTCTCGTAATTTTTGCTCATATTCTTGGTCTTCTTCTGGTTTTTCTTCTAATTCATTGATAATTGCTATTTTTGATATTTTTATGTCTTCTAATGCAATCAAAGTATCTTGAGCAGGAGTGTCTGTTTTAATCCTATCACGCAAATTTTTTAATATTTCTTTATATTCTGACTTTTCTTTATCAGTTAAAACATTAGATGTTATATATCTATTTTCTGTAAGTTTTGTCATAAAGCACCAAATTTTATAATTTTATTATCTGCATGAGGATCTAAATATAGCCCCTAAACCATACTTAATTATCTCAATCTAATATTAAATTAGCCTTAATATTTGTTTTATCATTTTGATATAAAAACATAATTGGTTTAATTTAATTAAATATTTAACACAACTTAATAAAATTTAATATGCTCTTAATAAATTATATTTATAATCGTAAGTAATAAATGAGAAATTTTATTCTTAATATTGATAGGTAAAAATTCTTATTTAATGCAATAAATATGAAAGTAAAGAGATTAATTATATGTTAAGTAAAAGAATGATGCCTATGCAATTATGGGCTTCTTATAATATGATGAACCAAAAAGTTCAACCAGCTTCATTAAATTTACAAACATCTAAACAACTAGATACTTTTGAATCATTACCAAAAACAAAAGATTTATTTGCTATTTCTGATCACCTTCCTTTTCATACTGAATTTTCAATTAATAAACACGGTAATCTAAATCCTGTTGAAAGATTAAGTCCGCTGCTAAATTTATATGCCGATGTAACAAAAAGCAATGTATCAATTTTATCTTGGAATATAATGATGCAATGTAGATATAATGAAGAAAAAAATAGATATAATAATGGTTATTGCGCTCATGAATCTAAAGAACAATACCTTCAACGAATAAATTCTATTGCAGAAACTATAGCTAAGTATATAAAAAATAATCCTAACATTGCCGTAATCTCATTACAAGAAGCACCAATTGATAAAGATGACATTAAATTATTAAAAGATACAATTGAAAAACATTTGCCAAATTACTTTGAAATAGATGATTATTTTGACTGTACCGATATGGGCGTCATGACTTTTTGCAATAAAAAAATCATAAATCAATTTATAAAACTACATAGTGTTTATAGTGAAGAAATGTATGCTATGAACTCAAGATACTCTTGCTTTTCGATAGGGCAAAATACTTTTTATAGTAACATTCATGTGCCACATGATAACCCCATAGAATCTCTTGATCAAATTGCAACTAACATAGCTATACAAATAAAAAATAATGTAAATAATAGTGGTGAGCTATCTTTTATTTTTACAGGTGACTGTAATGTAAATCCATGCACTCTAAAAAGCGCTATTGAAAAGCAAATTCTCACTGAACTTCTAGCTGATGATAATTTAATTGAAGATGTTATTATTACCGCTTGTCAAAATCAAGAAGGTCATTTGAAAAATAATAAGGAACCTTTACCAGATTTGAATTCAAATCAAGATAGTAATAACGGGATAAAAAACACAGTTGACTATATTTTTACAATTAATGTTAAATTTAAAGATAAAAGTAAAAACATTTATAGTTATAGTAAATTTATACCTTTTTTATTAGGAGGCGCTATGTTAATATCTCAAAAACATCAAGAGCCTGAACATAATAATCATATTTCAAAGAACAAACCCAAACGTTATTAATAAATACTTGTGCAGCAAATAAATATTTTATTAGATAAAAATATTTATTTGCCTTGCTCACACCCAGGGCCACCTCATTAAAATCCTTTTGTGCAAACTAAAGTTTGCCATTTCCT
>CAXBNV010000039.1:0-12974 GCA_963977185.1 uncultured Gammaproteobacteria bacterium | reverse complement strand
ACGCTATGGAATTTTCTCTGGCGCTAGGTATGGAATTTAGTCTGCCATTGACAATAAAAATTATTTAGCACATGATTGTTTTAATGATCTTTTTTGTTTTTAGGATTAAAAGAAGGTTTAACTTCTTCATCTTTAAGTTTCGGATAAATCCTATTGTGGTTAGTAATAGCAGGATCGTTTGAGTCATCAGGATGTGGCTCAGGAACTTTATCAAAAATTAAATCATCTTTTTTTAAAATCACACCACGTTTTATTTGTGGATTATTCAGATAACCAAAATATTTTTCAAATACATAGTCTTGACCACTAAGTTTAGAAAATCCCATATAATTGAAATCTTTAAATAAAGTAATAGCATCAGCTGTATTGGCTTTATATGCACTTTTAAATTTAAGAAAAATATTCGGATGTAATAAGAATACCCCATCTTTTGAAATATGAACTAAAGAATCTTTTTTATTATAGGATACATTTTTCGATTTTAATTCTGATTTAAGCCAGGTTATAAATAATTTTGCGTTTTTACTACTGCGCTCAAGATGATTATCTCGATGCTTTCTTAAAGAATACTCAACTCCTTTCCAGAAAGAATTCTCTGAATATTCTTGTTTTTTTTGCAAATGAATTTGCATAGGAAGATTTAACTCAAGGAGCTGTGTTGGCAAACTTGAGCCTAAAAAGTCTTGCTGAAGCTCTCGGCTGGCTTTTTTTATTATGCTATATAAAGTCCCGCTGCCTGCTTCTTCATGTTCAAGCATGGCAGACCATTCTACAAAAATATCAGGTTCACTTAATAACCAATTATAGTTATGTGCAGGAATTAATTTATTAGCAATAAGTAACGTTAATTTACGACCAAGTAATTTATTTTCATCTTTTTGTTCTTCATAAAAGTAATGAGTTGCATTTTCATTAGTATGAAGCATGGAATTAACAAGAGCATCCCATTGTTCTAAAATATCACTTTTTTCATTGCATAGTTGCACAGTAGGATTTTTGACAATAAACCCAACACCGCATAATAATCCTGCTGTAAAAACAGCATAATGCCATTTAGCTGCAAATTTTTCTATCGTATGATTAGGGTCATTATCATTGATATTATCTAAATTTAAAGGAATAGGATAATCATCTAGTTTTTCTAATGCGTATAAAGATCTTATTAATCCTAAGACAAGCTGGCCTTTAGATACTTTAAATTGTGGGTGTCTTAAATTAGGTAGGGATTGTACAAATTCAACATAATTATTAATAACAGGAAGATAAAGCTTGTCAAAAGCCTTTTCTGGAGTGTTACTTAATTGTTTAATGTCTTTAAGAATCTCTTGTAAAATTGGATCTTGTAATAATTCTTCAGCATCAAGAATTGGTGTTAATTTGTTATTTTTTTTACTTCCATTATCATTACCATCATTCTTATTGTTATTTTGATTATTATTTTTATTATCAATAGAACTTTTTATATTAGAGCTAGGTTTATCTGAATCAATATTATATGGAATAAAAGAGTATAACTTGCTCATATCATAGTTTTATTTAATTATATTTATTATATTCATCCTTATTTAAACTAATTATAGTATTAGTTTCTTGAATTAGATCGGGAATTTCTAGTTTTTTATACATGTTATTTAATAACTTTAAAGCTTTATATGATTCAGGAGTGCCTTGAAAGTTAGCTATGACATATTGTGCTCTATTTGCAGCTGCAACATAAGCTTTTCTGTCTATATAAAATTCAGCTACATATAATTCATGTCTTGCTAAGAGATTTTTAATTTTAACCAGCTCTGCTTTTGCTGTTTTAGAATATTTGCTATTAGGGAATCTATTTAATAATTTTTGATAATCATGAAAAGCTGTCTTTAAATTAGTAACATCACGAGCAGCAGGATCAGTTTTGAATAAATTATGTAATAAACTATTGTATCTATTAGATTTTATATGACCTTTCATATAAAATACATAATCTAAATATTTGCTGTCAGGATGTAACTGAACATATTGATTTGCTTGTTCGTATGCTGAATCATAATCTTCATTCATAAAGTATGCATAAATTGATTCTAGTTGAGCTTTTGTTGTATATTGGCTAAATGGGAAATGACTTTCAAGAGCTTCATAATTTGTTACAGCTATTTTATAATCATTGTTTTTAAGCGCATTTGTGCCAGTTGTGTATATTTCTTTGTCACTAATGTTTGCATAAGGATCTGTCTCGATAACATCTTTATCACTAAATGGATTAATTTTTTGAATTTTTTCTTGCATTTGGGAACATGAAATTAAAAAAACGAATAAAAAATAGACAAAAAGTTTGAAAATACCGCGCATTAGTTGTTTGCCTTCCTATTAGTTGTTACAATATTAAAATTTAGCTTGCGATATTTTAACATTAATTGCAATGTATTTAAAATTATTAGAAATCAAATTAAATTACAACCATATAAAATATTTATAATAATGAGCAACATATCAATAATTTCAGATAGTTATAAAAACAAGAGAATAGATCAAGTATTAGCTGAATTATATCCAGATTTTTCTAGATCAATTCTTAAAAAATGGCTTCTTGAGGGTAAAATTAAAGTTGATAATAAAGTATTAAGCAAAGCAAATTTAAAAGTAGCTGGCGGTGAAACAGTTGAGCTTGAAATAAATTTAGAAGAGCTTGAAAATACTAATAATTGGACTCCTGAAGATATAACTAACGATCATGATTTACAAATTATATATGAAGATGGTGATATTATAGTAGTTAATAAACCAATAGGTTTAGTTGTTCATCCAGGAGCAGGTAATACACATGCTACTTTAGCTAATCATTTATTATATAAATATCCAGAACTTGAGAAGTTACCAAGAGCAGGAATTGTGCATCGATTAGATAAAGATACTAGTGGCTTATTAGTTATAGCAAGAAGTATTAAAGCGCATTCTAGTTTAATTAAACAGTTAGAATCTAGATCTGTGAAAAGACAATATTTAGCTTTAGTGAAAGGTATAGTTATTATTAGAGAAGGAGTTGTCAATGAAGATATAGCAAGACATCCTAGAAATAGAGTAAAAATGACAGTAGTTGAATCAGGAAAAGAAGCGATTACACATTATAAAGTCGAAACATATTTCAAGAATCATACTTTGTTAAAACTAAGTTTAGAAACAGGGCGTACTCATCAAATTAGAGTTCATATGGATTCTATAAATCATGGAATTGTTGGCGATAGTTTATATGGTACAAGATATAACGTTAGTTTAAGTTTATACACTGAATCACAAAAATCAGAATTATTAAGTTTTAAAAGACAAGCTTTACATGCTTTTAAATTAGAATTAGAGCATCCTAGTTTGAATAAAACCATGTCATTTGAAGCACCAATAGCTGATGACATGCAAAGCTTACTTGCAGATATAATTTAATAATTAATATCTATATTCTTTATTTTGTAGATATGCTAATGTTTTAATAATCAACAATATTTTTAAAAAATTAAGACATGAAAAAAACAATTGGGGCTGCTTTTCTAGTAGCTGGTACTTGTATTGGAAGTGGTATGATGGCGCTGCCTTTGGTACTTGGTAAAATTGGGATTCTTCCTAGTTTTTTTTTAATGCTAATAACTTGGTTACTCATGTATTATACAGCTTTATTTAGTATAGAGCTTAATTTACAAGCAGGAAGAGGGTTATCATTAGGCTCTCTTGGAAGGATTTTTTCTGGATTTACAGCAGAGGTAATTGGCGTTGTAAGCCTTAAACTATTGTCTTATGCTCTTTTAGCAGTATATATTTCAGGTCTTGCATCTGTGTTTGACAAGTTATTTGATATGGGTTTATCAATACAGACTTTAATAACACTTATAGCATTAGGTATTTTTTTGGTATTATGCCTGCCTTTAAAAATTTTAGATATATTTAATAGATTTTTATTTATAACATTATTGGTCATTTTTTTAATTTTGATTGCCAGTTTGTTTTTAAATATAGATAAATCATCTTTACCTTTATTTGGACCAGAAGTGCTTAACCCATTGGCATTTAGCGAAGTGATTCCAATAGTTTTTACATCCTTTGGATTTCAAGTTATTTTTCATACGTTAGCTAATTATTGTAATAAAGATAAAAGAATTCTTAAAAAAGCTTTTTTTTATGGAAGTTTAATTCCTGCGATAGTTTATATGATTTGGGCTATTAGTATTTTAAGTATTCTTTATAAGCAAGATATTCTTTTTTATAATGCAATGATAAGTGGTTCAATAACAGTTGGCGAATTAGTTGAAAAGTTGAGCAATATTGCACAAATGCCATATCTAGATCATGTTGTCTGGGTTCTATCTTGTTTTGCAATTGTTACATCTTTAATTGGTGTTGGTATTGGTCTTTATGATTCTTTTTTTAATCATTTTGAGGATCATTTTTCTAAATATGATTATGGTTCATGGATTAATAAACTTGTTTCTAGTTTAATTACTGTTTTGCCTGCATATTTAGTTGTGGTATTAATTCCAAAGACTTTTATTGCAGTATTAGGTTTTGCTGGCATGATTTTAGTAGTAATTGCTATTTTTCTTCCTGCTTTTTTACTCATAAAAGTAAAAAAATTCAGTATGCCAAATATTAAATATTTATATTACAAAGAATTAAAGTCTGATTTCTTAATTAATCTTTCTATTGTATTAGGAATTATAGTTGTAGTTTGTGAAGTAGTTAATTTGATTTTTTCTTAAGTTATATAAAGCTCATGGAGGAGCTATCTTTTTATTCATCATTTGTTATTTACATTTATCAGTATTAATTAATTTGAAGCTTCTAAATTAAAATGCGAAAATTAATAGATCATAAATAAAAGAAAATCTAAAAAATATGTTTACTAAAGTATTAGTTGCAAATAGAGGTGAAATAGCTTGTAGAATTATTTCTAGCTTAAAACAGTTAGGTATTAAGTCAGTTGCGGTATATTCAGAGCCAGATGTAAATTCTAAGCATGTTGATATGGCTGATGAAGCTTATGGTTTAGGTGGATTTAACTCGCAGACAAGTTATCTAAATATAGATAAAATTCTAAATATTGCTAAAGATGCAAAAGTAGAGGCCATACATCCAGGATATGGTTTTTTATCTGAAAACTATCTTTTTGCTGAAATTTGTTTAAAAAATAATATAGAATTTATAGGCCCTAATGCAACAGCTATTAAGATTATGGGGCAAAAACTTGAGTCTAAAAATTTACTTAAAGAACATAATATTCCAGTTATTCCTGGTTATTCAGGAAATAATCAAGATCCAAACTATTTATTAAAAGAAGCTAATAACATAGGCTATCCAGTTTTAATTAAAGCTTCAAGTGGCGGGGGAGGCAAAGGCATGCGTCTTTGTGACTCTCAGTTAAATTTTATCAAAGATTTAAATGCTGCTAAAAGAGAAGCTAAAGCAAGTTTTGATAATGATGTCGTTATTTTAGAAAAATATATAATCTCACCAAGACATATTGAAGTACAGATTTTGTTTGATAAATATGGAAATGGTGTGTATTTATATGAAAGAGATTGCTCTATACAAAGACGTCATCAAAAAGTAATAGAAGAAGCTCCTTTTGAATTATTTGATGATAATTTAAGGGAAAAAATAGGTTTAAGTGCTGTTGAAATTGGTCGAGTTGTTAATTATATTAATGCTGGAACAGTTGAGTTTCTATTGGATAAAGATAATAATTTTTATTTTATGGAGATGAATACTAGATTACAAGTAGAGCATCCTATAACAGAAATGATAACAGGTTTAGATTTAGTCAAATTACAATTACAAATAGCTTCTGGTGATCAATTAAATATAAATCAGGCAAATATTAAAATTAAAGGCCATGCTATTGAAGCTAGGATTTATGCAGAAGATATTGATAATAATTTTATGCCATCAATTGGAAAAATAGATTATTTAAATCTTCCTGATAACTATTCTAGTTTTAATAATAATGCAAAAATTAGAATCGATTCAGGTATTAAATTACATGATGATATCTCTATGTATTATGATCCAATGCTGGCTAAAATTATAACTTTTGGTGAAACAAGAAAAGAAGCTATTAATAAATTAAATCAAGCGTTAGGTTCTACGAATATATTAGGTGTTAAAAATAATGTTGAGTTTTTAAATAATATTATTAATAATGAAAATTTCAAAAATAATGTTATTGACACAAGCTTTATAGATTCTAATATTAATAAAATCACCAAGAATAAAGCATTTAATCAAAATACTAAAATTTCTTTAATAATAGCAATATATTACGAATATCTAATAAAATATAATAATAAATATAAGTCAGTATGGAACAGTATTGATAGATTTAGATTAAATTATAATGATCCATTTGAATTTTGTTTTGAATACGAAAATGATGTTTATCAAGGCTATTTAAATAATGGACAAGTTATTTTTGAAAGTGAAAATTATAAAATAGAATTAGTTAAATTTGTTGATCATAAAATACATATTATTATTAACAATCATCTTTATAAAGCAATAGCGGTTCATCATAAGAATGGCATTTATATTTTTAATAATTCTAAGCAACATATTTTTAATTATTTACAGCAAAATAGTACAATTAATGATGATATTGAATCAACTGGTGTTGTAATATCTCCTATGCCAGGCACAGTAATATCAGTAAAAGTTGTAATTGGAGATAAAATTGAAAAAGGTGCAGATTTGCTCACATTGGAAGCTATGAAAATAGAGCATACTGTAAAAGCAAATCAATTTGGAATTATTAGGAGTGTTTTTTTTAAAGAAGGTGATATAGTTGCTGCAGGTGATAAGTTAATAGCAATGGAATAAAAAACAGTTAAATATGGATATATTATGTTACCGACAAAAGTTACAATAGTTGAAGTAGGGCCTAGGGATGGCTTGCAAAATGAAAAGCAGCAAATATCAAAAGAAGACAAAATAATATTAATAGATTTATTAGTCGATGCAGGATTTTCTATTATAGAGTCTGGAAGTATTGTCTCAAAAGATAAAGTGCCTCAAATGCAAGATACTTTAGATATTTTAAATCATATTAAAGTTAAGCCAAATGTAAAGCATCAAGTTTTAATCCCTAATGTGAAAGGATTAGAAAAATTATTAGAGCATAATGATAAAGTAAAAAATTACAATCAAAATTATATAGATACAATAGCGGTATTTACAGCTGCAAGTGATAGTTTTTGTAAAAAAAATATTAACAAAAGTATCGCCGAGTCTTTAGTTGAATATAAAAAAGTTATTAATATGGCACGTGAAAACCATATTAAAGTTCGAGGTTATATTTCTTGTTGCTTAGGTTGTCCTTATGAAGGAGAGGTGGCATTTGATCAAGTATTAAATGTTGCAAAAGAATTATATAATTTAGGATGCTATGAAATATCAATCGCTGATACTATAGGAATTGGAAGTGCTGGTAATGTTCAAGAATTATTATTTTATTTATCAAAAAGCATATCATTAAATAATTTTTCTGTGCATTTTCACGATACTTATGGTCAAGCTTTAGCAAATGTTTATGCTTCATTATTAATGGGCATATCAGTAATAGATAGCTCTGTATCTGGTTTAGGTGGTTGTCCTTATGCTGGGTATGCTAGTGGAAATCTTGCAACAGAAGATTTATTGTTTTTATTAAATAACTTAAAAATTAAAACAAATGTTAATTTTGATAAATTATTGTTGGCAAGTAATTTTGTTGCTAATAAATTAAAAATACCTGTTAGGTCAAAAGTATTTAATGCGCTTTTAGCAAAGGAAAAGTATGAATCAAAAACAGATATTATTTAATTTAGATAAAAATATTAAAATAAAATCAAAATTATATAAATTTATTAAAGCAATAGAAAATAAAACAGATTTTAATATAGAGCAGCAAGCAGGTATTCCTGATTTTTTTTCTAGTTTATATAATAGCTTTTATAATTGGACTGTAGCTAATAAACAAAATACACAAATATTTTGGCAAGAATTTGCAATTTTTTCAGATATTATTTTTAAAAATAATAAACTAGATATTACTGTATTGAAAGAAAATAAATTTTTTTATAAAAACAAATGGTTTAGTGGGGCACAATTAAACTATGCTGAAAATTTATTAACCAGTAATTTTATTAAAAATACTAAATCAGATGCGATTGTTAGTTATGATGAATTTAATAATAGACAATCTGTTTCTTTTCAAGACTTATATAATAAAGTTTATTATTTATCAGAGTATTTAAAAAAATTAGATATAAAAAAAGGTGATGTGATTTGCGGTATTATGCCTAATACTATAGACACTATAGTCTGTATGTTAGCAACAACATCATTAGGTGCTGTTTGGACGGCATGCTCACCAGAGTTTGGTGTTGATGGAATCTTAGATAGGTTTACGCAAGTTAACCCAAAATTAATGTTTGCGGCAACAGAATATTCTTATAAAGGTAAGATTATATCTATAAAAGATAAAATTAATATTATTTTAGAAAAAATATCTGATATAAAAAATTTTATTAATATAGAATATTTACATAAAATTTGTGATGGTAATTCAAATAAAAATAAAATAGATTTTATCAGTTGTGATTTTTCTGATCCGTTGTATATAATGTACTCATCTGGTACTACAGGAAAACCTAAATGTATTGTGCATAGTGTGGGCGGTGTTCTAATTGAGCATGTTAAAGAGCATATGTTGCATTTAGATATCAATAATTTAGATAATTTAGGTCAAGATAAATTTTTATATTACACAACTTGTAGTTGGATGATGTGGAATTGGCAGGTATCAGCTTTATTTTTAGGCACAACTTTAGTTTTATATGATGGATTTCCTTTTTTTGAACAAGATTCGAAATTAATTGATATAATTAGTCAAGAAAAAGTTACTATTTTTGGAACTAGTGCAAAATATTTGCAGCAGTTAGAAAAAACAGGGTTTAAGAGTCATGCAGATTTATCTGATTTAAGAATGATTTTATCAACTGGCTCGCCATTATTACCAGAAAGTTTTGATTATGTGTATAATTATTTAAGCAAAAATTTGGCTCTTTGTTCTATTTCTGGAGGAACAGACATTATAGGGTGCTTTGCTTTAGGTTGTGTTTTACTGCCTATATATAAAGGCCAGTTACAAGCAAGAAGTTTAGGTCTTGATATTAGATTTTTTGATGATTCAGGACATGAATTATTAGAAAAAAAAGGCGAGTTAGTTTGTCTTAACGCTTTTCCTTCAATGCCAATTTATTTTTGGAATGATTTTGATTATAAAAAATATTATAATGCTTATTTTAGCAAGTATGATAATATTTGGGCTCATGGTGATTATGGAATGCTAACAAATGAACAAGGAGTAATCATATATGGTCGTTCAGATACGGTGCTTAATCCTTCTGGAGTTAGAATTGGTACTGCAGAAATTTATCGTCAAGTTGAAAAGTTAGAAGAAATATTAGAAGCAATTGTTGTTGGACAACAATATCAAGGAGATGAAAGGTTAATTTTATTTGTTAGAATTAATGAGAAGTGTAAACTAGATGATAATTTAAAATTAAAAATCAAAGACATTTTAAAAAACAAAGCATCGCCAAGACATGTTCCTTCTAAAATTATTGAAGTTTTAGATATTCCTAGAACAACTAGTGGTAAAATATTAGAGCTTACAGTAAAAAAATTAGTAAATAAGCAAGATGTGAATAATTTGTCTTCTATTGCTAATCCAGAGAGTTTAAAATATTTTAAAAATTTAAAAGAATTAGATAATTAAGGTTGTTATGCATAATACAATGAGAAATTTTATTCATTTTATAATATTAGCTTTAACTATATTTATATTTTATGAGTTAAGTCCTGATAATCAAGTAAAGCCTTCTGGGATGTACTTGCCTTTATCTCAAGGTTACCCTAAAATCAAGGCAAATGAAGTAAAAGTAGTGATAGCAGGTCACTCTGATATTGATTATTTATATAATTATAGGCATATTGGCACAGTTACTGTTACAGTTCCATATACTAAAGATTTATTTGATTCTGAGTCATCTGCAATTGAGTTTGCTAAGAAAATGATTGCAAAGAACGGCGCTAATTTATTAGAAATTGATATGGTGCAAGGTCCACGATCATGGTTCAATACCAATACAGAAGTAGTCACTATACAAGCTAGAGTTTTAAAAGGTTGAGGAAATAAAGATGTTTGATATAAATTTTCCGTTAATTTTATTTATTGCAACGACAGCATCAGGATTAATTTGGCTTGCGGACATAATTTACCGTAAGTATTTCATTCAAATAGGTACAGATGATGGTGATTATAAAAATAATAAAAAGTTACCTTTTCTTGCTGAGCAAGCAAGGTCTTTTTTTCCTGTGTTATTCATAGTCTTTATTTTAAGGTCATTTTTATTTGAACCTTTTAGGGTACCAACAGGATCATTAGAGCCTACTATTTTGCCGGGTGATTTTGTTGTAGCTAACAAATATTCATATGGTTTAAAATTACCAGTTTGGGGTAATGAGTTATTAGCAGTAGGAAAGCCTGAAAGAGGAGATATAGCTATTTTTCATATCCCTGTTGATGATAAAACTTGGCTAGTAAAAAGAGTTGTAGGAGTTCCAGGCGACAAAATTAGTTATATAGACAAAAAATTACATATAAACGGTAAAGAATTAGAATATAATTTTATAAAAGAAACAAAAGATACTGATGATGGTAAAAAGTATTGGGATGTTGAAGTTTATGAAGAAAATTTATTAGGTACTAAGCATAAAATTTATGTTACTCCAGCAAGAGATAGCGTTAGTTTCAAGGATTTAGTTGTCCCTGAAGGTAATTATTTTATGATGGGAGATAATAGAGATAACAGTGATGATAGTCGTTACTGGGGTTTTGTGCCTTTTGATAATTTTGAAGGTAAAGCTGTTATGATTTGGTTCAGTTGGGATCAATACTCTTGGACTAACTTCAGATGGGATCGAATTGGTACTTCTTTATAAGGTTATTTTATTTATTGGAGCTGTTATAATTTTTGTAAAAATTTTGAAAATTTTTCAATAAAAATTATATTTTGCTGATGATTACCTATAGTAACTCTTAAATAATTATCAAGAGAATAATTTTTAAGGGGTCTTGTAATTATGCCTTTGTCTAATAAATAATTATAAATTTTATCTGGATTGTCTAATTTTACAGTTATAAAGTTGGTATAAGATTTTATATATTTTAAATTTAGTTTATTAAATTGTGAATATAGAAAATCTTTTTCTTGATGATTTATTTCCAAAATCTTAGAAATATATTTTTGATCATCTAGAGCACAAATTGCCGCTATACTGGCAAGCCTATTAACGTTAAAAGGTAATTTTATTTGATGCAATAGATTAATAATCTGAGAATTTGCAAAGCCATAACCCGCTCTTAAGCCTGCTAAGCCGTAAGCTTTAGAGAAAGTTCTTGTTATTATTAAGTTATCAAATTTATTTAATAAATTAACAGTATCAAAACTATCAAATTCTAATCTATATTCAAAGTAAGCCTCATCAAGTAGAACTAAAATATTTTTATCTATATTTTCTAATAAATATTTAATTTTATCAGAGTATAAATAAGTACTAATAGGATTTCCAGGATTTGCTATATAAATTATTTTAGTTCGATTAGTTATTTTTTTGATAATATCTTCAATATTTATATAAAAATTATTATCTAAATCTGATTCAATAATTTTAGCTCGCTGAGCATTAGCAATAATTTTATAATTTGCAAAAGAATATTTTGGGATAATGACTTCATCTTGATTATTAACAAAAGCCCGAGTTATTAATAATTGAATTTCATCTGATCCGTTACCTATTATGATTTTATCAGAACTAATATTATATTTTTGTTCTAAAGTTTGCTTTAAAGCATAATTATTTGGATCTGGATAATATAATAAATGAGATAATTCTTTTTGTATTGCTTTAAAGACTAAAGGACTTGGACCTAACAAATTTTCATTACTGGCTAATTTGATTATATTAGTTAGATTTTTTTCACGTGCTAACTCTTCAATAGGTTTGCCAGCTTGGTATGGTGTTAGATTTTGAAATTCTAAATTAATAAGTTTTTTTATATCCATAATTGTAATTATGGATATAAACTATAGTGTTAGTCAAAGAGGTTACTTATGTTTGGTTTTAAAAAACAGTATATAAAAATAAAAAATCAAAGTCCCAATGATAGCTAAGTAGTTAATTGGATTAGGGTTGCTGCCTGTATAAGGAATAAAATTAAAATTAGCAAAAGATAATACCGTGCCAATCATATATCCAGCCCAAAAGCTAAACACCAATGCAGCAGGAAAAGTTATAACAAATAAAATAAATCTTTTAATAATGCATTCATTTTTCATAAACAATCCTTTTTTGAAAAAATACAAATTTTATATAAAATAATATTGATATAAGCTATTATAATATATAATTCTCAAGAAAACTAAAAAGGACGTTATTATGGCTCTTAATAATAGAAGATTATTTCTAATTTTAGCATTAGTACCTTTTTTGCTTCTTTTTTTTGGTTATTACCAAGAATATGTTACAGAGCTTGAGCCATGTCCTTTGTGTTACATGCAGCGTTTTGCATATATATTAGTGCTAGTGACTGCACTTATTGCAGCTATTCACAATCCTAAAATTAAAACTAAAACTTTATTAGTATATGTTAGCATTTGTACTTTTTTTGCTGTTTTAGGATTATTATTGGCTTTTCGACAAATATGGTTACAAAGTCTTCCACCAGGGCAAGCCCCAGCATGTATGCCTAGTTTTTCTGTAATGTTAGAATATATGCCTTGGACTGAGGTATTAAAAACTTCTATTGTTGGAACGGGAGATTGCGCAAAGATAACATGGACTTTTCTTGGGTTATCAATGGCTGCTTGGAGTGCTTTTTGGTTTGTTGCTCTAATTGTCTTTAATTT
>CAXBNV010000038.1:0-13735 GCA_963977185.1 uncultured Gammaproteobacteria bacterium | reverse complement strand
TTTATTACTTTTTCTGCTCCATCGACTAAATCTAGGTATGAGGAAGGATAGCCTGGGCTATTACCAACTCCTGGGTAATCATATTTAATTAAAAACGTTTTTAATTCTTCATTAATTGCATAAAAACTATTATCATATACTCCAGTATCTAAAACACTCTCTGCATTACCACCAGAGTATATAACATATTGATTTTTTTCAGATAATTGATGATCATCATTAAGAGCATCACCTTTTATATCAAGCTCAGTGAGGATGTCACAATCTTTTTTAGCTCGATATGAAATCTGTCCTGGCAAAATAGGAAAAGAAAGTAATCTGCCAAGTAATAAGTTACAAACCAAACGAGCTGGAAAAAAAATAAAACTAACAGTATCTTCTAAAAACAACATAAAAATTACTACCTATAAATATTTATTAACTGATTAATTTACTATTTCGCTTGCTAGCTTAGTAATTATACTTTTAGAAATAATAATGTCAATTATTTTATATCAACAAGCTATTTATTTATAGCTAACGCATCGCTCCCTTCTCGTCTAGGATCAGCTGTTGCAAATAAAAACATAGAATTATCATTAATATTTGTCTCCACACTGGCAGATTGAGCAGATCCCATTGCTCTGAATTTTTCTAAATGGTGTCCCATTTTTTCTAATATATTTATAGTATCCTGGCTAATGCCTTCTTCATATAAAACTTTATCTGGCCATAATTGGCTGTGAATTCTAGGGCTAGCTACAGCTGTTGCAATATTATAGTGATATTCTAAATAATTTAGAATTACTTGTAATACAGTTGTTATAATTCGGCTTCCTCCAGGACTTCCTGTTGCTAATATTGGCCTATCATATTCATCTAAAACAATTGTTGGAGCCATTGAGCTTAATGGTTGCTTATTAGAGCCAACCAAATTTTCCTCATCTTGAATTAATCCATAAGCATTCGGCTGGTTAGCTTTAATAGTAAAATCATCAACAACATTATTTAATAAAAAACCAGCACCTGGAACAGCTTTAGCAATACCAAAAGAATAATTTAAAGAATAAGTATTACTTACCATATTGCCATCTTTATCAATTATTACATAATGCGTAGTATTAACACCTTCTTTTATGTTTTTATAATTTTTATCTATATCTTGTGATTTAATATGTTTATTAGGTTTAATTTTTTCAAAAATTTCTTTTGCATGTTTTTTTGAGATTATTTTATCTACTATTTTGTTAATATCTTTTACATACAATGGATCGCCTAAATTATAATTTCTATCATAAAAAGCAAAGTTCATAGCCTCGACTAAATAATGAATATATTCAGCGCTATTAATACCTATATTAGAAAAATTTAAATTTTCTAATATATTTAGAATTTCTATTAAAGTAATTCCGCCTGAACTAGGCAAAGGTGATGATAAAATTTTATATTTTTTATAACTAGATTTTACAGGTTCAGAGATCTCTGCTTTATAATTTATTAAATCATTAATCTTTAATAAACCTTGATTTTTATTTGATGCTTTAATTAATAACTCTGCTGTTTTACCTGTATAAAATTCTTTCGTGCCATTTTTAGATATTCTTTTTAAAGTATTAGCTAAATCTTTTTGTTTTAATAAATCCCCTGCTTGTAAAATTTGACCATCTTTAAAAAAAATATTTTTTGTATATGGATCTTTATTTAATCTATCTTTTGCATAATATAGTGCATCAGCATTTGCATAACTTATTTCATAGCCATTCTCAGCAAGTTTAATAGCTGGACTAAGTAAATTTTCTAAAGTTAAATTACCGCTGCCAAATTTTTCATAAGCTAGATTTAAACCATAAACAGTTCCTGGAATACCAACTGATTTATAAGAATTTGCTAATATATCAGTATCAACATCACCTTTATTATTTAAAAAGATTTTATCATTAATATTACCGGGGGCTTTTTCTCTGTAATTTATATTATATGCTTGTTTTTTTTTTGCATCCCAAATCAACATAAACCCACCACCAGCTATATTACCTGCTCGTGGTAAAGTAACACCTAAAGCATATCCAACAGCAACAGCCGCATCAACAGCATTACCGCCTTTTTTTAAAATATCGACCCCCACTTTTGCAGCTAGTTTTTCTTGAACAGAAACCACCCCAAGTGTACCAATAACAGGGTGAAACCTAGATTCTTTTTCAAATAAAGCTGTATTTAATTCTTCATACGATTCATTACTAGATTTAACTTTTATATTATTAGTGTTTTTTTGAAAACCAAAATATAAAAAAACTCTAATAATAATTAATAAAAATATAAATAAATAAATATAAACAAACTTTTTGTTTTTTAACATATAAAAAAATCCTTTTGACTCAAAATTAGCTGTAGGAAAAATATATTATTAAATATCTTTAATAGGCAAATAATCAGGAAGCCAAATCTTACGATTAATTCGCTCTTCTACTGAAGATTCTTTAATATCTTGAGCTAACCCTTCTTTTATAGCCTGATTAGCAACTGCTAAAGCAACTTTTTTAGATATCTCTAAAGGATTTTCAATTTTAGGAAGAATCATATTTGTTATATTCGGATAAGCTTGTTTTGCAAGAGCTTGACATGCTTCAACCAACATCCCTTTTGATATTTTTTTAGGGTACACTGTACTAGCGGCAAGACCAATACCTGGAAAAGATAATAAATTATTACATTGTGCTATCTCACAAGTTGAATTTCCGTATTCAACAGGTTTAAATGGACTTCCTGTTGCAATTAAGGCTCGACCATTACTCCAGTTTAATAAATCTTCAGGAACAGCTTCTGATCTTTCAGTTGGATTAGACAAAGGCATAATAATAGGCCTAACTGATTCATCTACTCCTTCACACATTTTTGTTACAACTAACTCAGAAAAAGCTCCAGGAACAGCTGAGCAGCCTAATAAAATATTTGGCTTTAAATTTGTAATAACATCAAGAAGGCTAATATTTTCTACATTATTCAATTTCCAGTTAGATACATCTGATAATTCTCTAACGTAAGATGCTTGTATATCAGGTATATCTTTACCACCTTCAATAATTAAACCATTTCTATCTATAATCCAGAAACATTTTCTAGCAAATTTTTCGGAAATTCCAGAATCAATCATAATATCACAAATCTGATCGGCTATTCCTATTCCTGCTGTACCGCCGCCAAAGATAACTATTTTTTGATCATGTAATGCCTGATTATTAACTTTACATCCGGTAATAACTGCAGAAGCGGCAACAACGCCTGTACCTTGAATATCATCATTAAAACTACATAAGTTATCCTTGTGTCGATCTAAAATTCTTTTTGCATTATCTCTGCCAAAATCCTCCCAATGTAAAAAGGCATTAGGGCAATTTTTTTTAACAGACTCTACAAAGGCATCAATAAAATCATCATATTGTTTACCAGTTACTCTTTTATGACGCCAACCTAAATATAAAGGATCATCTAATAACTCTTGATTATCAGTTCCAACATCAAGCATAACTGGTAAAGTTAATCCTGGAAATATACCTCCACAGATGGTATACACACTTAACTTAGCAACAGGAATATCCATACCGCCTATACCCTGATCACCTATTCCTAAAACTCCTTGACCATCACTTGCAACTATAATATCAACATCATAAGGCGTCCTATTTGCTAAAATTTCATCTATTTTATCAATATCAGGATATGAAACATAAAGACCTCTTGGTGCTCTAAACTCTCGACTAAATTCTTTAACTGCAGAACCAACTATGGGTGTGTATATTATAGGTAGAACTTCATGTAAATTATCTTTAATTAATCTATAAAACAAAGTTTGGTTTCGCTCTAAAAGGCTCATTAAATAAATATTTTTCTGTAAATCATTTTCAAATCTTTGCAATTGAGAATAAACTCGACTGACCTGCTCTTCTATAATTTCAACTCTAATTGGTAATTTACCTAATAAATTTAGACGAGCTCTTTCTTCGTCATTAAAGGCAGTGCCTTTGTTTAATATTGCAAAATTTAATAATTTCTTCCCTTTATGAGAAGTTTCAAGACATTTTTTGCCTGTTTTGGAATCAATTTTTAATATATAATCTTTCATTTTATTTCTACTTTAATATTTCAACGTCTTTAGGAATAAATAATTTAAATTTCTTTAGGGAAATATTTTTGTTTAATTTTACTTTATAAAAAGCAATAGTAGTAATTAATTTGTTATTGCTAAACAACTCTATACTACTTAATGCGTTGTTACTAAAAGCCATATCAACAGCGGTTATATTTTGCCCCTGATTAAAATTTTTTTTAGGAGTTATTTTATTATTTTTAGGCGTCAGCCTATATATAATTTTTTTATTTTTATTTGATAATTTTTTTATATCATAATTTTGTTCAATACTTTTAGAATTACCACTTAAAATATAAATAGGTACTTTCTTACTAATATTTTTTAAAGATTTAATTGATGCTTGTTCTAAATCAATATCATAATCAATAAACTGATTTCCATCTGAGAGCAAAACTTGATTGTTTGGATGTAAAATATCCCATCTAAATTTATCTGGTTTTGTTATAAATAATGTTCCACTACTTTCAAACTGTTTTTTATTATTATTAATACTATACTGCTTGAATTGAGCTGACATTGTTTTAAAAATATCAATTAGCTCATTAAAACTCAAATCAGTATTAGAAATATTTTGATTATTATTTGCTAATATATTTATAGAAAAAAATAAAATAATAAAGTATGTGGCTTTTTTTATAATTGTATTCATAATGATCATCCTACTCCATCAGTAATTAATATTTCTCTTAAGCCATTTGATTGAACAGGGCTTAAAACACCTACTTCTTCCATATGCTCTATAATTCTTGCTGCGCGATTATAACCAATTTTAAACCTACGTTGCAATGCTGAAATTGAAGTTTTTTTATTTTCTAATACAAATTGTACTGATTCATCGTATAATTCATCTAACTCTGTATCATCGTCATTATCTATGTCTAATTTTGGTAATCCAGGAACATTAACTTTATTTAAAATTTCAGGAATATAATCTGGTTCAGCATCTTTTTTAATCTCATCTACAACTGCATGAACTTCATGATCTGCAACAAATGCACCATGAACTCTATTTGGAATACCAGTACCTGGCGGTAGAAATAACATATCCCCTTGGCCTAACAAATTTTCAGCTCCTTGCTGATCAAGTATAGTTCTTGAATCTATTTTAGATGATACTTGGAATGCTATTCTTGTTGGAACATTAGCCTTAATTAATCCTGTAATAACGTCTACCGAAGGTCTTTGAGTTGCTAAAATCATATGAATTCCTGCCGCTCTTGCTTTTTGAGCAATACGAGCAATTAACTCTTCTACTTTTTTACCAACCACCATTATCATATCCGCAAACTCATCAACTATTACAACAATATATGGTAATTTCTTTAATATAGGTGGCGGATCTTGAGATTCTTCTGGCCATAATGGGTCATAAATAGGATTATTCTTTTTGATAGCTTTTTCTACTTTATCATTATATCCAACGATACTTCTAACACCTAAAGCAGCCATAAGTTTATAACGTTGGTCCATTTCAGCAACACACCATCTTAAAACATTTGCTGCATCTTTCATATCGGTTACAACTGGAGTTAATAAATGAGGTATTCCCTCGTATATTGCCAATTCCAACATTTTAGGATCAATCATGATTAATCTTACATCACTAGGACTAGATTTAAATAAAATACTTAAAATCATAGCATTAATCCCAACTGACTTACCAGCTCCTGTCGTTCCTGCAACCAACAAATGCGGCATTTTACTTAAATCCGCAATGGTAGATTTTCCGGAAATATCTTTTCCTAAAACTAAGGTAAGTGGTGACTTAGATGTCTGATACTCTGAACTTTGTAAAACTTCCCTTAAAAAAACTATTTCTCTATGTTGATTGGGAATTTCAATACCGACATATGGCTTACCTGGAATTACCTCAACAACTCTTACACTTTCTATTGATAATGATCTTGCTATATCTTTGCTTATCGTTGTTAACCTACTCACTTTAGTTCCTGGAGCAAGCATTAATTCAAGCCTAACAATTACAGGACCTGGGCTTACCTCAACAACCTGAACTTTTAAACCAAAATCTAATAATTTAGACTCAACTAATTGCCCCATATCTTGTAATTGTTGCTCTGTATAACCAACTTTATTCGATAAATCAGGTGAATCTAATAAACCCAAAGCTGGTAACTTGATATTAATATGCTCTGATTTGCTTTTACTCAAATTATTAACATTCGCGGTATTATTCATTTTATTACTAGATTTAGTTTCAATAACTTGATTAGTAAAAATATCTTTTAGATTTTCTGCTTCTGAATTAACTTCATCCCAATTATTAGCATAATCTTCTTTACTCAGCGCTTCTTTTTTATTTATAGCTTTTTGACTGATGTCATTAGAGTCTATTTTTTTAGATATTTTGACTGATTGATTTTCATTAAATATATTTGAGCTCTTTAGATTAACATTATTTTTGTTTTGCTCTAGTTGAGTTTTATTAATAGCCTCCTTACGCTCTTTTCTAGATTTATGATTATTTCTATAATTGATTATTGTATTCAATATAATTTTTTTTATTTTTATAATCAAAAAATTAATGCTTTTAATAAACGTTGAAAATAATAATATCGATAATTCTTTAACTTTATCAAAAATAAAATTATAGTAATACACTAAACTTTTAGATAAAAAACTAAATGCAGATATTATAGAAACACCTGTAAATAAAATAATTCCTATCAAAAAAGTAGCTATTAAAAATAAGCTGGCTCCTATTTTATTAAAATTTGTAGTTAACTCGCCTGCTAACAATTTACCT
The DNA here is from genome assembly GCA_963977185.1 of uncultured Gammaproteobacteria bacterium. Taxonomy (GTDB): domain Bacteria; phylum Pseudomonadota; class Gammaproteobacteria; order JAGOUU01; family JAGOUU01; genus CAXBNV01. Next base: position 6,845 of record CAXBNV010000038.1, on the reverse strand, counting down.
ATCAATCCACCAAGACCATTTGGTAAATTATATTGAACATGCATATATAAATCAGATAAAGCTGAACCAGAAATTAAAATTAATATAAATCCTGCTATTTTAATTAATATTGATAAATATTTAGAATCCTCTATAAATAAATTATTTTTATAAGATAAATAAACTCCATATAATCCTCCTATAGGAATCCAATATGCAAACATTCCCCAAATATAAAAACACAAATCAGACAGGAAAGCCCCTATTATACCACCTGCATTTGTTACATTTTTATTAGATCCAACATAAGACCAACTTGGATCATAGGAATCATAGCTTACTAAAGATACTAAAAAATATATCGCTAAGGTTCCTAAAATAATAAGAAAAATTTCTTTTACTCTATTGTTTGCTAATCTCAAAACAACAAAAATCCCTATTAATTAAATTATTTATATATTATTATATACTACATCAAAGGCTTTTAGGAGTTATTAAATTAATTATTAGGATTGAATATGACAGACAAAACCATACACAGTAATCTATTAATTCTAGGATCAGGCCCTGCTGGATATTCTGCTGCGGTATATGCAGCAAGAGCTAATTTAAATCCTGTATTAATTGCTGGAATGGAACAAGGCGGACAACTTACGACTACGACTGATGTAGACAATTGGCCAGGAGATCCTGAAGGCTTACAAGGCCCTGTCTTAATGGAAAGAATGTTAGAACACGCTACAAAATTTAATACGAAAATTATTAATGACCATATTCATACTACAAATTTGAAACAAAAACCTTTTAGTTTAATAGGCGATAATGCTACCTACACTTGTGATGCTTTAATTATTGCAACAGGAGCATCTGCAATGTATTTAGGTTTAGATTCCGAAGAGTCATTCAAAGGTCGTGGAGTCTCAGCATGTGCGACATGTGATGGTTTTTTCTATAAAAACAAAGTAGCTGCTGTGATTGGTGGCGGTAATACTGCTGTTGAAGAAGCTTTATATTTATCAAATATCTGTAGTAAAGTACATTTAATACATAGAAGAGATAAACTTAGATCAGAAAAAATTTTACAAGACAAATTATTTAAAAAAGCAGAGTCTGGAAAAATAGAAATACACTGGAATAACAATTTAGATGAAGTGCTTGGTGACAAAATGGGAGTTACAGGCATCAATATTAAATCTACAATTGATAACACTATTAAAAAACTAGACTTAGATGGTGTCTTTATCGCTATTGGTCATAAGCCAAATACTGATATTTTTAAAAATCAATTAGAGATGAACAATGGGTATATTGTAATAAAGTCTGGAAGTAATGGTAATGCTACAGCAAGCAACATTCCTGGAGTATTTGCTGCAGGTGATGTTGCTGATTCAGTGTATAGACAAGCAATAACGTCAGCTGGCGCAGGATGTATGGCGGCTTTAGATGCAGAAAAATATCTAGATGAACTAGACAATACTTAATATACAAAATATAATGTGCATTCCAAGGCTTACAATAAAAAGATTTAAAATATAAATTTGCAATATAAATTGCAATATTAAAGAGGTATATAATGGCAAAAGAAGATAGATTATTAATGTCTGGACTTATAACGGACGCACTTCCAAATGCAATGTTCAAAGTAAAATTAGAAAATGGACACCTTATAATTGCTCATATTTCCGGAAAAATGCGCAAGAACTATATAAAACTTATAAATGGAGATAAGGTCACAGTTGAAATGTCTCCTTATGATTTAACCAAAGGAAGAATTGTATTTAGAGATAATTAATTTATAATAAAGATTAAATAAATTCAATTTAAGTTTTAGTTTACATATGGACTTACATCTATCTAACACAAACATGATTCAACATCAGATAAGAACTTGGGATGTATCTGATGTCAGAATTTTAGACTTATACTTAAAGCATAATAGAAGCTATTTTGTTCCAGAAGAATTTAAATCTCTGGCTTACAATGACATGAGAATACCTCTTGATGAGAATCAAACGATGTTATCTCCCAAAGAAGAAGCTAGAATATTACAAGAACTAAAAATAAAGCCAACTGATGAAGTTCTAGAAGTTGGTACTGGTTCAGGTTTTGTTACTATTCTATTAGCAGAATTAGCTAAATCTGTATTATCAATAGATATTTTTCCTAAATTAATAAAAATTGCTAGCAGAAATATAAGAGAGGCAAGAACTAATAATGTTACAATAGAAGAACATAATGCTTTTTGTGAACTTTTAGATGAAGGCCCTTTTGATGTCATAATTATTACTGGAGCAATGCATGAACTTCCAGAGTTTTATAAAGAGAACTTAAATATTGGTGGTAGGCTATTTGCATATATAGGAGAAAGTCCAGCTATAAAAGGTATTGTAATTGAAAGAATTACATATAATACATGGAAAACTAGGACTGTTTATGAAACGGATATTCAATATTTAATCAATAAAAATGCCAAAGATAATTTTATTCTATAAATATTTAGTTATTTTAATATTAATTAGCTCTTTTCAACTAAATGCAGCTAAAAATAATAATAACAAAAATGAAATAATAAAATCTAATTCAAGCAATATTGAAGATTTAGATGCAATATATAGTCTTGCAAAACACAATGATCAAACGCTCCAAGCAGCAATTGCAACATATCATGCTATCTTATTTAATTTACCAATTAGTATATCCGAGATATTACCCCAAATTAATCTTGATGGTCAATGGACTAAGACTACAACAATTCTTAGTGATAACATTAACAATAGTAATAATATTAATAATAATGTTGCAAATAATAATCTTTCAACTCCAAACTTTAATTCTTTATTTGTTGGTGGAACCAATAAACAAAGAATCAAGGAATATGATCTTACTTTAGATCAAGTTTTATTTAATTTAGAAAATTTTGTTGATATTTTTCAAGCTAAGAGTCAAATGCTGCAAGCTTTTTTTAATCTGGAAACAGCAAGACAAGATTTAATAACAAGAGTAGTAACAAATTATTTTAAAATAAAATCTGAAGAACAGAATTTAATCTTATTAGTAGCTGAAAAAAAAGCAGTAGCAAAACAATTAGAGCAAGCTCAAGAACGATTTAAAGTTGGAGTTAGCGCCAAAACAGATGTTGATACAGCACAAGCTAGATATGATAGTATAGTCACAGAAAAAATATCAGCTGAAAATTCTTTAGAAAATAGTAAAGATGAATTAAGTATTATTACTAATAAGAAAACAGAAAATCTTGCTGACTTAACAAAATCTAATTTAAAACTTTTTAACCCATTGGATTATAAAGTTTGGGTAAAAAAAGCTATTGAAAAAAATCCTAACTTACATTCTCAGAAAATTGAAACTAACATTCAATCTCAAAATGTCACAAAAAAATTTAGCGGACACTTTCCTACTTTAGATTATAGTGCTGAAAAATCTCGAAACAATACTCTAACTATTATTAAAAATAGACCTGATCCAGATATTATAACTAAAACATTATCACATACTATAACTTTAGATTTACCTATTTTAGCTGGTGGTAATACTGTTTTTAGCACCAAACAAGCTAAGTATAATTATGACGCAAGTAATAATAACTTTGAATTAGCTTTAAGAACAATAATTACAAACACTAAAATAAGTTATCGCGCCTGTATTACAAAATATAAAGAAATTCAATCTCAAAAAGTAGCTGTAACTTCAGCTGAAAGCTCATATCAATCAACTTTAGCGGGATTTGAAGTTGGCACAAGAAATATTGTAAATGTTTTAGATAGCATATCAGAGTTATATAGACAAAAAAGAATTCTAGCAACTAATAGATATGAATATTTAGTCAATATTACTATATTAAAACAAAATTCCGGATCATTAGAAGATAAAGATATATTAGAAATAAATAAATTACTAGAGTATTAAAATGAAAAAATCTTATAATTTAAAATTTAAGATTAGATATTTTATTATTTTCTTTATATGCATATTTATAAATAACTTAAATATAACTTATTCAGAACCAACTTCAACAAAATCAAAAAAATATAATCTTATAGAAGTATATAATTTAGCTGTAATAAATGATCAGTCTATCAAAGCAGCTTATAATCAATTAAGAAGCTCTGAATTTAATAAATATGTAAATCTATCTCCTCTTTTACCCCAATTAAATTTTACTTCAAATTATCAAACTGAAAATGGAAAAACTAAAATTAATGATAATTCATTAGATACTAGCTCAAATAGCAGAAGTTTTATTTTTTCATTAAATCAAATTCTTTTTAATTACACATTATGGCAAGCACATAAAAAATCATCTTATGATTTTGACAGTCAAAAAATGAGTTTCTATATTAGCACTCAAGAATTAATTATTAACACCGCTAACAGATATTTTAATATAATAAAAGCCCAAAATAACTTAATATCTCAAGAAGAAGAATACAAAGGCATCCTAAGTCAATACAAACAAACATCTGCTCAATATAAAGTTGGCATAGTTGCAAAAGTTGATCTAGATAATGTAAAAGCAAAATTAGCAACAAGCAAAACACGAGTAATTAGAAGCAAAACATTCGTAAAAAATGCAATAGATGAATTAGAAATATTAACTAATAAACAAATTAAACTGATAAATAAATATAATCATAACAACAAGCTTTATAAATATAATTTAGATTATAATTTATGGCTAGAAAAAGCTAAACTATCTAACTACAATATTAAAAAAAGCTTTTATACTAAACTTTCAACAAACACTGATATTAAAATTGTATCAGGAGATTTTTTTCCAACTGTTAGTTTCAATGGAAGTTATGGCGGCTCAAAAACGAATACTAAATACCAAATTACCCCAGGGTATAACCATAATAAAATTTATATGATATCTTTAAGTTACCCTATTTTCTCAAGTGGTAATACTTATTTTTCAAGAAAACAAGCCATATATAACTATAATAAATCAAAGAATAATTATAATCAGACTTATCGTGAACAAACTACTAATGTCGATATATATATTAGAAATATAAAAACAGATCTAAGTAAAATAAGTTCATTAAAGCAAGAATTAAAATCTGAAAAAGCTGCTGTTGATGCAGCTAAAGCAGGATACCAAGCAGGCACTAGAACTATGACTGAAGTATTAGATCAGTTAAGCTCATATTATAACGCTCAAACTCAGTACTATAATTCTTTTTATGATTATTTTTTAGATACACTAAAATTAAAGCAAGTATCTGGAGAATTAGGAACTTCTGATATTGTAAAAATTAATAATTTACTGCTAACTTAATGATATACAACCAATAAATAAATTTCAATTGACAACCTTTTGTTTTAATGTATAATCAATCATTTACTCCCTAGTTTGATTTAAAGCTAACTAGCCCTTGATTTTATTAACTTTTTTGAAAGATACCATATGAATAATACTCCAGATACCTCCCTTAAAGAAATAGACTCTAAACCAATAAAAAACACTAAGAGCTTTAGTGATTTTAACTTACACGAAAATATTCAAAAAGCATTAAAAAAAATTGATTACACAACCCCTACTCCAATACAAGAACAAACTATTCATTTAGCTTTAGAGAATCATGATATCATTGGTGCTGCTCAAACAGGAACTGGGAAAACAGCTGCTTTTATTTTACCTGTTATCAATAAGTTACTTAATAATCCACAAGATAAAGCTTTAGTTTTAGCTCCAACAAGAGAGCTTGCAACTCAAATAATGGATTTTGTTTACAAATTAATAAATAAAAAAACTGATAATCTTAAAACTGCCCTTTTAATAGGTGGTATGTCTATGCATCTTCAGCTAAGACAAATCAAAGCAAATGCAAGACTTATTGTAGGAACACCTGGACGTGTATATGATCACTTGACTCAAAAGCATTCTCCATTAAAATTAGATAGAGTTACTTCTTTTGTACTTGATGAAGCAGATAGAATGCTTGATATGGGCTTTAGTGTACAAATAGATGCTATTTCAGAGTTTTTACCAAAAAACAAACAAATGCTGATGTTCTCAGCAACTATGCCACCGAAATTAAATAATTTAACTAAAAACTACATGAATAATCCCAAGCATGTAGAAATAAAAGCAACAAATAAAACTCGAATTAAAATTAAAGAATCTCACATTAAAGTATCTGAAAAAAATAAATACGAAAAATTAATGGAAGAGCTAGAAACAAGAGAAGGCTCTATCATTATATTTTCTAATACAAAAGCCAATACTGAAAAACTATGCAAGCAATTAAGATCAGATGATTTTAGTGCAGACTATATCCATGGTGATTTAAGACAAAGACAAAGAGATTCTATTATTAGAAATTTTAGAAATTATAAATTCCAAATTATTGTTGCTACTGATGTTGCTGCCCGAGGATTAGATATTCCTCATATTGAACACGTTATAAACTATGATATACCAACAAGCCCTGAAGACTATGTTCATCGTATTGGTAGAACAGGTAGAGCTGGTGAATCAGGTGAAGCATTATCTTTTATTTCTAAGCAAGATGAAAGAAGATGGTTTGACGTTGAATGTTTCTTAGATCCAGAGAAGAAAAAATCTGCATCTCATAATAAATTTGCTAATAAAAAACCTAGCGGCAGATCTGGAAGATTTAAAAGAGGCGGTAGCTCAAAAGAAGATATCTTTGGAAGTAAAAAACCAAACAATAGATCAAGTAGTTCAAGTAGTTCAAATAGATCAGAACGCTCTGAAAGATCAGATAGACCTGGAAGATCTGATAGATTTGAAAAATCAGATAGACCTGCAAGATCTGATAGATCAGACAGACCTGCAAGATCTGATAGATCAGACAGACCTGCAAGATCTGATAGATCAGACA
>CAXBNV010000037.1:0-15226 GCA_963977185.1 uncultured Gammaproteobacteria bacterium | reverse complement strand
TATATTGTTATTTATATATTGTTATTTATATATTGTTATTTATATATTGTTATTTATATATAGGTATAAATGCTTGTTTGTTATATTATAGTAAATTAGAATTAGCTCTTATTTTAAGGCCAATAATATTATCATCAGCTTTATTATTTAGACCTTTTATATAACCTGCCACTAAGTCGAATTTAAAGATGTTTGCAAAAAGCCCTGCTTCAGCATAATAAGTATTATATTTGTTGAAATCAGAAAATGCTCTTAATTCAACATATGGTTGAATTATGCTTAATATAGATGCGTAAGTATGGGTAAGTAATAAGTCAAAGTCTCCAGCAAGAAAAGATACTTTATCACTATAAGTTAAATCATCAGTGTCATTATAAAAATCTAGGGTTACATTGGTTAATGCCTTTATACCATTGTCAAATGTATTTTCAGCTCTAAACCCACCGCCAATCAGACGGCCTCTATGATTTATTTTATCTTGTAAATCATTATCTAATGCCGCTGCTCTATGACCTGCACGAAAGAATCCAAGAACAGAGTAGTCTGTATTTTGTTTGTTAGTAAATTTATGATCTAGGCCAATAGTTGCATATTCATATACGCCGCCATTACCATGAATATCTATTCTTTGGCCGTAAAAAAGTTTTTTAGTACTATCAGCTTTACCTGTAGTTCTAAAAGGGTAATTTATTTGGATTTGGTTATAATCATTTAAAGGAACATTAAGGTTTGCTCCATAAGTTTTACCATCAAAATTTTTTACTTCTTCTAATAATTTATCTTTAAAGTGGTTACCATATAGAGTTATATTTAAAGGATGGATATTTGCATCTTGAGAAAAATATCCTTCAATAGCAAAACCTATAGAAGATGATAATAAATATAATGCAGATAAAGTTATAGTTTTTTTGTAATTAAGCACTTTAATAAATCCTTTTATGATGCTTTAGAATATTAGTGTTAAAAATCAAAGATTATAGTATCTAAGTATACTTTTAAATTATAAATCACCTTTTAGAAATTGTAAAATGCTGATTAAGGAAATGCCTGCTGTTTCGGTTCTTAATATTCTAGGGCCAAGAGTGATCAAGTGAGAGTTTGAGTTTCTGCTTAAGCTTTCTTCTTTTTCAGAAAAGCCTCCTTCACAACCAACTAAAATGATAGCTGCATCAATATTGTTTAATAAATTCACATCAAATTTTTTAGTTGCTCGAGGAGTCGGCATTATAATTACTGATTGAGAATTATTATTTATAAAGTCATTGAAAGTTACTGGATTATTAAAATTAGGAATTATTGATCTATTGCTTTGCTCACAAGCAGAAATAATGATTTTTTTAAATCTATCAGCTTTTTTATCGCTATATTTTAATGTTTCGCTATAATCAGAAATCACAGGAGTTATTTCAGTAACTCCTAGTTCTACAGATTTTTGCAAAGTTAGTTCAAAATGACTAGGTTTTGATATAGCCTGAGCTAAATGAATTTTAAAATTAGACTCTGAATGGTTTTTGTTTTTTTCAATAATATTTAATTCTAAAAATTTATTGGTAATATTTATTAATTCACATAAAAAGTCATATCCAGAATTATTAAATATAATTACTTGATGATTGTTTTTAAGTCTTAATACTTTGGTAATATAATTATATTGCTCAGCATCTTTTGAAATGGTGAGTTTTGTTTGTGAATTTATTATTTCTTGTTGTAAATATACTCTTGATAATCTCATTTTTATGCCTAATAATATTTTTCTATATATTGTAGATTGTTAAAAAAGACATATTACATCTTATTTGCTTAGTTTTCACTACATTTGATCATGCAATTATATGAGTTTTGTTTGACTTATTGATTGAAAAGCAAAGAATTTATTTTTTTTATTAATATATATTTAATAGCCCAAGATAGCTTAGGTCTTGGGCTTTTTTATCAAGTTTTTATATATCTGGAGGCCTTCTTCCTGTTACTATATGACTTATTAAGAAAATAACGAATATTACTAGAAAAATAAAAAATAGTATTTTAGCAATTCCAGCAAAAGCTACTGCAATGCCAGTAAACCCTAGTACTCCTGCTATTATTGCTATAATAAAAAATGCTATAGCCCAACTTAACATAATATAAAGTCCTCTAAGTAATTAATTTATTTATCATTTTAGTTGCAATATTTAATGCAACTTACTAATATTGATAATCAATTATTTTTGAATTAAAAACACAATATGTATGTTTGAACAATAACTGGTAAAATAGTTCCAAATCACGGGAAATTAAGGTTTTGGTGTAACATAAAGAATACGTTCTTAATTCATTATTAACTTTTATATGGCATCATAATAAACTATTAAAAATTATTTATATTTTAGGCAAAGTTATACATGGGCAAATTATCAAAAGAATTATCCGATATTAAAGAGTTGCTTCAAAACTTACCAATTATACCAGATTCCGATGCTTTGCTTTTAAAAGAAAAAGTAATTAATGTTTATAATCAAAAAATAAAAAATTCTTTAAGCAAATTATTAAAATCTATAGATGACAGTGAAGATGAAATTCAAGAATTACAAAATTTTTTAACAGAAAATTGGAATTTTACTAAAGGTACAGCATTGTCTTACACTGCTTTGCCAAATGGAGATGTAACTCATTTAATGTGTAAAATTGCTAATATAGTTTGCAAGCCTTTAGAGGAAGGTCAAAAAAAGACCATGTTTGCAATTCAGGCCCTCATGCCTGGAGTTAATTTTGAATCATTAAATCCAATTAAATTCCCCCATCTTCAATATATCGAGCCTGAACCTGGTGCTTTTGATGTTGAAGTAACAGAGATTGAGCCACAAAAAATACTTAGAACTCATATTTTAAGTAGAAAGTTTGATATGCTAATCCCTATTAGAATGATGATTAATTTTAAAAAAGTAAATGCTGAGTCAGAATATTTTGTAAAACCATATTATGATTATTCTTTAAAAGGCTCTACAGTAAATTTAGATAAGGATGAAATTTATAGAATAACTCATCATTCATTAATGACGGAAAAATTTTCAGATGCTGTAAATGACTTATCCAATCTTGAAAATAAATCTAATAGCTTGCTATCTAAGATTAATGAATTATGTAGTAAATTATATTTAAATAGTTCTTCTGGAAGAGGAGCTGAAGCAATGGCAGGAGAGGAAGTATATACAGCAATTATTAACTTTAATGCTTATTATGAAAAGCTATCCTTAAAACAGCAAAAAGAAATCCCGAATATAGTTAATTATGAATTAAAAAATTTTCTGAACATCGCATCTAATAAAGCAGGAGGCATAGAAACATGTATTGCAAATAGAAGAAGTGCTTTACTTAAAATTATAAAAAATAAAAATATAGCAAGCATTTGTTCGCAAATCAGCATTGATGGTTCGGGGCAAGGTGAATTAATCACAGAAACAAATCGATTGGTTGAAGATATAAGAAAAGATCTGGATGATTCTATTAGCAATGGTAGTTATCATCATGGTGAAGACAAATTAGGACTAACAATTAAATTATTAGATAATCTTAGTATTAAATTAACGATAAACTCCATTGATGATTTAAGTCAAATATTACGCCTGAGCGAAGAAGAGGTTATGAATATTTGTGTTAATAATGAGATGATAAATGTATTGATAAAGCCTATTAACAACATTAATGACTTAACGGTTATTTTAATGGATGCTCCAGATTTAACACTAGAAATTTTTTTAAAAGCAGCAAGCGATAAACTTATAAGAAAAATTAATTTCAATGCTCAGCGTCTTTCATCGGTTTTATCGCTATATGAAGATGAACAAAAGATTAAGATAATATTAAATGCATTTATAAATATAATAGAATCAGAAGAGAATTTTTGCGATGTTTTAAAAGAACTTAATGATTTCCAAATATCAATACTCTGTGAATCATTTAAATATAATTTTAAAGAGATAATAACCTCAGTATATGATTTTTTAGATATTGTAAAATGTCTTAATGAGTTTCAGATATCAATAGTATGTGAATCGATAAAACATGATATTAATCATATAGTAAATGTAGCTGATTTTGGTTATATTTTAAGAGAGATTAATGAAACTAAGATGAAAGTAGTGTGTGATTCATTAAAAGATAGTTTTATAAAGTCAGGAGATGATTTTAAAAAAGCCTTATCTTGGTTTAACGATGAAAATAAACAAAAAATAGTATTTGATTCATTAAAAGATAATTTTAAAGATATAATAAAATCAAAAGAAGATTTTGTGTCTGTTTTGGAATACCTTAATAAGTTTCAAGTAAAATTATTATGTATATTACTCAAGGATAACTTTGAAGATATAATAAAATCAAAAGATGATTTAAGATTTGTCTTAAAATCTCTTGGTGAATTTCAAAGATCAGAAATATCTGACTTATTAAAAGATCATTTAAAAAATATAATAAATTTAGAACAAGACTTAGATGAAACTAATTTTCCAGATGATTTAGATGAAATTAGCATAAGACTAAAATTATAATTTAGTACTAAAGAATCTCTATATGCATATAAATGATGCACGACGTTAAAATAATGCTAAAATATCAAAAGTATAATAAAAGATTAACTATTAAAAGAGAGTTTTTATGAAAATATTATGTTTGTTGTCAGTTATTTTAATAAGCTTATCGACAATTGGGTGTAATACAGTTGAGGGTTTAGGAAAAGATATCAAAAAAGGTGGCGAAGCTATTCAAAAGTCAGCGGAAAAAGCTTAAATATTATAAAATAATACCTTTAATCAAGTATTATTTATAGCTCAAGTTTATTTAAGACTTGAGCTATATTATATCCAAAATACCTAACAAGTTAATGGCACGTTTTATATGGCTTGTGATAAAGCTATATCTTTATAAGTGTCTTCTAAATCTTTAATATCTTTTATATTAAGATTTTGCGTTTTAGCTTCTTCGTAAATTATTTGAGCTTGGTTTATTAAGATAGTTTTAATTTCTTCTGTAATTTCAGTATCAAGTAAGTCTCTAATACGCTGTAATAAATATAAAGTAATAGATAAATCAAGTTTTGCCTGCTGTCTTAATCTAGTAAAAGATGATTTTATAATATCATTATAAGTGGCCACTTTTCTAATTACTTTTATTTGACCATTTTTATCACATAAAAGACTATGCGCCATTTTATGATGTGATATTGCTTCAAGTCCTTGAGTAAACCTATCAATACAATGCTTTGCTGTATATGGATTATTAATACTAGGTGATAATGCTATTAATGCAATTTCAGCAAGCTCTTCAAATAAGAATTCAATATCTTGTAAAGATGTTCTTCTGACACCTAATGATACACACTTTAATGCTTTTGATGATATTTCTTGTACGGTTTTTTCTGAAAGCTCTGTTTTTGAGTAAATAGTAACTAAAGGTAAGTTTTTTAATACAAAAAATCCAACTTTATAGTTAATAGAGATTATAACAGAATATTTATCTGCAATTTTGAAAAGAGTATTATAATTTATATATTGAATATAACCGTAAATAAGACTTTTAACTTTGTAAGAATTGTATTTTTGTAAATCATAAAATTTTGTCTCAGAATTTTTATAATTAATAATTTTATTAATACTGTCTTTTTTATTTGCTATATCATTTACAACAAGAAATCTTTTTATGCAAAAAATTAAATCCTGCATTAAAAACTCTAAAATATTATCTATTTGTATCATGTGACAGACAAAATTAATAAAAAATATAAATATTATTATTGAAATAATTGTATACAGCATGCCTATTGAGACAGCAAGATAGGCAATACTTTTGTGAACATCAATTACTGAAATACTTTGCAATATAAAGATAGCATATATAAATGTGCTTATTAGGACACCAAGGAATATTTGAGTTATTTTTTGTTTCATAAAATTAGGCACTAGCCTTGCACCTAAATGGTTTGAAGCAATAGATAGCGTTAGCACTGTAATAGAAAAAGTAACGCAAGTAATTGTAATAATAGATGAGGCTATAGTTGAAAAAATAATTTTAATAGCATCCATGTCTAAAAAGCTACCTAAATATAACTCTAGATTATTAAGATCTAAAAAATTTTCCGCGGAAATAAGGCCTGCGGCCAATATAACTGAAAATAAAATTATCAGTGTTGGAACTAGCCAGAAATGATAATACATTTTTTCAAAGAATTGAGCTAATTTATAAGGCATATTAAATTATTTTATCAGTTGTTATATTATAAAATTATAATGCTGTGACAGCTGATGTTTAATAATGTTTAATAAATATGTTTGATTATATTTTTGATATGGCTTCTATAGCGATTTTTCCCATATATGTTATTTCATCTTCAGAAATAACGTATGGTGGCATAAAATAAACAACATTACCTAATGGTCTTAATAAGACATTATTTTTAAGTGCATATTGGTATATTTTAATACCATATCTTTTTTGCCAGTCAAACGGCTCTTTTGTTTTTTTATCTTTTCCAAGCTCTATTGCTAAAATCATACCTTTTTGACGAATATCTATAACATTAGGGTTGTCATATAATTCTAAAATAGAGTTATGCATTTTCTTTGCAAGAAGTTTGTTTTTTTCAATAATATTATCACTTTTAAATATATCAATAGTAGCTAATGCCGCAGCGCAAGCTAAAGGGTTACCTGTGTAACTGTGAGAATGTAAAAAAGCTTTTAAGTTATTGTAATCATCATAAAAAGCATTATATATTTCATTACTAGTTAAACAAACGCTAAGAGGTAAATAGCCTCCAGTAATACCTTTACTAAGACACATGAAATCAGGAGAAATACCAGCTTGCTCACAAGCAAACATAGTTCCTGTTCGACCAAATCCTACAGCTATTTCATCTAGTATTAGATGTACTTTATATTTGCTACATAATTCTTTTAAATATTTTAAGTAAATAGGATCATGCATTCGCATGCCTCCTGCGCATTGAACTAAAGGCTCTATAATAATTGCAGATACTTGATTATGATTTTTTTCTAGAATAACTTCTAGTTCATGAATTTTTTTTAAACAGTAATCAGTACTAGATTCTTCATTAGGATCTCTGTGAAAATCATCAGGATATGGAGCATTTATTACTTCCATTAATAAAGGTTTGTAAGTTTTTTTATATAAATCAACATCACTTATAGCTAAAGCCCCTAAAGTTTCTCCATGGTAGCCATTTGTAAAAGCTATAAACTTATTTTTATGGGGGTGCCCTGAATTTAACCAATAATGATAACTCATTTTTAATGACACCTCTATTGCAGATGAGCCATTATCAGCATAAAAGCATTTATCTAGACCTTTAGGTGTAATATTTACTAATTTCTCAGATAACTCAACAATAGGCTCATGTGTAAATCCCGATAAGATTACATGTTCAAGGTTATCTAATTGAGATTTTATTTTATTTGATATAGTTTCATTGCAATGACCAAGTACGTTAACCCACCAGGAACTTACAGCATCAAGATACTTATTGTCATCAAAATCATATAACCATACTCCTTTGGCTTTTTTTATTGGAATTAAAGGGATGTTCTTTTCATAGTCTTGCATTTGAGAGCAAGGATTCCATAATACATCAAGGCTGCGTTTTTTTAATTGGTTATTTTTGCTATTATTCATGTGATATTTATTACTACAGTTTGCAATAATTGTTAATATGGGTAATTATATTTGTTGATATTTCTTCTATAGAATGATGGGTTGAATACATAAATGGTATATTATGCTTTTGCATCATTCTTTCAGCTTGTTTTACTTCAAATTCACATTGTTCAAAACTTGCATATTTACTATTTGCTCTTCTTTTAGTTCTAATTTGATGTAGTCTGCCAATATCTATACTTAAACCAAAAATTTTATATTTATATTTTTCTAAATTTTTTGGTAAATTTGTGTTTTCTAAATCTTCTTCGGTTAAAGGGTAGTTTGCAGCATTTATGCCAAATTGTACTGATAAATATAAGCATGTAGGAGTTTTGCCGCATCTTGATACGCCAATAATAATAATGTCGGCACTTTCATAATATTTAGGGCTTAATCCATCATCAGTTTGTAAGGTATAGTTAATTGCATCAATGCGAGAATCATATTGTTGTTGATTTATTAAGCCATGAGCTTTACCAATTGCTCTGTTGGATTTTATATTCAATTCTTTTTCTAATGGTTCTAAATATTGTTCAAATAAATCGATAAAGAAAAAATTATTATTATTTCTAAAAGTATCACGTATTTCAGGATCAACTAATGAACTAATAACTATTGGTCTTAAGTTTTTGTCAAAATTTTTTTCTTGAATATTTGAGTTTAGTAACGTTATTTTTGCAACAGTATCTTTGGCTCGTTGAGTAGTATTAATATATGGAATTTTTTGAGTATTAAATTTTTGATCATTAAACTGTGTTAACAAGCTTTGCCCAAGAGCTTCAGCTGTGATTCCTGTTCCGTCTGATATAAAAAAAATAGTCCTAGATTGCAGCATAATATTTATAAAAAAATCGTTAAAAACTACTTAAGATAACAATATATCATATTTTTTTACAAAGCAATAACGCTGTTTAATTCATTATTTATGATAACTATTAGCATCTATAAGAATGTTTTGATATTATCAGTATAATAAAAAATATTATTTTAATGATAAGGAAATTTGGGCATGGCTGATAATAATAATTATATATTGTGGTTTAAAGAGATAAAGATGGAAGATTTACCTTTTGTTGGTGGTAAATGTGCATCTTTAGGTGAAATGACTCAAGGATTAGATAATTTAGGTGTAACAGTCCCTAATGGGTTTGCTATTACTGTTAAAGCTTATGAAGACTTTCTGGCTCAAAATGGCCTATTAAATGATATTCAAGGAATGTTAGAGCAAATAGATATTAATGATGTTAATTCTTTATCAACGTTAGCTAAAAAAATCAGAACAGAGATTTTAAAAGCTCCATTATTGCCTGATATGGAAAAAAGCATACTAGAAAGCTATAAGATGCTTGGAAATAATGCAACAGTTGCTGTTCGCTCATCAGCAACTGCAGAAGATTTACCAGATGCTTCCTTTGCAGGTCAGCAAGAAAGTTACCTTAATATAGAGGGCGAAAAAGAATTATTACAAGCTGTTAAAAAAGTCTACGCTTCTTTATTTACTGATAGAGCTATATCATACAGAGAGCATAGAAAGTTCTCCCATAAAGATGTTCTTTTATCTGTTGCAGTGCAACAAATGGTTAGAAGTGATAAAGCCTCAAGCGGAGTAATGTTTTCTATAGATACGGAATCAGGTTTTAATGATGTAGTATTTATTACTTCATCTTATGGCTTAGGTGAAGCTGTAGTTCAAGGTAGCGTTAATCCTGATGAGTTTCTAGTTTTTAAACCATCTTTAAGAAATAATAAAAAAGCTATTATTAGAAAAAATCTAGGCTCAAAGAAAATTAAAATGATTTACTCTGATATTAAAGATGATGATGTAGCTAATAAAATAAAAACAGTTGATGTAGATCAAAATATTTCAAATAAATTTTCCTTAAATGATGCAGATATTATTGAACTTGCAAAACAAGCGGTAACTATCGAACAACATTATAAAAAGCCTATGGACATAGAATGGGCTAAAGATGGAGTTGATAATAAATTATATATTCTACAAGCTCGACCAGAAACAGTTAATAGCCAACAAAATAATACATCTATAACAAAGTACGAGCTTGATAAATCTGCATGTGAAAATTTAAATACAATTACTCATGGACGTGCAATTGGTCAAAAAATTGGAGCAGGTAAAGTTAATGCCTTAAAAGATGTTGATGATATGGCTTCTTTTAATAAAGGAGATATTCTTGTAACAGATATGACTGATCCTGATTGGGAGCCTATTATGCAAAAAGCTGCAGCTATTGTAACTAATAGAGGCGGAAGAACCTGTCATGCTGCTATTATCGCAAGAGAGCTTGGTATACCTGCCGTTGTTGGTGCAGGAGATGCAACAACAAAACTTAAAATGGGTAAAGAAATTACTGTATCTTGTGCCGAAGGAGATACTGGTTATATTTATGAGGGAAATATACCTTTTAAAATTAACAAAATAAATGTAGATTCAATGCCAGATGCTCCTTGTAAAATTATGATGAACGTTGCAAATCCTGATGGAGCTTTTGAATTATCTAAAATTCCAAATCATGGTGTAGGGCTTGCAAGAGTTGAGTTTATTATCAATCGTAATATAGGTATTCATCCTAATGCTTTATTAAATTTAGATTCTCAATCAAAAAATATTCAAGATACTATAAATAAAGCTATATCAGGTTATGACTCTCCTGAAGAGTTTTATATAAGTAAACTTGCTGATGGTGTTGCAACTATTGCTGCATCTTTTTTTCCCAATCCAGTTATAGTTAGATTAAGTGATTTTAAATCTAATGAATATGCTAATTTGATTGGGGGTGAATCTTATGAGCCAAATGAAGAAAATCCTATGTTGGGTTTCAGAGGGGCGAGTAGGTATATTGATCCAAGTTTTAAAGCAGCTTTTGAATTAGAATGTAAGGCTATTAAAAGAGTTAGAGAAGAAATAGGGCTTAATAATGTTGAAATTATGCTGCCATTTGTCAGAACATTAGAAGAAGCAAGACTATCGCATGATGTTTTAAATGAGTTTGGTTTAGTTCGAGGTGAAAATGGTTTAAGAGTTATTATGATGTGTGAGATTCCATCTAATGCTTTATTGGCCGAAGATTTCTTAGAGTATTTTGATGGTTTTTCAATTGGCTCTAATGATTTAACTCAATTAACATTAGGGGTTGATAGAGATTCAAGTTTAGTTGCAAATTCTTTTGATGAAAGAAATCCTGCTGTTAAAGCTTTACTCTCCCAAGCTATTAGAGCTTGTAAAAAGCGTAATAAATATGTAGGGATATGTGGTCAGGGCCCATCTGATTATCCAGACTTTGCTTTATGGTTAATTGATCAGGGTATAGATAGTATTTCATTGAATCCAGATACTGTTATGGAAACCTGGATGTATTTGGCTAAAAATTCAAATAAATATAAAATACACGATAAATCTACTGCTATATAAGTAAATTCATTACGTTTATAACTAAATATTGATATTATGGCGGTAAAACTAGGTTTTTTACCGCTATAACATCAAATATATTTGATGTTGATTGTTTTTCATTGTAATTTCTATCAAAACATCCTATATTTAATGTTATAACAGTAAATATATAATTATATTATGACAAGTGATACCAAGTTTTTTGATGATTTATCTAAAATAATTATTTTTCATCGCAAACAGAGCGGCTTAAATAGGGCAGAGCTTTCTCATTTATCAAATGTTAGTAAAACAGTGATTTATGACATAGAACATGGCAAAAAAACAGTCAGATTTGAAAATATTGTAAAAATATTAAACGTTCTTAATATTAAAATTAAATTTACCAGCCCTTTAATGAGCTCATACATGGAGTTATTAAATAAGAATGAGAAAAGCTAATATTTTTTATAACAATAAAATTTTTGTAGGGATATTAATAGAAGAAAAAGCTAACTCTTATTATGTAATTCAATATGATAAATTATATAACGGCCCACCTTTGTCATTAACCATGCCTATTGATAAAAAGCGTTACGAATTTACAGAGTTCCCACCTTTTTTTGAAGGTGTTTTACCTGAAGGGTTACAGTTAGAATCTTTATTAAAGTTAGAAAAATTAAATCGTAATGACTACTTTAGTCAGCTTATGGTTGTCGGTAAAGATTTAGTAGGTGCATTTAGTGTGAAAGAGGTAATAGATGCCTGATAATCATATTTGCCCTATTACTTATGAAATAATAAGTGCTAATAAATTATATTCAGATAAGGGGCTAAAGTTACTTGCACCAAAATTAAAAAATTTAAATAGATTACCCTATACTAGTAAAGAGCAATTAATTGAAGCAAGTAATCGTTCTGATAAGATGTCTATTCAAGGGGTTCAGCCTAAATTAAGCGCAAAATTAAGTATTAAAAATGAACAGTTTGAGCTTTGTGATACTGGAGGAAATTATATTCTGAAACCAGAGCACCAATTATATACTGAATTACCACAAAATGAAGATTTAACTATGCGCTTAGCGCACGATATTACTGATGTGCCATTACATGGACTAATGTATTGTATAGATGGTAGCTTTACTTATTTTATTAAAAGATTTGATCGAGTAGGTAAAGGTAATAAAATACCAACCGAAGATTTTGCACAACTTTTAGGGTTGACAAGATACTCTAAATATGATTGTTCCATGGAAAAAATAATTCCAGTGATAGATAAATATTGTACTTTTCCTAAGATTGAGAAAGTAAAATTATTTACGCGAGTGATTTTCAATTATATAGTTGGAAATGAAGATATGCATCTTAAGAATTATTCCTTAATTAGCAATAATAATATAACGCAGCTTGCTCCGGCTTATGATTATCTTAATACGACTTTAGCGATAGGAATTAATAAGACTAAAGAGCAAATGGCTTTATCTGTAAATGGGAAAAAAAATAATCTATTAAGAAAAGACTTAATAGATTATTATGGCATAGAAAGGCTAGAGCTTGATTTAGATATAATTAATAACATATTAAAAAAAATTAAATTATCTCTGCCTAAATGGAATGATATTATTGAAATAAGTTTTTTATCAAATTATTCTAAAGAAATATATAAATTAATTTTAAATAAACGAACAAAAATTATAGCTTTATAAATCAATCAGTTATTGACTGAGTCTTTTGGGTTCAAGTTCATCTGTTTTTGTATTATTATCTATAAATTTAATATTTCGATTATTTAGATTATTTAGGTTTTTCTCTAAAAAATTTACACAAAAATCTTTATGATATTCTGAAATAGATTTGTCTGCAATAAACGACTCTAATAAAAATACAGCAGTATTACATTTCATTTGATAGTTATTAAAAAGCTCAAGAGGAGCCCTTTCTATATTAGGTAATAGGAAGCTTAATATTACTTTATTGACGTCATTACATAATCGACTTATAGCAGCAGGGATTTTCTTAGGTATAGTATCTGCGTCATTATAATCAAAAGACTGACTATTGTTGAACATAGCAAGAACATAACTGCAGAAAACTATATTTTGAGATAGTCTAGGAAATGATAATATCTGCATCATATAATTTAAACATTGGGAGTCACTTAATCTTCTTTCATAAGATTTGACATTTATATTCTTCTGGCTAAAATTCTTTTGTATAATTAGCTTAACCACGCTATTATCGCCTCTACTCAATGCTGTATATAATATATTTTTTGCTTCACTATTACTAATTTTAAAATTATGCACTGAATCAATAAATATCTTTTTATAACCGAGCTTTAAAAAAACGATTAAATCACTTGGGTTTTTAATGTTTGGGGCAATATTAATGTCACGGTGGTCCAATAAAAGCATTAAAACTGACGCGTTTTTGTGATTACGACTTCTTCCATTATAATTTTTTTCCATTAAGGAAAGAGCTATTTTTAAAGCTGTATTCCCGTCGTTTGCTATAGCGTTTATATCTATATTATGGTAATTAATAAGTTCTCTGATTATTCTATAAGATGACTCAGATAAAATAGCATGCATTAAAAAAGTATAGCCATTAGCATCTGTATTACTAAGATTAATATTTAATTTTTGCTCGGCAACTATATCAAGAAAATCATCTGTATTCTTTGATTGTATATTCTGTAATAATCTAGTTTCAATAATATTTAGCATTTTGTGTATAAGAATTTATGTGTTTAATATAAGAGAGTATTATAACCAAAAAAATTATTAAGTAAAGGAACTTAATTAAAAGGTGAGTTTTTATTAGGTAAATGATTTGAGCTAGTTAATCATTTATACCATTATCATTAACAAATAGAAGAAGACAAAAACCAATAAGAAAAAAGGGGAGTAGCATAGACATTCCAATTTTTTGACTACCACTATGTATTGTAACAAGACCTACGAAAAAAGGAGCTAAAAAGCTCGTTGCCTTTCCTGATAATGCATAAAGGCCGTACATTCTAGTGATTTCTTCAGGTTTAGCTAATCTTGCTAAAAAAGCTCTACTGGATGCTTGTATTGGTCCAACAAAGATACCAATAACAGGTCCAATCATCCAGAATAAAGATATTGATTCTATATTTAATAGAAGAATATAATTAATTATTAAACAAATTAAGCTAATTAAAATTGTTTTCTTAGAGCCAATATAATCATCAAGTATGGCAAATAATGCAGCGCCAAGACCAGCTGTTAAATTAATTATTATCCCAAAGATCATAATGTCATTAATTTTTAAATTAAAAGTTCCAGCAGCATATACTCCACCAAGTGCAAGTAAAGCATTTAATCCATCAATATAAAGGATTCTTGCAACAAGAAAGATTAAAAGATCTTTTTGTGATGGAAGGTTTTTAATAGTTCTAAATAATTCTGAAAATCCCTTTTTAAGGGCTTGTGTGTTTTTCAAAGGTTTCCCTATTTTTTGTTCAACAAACAAAAACATAGGTATACTAAAAATTATAATCCAAGCCGAAACAAATAAAGCAATTGCTCTAATATTAGCATCATCTTGTTTATCAACCCAGATACTTAAATCACCTTTTATAAAAAGATATAAAGAGATAATTAGGCAAAGTATTCCACCTAAATATCCAAAGCCCCAGGCCCATCCAGATATACGCCCTAAATATTTACTAGAAGATAATTTTGGTAAAAAAGAATTATAAAATACCAAGCCAACTTCTAGTGCAAAATTACTAATAAATATACAGGTTAATACTAAAGGAATTGAACTTGTATAAGGATAAGCAAACCAAAGAAAGACTATGGAGATTATTCCAATAAATGTAAAAAACATTAACCATGATTTTTGTCTCCCGCCATAATCAGCAATGGCCCCAAGGAATGGGCTTGTGATTGCAATTAATAAAGCAGATGCTGAAATGGTATATCCCCAAAGCATTGTTCCTTCTATATGATTAGGCGCTATATTTTCAGTGAAATATGTAGCAAAAACAAAAGTAAATATTACAGAAAAATAAGCTGAGGTTGCAAAGTCATATAATGCCCATGACATTACTTGTCTTTTATTGATGTTTTTAGTATTAATTATAAAATCCTTTTTATATTAATATAATTAGATACGCATCCA
>CAXBNV010000036.1:0-16108 GCA_963977185.1 uncultured Gammaproteobacteria bacterium | reverse complement strand
GACCTCTAGTTTCTGGGCCAAAGATAAAATAATCATTTATTGTATATTTAATATTTTGATATAAATCAGAGCCTTTTGTCGTTAAGGCGTATAGTTTGGCTTCTTTGTCTAACTCTAAAAAATTTATAAATTCATTATAGTTTTCATATATCTTAAGATTAGTAAACTCGTGATAATCTAGGCCTGCACGTTTTAAATGCTTATCAGTAATTTCAAATCCTAATGGTTTTATAAGATGTAATTTAGCTCCTGTATTAGCGCATAATCTTATAATATTCCCAGTATTAGGTGGTATTTCAGGTTGATATAAAACTATATTAAACATATGATTAAAGTTATATTATTATAAAAATAGTAATTATATCGTAAAGTTATTTAAAAATAAATGGATTTTATTTATGAATTATAGGGAACTAGCCGTTTTTCGCCCAATTAGATTAACAGATATCGATGATTTATTTTCCCTATCAAACAAAACAGGTATAGGTTTAACATCTTTACCAAAACAGAAAGAGTTACTTTTAGAAAAGATAAAAAAGAGCATTGAAAGCTTTAAAGGTAATATCTCTTTAAAGAAAGATTGTTTATTTTTATTTGTATTAGAAAATTTGTCTAATAATAAAGTTATAGGCTGCTCGGGTATTATTAGTGTTGGAACGGATGATGAGCCAGCTTATTATTTACACGTAGATTTCAATAATTTTTTATTAACATTAACTTCCCATTATCATGGTACATCAGAGTTATGTAGTTTATTTTTAGATCCTGATTATAGAATTAATAATAATGGAAAATTATTATCAAGAGCAAGATTAATTTTTTTATCTGAAAATAAAGTTTTTAAGAATAAACAAATTATTGCTGAAATGCGAGGATTGTTTGTTAAAGAAAATGAAAGTCCTTTTTGGGATTATTTTTTTAAAGATAAGTTAAATTTAACGGTTGCAGAAGCTATTAGCTTAAGAAGAACCGGCAATAAACAAAAAATCATAGATTTAATTGGTAAAAAATCCATTAGCTTCAAAAATATTCCAGATGAGATAAAAAATAACATAGGTGCAGTTCATGATGAAACAAAAGCTGCTGTATTTTTATTAAAACAAGAAGGTTTTATATTTAATAATTATATAGATTTAATTGATGCAGGACCAGTAATTGAAGGTGAAATTGATAATTTAACTACTGTGAAAAATATTAAAATTTATAAAGTTAATAATATTGTGGCTAGTGATAAAGTTTTGGATGAAAATAAAAATTTTAATAATAATATTAAATATTATTTAATTAGTAATGAAAGTATAAAAAACTTTCGAGCCTGTGTTTCAAATGTCATATTAAATAATAAAAATAGTGTTAATATTTCAGATAAAGTAGCAATGGCTCTTGAAGTAAAGACAGGTGATCTTATTAAAACAGTAGAGCTATAAAGTTATGGAAAATAATAATTATATTGGAAAAAATTTAATTAATAATGAATGGGTTAGTAATAGTAATGATATTTTTGAGTCAACTAATCCATATGATAATAATGTAATATGGGAAGGTTATGCTGCTAATTTAGAAGATGTTAATCTTGCAATTTACGCAGCAAGAAATAGTTTTAAAAGTTGGGCAATATTAGATTTATCAAAAAGACAAAATTTTATAAAAAAATTTATAAATATATTAAAAGAAAACAAGGAGTTATTTGCTAATGCTTTAGCAATGGAAGTAGGTAAACCTATTTGGGAGTCTAAAACAGAAGTTGATGCAATGATTGCTAAATATGATATATCTGTTACTGCATATAATGAACGAACAGGAATTAAAGAAACCCAAGGTGATATAAGTTCTAAGTTAATTCATAAGCCACATGGAGTTTTAGCGGTATTTGGTCCATTTAATTTTCCAGGCCATTTGCCAAACGGTCATATTATACCAGCATTGTTGGCTGGAAATACCATCGTATTTAAACCAAGTGAACTCACTCCTTTTTGTGGCGAATTATTAGTTAAATTATGGATTGACGCTGGTTTGCCTAAAGGAGTTTTAAATTTAGTTCAAGGCTCAAAAGATACAGGAGAAATGTTAGTCTCGCATAAAGATATTAACGGAGTATTATTTACCGGTAGTTATAATACCGGATTGAATATAAGAAAAAATCTAGTAAATAAATTAGATAAAATGCTAGCTTTAGAAATGGGTGGTAATAATCCTTTAATAGTTTCAAATATAAAAAATCTTAAAGCAGGAGTTTATAACACTATAATATCTGCTTTTATTAGCTCAGGACAAAGATGTACCTGCGCAAGAAGACTTTTAGTTCCTCAAAATAATTTTGGAGATGAGTTTGTAGATTTATTAATTAAAACATCAAAAAATATAAGAATAGGCTCTCCGATAAAAGATAATAATATTTTTATGGGTACTGTGATATCTAAAAGTTCAGCACAGCAGTTATCAAGTTATTATCAAAAGTTGATTAATAGTGGTGGTGATGATTTATTAAGTATGAAAATAATGAAGGAAGATTCCGCATTGTTATCTCCAGGTATAGTAGATATTTCAAATATAAAAAATACTAATGAATTAGATAAAGAGCACTTTGGACCATTATTATCTATTAGCCGTTATACTAATTTTGAGGAAGCTTTAAATTTAGCAAATAATACTAATTATGGGTTATCAGCAGGATTAATATCTGATAATAAATTAGAATTTGATAAATTTTTGTTTGAAATTAAGGCTGGTATTGTTAATTGGAATAGACCAACAACAGGAGCCAGCTCTTCTATGCCTTTTGGGGGTGTAGGGTTAAGTGGTAATCATAGACCAAGTGCATATTATGCTGCAGATTATTGCGCATATCCTGTTGCATCAATGATGTCTGAAAATTTATTGCCAGATATTCTTATGCCAGGGGTTAATTTTTAAGTTATTATGCCTTTTTTGTTTGCAGGATATGCATTAAATTAAGATTATATAGGATATATACAAATATATGACAAAATTTCATGAGGTCAATTTTGATGGGTTGGTCGGACCTACTCATAATTATGCTGGTCTTGCTTTTGGTAATGTTGCTTCAGAAAAAAATGCGAAAGTAATTTCAAATCCAAAAGCTGCAGCGTTGCAAGGTTTAGAAAAGATGAGATTGCTGCATGATTTAGGGGTTAAACAAGCTGTTTTACCACCACAAGAAAGACCATCATTTAGCTTATTAAACAGTTTAGGGTTTAAAGGTAAAATAGAAGATATTTTGCATAAAGCATATCAAGAAGCTCCAGAAATTTTTTCCGCAAGCTATTCTGCATCAAGTATGTGGGCTGCTAATATAGCAACTATATCTCCTAGCCTTGATTGCTTAGATGAACGGGTTCATATTACACCTGCTAATTTATGTAGTAATTTACATCGCCTTATTGAAACACAGTTTTCATCTTTAGTATTAAGTAAAGTTTTTGCTGATCCTAATTATTTTGTAATGCATAGAGCCTTGCCAAATGTTCCAACACTTGGTGATGAAGGTGCTGCTAATCATGTAAGATTATGTAAAAATCATAATACAAAGGGAGTTGAGATTTTTGTTTATGGACAAAAGGCCTGGCATTTAGGTGCTAAACCTGAAAAATACCCTGCAAGACAAACTTGTGAAGCGTCTCAATCTATCATACGTAAACATAATTTAGATCCTAAATATACTTTATTATTACAGCAAAATCCTAAAGCTATTGATCTTGGCGCATTTCATAATGATGTTGTTTCAGTTGGTAATGAGAATGTATTCTTATATCATGAGCAAGCTTATTTAGATGAAGGTGCAAGTATTTCTAGTATAAAAAAAGCATGTGAAAATTTTAATTTACATTTGCTTGGTATTTCTGATAAAGAATTATCTTTAGGTGATGCTATAAAATCTTATTTATTTAATAGTCAAATAGTTACTTTAAATAAAAAAGGTAGTGCAAGTTCTAATAAAGATTCAAAACATGAAATGGCTCTTATCGCGCCTGAAGAATGTACAGAAATTAAAGATGCAAAAAAAGTTATAGATAGAATCATCAGTGAAGATAACCCCGTTACGGAGCTGCATTATGTTAATTGTCACCAAAGTATGAAAAATGGTGGAGGTCCTGCTTGTTTAAGGCTTAGAGTTCTTTTAAGCGTTTCTGAGCTTAAGTCTATACACCAAGGAGTTATGTTTAATACTAAACTGTATACAGAATTAAAATCATGGATTGAAAAACATTATAGAGATAGATTATCAACAGATGATTTATGTGATCCCAAATTAATTGAAGAATCTTATATGGCATTAGATAAATTAACTGATATTTTAAAACTAGGAAAAATATATAGCTTTCAAAATTAAATTTCATATTGACATGTTTTAGATTTTATATAGTATATATCGCTTCAATATAATAATAAAAATAATAAAGTGATGGATTCTATATATTTATGATAAGTTTCAAAAAAAAACATGGTATCTTTTTATTTGTTTTTTTTATTAATTTTGCTTTTTTAAATCTTCATGCAAAAAGCAAAGCTAAATTATCTTTAGAACAAGGAGCTAGTGTTTTTGATAGTCATAGCTTTGACCTTAATAGTTCAAAAGAAATTGGAATTATAGAAGAAATAGATACTTTTAAAGGCTATTTAAAATTATCTAGAACTGATATTCATATTCCAGGTAGTAATGGTTTAGATCTAGATATAGTTCATTCTTATACAGGTTCAAGATTAAATGATGATTATATTCCAACTTGGAGCTCAGGTTTTGGATGGAATATGAATACAATGAAAATATTTATATCGGCAGACTATATTAAATCAAAAAGTAGTTTTGGTTTTTTGCCTTTATCTGCAACATTACAGTTTATTGATGGAAGCACTAAGGTTTTTAATGTTATAAGTTATAATGGTAGTTATAAGAAAAAAGATTTTAAATATATTTATTGGCCAGAAAAATTTAAATCTCAAGATAATTGGATCATTAATTATCCTTATAATTCACAAGAAATGGAAGTTTTAAGTCCTACTGGGAAAAAATATATTTTTTCCGTTGATATAGATACCCAGGAATATTTGTTATCTGCAAGATTAACTAAAATTCAAGATCTTTATGGTAATTGGATTAAATATAATTATGCAAATATATCACCTAAAAACAATCGACATAAAAATCATAATTATTTAAAAAGCATCAATGCAAATGATGGACGATATGTTGAATTTAATTATACAGATTTAAAAGATAAAAAATCAAAAGATAATTTTATTGTATTAGATAGTATAGTTTCAAATAATAAAATTTGGCATTATTCATATAAACCATCTTGGCTCAAACATCGTGAAGCAAGAATACCTTTGTTAAAAAAAGTGATAAGACCTGATGGCAGTACTTGGGAATATGATTATAATCAAGTAACACGTAAAGGAAAATTAATAACACAAGTAAAAGATCCTAATGATAATATTATAAAATACGATTACAGATATCATGAAACAGAAGAAGATTTTGAACAACTACAGCATAAATCATATTATGATGCAGCAGGAAATTTAAAAGGTGATTGGCATTATGATTTTAATTTAGATATATCTATATGTGATAATAATCAACAATTAGTTTGCACTAAAAGTATTATTGAATCAGCTTTGAATAATAAAGTATATGTTCATGCGACAAGCAAAGATGGGTTAGATTTAGGAGAAAATAAAAAATATTACGGTCCTATTTGGAGTCATGGTTTGTTAATGTCACATAAAACCTGTGAGAAAGAAATAATAAAAAAAGATTATTGTATTGAAAAAATTAATTATATTTGGGATAAACAGTTTATATCTAATAATAAGTTATACTATGATAACCAAAGACATGATGATAAGTATAATAGACCTATATTAATAAAGAAAATTATTAATAAAGATAAGACTAATTATATAAAACATTATTTGAATCATGACTATTTAGGTCGAGCAAATAATATCAATGAACAAGGTCCTAGTGGTGAAAAAAATACTAAAATTAATTATGTTGATATTGATAATGCCAAAAGTTATATTCTTAATTTAGCAATAAATAAGCAGGATCAGGATAATGTGACTAGTTATAGCTATAATCATTTAGGACAATTATTAGAGGAAAATCATAATAATATTATTACTAAATATGGGTATCATAATGATGGTAATTTATCTAGTATTATTGATCCTAATGGTAATATTACAAATTATGATAATTATTATAGGGGTAAAGCTAAATTAATAACATATAGTGATAAAACTTTTGAACAAAATGATATAGATAATAATGGAAATATAATCTCACATACGGATCCTAACGGTAATATATTAAAATATAGTTATGATAATTTAGACAGAGTTTTTAATATTATTCCATCTAAAGGAGCTATAACAAAAGTATCATATATTAAAAATAAAGTAATTACCGAAAAAGCTAATTATAAAGAAATAATAGAAAAAGATATTTATAGCAATGTTATTTCTAAGGCTCAATTTGATAAGGATAAGTTATTAACTAAAGTAGTTTACCAATATGATTTATTAGGGCAAAAGATATTTAAATCAAATAATTATTTTAATAATTTAAATAATGGCATTTATAAAAACTATGATGTTATAGGTAGAGTTAAAAGTAAGTTGGTAGTATTTGATAATGAGAAACTAAATTATCAATATAATTATTTAAGTAATAATGGGATTGAGCATATTAATCCTAAAGGAAGTAAAGAAATTATTTATTACCAATCTTATGGTGCTCCTGCTTATAAGAGCCCAATTAAAATTATTAATGCTAATAATGTTAATACTTATATTAATAGATCAACGGATGGTATTATTAATAGCATAAAAAAATCTGATATCTTAAAAAAATTCAAGTATGACTCAAGGAGATTTTTAATTGAATACACAGATCCTGAAACAGGAGTTACTTCATATGAAAAAGATGACAATGGAAATTTAACTCAGAGAATTAATAGTAGCGGGGATATGATTATTAATCATTATGACAGTAAAAACAGATTAATAAAATCTCACTACAGCCACGCAACTCCTTCTGATCATTATAGTTATGATGCCAATGGTAATATAGTTATAGCTAAAACATCTGAGAATGAATGGTTATATAGTTATGATGAAAATAATAATCTAGTTACAGCTCAATTTAATTACAAAAAAAATAGTTATAACTTTGAATATAAATATAATGCATTAAATATATTAGATAGTATTGTTTATCCAAGTTTAGAAACAGTAAATTATAATTCTAATGTTCTTGGGCAGAGCACACAAGTTGGTAGATTTATAAATAATATTAATTATAATCCTAATGGAGATGTTCTATCTTTTACTTATGGTAATGGTGTTAACTTTAATAAATTAATTAACTCAAGGTTATTGCCAGCACAGTATACTTATCAAGCAAGTAATAATAGTTTTAATATAAATTATAGTTATGATTATTCAAATAATATTACTAAAATTAATACATTTGATGGACCAAATATGAATTTATTTTATGATAGTGCTGATAGATTAACAGCTGTATCATGGTTAGGTGGTATTGGTGGCAATATTGAATATGATGAGTATGATAATATTATTATAAATACTATAAATAACTCTGTTTATAAATATGATAAAAATAATCGACTATTAGAAATTAACTCAAATAATTATAAATTATTTAAATATGACAATGCAGGACGAATTTTAAGTGATAATTTTCATAGTTATCATTTTAATGCAAAAGATCAATTAACATACATTGATGGTAAAAAATATGATTATGATGCTAATGGAAATAAAGTATCAAATAACAAATTTACATTTGTTTATAATAAATCTGGGCAAAAATTATTAGAAATTACAGATAATGAATATAGTGAATATTTTTACTTTGGTAATTTATTAGTTTCAAAAAGTACAAAAAATTTAAATAATAAAAAAATCGATAAAGTTATTTATTATCATAGTGATATTTTAAACTCTATAATTGCTGCAAGTGATGAGACGGGAAATATGCTTTGGTGCAATTTGTATACTCCTTTTGGACAAGAAATTAATGTATCAGATACAAATAATAGAGCATCTTATCTGTCTTTTACTGGAAAGGATAAAGATGATAATTCTGGTTTATATAATTTTAATACAAGGTATTATAATTCAGAAATAGGGCGTTTTATTAGTCCTGAGCCAATAAATATTATCTCTAATGATTTAGTAAATTTTAATCGTTATAATTATATAAGTCCAAAACTTAATTAATTAATAACCCATTAACAGCAGATTCATAAGTATTCTCAAGTAACATGGCAACTGTCATGGGTCCAATTCCTCCAGGAACTGGAGTAATGTATTTTACTATTGGTAAGGCTTTATCAAAATTAATATCGCCGCGAATTTTACCATTTTCTAGTCTATTAATGCCTATGTCTATTACTATACTATCTGGTTTTATCCATTCTGTAGGAATAATATCTATAACACCAGTTGCTGTGCATAAAATATCAGCATTTTTGCAGCATAATTCTAAATCTTTTTTATCTGTAGATTTATGGCATACGGTTGTTGTTGCACCTTGCATTAAAAATTCTAAAGCTAAAGGGCGACCAACTATATTTGATGCGCCTATAATAACCGCATGTTTAGTGCTTAAATTTATATTATAATGCTTTAATAGTCTAATGATTCCTTTGGGTGTGCAAGGCCTTATAAGTGGTTTTTTTATAGCAAGTCTACCCATGTTATATGGATGAAAACCATCAATATCTTTATATGGTGAGATAGTTTCAATAATTTTTAATTGATTTATATGAGAAGGTAGAGGTAACTGAACCAAAATACCATGGATATTAGAGTCAATATTTAAAGTTTTAATTAAATCTATTAGCTCTTGTTCTGTAATATTATTATCAAACTTAAATATTTTAGATTCAATATTATTATTTAAACAGGCTTCATGTTTTCTTTGAACATATATTTGTGATGCTGGATCGCAGCCAACTAGTATAACCGCAAGACCTGGTACTATATTATAATTTTGTTTTAATAATTTTATTTTAGGCTTTAAATTGTCTAGTATTTCAACACTTAATTGTTTGCCGTTTAATATTTTATCTTGCATTTTTAGATTATTATTATTTAATAAAAAAAATTCTTGTACATAAAGCACAAGACCAATATTTGAATAACAAATATAAAGTTTCTTTCTTTTTTAAAGAAAGTGAAGGATGGCAAAAGAGAATAATTTCTTCTAAATTTTAAATTAATTTATATTATATACCATCTGGTCATAAGTATAAATTATTATCTTTTTGTAATAAAGCTATAATTTTTTTTTAATATCAATTGATGGCTTAGAGCTAGTCAAACTAACCACTTGCCAATCACCATCGGCATCATCAGCAACACTAACTGAATATCTTGGTCTTTCATTATAATTTTCTATAAAAATATCTGAAGTATAGTTGGTAACATATTTAAATTTAATAATGTCGTTAAAAATTCTTTTAACATCATATGTTAACTTGGTTGAATTTAATAATTCCTTGGTTGTATTATTTTTTTTGGCTATATCATTTAATATTGCAATCATTTCTTCGTTTTCAATATTTGTTTCATTGCTAATATTCCCATCTTTGTTCTCTATAAACATCCAGTGTGAATCATCTAGTTTGTAAATTAATACTCCTATATTTTTAGGATTCTCTTTCCATTTATTAAGTTCATCAGAATTATTGCTGCACAAAAGTTGAAAACCAAAATCTTCCTGCTTTGAAAGGTTTATAATTTCTTGTTTATATTGTTGTACATCTTTTATATAATCATCTGATTCAGAAAGTAGAATATCGCTACCATCAACTTTATTATTATATAAAATATTTAATTTTCTGAATACTGTAAAAAAGTTTAACATTTCATCTGTTGTAGGCCTGTCATAGTATTCTTGAGCACCTAATCGGATAATGAATTTTTCTATAGCTATTTTTATATTTTGATTATAATCTTTATTTAGCCAATCAGGGAGTACTTCTTGATTCAAAAGTTGGTTAGAGTCAAAAGGTATGTCAGCTCGATTTACTATTTTATTCTGATATTGAGTACAAATTTTATTACCTATAGGATTAGATCTTTCCCCAATTGGATTATCAGCCCCAAAAATAACCCAGATCAAAGGTGCAGCAGAATAAATATCTGTTCTTGCTCCTGCGATTTCTTTTTTAATCATTTCTGGTGATATGTGGTATGGAGAGCCGACCAAAAATACTTTTCTTAATTGATCAGGGCATGTTATTTTTCTGTTATTAATATCCCTAGTACCCTCGATCATTGCATTTTGACTTAAATCAAAGTCAAAAGGTTGTACATTGACTTGAGAGCCTGTTTTACCTTTACTATTTTTGGAGTAATGTAGCATCATATTAGGTCCTTTAATATCAAGGTGCAATATAGCATCACCTCGTATTGTATTGCTATGTAATTGTTGTAGCTGTAATGCCCACTGCCATGCAAAATCTATTCTGTTTTGAAAAGACCATTTTTTGTAATCATATCCTCTGGGAATGTCTTTTAAGGTATGGCCTTCCATAAGTTCAGTAATAACATATTTACCAATAGCCTTTGGATTAGCTCCATTATATAACTTTGCTCCTCCTTGCGCTTCTTGAGAATAGTTGCTTAAACCTTGCTTTTTAAATCTTTTTAATACCTTTTTACTTGAATTATCAATGAAATATCCTTTAGGTATTAAAAATGTGTTTTTTTGAAGTCCTGGCTCAAATGATCCAATTGGCAAAATATAGTTTTGTCTTTTTTCATTTGTAATAGGATAAATTTCACTTGCTTCCCCAGCAGCTCCAGACCCAAGTACCTTTCCAATATTATAAACTTGACCATTAATATCTATAAAATACATAATACACCAGATTATTTTTAATTTTTCTAATTCATCTATGAATATATTTATGCTAATTACATAACTAAAAGCGTTAAAATTATCTTAATTTAGCTAAATTCATGATGCATTTACATGAGGCTTAGATGGTTTTAAGTACAGAAAAGTTCAATGCATATTAAATAATTACCTCTATAGTCTCTATCATTAGATGAACTATTTGGTTTTCTATCTGTCATAAAGCAGTGATTAATTATTATTAAAATAAAATATTATGAAAAAAGTTACGTTTGAAGATGGGGCTAAACCTGATTCTAAAAAGCCAGTAACCTCTCCTAAAATGCTTAAGAGTAAGGAAATTAAAGTTATTAATGAGGTGCATGCAGCACATATTACAGCAATGTATGCAGCATACATTACTGCAAGGTATGCCGCAGTAGGTATCTATAATTCTTCTGCTAAACCTGAAAAATCCATTCTTAGTGAAAAATCAATTCTTAATGATAAACCCATTATTGATAATGAACCCATTCTTGAGAATGAACCCATTCTTGAGGATGAACCCATTCTTGAAGATGAATGTAATCAACTTGAGAGGCAATTTAAATCATTTAATAAAGAGGGTGATAAACCAGGGAGTTATTATTTTTTTTCTTCTCTCAAAAAAAAAGAAATTGAGAGTAAGAAAGAGTTATTAAGTGATTTAAAAATACTATGTGAAAAACATGGAGCTTCTCCTCCTCAAAAATACGCAGACATAACTTCCTCTGTTTTCAAAGAAATTAGAGAAAAAATCGAGCATCCTAATGCTCAAGTACGATTTAAACTTGATTAATAGGTATTGTATATAAGTCACCCATTTAAGTTTTTATGATTGCTAACACTATTATTTATTATCAGCATAGATAGCTTATTATTAAGTTAAATTAATACGAAAATCTATACTATATAATATCCTGTTTACAAGGAAATCTGACAGAGTAACAAAGGAGTTTGACGTTAACCCTGTAACTAAATAAAAGAGCAATTAACTTTTTAGCTTTACCTTAGATTAAAATATTTGTAATACTAGATAATTAGCTCTATATTTTTTTAAAGGTTTACACATGAAATTAACAGAACTATTAACTGTAGTTGAAAGCATACCAAATATTTGTCTAAATGAAGCAGTAAAATTAAAAGAT
Source organism: uncultured Gammaproteobacteria bacterium (assembly GCA_963977185.1). Taxonomy (GTDB): domain Bacteria; phylum Pseudomonadota; class Gammaproteobacteria; order JAGOUU01; family JAGOUU01; genus CAXBNV01. Next base: position 4,021 of record CAXBNV010000036.1, on the reverse strand, counting down.
GAAGTAATAATAGAATATCAGTTACATGTAAGGAGCAAACTTAAGAAAATTCTCAATTCTAAAGACAGTGATGAAAATAAATATTCTGCTTTAGAGGATTTTTTAAAAGATAATTGGGAAATAATTAAAGGTACTTTATTAAGTTATACAGCAATATATAATAATGATGCTACACAGGCGTTATGTAAAGCTGCAGAATTAATTTGTTATTTTAAAAACAGCAAGCTTAATTCACAGTCATTACCGTTTGTCCCATTACAGTTTTTAATGCCTGACGTTGAGTTAGAGTCAATAAATAATAATTACCCTGATTTAATTGCTGCAAAGTTAAATAAACAAGATAGTGATAGTAAACTTCAATATTTAGTTCTTCACAATAAATATGCTAATGAGCCAGAAGTTGAGTTTACAGAAAAAGAAAAAGAGATTGTAAATAGATGGGATGATTTTCAATCTCGAGCTAAGTATTATAACGATAAACCAGAAAGTAATTTCAATAAAAAGGCAAAGCCAAAAGTAAAAAAAATGCTTGCCATTAAAATTAAAAAAAGAGATGAAAGACAGCTTTATAATAAATTAAAATCCGATAAGGAGTTATTTGATAGGCAACAAAGTTTTATAAATAGTGGTAAATATATAATAAAAAATGGTTTTTGTGTTCCTAATATATCTCTTGGAGTTATTTTAAAGACGCATTTATTGAACGAAGACTCTAGTTCTTTAGTTCCTGTTTCAGTTATTTTAGAAGATTTAAATCTAAGGCCTTATGATTTTTCATGCGTAGTATTTGATAAAGAAATAAGAGATTCAACACATCAGAGAATTATATTTCATTCAGATGAAACCTTATCGGTTCATAATGCCATGGGCAAATTAAGTATTGCAGAAAGTGATCAAAATCATTTTTTAGGTAACTTAACAGAGCTTTGTAGACAACTAAGGTTTAATGACTCTCATTCAGGGATAGGTAGAGATGATAACGCAGGGAAAGGGGCTTATCCTGCAATTATAGCTTTTAAAGATTATTACGATGCCTTAGGATATCAGTTAAAAGAATGGCAAGATGAAAGGGAGTTTAAAGAAGGTTTTATATATATAAAGTTTAATGATAATCCTGCAGAAGGATTTTCCTATGCAGTAAAATCCAAAGGTACTGGTATAAAACAAGGTGTTATCAAACAAGAAGATATTGAAGGTTTGTTCTCTAAAGACAGTAATGTGAATGATAATAATACCGGTAAAGAAAATAGTAGATTTTACTTTGAAAAAGCAAAAAATTATAAAGAAGAAATATTAAAAGTAGTTATAGCTCAAGGAAATGCCTCATTAAAAGATGAAGAAAAAAATAAGATTCCAGTAGAACTAAAAAATGAAATTGAAAATTTATTAATATTATCAAGTGATTCATCGAAAAATCAGAATGCAACAGCAAACATAGGGACATGTATAGGTAATATAAGAGAGACCTTAGAAAAATTAATTTCAAGTCCATATCAAAAAGTGTTACTTGCAAGAATAGCTACATCTAATGCATCTAAAGCTAATTTAATAAAGAGTTCACATAGTGGGCTACAGCAAACTAAAAAGACTTTGCAAGATGCATTAAATAAGTTTGATAATTATCAAGGGGTAGACTCATTACGCATATCTGTTAAATTACTAGAAATATTTAAAGTTGATTTTAAAATTCAAGATATAAATATGTTACTTGAGATTATTAATGATTTAACTAAAGATGAAATTTTATCTTTATGCCAAAAAGATGAAAATCTTGAACAATTTATAGTCCCAATTGAAAATAATCTTGAAAGTTTAGCTGATTTTGTTTTGGATTGTTCAGAAGATAATTTGCAAGTTTTATTGGAAGTAATTTCAAAGAAAGATTATATTACAAGACTTTTTAATTCTGCTCAAACATTAGCGATTGTGATTCATTATGCATCAAATAATGAAAAGACAAATATTATACTAAAAGCACTTGAAAATAATTTAAAAGATATAATAACATCAGGATGTGATCTTAGTGAAGTTTTCAAATATCTTAATGAGGCTCAAAAAACAGCGTTATTTATGATATTACAAGATAATTTAAAAAATATAATTACATCAATAGAGGATTTTAAATCTTGTTTTGAAGTGATTAATGATGTGCAGCAAAAACAAATATATGATTATTTTAAATATCATTTTAACACTTTAATACACAAAAAAGATGACGTTTTAGTAATATATAATGTGCTTTGTGATAATTTAGAAATATCTAAGCAAGAATCTTGTTTTTTATGTTTATATGGTTATATTTTGACTACGCGTCTAGGTGGAAGCATTTTAATAAACATTAGTTATTTATACAAAGCAATAGAGTTTTGGATAAATGATGCTGTTTATCCAAAAGATAATGAGGTTGATGAGCTTTTTTCTGTATTGCAATTAAAGCCAAAGAAGAGATAGGATGTTATTTTTATAAGTAATTTTATAACTAAAAAAGAGTATGATTAAATTTTAACTTTACCTTAGGTTAAAATATTTGTAATACTAGATAATTATCTCTATATTTTTAAAGGATTACACATGGGATTAATAGAATTATTAACTGCAGTTGAAAGTATACCAAATATCCGTATAAATGAAGCAGTAAAATTAAAAGATGAAATAATAATAAAATATCAATTAGATGTAAGAAAAAAACTTAAGAAAATTCTCAATTCTCAAGACAGTGATGAAAATAAATATTTTGCTTTAGAGGTTTTTTTACAAGATAATTGGATGTTTATTAAAGGCACCTTATTAAGTTATACCGCAATATATAATAACGACGCTACACGAGCAATATGTAAAGCGGCAGAATTAATTTGTGATTTTAAAAACAGCAAACTTGATGCAAAGTCATTACCTTTTGTTCCATTACAGTTTTTAATGCCTGACGTTGAGTTAGAGTCAATAAATAATAATTACCCTGATTTAATTCCTGCAGAATTAAACAAACAAGATAGTGATAGTAAACGCCAATATTTAATTCTTCACAATAAATATGTTAATGAGCCAGAGGTTGAGTTTACAGAAAAAGAAAAAGAAATTGTAAATAGATGGGATGATTTTCAATCTCGTGCTAAGTATTATCAAGATAAACCAGGAGATAATGTCAATATAAAAGCAAAGCCAAAAGTTAAAAAAATGCTTGCCATTAAAATTAAAAAAAGAGATGAAATACATCTTTATAATAAATTAAAGACCAATAAAGAGCTATTCGATAGGCAGCAAATTTTTATAAATAGTGGTAAATATATAATAAAAAATAATTTTTGTATTTCTAATATATCTCTTGAGATTATTTTAAAGACGCATTTATTGAATGAAGACTCTAGCTCATTAATTCCTGTCTCAGTTATTTTAGAAGACATAAATTTAAGGCCTTATGATTTTGCGTGTGTAGTATTTGATGATCAAATAAAAAAAAGAACTAATCAAAAAATAATATCACATTCAGATGAAACTTTAGCAGTATATAATGCGATGAACAAATTAAGTATTGCAGAAAGTGACCAAAATCATTTTTTAGGTAATTTAACAGAGCTTTGTAAGCAATTAAGATTTAATGATTCTCATTCTGGTATAGGTAGACATGATAACGCAGGGAAAGGGGCTTATCCTGCAATTATAGCTTTTAAAGATTATTACGATGCCTTAGGATATCAGTTAAAAGAATGGCAAGATGAAAGGGAGTTTAAAGAAGGTTTTATATATATAAAGTTTAATGATAATCCTGCAGAAGGATTTTCCTATGCAGTAAAATCCAAAGGTACTGGTATAAAACAAGGTGTTATCAAACAAGAAGATATTGAAGGTTTGTTCTCTAAAGACAGTAATGTGAATGATAATAATACCGGTAAAGAAAATAGTAGATTTTACTTTGAAAAAGCAAAAAATTATAAAGAAGAAATATTAAAAGTAGTTATCGCTCAAGGAAATGCTTCATTAGAAGATGAAGAAAAAAATAAAATTCCAACAGAGCTAAAAAATG
>CAXBNV010000035.1:0-16274 GCA_963977185.1 uncultured Gammaproteobacteria bacterium | reverse complement strand
AAAGGCTCCTAAAAGGAGCAGAAAAAGGATTTCTCAGGAGCTAATATATTGCTTAGGTCGAACTGAGATTTATAAATTAATTTATTTTCTGCACTTTTTTTTGTTGCTAACTCCAGGAATAGCTCCAGGAGCAATAGCAACAGATCTAGCGTAATTAATTATTTCTTTTAACTCATCATCTAATTGATATGAATCTAATTCTAAATATTGCTTTATATATTCTTTTGCAACGTTTTCATTTAAATTTAACAAAGATGATAAATCATTATTGCATGCGACATCTATAAATAATTTAATTGATAAGTAATAATTAATTGGTGTATTGACTTTATATCCCTCATTTTGCTTGTCAAAATCCCAGTTTTCATTAGACAAATGAGACGTCATGCGCCAATATTTATTAAAAAAACTTGTTACTTTTTGTTTAATAATATCTATGGTTATTCCACTCAAAGATAATTTCGGTCCAACTTGTATAAATCTACTGCAAAATTTATAATCACTAGTATTATTTTTTAGTTTATCTGCATCAGTATAGTTGGATATTATAAAATTATATAAAATTAGATCTGATTTTGCTTTGGTTAAAGAAGAAGATTTGCTATTCATACATATCACTTGCTCAGCAAATCCATGTTGCAATATTTTAGCTAAAGCATTAGATCTATTATCATCATTAACACCTTGTAAAAAAACATATATTATCGAACACAAGTAATTAATATCTCCTATCGGAATCATAATATCTCCATTAGCCACACTTGTTACATGATTCACAAGCCGTGTTAAGATATCATTTATTACTTGTGAAGAGGAACCATTCTGTTTTTCAAGAAAAATAATTCTTTGTAAAAGAGACCATTCATGAATATCAATACTGTGCATCGCAATTTCATAAATCAAATCAGATGATAACTTATTTGGGCAAGGTAATTCTACAAGCTGAGATAAAATTTTATGCTCATGATTATACAGGCTATTAATACATATCATTTTTAAATATTCAGCGTCTATTTGCCATTTTCCATATGATGCAAAAAACAAAACTGCGTCAATCTGCAAGCCTCTAATTGCTATGTCTATTTGCTCATTTATAAGATCATTATTTAAATCATTCCTGTCATTTATTAAAAAAAACTTATCTGCTATTTCAAATGATTCTGCATTGATACAACTTATAAATGCATCTTTAAAATAATCACCTGGAGCATTATTCAATAACATTAAAAACTGATTTAAATTAAGATTATTATAAAAAAGTATCACATTTGTAACCAACGTAGAATGACTATAGAACGATAATTTCTGACAAAGCTCAAAATGATATTCTTTAGAGACCATAGTAAATAAAAAAGTTAAATCTACAAAATGGCTGAAATATGGTATATTTTTAAAAACAAAATCTTGAGTGTCATATAAATCTGTGAGTTTTACATATGTCGTACTATGTTCATAAACATTACACTCCTCATTTTTTTTAGGCATAAGTTTGACGAAAAAAGAGCCGTCAAAGTCGACATTAATTATATAAATATCCTCATTATTATATTGTAATTTAGTGTGCGTGTTTTTAGTGAGATTATTTTTTTCTAAAAGATTTATTAAATAGATTTTATATAAAAAATCTATGTTTTTCTTAGGAAAATATTCCATTGTATCTAAATCTAAATCAAACATTATTTCCCAATAATTTACTTCTGGATCATCAGGTGATTTATTTATATTATCAAAATAAGAAAAAAATTTATTTATATCATCATGTGACCATGCACTTTTTGTTTCATCTATAGGCCATAAACTAATAATTCCATCTATGACTTTATCAACTCCTACACATTGCTCTACATATGTTAAAAAATCTTCTTTACAATCATTCACCCAATAAGGAATAAGATCATCTTCTTCTTTTTTTAGACCAAAGTTTTCAATGAATAAATTAAATAACCCATTAACAACATGAATCTCATCGCCAGGATTTAGATTATCATCAATCATTCCTGATAAACGACTATATTCAATGGCTATTTGTTTTATAAACGTTATTAATGATGTCAGTAAATGTCCAGTTATTTTACTTGGATAAAAAAGTTGCATCATATTATCTATATTAGATGCTGCCCCACTTAAACAAAAATTTACTGTAAATTGATTTAACTCTTCTTTGGAAACTTTATTATTATATTTTAATAATAATATACTATTTTCTAAACTAGATTTTATTTGCTTTAATGCAACTTTCTTGTTTAATTCAGACACCTCATCGGAGTCAATGCAGTTGCTTTTTATATTATCTTTAAGATCTGCTATTATTTGAAATTTATCAGGATTAATATTAATTATATAATCTAATAAAGATAATAGTTGATCTGCGCATTCTGAAAAATTTTCACCATTATAGACAATAACCTCATGGCTATCTGTGTATACCTCTTTCCAACTAAAAGAAGGGCGTGTTTCATCATCCACCCAATAAGGCTGAGTTGTATCTTGGTTTTGTAATGATTTTTGATATTTTGATATGGCTGTTATATTTAAATACATAAAAATAATATACTAAAATATAATTAAAGTTTCCTTAATTATATTTTAGTAATATGTAATTATTCTCTTTTGAGGTTATGAGTATTTACTTCTTTCAAAATTTTTATAATTAATAATTATTTAATATTTTATATGCCCCATATCCTGATGTTCCTGCATATAATGCATTCTTTGTAGGATGAAGGCTTATAATTTTCATATTAGAATTATTAATTTTCTTAATCTTACTCCAAGTTTCACCGGCATCTTCTGAATACTCGATATTATATTTGGTATCAATAATATAAATTCTATTATCATGATTTTTATCTAATTTTAAAGCACCAACTTGAATATAGCCAGATAAGTCTTTTTTTACTAGCTTCCATTTTTTACCTAAATTATCTGATCTATATAATTTATTATTTACTAAGATATAAAGCTGATTCGCATTAAAATTATTGACTTCTATTTGTGTTACACCATTAAGGTTACCTGCTTTTTTCTTAAAGCCAATAACTTTCTCAAAATTATCACCTAAATCTTTACTTACGTACAAACCTTTAGTAGTCGCTAAATAAACAAATTTATTAACTGAATCATAAATAATTTGATTAAATTTTCCTAAATTTTTATTTACATTATGCAGCTTACTCCAAGATACTCCACCATTTTTAGATCTATACAAGCTTGAGTAATCTGTTTTAGCAAATAAAATATCTGTATGTGGAATTAATAATAATTGTTCTGTAATTCCCCGCTCATCTTTATCAATTATAGAACTATTTAATAATTCCCATTTATCTTGCAACTTTTCTTTTTTATATAAATCACCAGAAGCCCCAGCATAATAAAGTCTTGTATAAACTCCCTGCTCAGTATAATCAAAAGCAATTTGTTCTAAACTATCAAACCAAGATACTGGTAACTTTACTTGATTAAAGCTAGAAATTGAAAAGGCAGAATCTTTTACATGAAATAATTCTGGTTTTCCAAATCCGCTATAAGCTGTAGTATAGATATCATTAGAATTACCAGGAACAAGAATATCAGAAACAAAAGTATTGATGAACTTTGAATTAGTTGCTTCAAAAGAAATAATATTATTTTTTATTGTGCCATAATATATATCATGAATTCCACCAAATAGAATATCGCTATTCTGTCCTATATATATAGGATGTAAGCCTAATTCTTCAAAATTTCCCAAATTTAATTTAACAAAACTATTTGCTTTATCGGTAGATTCGATTAAGCCTACAATAAAATTATCAGTAACATATGATACTAATAATTTATTAGAGTTCTTAATATCAATATCAATAAATAAACTAACAAAATCTTTATTATCTGAAACCTTTACATTTTTCCAAGTCTTACCTGCATCATATGATCTAGATAATATAGTAAGATCTATATCATTATTTTGATCTTGGTCTTTTGAAGTATTTATAGTTTGCTCGATTTTATTAATGAATTTAGTTAGCCCTAATGTTCCAACATTTTTTATTTTATCTTGATTTAATTTACTGAAAATCTCTAATAATTTTTTGTGGGTTGACAAAATATTTAAAGAGCTATGATCAAAATTATGCTTCATAGCTTTCATATTTACAGACATAGTATAAATATTATTTAAATCATTAGGATCAAGAGCAATTTGATAAGTAACTTTATCTTTATTACTAGTAAGCTTTTCCCACTTACTACCATAATTTATAGACTTATAAATATCGGCCCCAAGACTCGCATATAAAATATTAGAGTTTTTTGGAGCAATCTGTATTGTTAATGGAATATTGTCGCTATTACTTGTATCAATACCTGTATTAATATCAATCCAATTTTGGCCAGAATCATTGGACTTATAAATACCTTGCAAAGACGTAATATAGATTACATTTGAATCTTTAGGATCTATTTTTAAATCAGTAATAAAAAGCGGCATATTTTGTTCATGCAATGTAGTTGGTAATTTTTCCCAACTATTTCCTGCATCTTCTGAAAGATATAATCCTAAATCTATTTCTTCTTCGCCACTTACAATTGTTGCATAAATTTTATCTTTATTATTAGGTGAAATATAAGCTCTTGTAAAAAAACCTGTTCCATTACTTATAATACTAGAGGTCTTACCCCAAGTGTGACCACCATCTAAACTTTTAAAGACATGATTAGAACCTGCTCCTAAACTGCCAGCATAAACAAGATTATCATCTATAGGTGATTTTGAAAAAAAACTTACAATTGGATGACTTGTCGGCCCTTCAAGATCTTCCCAAGATTTGTTTTCATATAATTTATCAGCAAATGATAAATTTATAAAAAATAAACTTAAAAAGCTAATAATAATTTTAAATACTTTTTGCATGTTAAACTTTCCTTTCTCTAACTAATTTACTTAAACTTAGCTAGTGAGCTTAACATGTGCTGTGTTAATTCGCAATATATTTAAAACTTAAACAAGAATAATCTTTTTACTCTAACTCGTTCCATTGAAGATACAAAACTGAAAGTTCATTATTTACATCATCTAATTTTTTAAGCTTTTTCTTAACTAATTGTTGTTCTTGATTATAAAAATCTGGCTTAGCTATTTCTACTTCTAATTCTGATGCTTTTTTCTCTAATTTATCTATTTGTTTTAATACATGATCTATTTGTTTTTGACTATTTTTTGTCTTAATTTGAGTCGTATTATTTGTATTATCTTTTTTTTGCTCTGGTTTATTTTTCAACTTATTTTTATCTTTAGCTAATAATAAATTTTTACCAAATTTATTATACCAATCAGAATATCCACCAACATATTCAGAGATTTTCCCCTTATCCTCAAATACTAAAACTTGAGTAACAACATTATCTACAAATTGCCGATCATGACTAATTAATAACACTGTTCCAGTATAATTAATTAAAATATCTTCTAATAATTCTAAAGTTTCGATATCTAAATCATTAGTTGGCTCATCTAATACTAAAAAGTTTTGAGGATTACTAAATAACTTGGCAAGTAACATTCTATTACATTCACCCCCTGATAACATTTTAACAGAGCATCTTGCTCTATCTGGAGTAAATAAAAAATCATTTAAGTAACTATATATATGTTTAGTTTTATTTTTTTTGGCATCAACTATTATATCTGATCTACCTCCAGCAACGTTTTCTAAAACAGATAGTTCAGGATCGATTTGAGATCTTAATTGATCAAAATAAGCGACTTCTAAATTAGTTCCTAATTTTACATTACCAGTATCTGGATTTAATTTTTTTAATAATACATTGATTAAAGTTGTTTTCCCGCAACCATTAGGACCAATAATTCCTAGCTTATCTCCTCGGCAAATTTTCAAATAAAAATCTTTTATTATTTTAGTATCATTATAACCATAAGAAACATTATGCGCATTTAATACTATTTGTCCTGAATATTGGCTAGTTTCTAACGTGAAAGAAGCTTTTGCCATAACATCTTGTCTTTGTGAGCGTTCTTCTCGCAATTTTTTTAAAGACCTAACACGCCCCTCGTTTCTGGTTCTTCTAGCTTTAACTCCTTGTCTTATCCAAATTTCCTCATCTTTTAGTTTTTTATCAAATTCCTTAAAGCTTTTTTCTTCATCTTCTAGCCTTTTAGCTTTAAGAGCTATATATTTATCAAAATTACCAGGATAAGTATAAATTTTACCTCTATCTAGCTCCAAAATTTTATTTGCAATTTTATCGACAAAAAATCTATCATGACTAATACATAAAATAGCCCCATTAAAATCTAATAAATAATTTTCAAGCCATTCTATACTTGCTATATCTAAATGATTCGTTGGCTCATCTAATAATAAAATATCAGGATCCAACACTAATGCTTTTGCAAGTAATATTCTTCTTTTTAAACCACCTGATAAACTACTTACTTTTATATTTGGATCTAATTGCATCATATCTAATACAGTATTAACTTTTTGCTCATACTGCCAACCGTCATAATGATCTATCCCTTTTTGAACTTTGGCTAATTTATCAAGCCAATCTTGAGCATCATAACTTTCTTGCTGATTTAACAATTCATGATACTGTTTTAACAAATCACCTACATGCTCTATACCTGATGCAACTACGTCAAATATAGACAAATTTTCAGCATATTCTGAGACATTTTGCTCTAATACAGCTATCTTTAAATTAGATTTAGTCCAAAGATTGCCGCTATCTGGTTTAATTTGGCCTTGTATTAGCTTTAATAAACTAGTTTTACCTGTACCATTACGCCCAACCAAACATATTTTATCTTTTGCTTTTATTTGTAACTCAGCATTATCAAGTAAAGCTCCATTTCCAAAATCTAAAGTAATATTTTCAAGTTTTATAATAGGCATATGTTATTTATCAAAAATTATTTATTGTTCAAGAAACGATAGTAGCAATTAATATGGTAATTTGAAAGAGAATTTATATTAATAAAATAGGGAACCCAGGATATTTAATGGCAACAGATTTAGAGCATGTATACTAGAGTTTAACTACAAAAGACATGTTTTATTTCTCAGCTCATCTATTAAGACTTTATTATTTTCACTATAATCAACAGGTATATCAATTAAACAAACACCTTTTTGCTTATGATAATCCTGAATTAAGCTTTTAAGATTATCCTTTGCTGTTAAAGTGTACGCTTTAACACCAAAGCTTGATGCATACTTTACAAAATCAGGATTATTAAAACTTAAACCATAGTCTTCAAAACCCAGACTATATTGCTTCCATTTGATCATGCCATAAGCATCATCGCGCAAAATTAATATAATTAAATTTAAATTTAATCTAACCGCAGTTTCTAACTCTTGACTATTCATCATAAAACCACCGTCGCCATTGATAGACAATACTAGTTTATCTGGATATAATCTTGCAGCCTCCATTGCTGATGGCAACCCTGCTCCCATAGTTGCTAATGCATTATCTAATAATATAGTATTTGGTTTTTTTGCTAAATAATTTCTAGCAAACCAAATTTTATATATGCCATTATCTAAAGAAATAATGCCATCTTCAGGCATAACTTCTTGAATCTCAGAAACCAGTCTTTGAGGTTTTATAGGAAAACTTGTATCATTAGCATATTCTTGAATATGTTTACTTAATTGTGCTTTTATTTTTTTAAAATAAGAAAAGTCTTTATCTAATTTACCCAATTTATTTCCTAATGATTTTATTGTATGATTTATATCACCAATAAGTTCCAACTCTGCAAAATAAACATTATCGACTTCTGCTGACTTAGTATTAATGTGAATAACTTTTTTACCATTTTTACCACGAAAAAAAGGCGGCTTTTCAATTACATCATGGCCCACATTAATAATTAGATCACTTTTTTCAATAGCACAATGAATATAATCATTATCTGATAAAGCAGCTGTTCCTAAAAATTTAGAACTATATTCATTAACAACTCCTTTACCCATCTGAGTATTAAAAAAGTATACCCCTGTTGTTTCAATAAAATTAGTTACTGATTGACTCATATCTAAATTATTTAATCTGTTAGCTCCAGCTCCTATTAATAATAAAGGATATTTAGATTTATCTATCATTTCATATGCTTTAGTGATTAAACTTTTTGAAACAATAGGAGCTTCAGTAATACTTTTACTTAAAGCTCTTAAAGTATTATCATTAATTTTTTCCTCAGCAATATCTTCAGGCAGCTCTAAATGACAAGCTCCTGGTCTTTCTTCTTCTGCCAAACGAAATGCTTCTCTTACCATAGATGAAATTTTGTCTACATTAACGATTTGTTTTGTATATTTTGTGACAGGGCGCATTAGATCAATGACATTAATAACTTGAAATAAGCCTTGTTTACTATTTTTTATAGGTTTTTGCCCTGTAATCATTAACATAGGAAATGCTCCTAATTGGGCATAAGCTGCAGCTGTTAATAAATTAGTAGCTCCAGGACCTAATGTGGCAAGACAAACACCAACATTTCCAGTAAGACGTCCATAAGTTGATGCCATAAATCCAGCGCATTGCTCATGTCTTGTTAGAATTAAAGAGATAGATGATTTACGAATAGCTTCTAAGAAACTTAAATTTTCTTCACCAGGAACAGCATATATAATATTAACTCCCTCTTTTTCTAATGCATCTACAAAAAGTTCAGCTGCATTCATATAAATTCCTTTTTAATTTATAATATTATTTTCTATAAGATAAGTTAAAAGCCTACCCCTTTAAACCTACCAATAAAGCAGGAACGCCTTAAATCAGGCTAACTGTTACTTATAAAGACAGTTAATCATGAAATTTGTTCAAAAATATTATCTTTTTTCAAAATATCTAAAAATTCATTTAAGACATATTCACGGTAAAATCCTTTACGCCACATACAATATACTATTCTTTTCATATTAGATTCCTTAAACGGAATAACTTTAATTAAATCATCAAGATAATATGAAATATTATTTATTGCTGAATATGGGACTATACTAATGCCTGATCCAAGGCCTACTATATTAAAAATATTATCAATAGTATCACTTTCACATAAAAAATTATCTTGGTTATTTTCAACATAAAGTGATGGCAATAAATTCAAAACTTCTTGCCTATAACTATTTTTAACATCAACCAAAACGACATTTTCATTTTTCAAGTCATCTAATAATAAGCTGTCTTTTGTACTAAGATTATGCTCTTTAGGTATTATTGCAACCAATGGCTCTTCATATACTTCTTGATATTGTATTTTATCATGATTAATCAGAGTAGTTGATAAGGCAAAATCAATGTGGCTATCAAGTAAATCGTTTTTTAAACTATTTAGCTCTGCTAATTTAAAGTTAACAAAAACTTTTGGTAAAGATTTTTTTACTTCTTTAACAATATAAGGATAAATATAAGGGCCTATACTGGATAATGCTGAAACTCTAATCGGCTCATATGTATTTCCTTTAAGCTTTTCTGTTATTTTTTTTATTGCATGAGCTTCTTCTAATATTTTTTCGGCTTGCTCTAAAATTACATGACCAATAGGAGTTATATTTACTTCACTTCTGCCTCGCTCGAAAATTTCTACATCTAATTCATCTTCTAATTTTCTAATTGCGACACTAAGCGTGGGCTGACTAACGAAGCATTTTGATGCTGCTTTCCCAAAATGCTTTGTTTTTGATACTGTTACTATATAACGTAATTCCGTTAATGTCATGTTACATCCTGTTTGCTTTAAATTAACTTAAACTAAATCTTAACCTCAATTCTTGTTCTTTATCTATAGCTTTTTGTAGTTGGCTAGGAGATAGGTTAACCATAAGATTATTTAACATATTATCAAATTTAGGATCAATAATATTCTCATTTGCCTTTGCTAACTTGAGCCATGCATATGCATCTATATTACTTTTCTTAACTCCTAAACCTTCATAATACATTTCTGATAATAAATACTGAGCTTCAACTAAACCTTGTTTTGCAGCATATTCAGACCATTTAACTGCTTTAGTATAATCTTTAGGAATCCCTGTGCCATTATAATACAATACACCTAAACTGTATTGAGCGTATGCTGATCCTCTTGCTGCAGCCATACCATACCATTTAAGAGCATCTAATGGCTTAATACTAGTTCCTATTCCTAGAGCGTACATATCACCTAAATAATTTTGAGCATCTATATTATTTTTAGACGCAGCTACTTCCATCCACCATAAAGCACGTTTTTCATCAAACATACTACTTTTTGGATCTAAATATCTTTTTGCGATTAATAACTTAGCTACAACACTATCAGGCTTAGTTTCTGCTATGTTATACCATTTTATAGAATTATTAGCACTTTTCTTAATACCATAACCATTTTGATAAACAATACTTAACATATATGCAGCATAAGCAGATCCTTTTTCTGCTGCTTTAGAATACCAATTAATAGCCTCAGTTAGCTCTATTTGGGTTGATGCTGAATTAAATAAATTATCAGCAAGCTCAGTTTGAGCAGAAACATTACCTTTTCTAGATTCTAATAATAATTGATAATTGGGATCATTTTCAGATAAACTAAACTGATCAAGAGTTAATCCTTCACCATAAATTCCATCTTTATTTGCAACAGTTTGTGCGATTCCACCTTTTTTAGTAAACAATATTTTTGGATCAGGAAGCTTTTCTTGTGCCTTCCATGGCGCTGGAATAATAATATTAGGAGCTAACTCTACCTTTAGAGTTTTTTTCTCCTCTTGCTTCTTATTTTCTCTATCTGATAACTCAAACCATGTTTTTTTATCAATGTTAATAGCCTTTCCACTATTACATGAAATAAGAGAAATAAGAGAAAAAACACCCACTATAATAAAAGCTATTAATTTAACCATATAAAATATCATCCAATTAAGCTTTGCTCATCTTTTATTTACCTAAAATTAAGTTAATTTAACTATAGCATCAGCTTCAAAATTTGCTCCTTTAGGAAGCTTAGAAACTTCAACTGTTGTTCTTGCTGGATATGGTTTTTGAAAATAATTAGCCATAATTCCATTTACTATATTAAATTGATTTAAATCTGTTAAATATAAATTTATTTTTACTATATTATTAATACTAACATTACAGCCACCACAAATTGCTTTTAAATTTTCAAATACTCTAATAACTTGTGATTCAAAAGTAGAATTATCAAGATCTCCTGTAATAGGATCAATTGGTATTTGGCCTGATATATATAATATATTTTCTACTTGTATAGCTTGAGAATATGGTCCTATAGCGCTTGGCGCTTTATCAGTATTTATTTCTACTTTACTACTCATTATATAATCCTTTATTATTTAAATATTATACTTTAGCCTCTGACAACACTACTAACATTTTGTAATTTTAATAATTTTTTAATTACTTGATTTAAATGCTTGATATCACTTACACCAAGAGTTGCAATTATTAATGAATATTTTTTTGCATCAAAATCTTTTGTTGTAATATTTTCTATATTAGCATTTTCTTCTGTAATAGCCGTAGCTAATTGTGCTAGCATCCCTTTTTTATTTTCTACTTCTATATTTATTTTAACACTAAACTCTTTTGTTATGTTGCCAGCCCAATTTAAATGTAAAAAACTAGCGTAACTGTCTCTATATTTATTTATTTTTGAGCACTGCTCGGTATGAATAGTCACGCCTTGATTTTTTAAAATTATCCCAACAATTGGATCCCCAGGAATAGGCATACAGCATTCTGCAAAATGTACAACAAGCCCTTCTGTTCCTTTAATCGAAACAGGTTTTAAATTTGATTCAACATAATCGCTATTTTCTAGCTGACCTTTCATATATTTTGCAACTAAATTAACCAATCTATTTCCATAACCTAAATCATGATATAACTCATTTATTGTCTCGATGTGATATTCTTTTTTAAGTTTATCTATAAGATTATTATCAATCAATTTTAAATTAATTAAACTTCCTAGTAATCTTTTGCCTAATTTTTCTGCATCAATTTTCTTTTTATCTTTAATGTAATGTCTAATTCTATTTTTAGCTTTACTAGTAATAACAAAATGCAACCATGCAGGGTTTGGTCTTGCTTTTTTGGATGTGATAATTTCTACTCTTTGACCACTTTTTAATTCCATACTTAATGGTGCTATCTTCTTATCTACTTTAGATGTTACACATGTGTTCCCAATATCAGTATGTACTTCATAGGCAAAATCGATAACTGTTGATCCTTTCAAAAGCTTAACAATATCCCCTTTTGGAGTAAAAACATAAACTTCCTCAGGAAATAAATCAATTTTAACGCTTTCAATGAACTCTAAAGTACTCGTTACATTATTTTGCATATCTTCTAGAGAATTAAACCATTCTCTTGCTCTTATATAAGCATTAGAAATACTTGCATCAGGATGTTTATAAAGCCAATGTGCAGCTATTCCATGCTCTGCCAAATAATGCATTTCTTTTGTTCTAATTTGGCACTCAATAGGAACGCCACTTGGCCCTAGTAATATAGTATGTAAAGATTGATAATTATTTACTTTAGGAATAGCGATATAATCTTTAAACTTACTAAGAAGAGGTTTATATAAATTATGAGCGACTCCTAAAGCCCTATAGCAAGTATCAATATCAGCAACTTCAATCCGAAAAGCAATTACATCGGTAATATCATCAAGCGACATCCGCTTAGTTTTCATTTTTTTATATATACTATATAAATTTTTTTCTCGCCAATCAATTTTGTAATCTTTAATTTTTAAGCTTTGAAACTTTTTATCAAGCTCTTTTTTTATCTTTTTTATTGCAGATTTTTGAGAGCCTAAACGCTTATCTAAAGCACTTCTTAATATTTTAGCTCTAACTGGATATAAATTAATAAAGCTTAAATATTCTAATTCTTCTTTAAAACTATGCATGCCTAATCTGTTTGCAATTGGAGCATAAATATCTAAAGTTTCTTTTGCTATTCTTTTTCTTTTTTCTTGAGACATAACATACAACGTCCGCATATTATGTAATCTGTCAGCCATTTTAATAATAATAACTCTGACGTCTTTAACCATAGCTAATAACATCTTTCGATAATTTTCAGCTTGAGCTTCAGCAAGAGAATTAAAGCTTAACTTATCAAGCTTACTTACGCTGTCGACCAAATATGAAACTTGCCCGCCAAACTCTTTGGTTATTTCTTGTTTGGTAAAAGGGGTATCTTCAATAACATCATGTAAAAGAGCTACAACTAAGCTTTGCGTATCAAGACGTAAATCAGATAATATAAAACATACTTCTAATGGATGAGTAATATATGGCTCACCAGTTATCCTTTTCTGTCCTTCATGAGCCACTTTGGCAAAGTTATAAGCTTTCTCAATTTCCTTGATTTGCAGCTTATCAAGATATGACGCTAGTTCTGTTTTTAATTTATTAAATGTTGGCATATACAATTAAATATAGCCCATAGAGGTAAAAAATAGAATATCTACAATATTTATATATAGACAAACCATACATTATAATAACTTAGTATTATGTCTTACTATTCTTTTATATCAGATTCTTTAGTAAAGCCTTCTTTCTTCCTAGCTTTATCTGCGCCACCAAATTCTCTTTCATTTATTTCTTGAAGATACTGCTCATAATTATATTGGCCAGCTGCTATTTCTCTTAAAGCAACTACCGTAAACTTATCATTATCAATTGGCACTGTTGATTCAACTCTACCAAAACTAAGATCACGTGCTCTTTTTGTTGCTGCTAACACTAATTCAAACCTGTTATCAACATGATCAAGACAATCTTCAATAGTTATTCTAGCCACTTATTTCACCTCATTAAAAATTTAAATTATATTATATAAAATATTTAATTATTCTGCTAATAATTGTTGCAGTAACTTAGCCTGCTTAATTTTTTGAATATCATTTTTTAATCTTAAACTGTCAAGAATAGCCTGCATATCATGTATTGCCTTATCAAAGCTATCGTTAACTATTACATAATCAAATTCATTATAATGACTTATGTCATCTTTAGCCATTTTAATTCGCTTTTGAATAATCTCTTGACTATCTTGACCTCGATTTTCTAATCTTGCTTTTAATTCTTTGATAGAAGGTGGCAAAAGATAAACATTAACACATTTAGGAAATATATGTTTAATACTTCTTGCTCCTTGCCAATCTAGATCTAAAATAACATCGACTCCTTTAGCTAATTGGTTTTCAACCCAAAGTTTGCTAGTACCATAGCGATGATCATACACTTTAGCATGCTCTAAAAATAAATTTCTATCTAGTAACTCTTTAAATTCGCTATCGGAAACAAAATTATAATTAACTCCAGTTACTTCACCTGGTCTCATCTGTCTTGTTGTATAAGAGATTGATTTTACAAGCCTTTTATTCTTAGCAATTAATTCTTTTATTAAACTTGTTTTACCACCTCCTGATGGAGCTGAAATAACAACTAATCGCCCTATATAGTTATCTGTCATGATTAATAGTATTTGAAAAAATAAAAAAATAATTGTATCATACGGTTAGCTTTTTTGTTAGCCTTATACTAATTTTCTTTAACTAAATTATAAGTTATATCTACATTATAGAGAGATGTTTATGCGCCCAGATTCTAGAGAATTTAATCAATTACGTGACGTTACTATAACAAGAAATTATACAAAGCATGCTGAAGGCTCTGTTTTAATATCTTTTGGTGATACAAAAGTGCTATGTAATGCAACAGTTCAATTAAATTATGTTCCTAGATTTCGCAAAGGCACTGGCGCTGGCTGGATAACTGCTGAATATGGCATGCTACCCCGAGCAACGCATGATAGAACTGACAGAGAAGCCAAAAGAGGTCAAACAGGTAGAACTCAAGAAATTCAAAGATTAATAGCTAGATCATTAAGAGCATGTATAGATTTAGTTAAACTTGGCGAACATTCTATCACTGTTGATTGTGATGTTCTTCAAGCTGACGGTGGAACAAGAACAGCCGCTATTACTGGTAGCTATGTTGCTTTACATGATGCTATAAGCACTATGCTTAACAAAAGACTTATTGCTGAAAATCCCATCACTAATCAAATAGCAGCTGTATCTGCAGGAATTTTTCAAAACACCCCTATTTTGGATTTAGAATATATAGAAGATTCTCAAGCAGAAACAGATATGAATGTTATCATGAACGATAAAGGCGAGTTTATAGAAGTTCAAGGTACTGCAGAAGGTCGAGCAATGACTCAAGATGAATTATTTAAAATGATAGAATTAGCGCAAGGCGGAATAAAGCAACTATTTGAATTACAAAAATCATCATTAAATATTGATTAAAATATGAGCCTTTTCCAAGAACAAGTAAAATTTTTGAAAAAAAAATTAAAGTTTGCAGCAAGAGAAAATTCCTCTCATACAACTTTAATAAATATCAAAGGTTATAACATAAGCTCTGAAAAACATTCAGATAATTTTACTGTTATGGCTGGCCCTTGTGCTATTGAGTCACAAGAGCAAATTTTAACTATTGCAAAATACTTAAGTTCAAAAAATGTTCCTATTTTAAGAGGCGGTGCATTTAAACCAAGAACTTCTCCGTATTCATTTCAAGGTCTTGGTATTAAAGGCCTTGAATATATGCAAGAAGCTGCTAGCACGTATGGCATGTTAAGTGTTTCAGAAGTAATGGATTCAATGGATGTAGAAGTTGTCAGTAATTATGTAGATATACTACAAATTGGCGCTCGTAATATGCAAAATTACAGTCTATTAAAAACTGTTGGTAAAACTAATAAACCAATATTATTAAAAAGACATTTTGCAGCAACATACGAAGAATTTTTATTAGCTGCAGAATATATATTATCTCATGGCAATCCTAATGTTATTTTATGCGAAAGAGGCATAAGAACATTTGAATCATTAACAAGAAATACTTTAGATCTTGCTGCTGTGCCAATTTTACAACAAGTAACTCATTTGCCTATTATTACAGATCCAAGTCATGGCACAGGAATCAAAGAAATTATTCCAGCAATGACAGTTGCCAGCAAAGCTATTGGAGCCAATGGAGTTATCATAGAAGTTCACTCTGATCCTGAAAACTCTTTATCTGATAAAGAACAGGCCTTAAGTTTTCAAGAGTTTGATTACATAATAAAATCTATATTATAGGAAATAATATATTGCTTAATCTTCAAAGGTTTTTGATGTATTGTTAGAGCATCGAAATCCTTTTGTGCCAACTAAAGTT
>CAXBNV010000034.1:0-16652 GCA_963977185.1 uncultured Gammaproteobacteria bacterium | reverse complement strand
TAAATTAAAAACACTAATAAAAATCCAACAAAAAACATAACTATACCCTAATAATGAGCCAATTGGTATTAATGCTGCAAGACCCAGGGCAAGATCATCTAAATTTTAAGAAATAATCGACAATATATATCAACATATGATCTAATAATCTTTTTGAAAACCTACCTGATCCTAGAGTGGACAGAACTAAGCATTATCCTTTAATTGAAATTAAGAAAAAAGTAGCCACCCACCTATGCTGGTTTTTAATCAGGGGTGGGTGGCCACATTGCTATATTTGATTATCTTTTTGATATTTTTATACCAATTAGTTTGAAATAGATAATATAGGATCTCCATAAATATCAGAAATGCCTGGTATACGTGTTGTTTCACCTAATACAATGTTTTTGTCTGTATCTATAATTTTAATGCAACTACAGTCATAATTTTTAACATAAATTAAGTTGCTAAAAACAGCCATATCTCCATCTAAAGAGCCTGTATCTATATAAGAATCTTCTTTATTTGTATTTAGATTTAATATTGATATGCCTCCATAATTTTTTATAAAAAGCTTTCTTTGATCTTTGGACAATCTAATATTATTAGTTGTGCGATGTAGATCAATTTCTTCATCAACCTCATAATTTACCGTATCTATTTTATCTATTGAACTTCCATAATCATATGATACATATAATTTCATGCCGTCATTAGATAAGGCAAAATCTTTTGGTTTTTCATATAATTCAATTAATTTAATTAAGCTTAAATCTTTTGTGTTATATACCCCAATTTCTTTATACCAAATTACATAAATCTTTTCTCCATCTGGACTTAACACTGTTTTTTTAGGCTCATAAAAATCGAATATTTCATTTTTAAAAGTCATAGTAATTGTGTCAAAGACTAGTACTCTTCCATGATCAGTCGAGATATATAGTGTCTTTGCATCCTTAGATATAGTTATATGCTTTAAATCGTTATTTTTCACCTCAACTTTTGATGTTTTTTTATCTTTATAATTAAATATAAATAAATAGCTTCTATTATCAAGTGAGTATCCATTAACACTTAATGTATAATAAAGTTTTTTATTTATATTATCTGCAACTGCATGATATATCTTACCTTTATATTTTTTACTTATAGGAGTTTTAAATATATCAGATATACTGTTATCCTTTAAGTTAATTGAATATATATCATTATTTTCTCCCCTAATTAGAAGGAAGTTTTGTTTATTATCAGCGTATCCTTCATAAGATGAGCAAAAAATAACTAATAAGAAAATTAGATTCTTAAACATAGTTTTTTTATATGTTAACATCACTTAGCATCCATTAAATAAATATTAAAAAAAGAGCATATCATTTTTCTGTTTGTTTTAAAATATAACTAGACTTATCTAAAAAAATCATATTAGAATTATTTAAATACACCTAGAAATCTATCTTATAATTCCTTGTATCTAATTAAAGAAATGGAGTTTAATAATATAAAGTCGACACAATATAAAGTCACAATATAAAGTCGACACGACCTAAGTCTCCCCCACTAAGGTTGTTGCGACTCCACTTTGTTGTTAATAAATATAAAAGTAAAGATATTCAATCTTTAACCAATAAAAAACTTATTTCAATTCCCAAAAAATATGAAAAGATTAAAATCAGAAGTTTATAATTTATTAATGTGTCATGCCTGGAAATTAAAAATAATATAAACTACTTTATTAATGCTCTTGAGCTTTATCATTTGATATTATTTTTAAAAGAGGTCTTCACATTTTTATTTTTTTGTCTGATATTTTTTATGCGCCCAGTAATACAACCCAGGTAATACTAATAAGGTTAAAAATGTAGATGATAAAATACCACCAATAACTACTGTTGCCAAAGGACGTTGTACTTCAGCACCGGTGCCGGTAGACAAAGCCATAGGCAGAAATCCTAAAGAGGCAACAAGTGCTGTCATTAATACCGCCCTTAACCGAGCAATAGCTCCACGAATAATGGAATAAACTAATTGATTAGTTTTTTGACGTAAATTAGTGATAAATGTAATCATAACAAGACCATTTAAAACAGCAACACCTGATAAAGCAATAAAGCCTACACCTGCTGAAATTGATAATGGAATACCTCTTATCCACAAGGCCAATACACCACCAGTAAGTGCCAACGGAATACCGCTAAAAACAACTAGGGTGTCATGTTTACTTTGTAAAGCTATATACAAAACAATTAAAATTAACAGCAAGGTTAATGGAATAACAAACATTAATCTATTGGTTGCTGATTCTAATTGCTCAAATTGTCCACCATAAGTAATCCAATAGCCTGCTGGTAATTTAACATTCTCGCTTATTTTTTGTTTTATATCCTGCACAAAAGAACTCAAATCTCTGTCTCTAACATTAGTTGTAACAAAAATACGTCTTTTTCCATTTTCACGACTAATTTGATTGGGACCAATACTTTCTTTTAGACTAGCTACTTCACTCACCGGTATAAAATGCTTGATATTATCATCTTTGAGCGGAAGCTCAATATAAATTTTATTTAAAATTACTTTATCTTTTCGTTTATTTTCATCAAGTCTAACTACTAAAGCAACGCGTTGATCACCTTCATAAACTAATCCAGTTACTGAGCCACTAAGACTAGTTTCAATGGCATTTTGAACGGCTGACATTTTAAGTCCATATAAAGCCAATCTTTTTCTATTAATATCTATAGTAATAGTTGGTAACCCTGAAACCTGTTCAATCCTCACATCTTCAGAACCCTGTGTTTTATTAACTACTTCAAAAACATCTTTAGCACTTGCAAGCAATTGGTCTAAATTGTCACCATAAATTTTAACAGCAACGTCCGCACGAACCCCAGAAATTAATTCATTAAATCGCATTTGAATAGGCTGAGTAAATTCGTAATTATTACCAAGCTCTTTGGCAAGCTCTTCTTGCATTTCTACAATTAAATCTTTTTTATTTTTTTTAGGGTTGGGCCATTTATTTTTAGGTTTTAAAATAATAAACGTATCAGCAACATTTGGAGGCATAGGATCAGTTGCTACTTCTGCTGTACCTATTTTTGAAAACACTTGCGCTACTTCAGGAAATGAGCTAACACGCTTTTCAACACGTTTTTGCATCTTAACAGATTGAGTTAAACTAGTTGATGGTATACGAAGTGCATGTAATGCAATATCTCCCTCATCAAGGCTTGGAATAAATTCACCACCCATATTAATTGCCAAAAATAAGCTACCTACAACCAACAAAAAAGATAAACCAGTTACAATTGAACGATATTTAAAACAGCCTATAAGCAAAGGTTTATAAGCTGCTTTAAATGCACGCATAATTATGCTTTGTTTTTCTGTCACTTTACCTGACATAAAAGCTGAAATAGCCGCTGGTACAAAAGTAAGCGATAGAATAATCGAAGCAACAAGCGCAAGAATAACGGTTTCAGCCATTGGTTTAAACATTTTTCCTTCAACGCCAGTTAAAGTCAAAATTGGTAAATATACAATTGTAATAATAATAACGCCAAAAAGACTTGGCTTAATAACTTCTGTTGCACTCAAAAAAGTAGTATTGAGACGTTCAGTTAAAGAGAGCTTGCGACCCAGCAGTATTTGTTGGCTTGCAAAATTTTTAATACAATTCTCAACAATAATAACTGCTCCATCAACAATTAAACCAAAATCAAGTGCCCCTAAACTCATAAGATTGGCACTTATTTTACTTTCAACCATCCCTGTAATTGTTATTAACATTGCTAATGGAATTACCAGAGCAGTAATAAATGCTGCTCTAAAATTACCAAGAAATAAAAATAATATAACTATAACTAAAAGTGCTCCCTCAAGAAGATTATTTTTAACTGTATTAATTGTTGCATTAACAAGATCCGTGCGGTTATAAATAGTTTCCACTTGAACGCCATCAGGCAAGCTGGTATTTATATTATTAATTTGTTTATGAACATTTTTTGAAATAATTCGACTATTTTCCCCTACCAACATCGAAACAGTACCAATAACTGTTTCTTTGCCATCTGCAAGTCCAGCGCCTTGCCTTAACTCATGTCCAATAGAAACTGTTGCAACATCAGCTACTCTAATAGGAATTCCTTCCTTGGTTATAATCACAACCTGCTCAATATCAGCAATTGTTTTAAGTTGTCCAGGAGCGCGCATTAAAAACTGCTGACCATTTTTTTCAATGTAGCCTGCACCCACGTTATCATTATTGTCTTTTAAAGCCTCCTCAATATCTACTAAAGTAAGTCCTAGCTTGGCTAATTGTTTAAGATCTGGAGACACCTGGTACTGTTTGTTAAAACCACCAATAGCATTGACTTCTGCAACTCCAGATATGTTTCTAAGCTGTGGTTTGATAATCCAGTCTTGAATTGTTCTGAGTTTTAATGGTGTAAATTCATCTGGCTTGGTAGTTATCAATTTATACATGTATATTTCACCAAGCCCAGTTGAAATAGGTCCCATGGCCGGACTCACCTTACTCGGTAAATCATTTTTTATTGATTGCAAACGCTCGGCAATAAGTTGTCTTGCAAAGTAGATATCAGTTCCTTCGTTAAAAACAACTGTCACCTGTGACAACCCGTAACGTGATAATGAACGAGTATAATCTAGCTTAGGTAAACCACTCATAGCTATTTCAACTGGATATGTAATGCGTTGCTCTACTTCTAATGGTGTGTAACCAGGTACCTCCGTATTAATTTGAACTTGCACATTGGTAATGTCTGGTACTGCATCAATTGGTAGTTTCGTCAAATTATAAACTCCCAATAAAGCAACCATAAAGGCAGCTATAAGAATTAACCATCTTTGGTTTATGGAAAATTTTAAAATGGATTTAATCATGTTGTACCTTTAGTGACTATGTGAAGCACTTTCCTTTTCTAAATGTGCCTTTAATAAAAAACTATTACTAGCTACATATTGCTGACCAGCAGTAACACCTTCCAAAATCTGAGTAAACTCAGAGTCTTGTATCCCTAATTTGCATTGCACGGGTTTAAAGCCATCTTTTGCTTTAATAAAAACAATATTTTTTCCTTCTAGTGACTGAATAGCAATGGTTTTAATAGCAACCGGAACCGTTTTATTTGAAATAATAATTACTCCATCAACGTATAAACCAGGCAACCAATTTAAATTATCTGAATAATTCGAATTATTCGAATTATTTGAAAAAACAGCCCTGGCCAGCATAGTTTGATTATGCTCAACTCCTAATGGTGAAATATAACTAATCGTGCTTGAATAAGCATGCTTTCCTCCATTTTCTTTATATATAATAACTTTTTGGCCTTTTTTTATTAATTTAGCGTTTTTTCTGTAAATAAATAAATCAACCCATACATCTGATAAATCAGCTAATTGATAAATAGAATTGTTATTTTTAATATGCTCACCGAGGTTTACATTTTTTTTAACTATATATCCTGAAAAAGGAGCCTTTATAGTATATGTTTGTAATGTTGTATCACTCTCAATAGTTGCTAATACATCATCCTTTTGTACCTTATCACCTAAATACTTAGTTAGTGACTTGATAATACCGCTATAGCGGGGATATATATAAATAGTTTTATTAGCATTAGGCACTATTTTACCCAGAACATCACGCGAAATTTTAATATTTTTTTCTTTAGCTACAAGGACTTTTATATTATTATCTTTTATGACATCATCTGATAGTTTTATGATTTTTATTTCATTATGACTTACCTCGTTATTACTGGATAACTCGTCATGATCACTGTGCTCCTTATTGGATTCAGATGAAAAAAAACATGGAGTAACTGTTATAGTTACCAGCAATAAAACTACCTGATATATTAATTTCATAATTAATCCTTATTAAGCAAAAGTCCTAAAATTTTAATTTGTGCTTGATCAAGCTTTGCATGTGAATCCTGATAATGCCGCTCCTCTTCAAATAATCGATGCATAGAAGTGGAAAGTTCTACATAAGAATACAGGCCCTTATTATAACCACTTGTAGCAATTTCCACTGCTTTTTTTGCGGTAGGCAATAATACATTTTTAATTTTGTGAAGCTCTTCTGAATACTGCTCAACATCGAGAAAATCACTAAATAATTGTTGTTCTAATTCCAATTTTTTAGAGAGTAAATTTTTCATAATACGGGTATGGTTAGCATTTGCTGAATAAATTTTCCCCTGATTTTTATCAAAAACTGGTAACGGTGCAGAAACAGATACCACCAAGGCATTCTTATTATCATCAGAAAAATGTCTAGCTCCAACTTGTAGTGCCAATGTTGGCCAAACATCTTTTTTAGTTGCTATAATAGCCGCTCTACTTGCTTTAAGTTGCAATTGCTTTTCAGCTAAAATAGGACTATCATCAATACGTTTTTTTATAACACTCCAAAGAATTTTTTGATGTGGAAGACCGTTATCTGATAGATTTGTACTATCCAATATTTCTGTTCCAAGCAATCTAGATAAAAAAGCATATGCTTTTTTTATTTGGCGACGCGCTTTTGATTGTTCAATCTCTGCTTCACCCAAAGCAATTTGAGAAAGTTTTAAATCCAAATCAGCACTAGCACCAGATATTTTTCTTTTTTTAATATCAGAAACAATACCTTTATTTAAGTTAGTAAGCTTTTTAGCGACTTGATGCCACTTTTCAGCGTATAAAGCATCAAGATATGCTTTGCCAACTGATATATACAATTTGGATTGTTTTGTTTTAATAGAAGCTAGCATAGCTCTATATTCAGCATCAGCTGCCTTTTGCTTGTAATGCAATTTATCTCCTAATGGAATTGGCTGCATTATTGATAAGGTAGTTTCAGCTGATTCAAGTCCTTTATAAGCCCCAGAACCACCAATATTTTCTCCTTCTAACATTAAAGATGGATTCCAAAACTGTTTACTTTGAATAAACATCCCTTTTACTTCATTTGCTTTTTGGATTTGCGCTTGCAAATCAGGATTATTTTTATAAGCTGCTTCTAAAGCTTGTGGGAAAGTCATTATTTTTTGGGCATAGATAACGCCAACACCAAAACTTAATAAAAAGATCATTAAGCATCCATTCTTAATTTGCATTAAATTAACCTGCGTATTTTATTATTGATTAATATTAGCAGTTTTTATAAAACTTTTAAATTTATATTTATATTTATATTTATTTTATAAATTTTGCCTTTTTAAATCTTTTTGTGCGCTATTAATAATTCGAAACGCCCCACTTAAAGCAAGAAATACAATTATAAATGCAACCAATAAATCAGGCCATCTAGTTCCAGTATAAAAAACACCAATAGAAGCCAATATTACGGCAACATTACCTAAGGCATCATTACGGCTACAAACCCAAACAGACTCACGATTACTGTCTCCGCTACGGTATTTATACAATAACACCGCACTAATAACATTTACTATCAATGCTAAAGCACCAATAGCTCCCATTACTTCTGCTTGAGGAACCAAGTAAACAAAACTTTTATAAATAGTACTGGCAAGAACATACAGGCCAAACATACTCATAATAACTCCCTTAAAAATAGCTGTTTTGGCGCGCCATACAATAGATCTATTTAATACATATAATGATATAGCATAATTACCGGAGTCGCCTAAAAAATCTAATGCATCAGCTAATAAAGATTGTGATTCAGAATAAATTCCAGCAATAAATTCAACTACAAACATAATAATATTCAAAATCAAAACAACCCAAAGTATTTTTCTATATTTACAATCCCAACCATGCATGTCATAAATATTTTCGCAACATTCATTATCATTTTCTATTTTTCTAATAGGGCTCATGCCTAATTCCTTGTTTAAATTAATAAATTTAGCTGTCATTTATATAAATATATTACTTATAATAAGGATTTACGTCATCTTTATTAAACTTATATTTCTTTATAATGAAATGAGAGACTTCCTTTTTATTTAATAATATAATCATGTTGCATTTAGTTAAATTAATAATATCGATGTTTGAAATTAATTTAATATTATTTTCTTGATAACTAAAAGATTTATTCTTATTATACTTACCAAAAGAATTACCACTAGAACTAGAATCTCCTTTACTCAAAACAGTTGTACTCCCAAAAACATCAGACAAATAATTCTGAGTAAACAAATCAGAAGCCCCAACATTAAAAAACTGTACAAACTCTGCCATACCAAGCATAGCATCAGCGACATATTGCCCATAAACTTCATAAAGATCTTTAATATTCTGCGTAAATCCCCAAATAGAAACACCATAGCCAGCATTTAAATTAAAAGCTTTTTTAATCTGTGGGATTTTACCTAAAGATGCCATTTCATCAACCATCATCAAAATTCTTTCTTTAGGTCTTTTTCGGTATAGTAATTCTATGGGCAGAGTTACCCAAAGTCTTGCCCAAGGTTTTAAATCAGTCGTTAAATTACCAGGTATAACTATAAATAAATCTGTTTTACCTTCTAATAAATTCTCCATATCAAAATCAGATGTTTTAAGATGATTTATCATCTCTGGATATTTTAAATAATTTAAAGCATTAGTAACAGTTGAAAAAAAAGAGCCTCTTTCTCTTGAGTCTATATTTAATAATAAATTAGCAGCATCTTGCGGAAGTCCAAAACCAAAGTCATAATCAGCGTTAGACATAGATTGTAATAATTCTAAAAGTTCATCCTCAGGCTGATTAAATAGCTCTTTTACTTTAATAAGATTTTGATTACACTTTGGCTCAGTTGCTATAACCCATGCAATAAACCCTGAAATAATGCGTCTAGCACCTAATTGAAAATGCTCCGCATTATCAGATGTTGTGTTACTTGATGGCTCAATTAGAGCATCCATTAACGCCCCAATATCTCTTACCATCTCAGAGCCTTCTCTTATAAAATCCAAGGGATTAAAATTATAAGTTTTAGCATTAGTTAAATAATCAATATTAGCATTTATACCTAAATTTTTAACAACGTTAAATGGGTCTATGAGTATTACCTTATGCCCCATCTTTTCTCTATGCCTTGCCCAAACACTATATTCTTCACCTTTAGGACCAATTGATACAACAGGACCATGCCAGCCAATATCTTTTGTTGCAGCTAAATTTGGGCTTATGCAAGATACAAATTTACCAGATCTTGGTGGTGCAATTGTTAAACCATGCCCTTCTATTGGTATTCTAATAATTTCATCTTTTAAACTAAATCTTTTAGGAATTTTACCCATAATAAGCCCTTTGCCATGGGTTAATTTTCGCATCTCTCTAATTGTCATAAATCTTGCATTACCTAATGATTGTCTTTTAGATAAATATTTCTTTTTTGGAAGCCCTGTGTTTTCAAAATATTCTTGGAAAGATTTAAAATAATATTTACCAAGAATTAATAACATTATTATATTTAATAAAGACAAATGTAAGGTTTTATGATTTATAAATATTTTAAATGTTAATAATAAAGAGTTTGTTTTAATTAATATTAAATATAAAAGATATAATAAGTTATAAATATTATTTAATAATACAAATGTGATTATAATACCTGTTGCTATATTTGATATTTTACTAAGCTTATTTAAAATAACTACTGATACTAAAAATAAATCTATAAGCATTAGATTATAAAAATAATTTAGCTTTAGTGTTTTTAGAAAGTAAAAAAATATTACGCTTATTAAAAATAATTTAAGATTACTTTGAAATTCCTTGTTATCCAAAATATCTAACTTCTGACACATATCTTTTAACTTTTCCTGTTTTACTGTCATAATCTCTATTTAATTGAATAACAACTGGAATTAAAGATTTTATGTGTTTTATTAACTCATCTTTTGTTAAATTGCTCATATAACCTCTTTGAGCTTTTATAGCCAATTGTGATATAGCAAGCTCAGGGGTTGATGCATGTATTGTGCTAATTGTGCCATCATGACCTGTTGCTATTGCTTCTATAAAAGATGCTGCTTCATTACCTCTTATTTCACCCATAACTATTCTATCAGGTCTTAATCTTAAGCTAATTTCTAATAAATCAGTCATGGAGATATTACTGCTTTCTTTGCTAGCAATTAAATTTACTTGATTGAAATGAGACGTTTTTATCTCTTTAGTATCTTCAAGAGTAATAATTCTTTCATTTGTCGGTATTTCTTTAAGACATGAATTTAAAAAAGTTGTCTTCCCTGTGCTTGTGCCACCTGATATTAAAATATTTTGTTTTTTTTTAATAGCATCTTTAATAAATTGATTAACATTACTTGATAGATTTAATTTAAATTTATTTTTTTGAGTTTTGTCTTGAGCTTTAAAATCATAATCATCTAAACTTACATCTTTTGTGGTATCTTTTCTTATAGATAAAGCAAATTGATTATTAGCAACTATGGGTTTTGTTATAATTTGAATTCTTGCATTATTTGGCAATATCCCTGATATACTAGGGCTGTTTTTATCTAAATCTTTTTGATTGAAATTCGCAATAAGCTTTGTTAAAACTTGTAGATAATTATTAGTAAGTAAGTTATTTTCAATTCTATGCATTATGCCATGCTTTTCAATAAATAATTCTTTTTCATTATTTATCATGATTTCAGATATGGCATAATCATTTAAATACTCGTCTAGAATTTTAAGATGATGATTTAGTGTTGTTAAGTTCATATGCTATCTTTATTAAATTCTATATCTTTAGCAACAAATACATTAACTTTTGAGCCTGCTTTAATACTAATGGTCGGTTTTATATTAATATTATCTTTTATAATTTCTTGAGCACTGTTACTTGCATTTTCCAATAAAGATTTTTTAAATAATTCTATTTTTTTTATATCATCTTTATTTGATTTTGCCATACTTGTTATATTAATAAGAGATGATAAAACAGCCTCTGAGAATCTAAATATATGATGATTATTTACATCCCCTGTAAGCCCTGCTTGACCTTTAGAGTCAACACCAAGTGATAAAAAAGCAATATCTAAGCCATCTGGAGTAATTATTCTATTCCATTCTATAAACACCCTACTTTGATTCATTTGAATATCAGAGTTATATTTACCTATTAGCCTTGATCCTTTGGGTATTAAAATATTATTATCGCTTTCAGAATAAACATTATCATTAATAACAGCTCTTATCATACCTGGTAAATCAGAATTAATTTCAGTCTCTAGTATTGCTGAAATTATTTTACCTTGTAAAATTTTATTATCTAGATTATCAATTTTCGTTGTTTTTATAATATTGCTATTGCTACTTACTTCTTTATCATCAGATTTAGTATTTTGATAAATAAGCATATCAGATTTAGCTCTTACTTGAATACTATCGTTATACTGATTATCAAATTCAGAAAAATAAGCTTTAGAAAGAATACTTTGATTATTTGTGTTTTTACTTTCTTGATTATTCATTTTTAAATCTTGCATGTTTTCTTGTGATTCAATATTACCAACAATACTTGTTAATAAATCTTTTAATGAATTATTATCAGTTTTTAAATCATCTTGCGTACTAACATCATTACCAGTTGGTGAATTTGCTGATGATAATAAATTTAGCGTAATTAACATTACAGCAATAACCGCTAATGCCATTATGCTGTAATATTTTTTAATATATTTATGATTTGCTATAGATATAAAAGGTTTTTTACTCATTATACTTTCCCTTGTTCATTAAAAATATGGGTGATTTGATTTCCATATCTTATAGTAAATTTTCGAGCTAGTTTTTCTACAACTATATATGGCGGTTTTACTTTATAATTGACAAGCTCATCAATGCCGTTATTGTTAATATAAATTGCTGGTATTTCTTGGGTATTATTAAATTTAAAATAAGTAAATTTTTCTTTATCATCAAAAATAAGTTTCGGGGCTATGTTTTTATTGCCTATAAAACTATATTGCCAGTTCCAGCTATCTGGGTTATTTTTATAATAATGATTAGGTTTATAATTTATATAAGATAAACTATTAGTTACATTAGGGTAATTAAATTTTAAATGATATATAGCATTATATTTATCTATTTCATTTGATGACAAATCAAAATGATATGTGTTTTTATCAGTAATAACCGTCATATTAGTATTACTATTTATCATATTAGGCTTTATAAAGATTATATTAGGTGTATTTTTAGGAACATTAATATTCCAAGCAGTACTATCACCTATTGATATATTTTGAATATCTTCATTTTTATTAAGCTCTATCATAGTATGCATTAGCGTATCTGATGATAGCTTTATAATATTATTTTCTGAATATGTAACTGTTTTAATTTTACTAGTCATGCCATAACTATTACTTAAAATAAGTGTTAATAAAGATGCTGCTATTAGTTTTTTATTTATCATTTAACTATCCTCTTATCTACTCTATACATTGTTACCATAAACCCATTCCAGTTATCCCATGCAAGATCTAAATCTTCTGGAGTTCCCAAGTACTTCCAAGAAATAGTTGCAACAAAGTAATCAGTATCTACTTTGTTATCAATAATAGTTGTAGTCATAAAATCAATTTTGGCTAGATTTTGATGATTTGCATCTTCTTTTTGTAAAAATATTACATCTTGAATATCAACTGATCGAGTGCCTTTTTTACCAAGATTATTAATTATAGAATTTAAGCTAATATCATTATTTTCTTTTCTAATATTATTAAATAAATTGCTTTCTGTCGTAATCTGCAAATATCTTAATCTATAATTTAAATCTTCAAAATTATATGTTTCTTTACTTTTAACATATCTTATTAAATCACTTTGAATCATAGCTTCATTCATTTCAAAGTTAATTTTATTAGGGTTTTCTATTTTAACAGTATTAAGTGATTCATTAATTCTTATAGGAATAGCGACCAAAGTTTGTTTATTTAATAAAACTATAAATGCAATTAATAATAAAAATATAATTATAAACTGGGCTATAATGCCCAATAAATATTTTTTAGCTTTAATATTACTGGAATAGTATTGATCATAAGCCCAATTTTCAGCTTTTTTTAAAACATCTTCCTGCTTGCAATAATCCATTTTAACTCCTGTTATTTACTTTTATTTATTAATTGCTTAATTGGTCTTAAACTTATATTACCCATAGATTGAACTGCTCCTTGTGAGCAAAAAGCAATACCAGAGGTAATACTTGCTGCTAAATCTTTCATTTGCCTTAATACTGGCAAACAAATGATTCCTGTTAAAATAAACGATACTGTGGTTTTAAAGTTAAACCCATGAGATTTCATTGCAGCTGAGCTTATATCTACGCCATAATTAAAAAATGTCATTATTAAAAGTAATGCTGCATAAATAAACGTAGGTGTTATGGCAAATCCCGCTAGATGAGCAACTGCTCTTTCTGTAATGCCTTTAGTTTCTTTAAACCATGTAAAAACTATAAATAATGGCGCAAGAGACAATAAAACCGCAAGCCCCATTTTGGCAACTATTAAATATCCAATTGCCGTTCCTATGGTTACAATATTTAAAAGAAAGGCAAATAAGATAATAAATAATGGCCAAATATTTGTAATTGATAACCCTTGCTTTATCTCTAAAATAACCTGCATATTTCTATCAAATGCAAATTGCATAGCTTCACTTAAATTCTGACCATTATAACTGCCAACTTTTCTAACTAGAACATTAGCTATTTCTTCGCCACCATTAGTAAACAATAATGCAAAATGCTCACTAAAAAAGCCCCAATATTTTATAGCAGTAATGCTAAATGCTGTTTTAATTGCTATATTAACTAATTCATTTAAAGGTGTATCTATATTGCCTTTTAAAATATTCCATAAATATATAACTAGAACTAATATAAAAAGCAGTGTGATTTTAGGCAAAATAAAATCTGCTAATGCATTATATCCTTCATAAATATAATCATGACAAACTTTATCAGCAAGATTTAATAAATTAGTTATTATTCCTTTACTCATTGAGTTAACCATTTTCCTATTTTGACTTTTTGACCACAAGTATCAGATTGTCTATCACACGTATTAAAACTGCACGCTGAAAGCGATATTAACACCATACTAATAAGTAATATTTTTTTCATCATTTAGCTCCATCTATCAAAATTTTTATCAAATTGCATCGCTGTATATTGATTTTGCGATGTATAACTATTTCCCTGCATTTGCATAGCAAGTAACTTTACAGTTTCTATTTGTAACAATGCCATTTCACTGGTGATACGATTATTTAAATCTTGTGATGCTTTAATATTTTCTGTTTTATCTATTTCATGAATTAGCTTTTCAATAGTCTCTAAGTTCTTATCAAGTTTGTTATAAATTGCAGCAGAATAAGCAAAAGCTGCATTATTTGCTCTTTGGGAATCCATATAATTAGTTTTAATATATTTTAAAAGCTCCGCAGATTGCATTACATTATCAACCGAATTTTTATTATCATAATATCTTAGTAAATTATGATATAGACTATGCCCTGCATTTAAGCTCATAGAATCAGCAATATTAGCAGGACTTGCTCGTCTTAGATTTCTGTAATATTCACTATTATATAAATTAGATGCGCCATAATGACCTGATAACTCTCTTGTTAAGTTATTAAATGATCTTTCCGTAATAGCTTTTAAATCGGTCTGCACTAAAATTTGCTTATGTAGGCTTTGTGATTGAGATAATAATTCATTTAATTGCGATTTTAAAAATCCAAATAATAAACCAGTAATTGGATCAGCATGTAATGATTTTAAACAAAATATATTTAATATTAAAAATATACTTAAATATTTTCTCATAAATCACCTCTTTTAATATTTGGTGAAAACACATCTAAATATTTCTTTAAATCTTTTAAATCAAAATTTAATATATTTACATTATTATCTTGCTTAATTAATATCTCTCTTTTATTTGGATTTAAGCTTTTAAGCAAATCAACTTCATTTTTAGTTAAGCCAAAATTATTTAAATATAAATTTTCATCAAGATTATTACTTGCCATATAAATTTGAGCTGCTATATTTTCAGTTATTGTATGCAATAATGATGAGTTTGCTATATCATGCGGATTTTGAGTTGCAAAAAATAAATATGCATTTAATTTTCTAAATGTTTTTAGATATTCATTTATTTTTATATCCCAATATGGGTGATTAAAAAACTGCCATGCCTCATCAAGATATATCCCTGTTAAATTACCATCTAGGCTGCTTTCTATTCTAAAAAACAATAATTGCATTAATGGCAACAATGCTTTTTTGTTATTTAAAATATGCGTAAAATCAATACCAATAATATTATTAGTTAAATCAAACTCATCTTCATTATTATCAAATACCCAAGACAATAAACCATCAGAGCTTTTAAGCCATATATTAAACCTATTTAAATACTTCCAATTACAACTAAAAAAAGTAACTAGATTACTTAAATTTCTATTGTTGATATCAAGACTATATACGCCATCTATAGCATTTTTTATTTCTTCACTATCAACCTCATCTATTAACTCATCAGTAGCAAAAATTAAGCTTTTTATAAATTCATATAAGAAAAACCTATTTCCTCTAGTATCATATTTAGGAATAGGGTTTATTCTAGTTGCATGATTAGGATTAATAATAAAATAATGACCTTTTAAAGTATCTACATAATTTTTCATACCTAAATTTCTATCAAAAAAATATCTTCTCCCACCATATTGTTGACTAAAGGCATCTATAGCCAACATTAAAGTAGTTTTGCCAGAACCTGTTGGTGAAATTAACAGGCTATGCCCTTTACTGTTATCGCCAATTGAATGAAGGTTAAATTTATATAAATTATTATCTTTTTTCTTAAACGGCATTAAGTAATGCCCTAGATGATTTTGATCAATATAACCAGTATCTGAATATTCTAAATTTAATAAATCAATAAAATTTTTACTTGATATTAAATATTTTCTGGTAACAAAGTAAAAGTTAGCAGGTAAAATTGATATATAACTTGATTCAAGATTTAAAGCTTCCCTTGTTACAATAATTCCTGAATCTAAAAATATTCTAGATATTAAATTTAATTTTTCATCTAGAGTATTGATATTATCTTCATAAACT
This sequence comes from uncultured Gammaproteobacteria bacterium, assembly GCA_963977185.1. Lineage (GTDB taxonomy): Bacteria > Pseudomonadota > Gammaproteobacteria > JAGOUU01 > JAGOUU01 > CAXBNV01. The sequence goes on along the minus strand of CAXBNV010000034.1, from coordinate 543 downwards.
AAAATTGTATTACTATGATACCCAAAGCTTAATCGTTGTGATTGCAAATCATCTAATGCTGTATCAAGCTCTTCTATTTGTGAAATAGCATAATCACCAACCTGATTTAATCTATTCTTTTGTTTTACTATTAAATCTTTGGCAGAATTTATATTTACTGGCTGAAATATATGAGTATTTACATATGAACAATTAATAGAATTTAACTTATGTAAAAAATTATTATAAGTCTTATCAGAATAATGCTTTATAGCCAATATTGCAGCATATTTTTTATTATTTATGCCTTGTATCTCTATTAGATTATCAACAAAAAAATGCTTTTTATAATTAATGATTTTACTTATATCTTTTTTATCTATTGCTATATTCTGATATTCAAAATTTAAAGAATAGCCAAGAAAACTCAAAATCTCTTGATTTACATTATTACTTAATTTTAATAGTCTTGGATTAAAACTACTTAAAGCTGATAATAAGTAATCTTTTAACCTCAGTTCGACCTAAGAAATAACCAAATGCTCTCTGTCATCTATAGAAATA
>CAXBNV010000033.1:0-18077 GCA_963977185.1 uncultured Gammaproteobacteria bacterium | reverse complement strand
AATTGAGTACAAAGTTATTAAAAAATACCAGTTGAGATCATAATAAAGAGTAAAGTGGCCGCCCACTTTATACCATTACCAAGTATTATCTCCATTATATTTTGGAGGGCTTTGCGCATTAACTTTTATGATGCCCATAGCACCACTAGTTTATTTTGATCTTACCCTGATTTAGTGGACACCTTTCTGTGTTAAAATAACACAACATACGAGGTAAAATATGACTGAATCTATTAAAAAATCTAAAAGAAGATATACAGAAGAATTTATTGAAAATGCTATTAGCTTAGCAATTAGTTCACCATTTATCTCAGTAGTGGCTAAAAATCTAGGTATTCCTGAAGCTACGTTACATACTTGGCTGAAGACACGTGGTCAAAAAAATAAATAAAGAACTAGCTAGGATTAAGCAGGAGCAAGAAATTCTAAAAAAGGCTGCGGCATACTTCGCTCGGGAAATGAAGTGAAGTATGCTTTTATTAAGGAAAATAAAAATATCTTTAGTATTAATGTAATGTGTAAAGTTCTTGATGTTAGCCGAAGTAGTTTTTATAAATGGTTAAATGGAGCTATTAGCAATAGAAAAGTTAACAACATTAAGCTTGGTAATACTATTAGCCAAATTCACTTTGAACATAAAGGAAAGTATGGTTATATTAGAATATTTAAGCAATTAAAAAATACTGGAATATCTTGTGGTAAAAATAGAGTTTACAGCATAATGAAAAATTTAGGTCTAAAATATAAAAGCAAAAAGAAATTTAAAGTTACAACTGATTCTAATCATAAATTACCTGTTTGCGATAATATTATAGTAGAGACTTTTCAACAACTGATATAAATCAGAAGTGGCTTTCAGATATTACTTATATCCATACTAATGAAGGATGGTTATATTTAGCTGTAGTTATTGATGTTTACTCGAGAGCTGTTATTGGTTGGTCAATGAATAAGAGAATGACTCAAGACATAGTTTGTAATGCCTTAAATATGGCTCTTTTTAGGAGAAAATTTCCTAAAGGAGTAATTATTCATTCTGATAGAGGTTCTCAATACTGTTCTAAAAAATATCAAGCTATGCTAAAAAATTATAACTTAATTTGCAGTATGAGCAGAAAAGGTGACTGCTGGGATAATGCTATAGCTGCAAATTTATGGTGCGGAAATTTATAATAATTAAAAAAATATAAAAGCATTTTTTTCCATGGCCTACGCATGAAAAATAAATTTAGAATTTTGCTGCGCAAAAATTGATTAAAAAACTTCATGCGTAGGCCCTAATCTCCGATCCGTTATTTTGCTTTACTTTACTTACTAGCAATGTTACTATTTTTGATTTCACTACATAACTAAATTTCTTTGGAGATGTCTATGCTTAGAAATATATTTTTAATTCTTCGGCTTGTGCCAGATCTAATATATGCTCATTATGAATTAAATTATGATCATCAAGATGATGGCTTTTTTTTAAATTTGATTAAACCACTTTATATGATCCCACTAGCATGCGCCAGTTTTACATTGTTAGCTCTTTCAGGTTCTGGGTTCAGGGCACATTCTCAAAAAGAGATAGAAGAAGATTTTTCTAAAATAAGAAAAAAGAATGAAGTTAATGTTAATAATGATAATAATGGTAAACCTGTTTGTGCTTATTTTGTAAGCTCATTTCATGGAGCTTTTAATCCCGATGGGTTTGCGGCTATTACTAGCGCAATACTTAGATTGTATCACCACGTAAAAATAGCATATTATCAAAATTTTTATACTGTTTATCCTTTCGTCGTTGGAAGTCTTAAGGAGTTAAATGAAAAGATACAGACTCTACCTAAAAAAGTACAACTTTGTAATATAGTTGCTCATGGTAACAATGAGTCAATTTACTTAACACCTGAAGAAGAAACCAAAAGACTTCCAAGATCTTTAAAAAAAGATACCGATTCATTGGAGATTAATAATTTGGCTAGAGATGCTGACATAGTACTCGATTGTTGCTCTGTTGCAGAAGATGCTGATGATTGTATTGCAAAAAAAATGGCTGAAAGTAATAAAGGTAGAAATGTTTTTGGTCCAACTACTTACTTATGTTGTTCATCTCCAAACTTAAGTATTGATAATACCAATCAATCTGTTCACGTTGATTCTGTAGATCATGGCTTTTGTGTTGTAACTCCATATGAGATGAGACGTTTGCAATGCAGAGGTTGATTTAAATATAGGGCCTACACATGAAATATTTTCTCCAGTAAGCCTTCTAAAAAGGTAAAAGACATTGCAGCCTTTCTCTGAAGGCTTTTTATAGAGCTTTGGAGTGTCAACACTTTTTAGGACTCCAAATTAAAAAATGTTTGAATGCTGCATAAACATATTCTCATATTCACATGGTGATATATCATCATTAGCAGAGTGCATTCTAAACCTGTTATAGTAAACTTCTATAAATTCAAATATTTTGTTTTTAGCCTCCTCTATGGTATTAAAATTATTTTGATGAACCAGTTCTTTTTTAAGCTTCCGAAAAAACTTTCAGCTGCAGCATTATCCCAACAATTTCCCTTGCGGCTCATGCTTTGAGTAATGCCATGCTGACTTAAAAGATTTGGGAAGCATATTGGCTACCTCTATCTGTATGACTAATTAGCCCTGGTTTACGTTTCCATATAGCCATTAATAATGCATCATTAACTAGCTTTGCTTTCATATTTTTATCCATAGCCCAACCAACAACTTTTCTTGAAAATAAGTCTATAACTACAGCTAAATATAACCAGCCTTGTTTGGTATAAATATAAGTAATATCTCCTACGAAAACCTTATTGGGTAAATCAACTTTAAAATTCCTATTCAAAATATTAGGAGCTATTGGAAGTTTATGATTAGAGTCAGTAGTTGCTTTAAACTTGCGCTTAGATTTGCATACTAAACCAGCTTGTTTCATTAATCTAGAAATACGTCTTTTACTCACTGTTACTCTTTGTTTTAGAAGTTATTTTTTAATTCTTCTAATTCCATAGTTACCTATAGAATTATTAAAGATGATAGTAATTAATTTTATTAAATTATTATCTTCCTTAATTCTTTCAGAAGGTAAAGATTGTTCCCAAACATAATATGCGCTTCTACTAACTTCTAAGACTTTGTCAAAGAGCAAGTGTAAAGTATACCTTTGTTAAAGAAAATAAAGATAAATTTAATGTTAATGTAATTTGTAGTGTTTTACAGGTAAGCAAAAACGGTTACTATGATTGCCTAAAAAATTCAGTAAAAAAATTTGCCAAAAGTAATGTTAGCTTAGATTTTAATATTAAAAATATATACTCTATTAACAAATGTAATAATGCATCCAGATAGAGGTAGTCAATACTGTTCTAAAATTTATCAATCTTCAATAAGACATTATAGATTTATACCTAGCATGAGTCGTAAAGGAAATTGCTGGGATAATTCTATTGCTGAAAGCTTTTTTAAAACTCTTAAGACAGAGCTAGTTTATGATTATCATTTTAAAACAAGAGAAGAAGCTAGAAGTGAAATTTTTGACTATATAGAAGGGATATTATAATAAAATCAGAAGGCACTCAGCGATTGATTATAAAGCGTCTTATGAGGTAGAATATGATTTACTAAAGTCATCTGGAAAACAGTCTGGTTTTCTTGGGTAACTCCAATTTACATATATCAAATAATCAAATACCATTTAATAATAATTATTTTGATTGGTTAGATGGACTGTATCCCCAGCCGTTTTCTATTTATACAGCTTTTAAATATTGATTTTTATAAAACGAGGGAGTATATGTTTCATATTGTAAATAACTCAATATTCGAAAACTCTCAAAAATCAATTAATGTTTCAGATAGAGGTTTTACCTTAGGTCATGGTCTATTTGAGACAATTTTGTCTGTTAATGGGAATCTTCCTTTCTTAAATTATCATTGGGAAAGATTAATAAAAAGCGCTGAAAAAATTTTTATTAAAATAGATCTTTCATATGAGGAGTTTCGATTTCAAATACAAAGATTATTAGAATCCAATAAATTACTAGAAACTTATGCAAGTGTAAGATTAACTGTTACTCATGGTGAAGCCAACAGAGGAATTTTTCCAATTGATCCAATAAAACCAAATATAATTTATATGGCATCAAAAATTCAAGAGCCAAATGATAAACCTTTAACAGCAAAAATTGTAAATACAAAAAGAAATGAAAATTCTATTTCCTGTCAAGTAAAAAGCATTAGCTATTTAGATAATATTATGGCTAAGAAAGAAGCAATAGATGCTGGATATGATGAAGCAATTTTATTAAATTCAAAAGGCTTTGTTGCAGAAGGAAGTATAACAAATATTTTTGTCGTTAAAGATGACAAAATTTTTACACCTACAATTGAAAGCGGAGCTTTACCTGGTATAACAAGACGAGTTTTATTAAATGATCTTCATTTAGATATTAAAGAGATGGACATATCAGTTGATTTTTTATTTAACTCAGATGAAGTTTTTGTAACTAATTCATTAATGGGTATTAAAGTAATTTCAAAAATTGATAAACAAGAAAAAGATAGTGTTATTATATACAATCAAGTATTTAGAAAATTTAAAAGTTATCTAAATATTGTTTAATATCGTTCAATTTATAAGATAAAATTGAACTTATAAATGTTGTACCTTTCAAATTATTAAATGAATGTAGGAAACTAAAAACACTTATTGATAGAGAAGTGAACTCTATGGGTATACTAAGTTATATTAAAGAGAAAATATTATGTCTTTTGATTTTTATCCACAAGTTCATGAAATTGAAATAGAGCTAATTAATAATGGATTGCTAGATTTAGGATTGTTATTAAAAAATTCTGTATAGCATGGTTCAACTGGAATAGAAATATTTATGGCATTAAGATATAATTTAAAAAATATTAAAAAACATAAACTAGATAAAAATTTAATGAATAAAATAGATTAACTAGTTAAGTATGTAGATAAATGCTTAGATGATTAATTTCATTAAAAACTTAATAATAACCATAATCTTAGAGAGTAACAATGAATAAAAAAGTAATAGTTTATACAATAGATTATTGTCCTTATTGTAATAACGCGAAAGCTTTATTATCAAGAAAAGGAATTTCATTTGAAGAAATAAAATTAGATAGAGCTGATACAGATAAAGTTATGGCGTTATATCAAAAGTCAGGTATGCGCACATTTCCTCAGATATTCCTTGAAGATAGTTTAATTGGTGGTTTTGATGAATTAGTAAAGTTTGATAAAAATAAAGGTTTAGATAATATTTAAACATTACAAAGATATTTAAATTATTATAAATTATAAGATTGAATTTTATTATTATATTATTCTCAGTACCTCCATGCAGTCATATAAAAATTTAAGTTCTAAAAAACATGTATAACTTATTTTATAAATAAATTATACATAATATGTTTTAAAGACAAGATTATGATACAATATTATGTTTTTAGTTTATATTTAGACATGGAGGTAGTAAATGGATAAGAAAATTAAAGTAGGTGTTTCAAGTTGTCTTCTTGGTAATGACGTGCGTTTTAATGGTTCAAATTCACATAAAAAACTAGTTACTAATGATTTAGCCGAATTGTTTGAGTATCATGCTGTTTGTCCTGAAATAGCCGCCGGTTTTGGAGTACCAAGAGAGCCTATTTATTTAGAGAGCTCTTCGGGTAAAATTAAAGTTATGACAGCAGACACTAAAGTAGATGTCACAGATTCTTTGAATAAAGGATGCCAAAAAGTTTTAAGAGGATTACCTTTACTTTCAGGATTTATTTTAAAGAAGGCTTCTCCAAGTTGCGGTCAAAATACAGTTAAACTTTATACTGAAAAAAAAGATGTTATTCATACTAAAGCAGATGGTAAATTTGTTGAAGCATTAAAAAACAAATATCCTTTTATGCCCATAGAGGATGAAGGGCGCCTAAATGATCCTTATTTAAAAGAACATTTTATTAAACGTGTTTTTTTAACGTACGAGGCAAAAAATAAGGTTCTTGCTGCTAAAGATTTTAATGAGCTTAAAATCTTTCATACACGTCATAAAATAATTTTAAGGTTGCATCACCCTATTAATCAGAAAATATTAGGACGATTAATTGCAGATAATTCTAAAAATAATTTTGATTTGATAAAAGAACAGTATTTAGACATATTTTTATCTTCTTTTCAAAAAGTTGCCTTACGAGGAAATCATTATACGATTTTACAGCGTTTGTTAAGAGATATTAACAAATTAATTAGTGATGAAGAAAGAGCTGATTTACAAGATACACTCAAAAGATTCTATGATGGTGTGTTACCTCTTGCCGTGCCTTTTGAAATGGTAAGACATTATCTAAAGCGTTATAAAATTGATTTTTTGGAGAAACAGAGTTATCTCAATCTATACCCACATAACTTAGGTTTAATGAGTAAAATGTAATATGGAGATTAATATGAATATACTTATTGCTGGTGGTTCAGGCTTTGTGGGATCTCACCTTGGACCTCATCTTAAGTCAAGAGGATATCGAGTTGTTTTACTGACAAGACAAAATGGTTTATTGTCTGATGGATATGATGAAGTTGTTACTTGGGAGCAGATGGATAAGATAAGCGCCAAAGATTATAGTGTGGTTATTAATCTTTGTGGTTTTGATATTTCTAAAAAATCGTGGTCAAAAAAAGTTAAAGAGAAAATTATCAACAGTAGACTTGACAGTACAAAAAAGCTTATTAAGTTTATTGGCAAAAATAAAACATTATTATTGAATACCAGTGCAATTGGATTTTATCCTTTTTCTGATGATCCTCAAAATGAGGATTTTCATATCAATCATGATGCTTCGAATGTGCATTTTTGTCAGAGCATTACTAAAGATTTGGAAATTGTGGTCAATGAATCTACGTTACTTAATAAAATAATTATGCGATTTGGAGTCGTTCTTGGAAATAAAGGAATGCTGGCCAAAATATTGCCAACTGCAAAAATTGGTTTAGGGGCTCAAGTAGGTACAGGTGAACAATATTTAAGTTGGATACATATTACTGATTTATGTTGCGCAGTCGAACATTTAATTTGTCATCAGAATTTTAATGGCAATGTTGTAAATATAACTTCACCATTTGCATGCACTCAAAAATATTTTATTAATGTTTTATGTCGACTTTTAAAAAAACCAAGATGGATGATACTGCCTAAATGGTTGGTAAAAACAATATTTGGTCAGATGGGAGACGAGTTATTACTTTCATCACATAATATCAAACCCAAAAAATTATTAGAGTCGGGCTTTATATTTAAATATCCAAAAATAGAATTAGCATTAGAAAATTTATTGAAAGAATAAGTATAAGTATGGTAGATAATAAAGAATCAAAACAGCACCCTATACGTTATATTGCTGAAAAAACAGGTGTTAAACCAATTACATTAAGAGCCTGGGAGAATCGTTATAAATTACTTATGCCTAAAAGAAAAGATTCAGGACATAGGTTTTATAGTGATAAAGATGTATCATTGGTCCAACGTGTGGTTGCATTACTGAATCAAGGTTATAGCATAAGTAAAGCAGTATATGCAGTAAAAAACTATGATGAATATGAATTAATAGGAGATGGACAAATAAAGCATCTAATTAATTTTGAGATTATGGATAAAGCAATTTATAAAAACAATATTTCATTGGCAATTAAACAAGTGAGTGAACTATACGCTTTATATTCTCCAGAAGCTTTTGCTCAAATTATTTATCCAGCTATTATTACACATCTGAATAATGATGTTTGGCCATATGTTTTTAATGCTGAAATTGTTCAAGATATGTTTATTGATGGTGTTATTTTGCTTTTGCAGCAAACCATTAATGAAAACAATCATCATAAGCTTCAAAAAAAAGTCCTTGTTGTTGGTTATCGTACATCTATGGTTAAAAATTTAGTTACGCATGGCTTGATGCTAGCAAATATTTTTCATGTACATGGTTTTAAAGTTCACTTTTGTTCAGGAGTGTCTTCAAAAGAATCTTTTAAAAATTTAGAACTTTATGATTTAGTTTTAATCTTTGGCAAATCTGATGAGTTTTTTTTAAAACAATTAGACTGTATTTTTGAAAAAAATAACAATAATTTTTATATAAGTATGGTAGGAAAACAGTATTCTATGAAAAATTTAACTGTTTTATCGAATGATTACTCGGAAGTATTTAATCAAATTAACTTTTAAAAATAATAATTAAAAAAGTAAATTAATAAGTATAGGATAGGGCAAACATGAAGAAGTTAGAAAATAAATATAACAAAATAGGTATATTGTTAGTAAATCTAGGAACGCCTAATTCAGCAACAGTTCCAGCAGTAAAAAAATATTTACGTGAGTTTTTATCTGATAGGCGTGTTATTGAAGCAAATCCAATACTATGGAAAATTATTTTAAACTGTTTTATTCTGCCATTTCGTTCATCTAGAACTACAAAACTTTATCAATCTATTTGGCGTAAGGAAGATAATATGTCGCCACTTTTGTATTACACTAAGCGTCAAGCAGAGTTATTAAATGAACAAATGCCAAATAATGTTGTTGTTGATTTTGCAATGCGATATGGCAATCCATCTATTGATGAAAAAATAAAAGCGTTACAAGAGTTGGGTGCTACAGAAATTAGAATATTACCTTTATATCCTCAGTATTCAGCAACAACGACAGCAACAGTTTATGATGAAGTTTATTGTGTTTTAAAATCTTTACGTTGGCAGCCAAATATTATTGGAGTTAAGCCTTATTATGATAATAAAGATTATATTCAACTTTTAAAAAATCAGGTATTGATGCATGTACAATCTTTGAGTTTTAAACCAGAAGCTTTAGTCGTCTCATTTCATGGTATTCCAGCTATATATTTTGAAAAAGGTGATCCTTATTATTGTCATTGCCATAAAACTTACCGTTTGTTAAAAGAAAGTTTAGAAGGTGAATTTTCAGGCGAAATAATTATGTCTTTTCAGTCTCTTTTTGGACCTAAAAAGTGGTTAAAACCTTATACTACAGATGTTTTGGCTCAATGTGGAGCAGGAAAAGCTAAAAAAGTTATGGTTATTGCACCAGGATTTCCTTCTGATTGTTTAGAAACTTTAGAGGAGTTGCAGGTGACAGAAAGAAATGCTTTTTTAGAAAAAGGTGGTAAAGAATATTCAGTTATTCCTTGTTTAAATGATAACGCTGAACATATAAAATTTTTGAAAAATTTGGTTAGTAACGGTATGTAGTTATGAATTTAAATCAAATTAAGCCATTTTGAGCTCTAGAATTGAGACTGTAAATATACCTTGAGCTATCATAAAACCCTCGTAAATACAAGGGTTTTGTGGTTTTCTGGATAATGGCGGATGTCAATTTGGTGGAGGCGGTGGGAGTCGAACCCACGTCCGTAAATCCTATACTTTATGGTCTACATGTATAGCCAAATCTTTGAGTTTCATTAAAAACTTCCCGACCGGCAGGGAATGTTTTTAACTAGCTTTTTAAATTTTATAATTAAAACAAAAGCAGTTTTAATTACTATCCTATATAAGTATTACTATCAATCTACCACGTATAGGCACATCGTAGATGATAGCTCAATCCTGTTTTTTAAGCAGTTTTAAGAAAAGCAACGTCACCGAAGTGAGCGTCGTTTTTAGCAGTTTTGCCGTTTATAGTTTTATGATTAGGATTTAACGAGGTTAAAGTCATCTCCTCGACATGCACACAAAGCTTCGTAACCTACGTCGAAGCCATTTCGCCCCCATATATTCTGGGATATCTTATATTATATCATATTTTAATAATAATATATTAAAATATGCTTAATATATTAATATAATTTAGTCTAATTTGATTTTTTTAAGCTGTTGCTTTTTAATATCTTTTTCTTTCAAAGAAGCTCTCTTATCATGCAATTTTTTACCTTTTGCTATATTTATTTCTAGCTTAATTTTACAGCCTTTCCAATACATAGCAATTGGCACTAAAGTATAGCCTTTTTGATTTATATAACCTATTAATTTGGTTATTTCTTTTTGATGTAAAAGTAACTTTCTTGTGCGTCTTGGATCATTTTCTTTATGAGTACAAGCAGTATCTAAAGGAGTTATATTACAATTTAATAAGAACACTTCAGCGTCTCTTATTATAACATGACTTTCAATCAGCTGAATTCTTCCCGCTTTAATACTTTTTACTTCCCAGCCTTCTAAAACAATTCCAGCTTCAAATTTATCTTCCAAATGGTATTCAAATCTGGCTTTTTTGTTTAATGCTATAGTCTTTCTGGGTTTAGCAGTATTTTTGTCTTTAATATTTTTTGTATTATTAGTCATGATTTATTGTAAGATTTTAAGTATAATACTATTTTTAATATTCTAAGTTATTTAATTTAAATATGCCAGAAATTAATAAAACTTTACTTGTTCCTTATACTGCAGAGCAGATGTATCATGTTGTAAACAATGTTCAAGAGTACCCTGAGTTTCTACCTTGGTGTGAGGACACTATAATACAAGAACGTAATGACATACATCAGGTTGCAAGCATTCTTTTAGTTTGGATGGGACTTAAAAAAAAGTTTACGACTAAAAATACTATGACTTATGCCAAAGAAATCATACTTGAATTAGTTGATGGACCATTTAGTGAGTTTTTAGGCGATTGGAAATTTGAAGATTTAGGTGATGTAGGTTCAAAAGTAATTTTTAAATTAAATTTTAAATTTTCAACTGGTATTTTAGATTTAGCCTTTAATAAAGTTTTTACTAATATAAGCAAAGACATGGTAGATGCCTTTTATCATCGAGCTAAACACATATATGGTGAAAAAGATTTATAATTTTAATATATATCATGGTAAGTAAATATATAAATATAGAAGTAGTATATGCTAAAGATAATGTAAATTATAAATTAGTAAAATTAAAGCTTGAAAATCATAAAGAATATTCTGTGTTAGATGTTATAAAAAAATCTAAAATTTTATATTATTGCACTGATATTAATCTTGCTAAGAATAAAGTATCTATATTCGGTCAATTAGTTAATTTAGATTATATAGTCTCAGATCAAGATACCGTTGCGATATTAAGAGGGTTAACTATTTCTCCTATGGAAGCAAGAATACAACGAGTAGCTAAAAAATATAACTAATATTAGCTAATATTAGTTAATACTAAAGAATTTTTTTCTTGAATTATAATAACGGCCTTATTAGCTTGCCAATCTCCTAAAACATATCTTTTTGCGTATTTATATTTATTATTAACTTTTATAAGATCACTATGAATTTTCGGCTTATGGGTATGACCATGAATTACGGTTAAGCTTTTATATTTTTGCATATCTTTAGCAATACTTTGTTTATTTGTATCATATTTAGCTAAATTTATTTTTTGTTTAGGTGAAGTATTTGATAAATTATGGCTGTCTTTACGTTTTAATATATTAACTAATTTAATTTTTATAACTTTAGGAGTTAAATTTAATATTTTTCTAGTAATAATATTTTGTGCGATAGTTCTGTATATTTGATAAGAAGTATCATTTGTACAAAACTTATCCCCATGACTTAATATTACTTTAGTGTTATTTATATTTATGATATATGGATCTTTTAATATTTTAATATTAGCAAGCTTTGCAAATTTTTTGCTTAATAAAAAATCTCTATTTCCTGCCATGAAATATACTTGAGTATTGTATGTATTTAAAGTATTTAATATATTCGCTATATCATGATGCCATTTTTCAGCACAGTTATCGCCGATCCAGTATTCAAAAAGGTCACCTAAGATATATAGTTTTTCTGTATATTTGCCATAATTTTCACAAAAATTTCTAAATCTAGTTAAAGTTTTTGGATCTTTTGAGCTTAAATGTATGTCAGATATGAATATTTTTTTGTATTTTTTCATGGAATGTATCAATTTTTAGTAATATACATTCTATCCTATAATCAACCTTATGATCAATTATCAAATATTTGTATATAATATAAAACATGTGGATTTAAAAGAGTTTATTACTAATTTGTAATATTTTTACATAGTTATATAATAACTGGATAGAATATAGCTTATTAATACTTTTCTTTAAGGTTTATAGATGAAAACAAGATTTTGCCCAAGTCCAACAGGTTTTATGCACTTTGGTAATGTACGTACCGCTTTATTTAACTATTTAGCTGCACGACACAACAAAGGTAGTTTTTTATTGCGGATTGAAGATACTGATATTGAACGCTCAAAATCTGAATATGAAGATGTTTTAAAGCAAGATTTAATTTGGCTTGGTGCTAATTGGGATGAAGGGGTAGATTTAGAAGGACCGAATGGTCCGTATAAACAATCTTTAAGAAAAACTCTATATGATCAATATTTTCATGAATTAATAAATAATAACAAAGCATATTATTGTTTTTGTTCTGAAGAAAAATTAAAACTTGATAGAAAAATTCAAAGACAACAAAGTCTCCCGCCACGTTATCCAGGTACTTGTGCAAATTTATCAAAAGAAGAGGCTCAGTCTAAATTAGATGCAGGTCAAAAACCAACTATTAGATTTAAAATACCAAAAGGTCAAAAAATAGTTTTTCAAGATGTGGTAAAAGGTGAGCAAGTATTTTTAAGTGATGATATTGGTGATTTTATTATAAGGCGTGGTAATGGCACGTCTGCTTTCATGTTTTGTAATGCGATTGATGATTCGTTGATGGGGGTGGATTTGGCTCTTCGAGGTGAAGACCATTTAACTAATACACCAAGACAGTTATTAATTTTAGAAAGCTTAAATTTAAGAAAGCCAAAGTATGGACATATTTCTCTAATAGTAGGTAATGATAATTCCCCGTTATCTAAAAGACATGGTAGTAAAAGTGTTAAAGAATTAAGAGAGGCAGGCTATCTGCCTGGAGCAATAGTTAATTACTTGGCAAGATTAGGGCATAGGTATGATGATAATTTAGGTTATCAAAATATAGATATATTGTCTCAAAATTTTAATATGAATAATTTAAGTTTATCTCCTGCTAAATATGATGAAAAACAACTAGAACATTGGCAAAAAGAAGCTATAAATAATTTAGATATTAATGATTTTTATAATTTTGCAGGTAATAAAGTTTTAGATATAGTAACAAATCATAAAGAAGATTTTTTTGATTTAATAAAACATAATATTTTATTTCCTATAGATATAGAGCATTGGGCTAATAATATTTTTAATAAAATAGATTATAATTTAGAAAAATTAGAATTAGTAACAAATCTGTTAGAAAATAAAGTAAAAGATTTTTATAATAAATGTATAGAAATAATTAATACAGATGGTTCAGATTATAAAAATTTATGTAATAAATTAAAAGAAAACCTAAATATAAAAGGCAAATATTTATTTATGCCCTTAAGAATTGCTATAACAGGTGAACCACATGGTCCGGAATTAGATAAAATATTTAATATATTATCAGATGAAAAAATAGTAAATAAATTTCAGGATATTCTAGCAAAATTATGATTAAGATTTATGATACTTTAAGACAAAAAAAAATAGATTTTAAGCCAATATCTGAAAATCATGTAAAGATGTATGTTTGCGGTGTAACTACTTATGATTATTGTCATCTAGGACATGCAAGAACTTATGTTGCTTTTGATATTATTTATAAATACTTAAAACATCAAGGCTATCAAGTTACGTATATTCGTAATATTACAGATATTGATGACAAAATAATTAATAGAGCAAAAGAAGTTAATATTAGTGCAAAAGACCTTGCTGAAAAATATATTACTATAATGCACGATGATTTTAAAAAATTAAAATTATCCAAACCTGATGAAGAGCCTAAGGCATCTGAAAGTATTGATGAAATTATAAGTTTTATTCAAGATTTATTAGATAAAGGTTATGCTTATATTGGTAAAAATAAAGATGTTTTTTTTGAGATTGCTAAGTTAAAAGATTATGGGTCTTTATCACATCAGAAAATAAATTCTTTAATGTCAGGAGCAAGAGTTGAACAAAATGACGCTAAAAAAAGTCCTTTAGATTTTGTCCTGTGGAAAATGGCAAAACCAGATGAGCCTTCTTGGGATTCAGTCTGGGGTAAAGGGCGTCCAGGTTGGCATATAGAGTGCTCTGCTATGGCTAATTCTAAATTAGGCAAGACTCTAGATATTCATGGCGGTGGTTTTGACTTAAAATTTCCACATCATGAAAATGAAAGAGCGCAATCTTGTGCTAGAAATAATGCAGAATTTGTTAATTATTGGATGCATGCAGGTTTTTTAAACATAAATAAAGAAAAAATGTCTAAGTCTTTAAAAAATTTCTTAACTATAAGGGATGCACTTAAGGCATATGATCCTGAAGTAATAAGATATTTTTTTGCATCTAGTCATTATAGATCTGAAATTAGTTTTTCTGATGATAATTTAGATAAAGCTCAAAATTCTTTAGATAGATTATATACAGCTATAAGAGATGTAAATATTATAGATTTTAATATAAATAAGATAAAAGAAAGTGATGAGTTACTAGGCTACGTTGATGAGTTTAAAGACGCGATGAATGATGACTTTAACACTCCTGAGGCTTTTGCTGTATTATTTGCCTTAGTTAAAGATATTAATAAATTCAAAGAACAAGATTTAGATAAGCATGTTAATATGGCTGGTCTTTATGCCGGATTATTATTAGAAATGTCTAAGTTATTTTCTATTCTAGAATATAACCCAGATGATTATTTTCAAAAAATAAAACAAGAAGGTCTTAATGATATATCAATTAGCGTTGAATATATCGAGAGTAAAATATTAGAAAGACAAAACGCACGAGATAATAAAAATTGGGCTATATCAGATAAAATTCGTGATGAATTATTAGCTCAAGGTATTATTCTAGAAGATAGTAATGGTAAAACTACTTGGAAGTATAATTAGCTACAAGTTTTTTTAATTTAATTATTTTTTTGCTTTGTTTTACTTTACTTTACTTTACTATGAATCATAGGATAAATTTATAATTAGTATATAAATTAATAAGTCAAAAATTTAAGATATGCAAAATTTATTATATCTTCCTGATAGATTATTCACCAACTCTGATTCAAGAGATTTTGATGCTCTAGCTATTAAACACTTTGTTAAAAATAGCAATGAGTTAATGCAGCAAGCTGGAAAAGATTCTTTTGAAAAAATTAAGGAATTATGGCCTTATACAGAAAAGTTATTAATATTTGTTGGAACTGGTAATAATGGCGGTGATGGTTATGTTATTGCAAATATAGCATGTCAAAATAATATCCCAGTTGACGTTATTCAAATAGGTAATATTAAGCAAATTACTAAGACAGCAAATAATGCTTATAATGAACTAATTAAATCAAATATTAATAATAAAAATTTAAATATAATAAATATATCTAGCAACAAAATAAAAGAAATTTTAGAGCAAGTATATAAAAATAATATTAATGTTTGTAATCTTGTAATTGTTGATGCTTTATTAGGTACAGGTATTAAAGATAAACCAAAATCAGACTTTTTAGATGCTGTAGTTTTTATAAATAATTTAAAGCAGCATAATAAAAAATCTAGAGTTTTAGCTATTGACGTTCCATCTGGTTTAAATTCTGATACAGGTTATGTGCATGATGGTATAGCAGTAAAAGCTGACGCTTTAATCTGTTTTATAGTATTAAAACAAGGATTATTTACAGGTTATGCTAAAGAGTATTGTAAAGATATATATTTTAGTGATTTAGGAGTTGGAGATAAATTAGATGAGTTTAATAAAAAAAGCAAAGAAAATATCACTACAAAAGCTCATTTAATTTCTGATATTAATTTAGACAAGTATGTAAAATTAAAAAGACGAGAGCAATATAAATCAAAGCATGATTTTGGGCATGTTGTTATTTTAGGTGGCGATTATGGAATGGGAGGAGCTGCTTTAATGGCAGGTCTTGCTGCTTTAAGAACTGGGGCAGGGCTTGTGACTATTGCAACTCATCCTAGCAATGCTGAATTAATATTTTTAAAGCAACCAGAACTTATGACCTTTGGAATAGATTTTAACTTGTTTTCTGAGAATTATTCTGATAATGATTATAATTTTGAATCTGAAGATAGACTGGCTTCTTTATTAGATAGAGCAGATGTTTTAGTTTTAGGGCCAGGGTTGGGTCAGTCAGCATGGGGTAAAAGAGTTTGGGGTTCTATAAAAAATTATCATGCAAGGCCTATAGTTTTAGATGCAGATGGGTTAAATTGGTTAGCAAAAGATCAAGAAAAAAGAGATATAATAAGAGATAATTGGGTGTTAACTCCTCATCCAGGAGAAGCAGGTAGATTATTAGGCTTAAATTCTGATATTATCCAACAAGACCGATTTAAAGCTATTGAACAAATATTAGCAGAGTATCATGGCGTATGTGTTTTAAAAGGTTCAGGTAGTATAATTTCTAAATATGAACAACATAATAAAAATAATTTAAAATATGTTTGCCCATTAGGAAATCCAGGTATGGCAACTGCTGGAATGGGAGATATTTTATCGGGAGTTATTGGAAGTTTGATTGCACAAGGTTTAGATTTAAAAGAAGCAGCGCAACTTGCTGTAGTTATTCATTCTAAAGCTGCTGATAATATAAAAGATGAATATGGTGAAAAAGGAATTCTAGCGACTGATTTATTGTTTGAAATTAAAAAATTAGTGAATTTATATAGTGAATAGTAGTACTGTTGTATTTGATAAGTTTTCTGAAAATGAGAATGATACGCAAAAATTAGCAACTGAATTTGTAAATTATTTAAAGCAAAATGATTTTAAGTTACCAATAGTAATATATTTAGATGGTAACTTAGGTTTAGGTAAAACGACTTTTGTTAGATATTTTTTAAAATCTTTAGGATATGCAGGTTTTGTAAAAAGCCCAACTTTTACAATAGTTGAAAGTTACAATATTGAATCTATTGATATTCATCATTTTGATTTATATAGACTAGCTGATCCAGAAGAGTTGGAATATATAGGTATAGATGAATATTTTGATAATTCAATAAGTTTTATTGAGTGGGCATGTCATGGTAAAGGGTATATTAAAAAACCAGATTATATTGTAGAAATACAAAATATTAAAAATACAAAAAATTTGCAAATAAATAGAAACTTTAAAATAATCAAAAAACATCATGCCAAAAAATAGTACAAATATATTAATAAATCCTATTACAAATAAAAAATATATAGTTATAGATGCTGAAGGTCACATTTATTTATATGAAAAATTTTATAATGTAAACGTTGATTCAACTTCTAATTTACATGGGGCTTCAGGTAAGGTCGTAAAAGTTTTTCCTGCTGTTATTATTGATAATAACCAAAAAAAGCGAGTAAGATGTGTCGATAAATTTAAACCTGGTATTTATAATTTAGACAATCTATCATCTAGATTATCAGCAAAATTAAAAAATTTTATACAGGCTGAAGGTGAATTATTTAATTTTGACAAAGAAAATCCTTTTGCAATGAAGATTTTTAAAAAAGGGATTGATTTTAGTAGAGCTGAGACAAATGCTAGATTTTTGTATAAATTATACCCTAAAGGATCACTGGAGCCAGTAAGGTATGGTGAGAGCGGTGTTTTTATTATAAGTGAATTTATACAAGGAGAGCCTTTAAAAGCTCCTTTGTTTGATAATTATAAAGAATGGCATTTTCATGATCGTATAGAATTTATATGGCAAATTTTTTTACAATTACACCAACTGCATAATAACACTCCTAACGGTAGAGCAGGGATTCATTTAGATTTAAAGCCCGCTAATATCTTAATCGAATTTATTAATCAAAAAAAAGCTAATGATTTTATTTCTCATGTAAATGCAAAGATCATCGATTTTGATTTAAGCTATGATATAAAATCAAGTATAACTGATTTTAAAGGAAGAGTTGTTACTAGATTAGATCAGGCGGTTTATACTAAAGTCAGAGCAGGGACGCCTTTGTATATAGCTCCAGAAATAATTATAGGAG
>CAXBNV010000032.1:0-18616 GCA_963977185.1 uncultured Gammaproteobacteria bacterium | reverse complement strand
TTTCTTTCGTAAAGAAAAAAGGCTCCTAAAGGGAGCAGAAAAAGGATTTCTCAGGAGCCAATATATTGCTTAATCTTTAAAACATAGAAAAAAGCCTAGAAATGGATCGCTAAAAAGCAATTACTCTACTTAGCTAGTAAATCTTTTAACTTGGCTATGTGCGCCATGCCTTCTTGCTTATTTTCTACATTAGTATTTTGCTTTTCAACAAAGTATTGAGCAGGTATTTCATCTAAAAATCGACTAACTGTTACTTCAATTTGTTCGCCTTGTCTTTTTCTTTTTTTAGAGTAACTAAAAACTAATCGTCTTTGAGCTCTTGTAATCGCAACATATGCAAGCCTGCGTTCTTCTTCAATATTTCCTTCAGCCAAACTTACTTTATGTGGTAAAATTTCTTCCTCCATGCCTACTATATAAACATTAGGATACTCAAGACCTTTAGAGGCATGAATTGTTGTTAAATTAACCGCATCAAATTCATCATCTTCTTGGTTATCTAACATATCTATGAGCATCATTTTATTTAAAATATTAGCTAATTTCTTTTCGCCATCATAATTGGGGTTATCTGGCGTATTAGACATAAATCCTGAATTACTATCATCTTGATCTTCTTTATTAGAAAATCCTTTTATCATTTTTAATAATTCAAAAACATTAGCGACTTTAACTTCGCCTGCTTTAGGGGTTGCTGCTGTTTCTTTAATCCATTCTTCATAATCTATAAAATTAATATAATCATTAATTACTTTATTAATATCTTCTTTTTTTAATCTTTCTTGAAACATTACAAGAAAATTTGAAAACTTTTGAAGATTACTATAACCACGTTCAGATATACAAGTTTTTAAACCTATCTCAAAACTTGAGCTAAATAAACTTTGCTCTCTTTTTTTAGAATAAGTATTAAGACCATCCATTGTTTTAGGTCCAATATCCCGTCTTGGAATATTAAAAACTCTTATAAAAGCACTATCATCATCTGGATTAACTAGTAATTTTAAATAAGATAAAATATCTTTTATCTCTGATTTCATAAAAAAAGACTGACCGCCACTCATCTTATAAGGAATTTTATGCACCCTTAACGCCTGCTCAAATACTCTAGACTGATAATTACTACGATATATAACAGCATAATCACGCCATTTTGCACCTGTTCTAAAATGATGACCGAATAAATCGGTTATAATCTTTTCAGCTTCAGCAGCTTCATCCTTACATGGATAAATAATTAGTTTTTCTCCCTCACCAAAATTACTTCTTAATTTTTTAGTAAAGATATGTGGATTATTTGCAATTAATTCATTAGCTGCTGATAAAATATTACTGGTTGATCTATAATTTTGCTCTAACTTTACAACTTCTAGATTAGGATAATCTTCTTTTAATTGCCCAAGATTTTCAGGTCTGGCACCTCGCCATGCGTATACTGATTGATCATCATCACCAACAACTGTTAGACAATTTCTTGAGCCTAATAATAATTTAATTAATTCATATTGAATATAATTAGTATCTTGATATTCATCTACTAATAAATAATTAATTTTGCTTTGCCATTTATATAAAATATCATTATTTGATTTAAACAATTCTAGTGGTAATAACAGTAAATCATCAAAATCAACAGCATTATATGATCTTAAGTATTTATTGTAATATTGATATACTTTAGCTGTTTGCTCTAAAAATTCATCCGTTGCTGTTAATAAAGCTTGCTTTGGCGTAATTAACTCATTTTTCCAAATTGAAATCTTATGCTTAATATCTGAAAGCGAATATTGCATATTCAAATTAATATCACAGCTTTCTATAATATCTTGCATCATTTGCAAGCAATCTTTTTCATCTAGAATAGAAAAATTGGCTCTTAAATTAAATTGCTTTAATTCTGATTTTATTATATTTAATCCTAGGGTATGAAAAGTAGACACTTTAAGTCCTCGTCTTTCTTGACGTTCTAAGACCTTGCTTACTCTTTGTCTCATTTCACTAGCTGCTTTATTAGTAAAAGTTACAGCAACAATACTTTTAGCTGATAAATTACAATTTTTAATTAAATAAATGATTTTATTAGTAATAACCCTAGTTTTACCACTTCCTGCTCCAGCAAGAACCAATAATGGGTTACCAATTTGTCTGACTGCCGCTTGTTGCTCTTTATTTAATTTATTAAGCTCCAAAGAGTTCACCTCTAATTATCTAGTATCTTAATTGTTTTCAGGGTTAAGATTATAATCAATTATTTATTTAAAAGAAATTTTTAAATCATGTTACAATTTATTAAATTCATTTCATAAGCTAAAATTACAACTCAATAAAAATAAATAACTTAAATTGTGTATCAGGATATTAGAAAAAAAAATCGTAAATTATTAATTATTTTGAGCCTTGTAGCCATTAGTATGTTTGGCTTTGGATATGCTCTTGTGCCTATTTATAATACTTTTTGCCAAGCTTTTGGAATAAATGGTAAAACATCTGGCAGATACCTTGTCCCACCTTCAATGGAAGCTGATAAATCAAGAACGATTAAAGTTACTTTTTCTACTACTTTAAATCGAGAAATGCCATGGGATTTTCGTACTAATAAAACAGTAATGCTTATTCATCCAGGCGAAATTAAACAAGTTGATTTTTTTGCCAAAAATTTAACTAATAAAGCAATCATTGGCCGAGCAATTCCTAGCATCTCGCCAGGACAATTAGGAACTTATTTTCACAAAACTGAATGCTTTTGCTTTAATGAACAATTACTAAGTGCTAAAGAAGAAAGAGTGATGCCTTTAGTCTTTTTTATTGATCCAAGTATTCCAAAAGATATATATGAGTTGACTTTATCATATACAATGTTTGATACAAAAAAAGAGACTCAAGAAGATAAAGATAAAATAATAAATATATTAGAAAATAGCAAATCATTACAACACGCTGTTAAAACTTAAATAATATTTATTTACATTTTAAATATTTAAAATAAAATAAGTATTTTGAAATAAAAACAAATTTATGGAGATTTATACCTAATGTCAAAGACACCTAGATATTACGTTCCAGAGTCCAGCCCATGGCCTATTGTTGGAGCTGTTGCTGTGTTTCTTTTAATGGTTGGTTTTGCTAACGCATTACATGGCAATCTTTTTGGAAAGTATGTTCTAATCGCTGGCTTAATAACGTTGTTAGTTATGTTCTTTGGATGGTTCAGAAATGTAATAAATGAAAGCATAGATGGCTTATATAGTGATCTAATGGACAAATCTTTTAGATGGGGTATGGCATGGTTTATCGTATCTGAAGCATTCTTTTTCTTAGCTTTTTTTGGAGCACTATTTTACATCCGAATGTTTGCAGTGCCTTGGCTTGGCGGCATGAGTAGTTCAACTGGGAAAATGATGACTGGACAATTACTATGGCCTACTTTTGAAGCAACATGGCCGTTACTTAAAAATCCAAATCCTGAAATATTAGGACCAAGAGAAGTTATTCAACCTTGGGGATTACCTTTATTAAACACTGCTATTTTATTAACAAGTAGTTTCACTATCACTTTAGCTCATCACGCCCTTAAGGATAATAAAAGAGTTAAATTAATAATAAGTACAGCTCTAACATTCATCTTGGCTATTGCGTTTTTATACTTCCAAGCATCAGAATATATTGAAGCCTATAATGAATTGGGTCTGACTTTAGATTCTGGTATTTATGGTTCTACTTTCTTTATGTTAACTGGTTTTCATGGCATGCATGTAACATTAGGTGCAATCATGATCCTTGTCATGCTAATTAGAATAATGAAAGGCCATTTTACTCCAGATAATCACTTTGCTTTTGAAGCAAGTGCTTGGTATTGGCATTTTGTTGATGTAATTTGGGTGGGATTATTTATTTTTGTTTACGTTCTATAAATATTATTACTAATATCTGCAAGGATTTCTCAGTCTTAAAGTCTGAGAAATCCTTTTATGCGAACTAAAGTTCGCCTTTTTCTTTAAAAAAGAAAAAATATTATTCGCTACGCTCATTCAATGCATCAGATAGCTTGTATATTAAATCTTTTGTATTTTCATGAGTTACAGCCGATATTGCAAAAATCTTATTTATATCACTATATCCAAAATCTTTCAGTTCAGAATTAACTATTTCTTCTTTAACTTGCTGTAATAAATCTTTGTCAGTAATATCTATTTTATTTAAAACTAACCAGCGATCTTTATTAAATAATTCTTCGCTATATTTTTTAAGCTCTAATAATATAGATTTAATATCTTGTATTAAGTTCTCAGATGTTACATCAACTAAATGAAGTAAAACTTTTGTTCTAGTTAAATGCTTTAAAAATCTAATTCCAAGACCAACACCTTGATGTGCTCCTTCTATCAGACCTGGAATATCTGCAATAACCAAACTGCTATCTAAACCAACTCTAACAACTCCCAAATTAGGATGTAAAGTTGTAAAAGGATAATCTGCTATCTTAGGTCTTGCTGATGATACTGATGATATAAAAGTTGATTTACCTGCATTAGGTAATCCTAATAAACCCACATCCGCTAAAACCTGTAACTCTAGTTTTAACCTACGCTCTTCACCTGGCTTGCCATTTGTCGTCTTTCTTGGCGCTCGATTAGTACTAGTTTTAAATCTAGCATTTCCTAAGCCTTTTGAGCCACCTTTTGCTATTAACAAAGTCTGACCATCTTCTTTTAAATCACCAAGTAAAACTTCAGTATTATGATCATAGATTAAAGTACCAACTGGGAGTTTTATGTGTAAATCTTCCCCTGCTGCACCTATACAATCACTTCCTAATCCTTGCTGACCTTTAGTTGCTCTAAATATTCTTTTATATCTAAAATCAATTAGCGTGTTTAATGATTTATCCGCAACTAAATAAATATCACCGCCACGACCGCCATCGCCTCCATTTGGGCCGCCTCGCTCTACATATTTTTCTCGTCTAAAACTTAAACAACCGTCACCACCACGACCAGCAACAACATCAACTACAACTTCATCAACAA
Organism: uncultured Gammaproteobacteria bacterium; assembly: GCA_963977185.1. GTDB lineage: Bacteria > Pseudomonadota > Gammaproteobacteria > JAGOUU01 > JAGOUU01 > CAXBNV01. Next base: position 13,589 of record CAXBNV010000032.1, on the reverse strand, counting down.
ACTTCATAACTTTTACAACAAAAAATATTATTAACTACAAAAACAACAAAAACCCCGTTGCTACATATAACATAGCAAAAGGGTCTTCAATAACTTAAGATTATTATTTCTTAGTATGGTAAATATACTATTGAACAACAGCTTCTGAATCTGAATCTGTATTTGTCTCAATCGGCTCAATATTTACATAGCTTTTTTGTGGCTTGCCTTTTTTAGCAAAATAAACGTTGCCAGGAGTGGTTGCAAATAAAGTATTATCTTTACCCATGCTAACATTTCTTCCAGCTACAAATTTTGTGCCTCTTTGACGAATAATAATGCTACCAGCTTTTGCAAGTTGACCACCGAAAAGCTTTACACCTAACCGTTTCGATTCTGAATCGCGACCATTCCGGGTACTACCACCCGCTTTCTTATGAGCCATAAACTAACCCCTTTTTATATAACTTTATTTTAAACTTACTTACTATTGACTTTTTATTGATGTAATTTTGATCTTAGTCAGCCATTGTCTATGACCCATACGCTTCATATGATGCTTACGTCTTTTGAACTTAAGAATCTTAATCTTTTTATCTCTAAATTGCGTTACAACAATAGCTTCAACACTTGCACCCTTTATATATGGTGTTCCGATAGTTACTTGATCAGCACCATCAGTTACCATTAGTACTTCATCAAATTTGACACTAGATTCTGGGGCTATTTCTAATTTTTCAATATTTAGGGTGTCTCCCTCAGCAACTCTATATTGCTTGCCACCAGTTTTAATTACCGCGTGCATGACTTAACTCTCCAACGTTTAACATTATATGTTATGATTAAGTACTTAATTTGCCTAAAAATAACAATAATTACTGATTATAAATATGACCTAAAATGATTTTTAGTGGTTAATTATAGATCTAATTTTCCAAGATTGCAAAATTTAAATTTTAATTAATTTAATACTTGACATATAAAGCTTTTCACTAGAAAATATACGCATTACTTAGATAGTATATCTAATGGGGTGTCGCCAAGCGGTAAGGCACAGGGTTTTGATCTCTGCATTCCCAGGTTCGAATCCTGGCACCCCAGCCATAATAATATACTTAATTACAAATCTTCATATACATAAACTATGTCAAAACATCTTAAGTTATTTAGTGGCAATTCTACAATTGAACTTTCTTCTTTAATAGCAAATAAACTTAAGACTCCTATTGGCAAATTAAATAGTAGCCTTTTTAGTGATGGCGAAATCAATATAGAAATTACAGAAAATGTTCGTGGCTCTGCTGCTTATATAATACAATCAACATCTAGTCCATGTAATGATAATCTAATGGAGCTTGTTCTTACGGCGGACGCTTTAAGACGTGCATCTGCCACAAAAATAACGGCAGTAGTTCCTTACTTAGGTTATGCAAGACAAGATAGAAGAGTTAGATCGGCAAGAGTACCAATATCTGCTAAAGTTGTTGCAGACATACTAGCCTCAGTCGGTATTTGTCGTCTACTTACAGTTGATTTACACGCAGACCAAATTCAAGGTTTTTTTCATATACCTGTTGATAACGTATATGCTTCATCTATATTCATTGAAGACATTAACTCTAAAAACTATGAAGATATAGCAATAGTATCACCCGACATTGGTGGAGTTGTTAGAGCTCGAGCTTTAGCCAAAAAATTAGATGTAGATTTAGCTATAATAGATAAACGTCGTATAGCACCTAATGAAGCACAAGTTATGAATATAATTGGTGATGTTAAGAATAGAACTTGTATTTTAGTTGATGACATAATTGATACTGCAGGAACCATATGCGGAGCTGCAAAGGCACTAAAACAACAAGGAGCAAAACAAGTTATAGCTTATTGTACCCACCCAGTTTTATCTGGGCCTGCTATTGACAGAATATCTAGATCTGAGCTAAATGAACTAATAGTCACTGATACTATTAAATTATCTGAAAATGCAAAATCTTGTAATAAAATCCGACAAATTTCATTATCAACAATGTTAGCTGAGGCTATACAACGAATAGATACAGAAGAATCTCTAAAATCGATGTTTTCATAGCTTATAAAAATATATTTCTGAAAAATTTTGACCAATAAAAAATATCATATATAATTATAGCCCTTAATAAGGATTACTATATTATTTGGTCGCGATTAATATAGTATCTTAATAACTAGTTAATACTTAATTAATATTAATATAAAGGTATAATCAATGAGTAAAAAGAATCATGCCATAATTTTAAATGGCGAAATAAGAGAAACTCTAGGGAAAGGTGCGAGCCGCCGCCTACGTAAACAAGGATTTATTCCTACTATTGTGTACGGCGATAACAAAGATGCTAAGTCAATTTCATTATTAAAAAATGAGTTAAACAAAGCTTTAAGTAATGACAGCATATTTTCACAAATTATTCCTGTGACAATAGGCAAAAATACAGAAATGGTAATTATCAAAGCATTACATAGACACCCTTTTAAGAAAGAAATTTTACATGTTGATTTACAAAGAGTAAATAAAACAACAGAAGTTAAAGTACATGTTGCTCTTAACTTTATTGGTGAAGACGTAGCTCCTGGTGTAAAACTAAATGGCGGCGTGGTTCACAAACTTTTTTCTGATGTTGAAATAGCATGTACTTCAGACAAAATATTAGATCAAATTGATGTAGACATTTCTAAAATGGACATAGGCGATGTAATACATTTATCTGAACTAGTTTTACCTCAAGGCGTAACATTAACAGCCTTAGCTCATGGTAATGATAAAGAGCATGATCAAGCAGTTGTCTTAATTAGCTCTTCTAAAAGTGCAGCTCAAGAAGAAGAAACTACAGCAGTAGGACCAACAGTAGCTCCTGCTACTACAAAAAAAGAGAATAAATAATTTTTAATTAAATCTTTTTTTGCTATTAACTCTTATCTGAATATAATAAATACAGATAAGAGTTATCTTTAAAATAATATAAAATCTATTATATTAATCTGTGACAAAAAAAAATATTAGTAATAAAATTAGCCTTATTGTTGGCCTTGGTAATCCTGGTGAAGAGTACGCTAATACAAAACATAATGCTGGTTTTTGGTTTATAGAAGAATTAGCCAAATGCCACAATGTCTCTTTGAGCTTTGATAAAAAGTTTGAAGCCAATATTGCCAAAATAAAAATTCAGGACAATATTATTTGGCTTGCAACACCCCTTACATTTATGAATTTAAGTGGCAAAACCACGAGCTTATTAACAAGTTATTATAAAATTCAACCAGAAAATACCTTAGTTATTCATGATGAATTGGACTTACCTCCTGGCATTATTAAACTAAAATTTGATGGCGGAGAAGGTGGTCATAATGGACTTAAAGATATTTCACAAAAATTTGGCACAAAAAAATACTACAGATTACGCATTGGCATCGGTCATCCAAGAAATTACCATAAAAATGCTATTGATGCATCGGTTACAAACTATGTTTTATCAAAACCTAATAATTTAGATTATAATAAAATTTTGGATACTATTAACTTTGGTGTTAATAATATTGACCTACTAGCTGAGGGTGAAATAGCTAAAGCAACAACAATATTTAACAGTTTTAGGACATAACGATTATGGGATTCAAATGTGGGATTGTAGGGTTACCAAACGTAGGTAAATCAACTATTTTTAATACATTAACTAAGGCAGGTATTGCTGCGGCAAATTTCCCGTTTTGTACAATAGAGCCTAATACAGGAGTAGTTCCAGTACCTGATCCAAGATTAGATGCGATTGCCAAAATAGCTAATCCTAAAGTAACAATACCTACAAACATGGAATTTGTTGATATAGCAGGTTTAGTTAAAGGTGCTGCTGAAGGCGAAGGATTAGGGAATAAATTTTTAAGCAATATAAGACAAACTGATGCTATAGCTCATGTTGTGCGCTGCTTTACTGATCCAAATATTATTCATGTTGAAAATAAAGTAAATCCAATAAATGATATAGAAATTATTAATACTGAATTATTATTGGCCGATTTACAAATTGTTGAAAAAGCTTTAGTTAAACTAGAAAAATTAGCAAAATCAAAAGCTTCTCAAAAAGAAGTAGCAGAAGAATTATCTATATTAAAAAATATATTAGAATTATTAAACCAAGGTAAAAGCGCTAGATGCTTATTAACAGAGCATGATTTAACTCATGAACAACTAGAGTTATTTAATAACTTACAGCTTATCAGTGCAAAACCTGTTTTTTATATTGCCAACGTTAATGACACAGCAATTCATGATAATAATTTATTAAAAGATGTACAAGAATTTGCTAAACAAGAAGGCGCATCAGTTGTTCCTATTTGTGCAACTTTAGAGTCAGAAATGCAAGATTTAGATTTAGAAGAAAAACTAGATTTTTTAAATGATATTGGACTTAAAGAACCTGGATTAAATAATGTAATCAGAACGGGGCATAATCTATTAGACTTACAAACTTATTTTACAGTGGGTCCAAAAGAGCTTAGAGCATGGACTATTACAAAAGGAGATAGAGCTCCGCAAGCTGCTGGAAAAATTCATACTGATTTTGAAAAAGGTTTTATTAGAGCTGAAATTATTGCTTATGATGATTTTATTGCAAATAACGGCGAGCAAGGTGCAAAAGATGCCGGAAAATGGCGTCTAGAAGGTAAAGACTACGTTATGAAAGATGGTGATATTACACATTTTAGATTTAACGTTTAGTATAAATATAATTAATAAATAATAACAAAAATCCTAATGCAGGCATAAATATATCTGTCCAAAAGATAAAGCCTGCATTTCCTGGTGCAAAATTATGATGAGCAATCATTTGATAAACATGCCCTGCTGCTGCGCCCCATAAAAAGCATGCAAAGCCAATTAAAGTCGCTAATCGAAAACCAAAGTTTCCAAAAAAAGCTAAAATACCAGTAATTCCAAATGCTAAATTAGCAAAACCCACCTCTGCTTGAAACGGACTTTGCGTCCATCCTATAAACCTTGCAATAAAATCACCGTAGAACACATGCATAACAAAACCATATATCCCACTTATACCTAAATTGAAAAACAAAAAATATGCTAGAATTTTTTCAGATAAAGGTTTTTTGGATTTTTTATTAAAAATAATAATAAATAAGCAAACCAACATCCATGTTAAAAGCAAAGTAAAAGTAAAATTAGACAAAATAAAACTTATTAAAGTCGCCATAAAATCCTTTTTTAAATATTAAAATTAAATATTATTTAGAATATCTTCTAGAATTAAACCAAGAGTGTGTATTTTGATCAACAACTTCCTCTGTTTGTGTTTCTTGATCTTTTTTATCAAAAATAATGTCTTCCATTATTTCCATCTCTTCAATGCTTTTAATAATTTCTGGAATGCTCATAAAAAAATCATATTTTTTAACGATTTTATCCAATTGAGAGTTATTAATTTCATTAAAAAGCTTAAATAATTCTACATACATATTCATTATAGCAACATTTGCAACTATACGATCTTGAGAGCTTAAGTCAAAAAAAGCATCTTCAAACTCGATCACATCTTCTAATTTTCTTAACTCTTCGTATATTAAATTTATTTCGTGATCTAAACCAAAAACATAATCTTTTTTATCTCTTATAATTTCATGCTTTAATAATCTGATATTTTTATTTGCTGAAAGATTCAGCACGTCTGATAATTTTATAATGTAACTTTGAATATTTAAAAAATGCTCTATAAATATTCTTTCAAATTCAGGCAATTCAATATTAAAAATGGCATTTTGTTGTTTGCCTCCAGAATTATCGTTTGTTCCTAATTCTGTTTTTTTTATTCTTTTTATATAATGGCTCAACATAAATAAATCCTTCTTTTTGTTTATTTATAATTAATATTCATATAACTAATTTACGGAGCATTAGTAATAATGCCTCTTTAAACAATACCATTTATATTAAATAATTTAACTTTTTATTTTTTACAAACAAATTATTAACTAACTCTCATTTTTTGTTATGACTTCGCAATATTTATATTTAAGTACTTTTTTAGATATTTTATGACCTCGTTTGCCTCTTTCTGTTTTAAATATTTCTAATTCTGGCTTAGTTAATTTAATAATCTTCTTACCAACAGTAAAAGCTAATGTATCACCTTCAGACAACACAAAAATATTACTTAAAAACTCGCTACCGTCTTTCAAATTTGCTGCTGGAATATTTATTAATTTATTACCTCGACCTTTAGCTAAAACAGGCAAATCAGATAATGCTATAACACTTAAATATCCTGTGTTAGTTAAAAGTGCTAAATATTTTGAGTTATCTGTAATAACAATTGGTTCCATTGCTTGAAAATTATCACTAACTTTTAATACAGCTTTACCATTTTTATTTTTAGTATACAGATCATCTAAATTAGATATAAGACCATAACCATTACTAGAACAAAGAACTACCTCATTTGATACTTGTCCAATAAAGATACTGTTAAATAAAGCTCCTGGTTGTGGATTTAATTTTGCTGTTAATGGCTCACCTTGTCCTCTTGCTGATGGCAATCCATGAATTGGTAAGTTATAACTTCTGCCAAAGGTATCAAAAATATATAAACTTTCATTAGATTTTGCTCTTACAAAACCTAAAAGCTCATCTCCTGATTTATAATTTAATTGTACTGGATCAAGTTCATGTCCTTTTGCTGATCTAATCCAACCTTTTTTAGATAAAACAATCGTTACAGCTTCTGCAGGCAATCGCTCTTCTAATTTTAAAATTTTAGCTTCTGTCCTCTCAACTAATTTAGAACGTCGTGCATCCCCAAATTCTTTATTTAAAGTTTCTAGCTCTTTAATAATTAAATTTCTTAATTTTGTTTTCGAATCTAATATACTTTGAATATAATCTCGCTCTTTTGCTAATTCGCCTTGCTCTTGAGTAATTTTAATTTCTTCTAACTTTGCTAAATGTCGTAATTTTAAATCTAAAATAGCATCAGATTGAATATCTGATAACTTAAATCTAGAAATTAACTCTTGTTTAGGATTGTCATATTCTCTAATAATTTTAATCACTTCATCTATATTTAAATAAGCAATTAGTAACCCATCTAAGACATGTAATCGGTTTAAAATTTTCTCTAATCTATACTCTAATCTTTTAGTAACAGTATTTTGTCTAAATTCTAACCATTCTGTTAAAATTTCTTTAATATTTCTAACTTTGGGTTTGTTATTTAATCCTATTAAATTAAAGTTTAATTTATAATTTTTTTCTAAATCAGTTGTTGCAAATAAATGTTGCATCAATTCATCAGAATCAACATTTCTAGATTTAGGTGTAATAATCAATCTTGTTGGATTCTCATGACAAGACTCATCTCGTAAATCAGTTACAAGTGGTAATTTTTTAGCCTGCATTTGCGCTGCAATTTGTTCTAAAATTTTTGCACCTGATACATGATGAGGTAATGCAGTAACAACAATGTCACCTTCTTCTTGCTCATATACTGCTCGCATTTTAATGCTACCGTGGCCTGTTGCATATGCCTGTTTAATTTCTTCTTTGCGTGTAATTATTTCTGCATCAGTTGGAAAGTCTGGACCTTGGATTATCTCCATAATCTCAGATATTTCAGAGTTAGGATTTTTTAATAAATAAATACTAGCAGTTACTACTTCTGTCAAATTATGTGGAGGAATATCTGTTGCCATACCAACAGCAATACCTGTTGTGCCGTTTAATAATATAGCTGGCAATTTAGCTGGTAGAACTTCTGGTTCTTTTAATGTACCATCAAAATTTGGTTTCCAGGTTACAGTCCCATCTGATACTTCATCTAAAAACACTTGAGCAAATTTTGATAATTTCGCTTCGGTATAACGCATTGCTGCAAAAGATTTTGGATCATCAACAGATCCCCAGTTACCTTGGCCATCTACAATTGGATATCTATAGGAAAAATCTTGCGCCATTAAAACCATGGCTTCATAACATGCGGAGTCTCCATGTGGATGATACTTACCTAAAACATCACCTATCGTTCTTGCTGATTTCTTATATTTACTTGCAGCTTTTAAACCAAGCTCACTCATTGCAAAAATAATTCGTCTTTGCACAGGCTTTAACCCATCTCCAATATGAGGTAAGGCTCTATCTAAAATAACGTACATTGAATAATCAAGATAAGCCTTTTCTGTAAAAAGCCTTAATGGTTTAGTTTCTATTTCTTGATATGCTAAGTTACTTTCTTTAATTTTTGTTATTTTTTTAGATTTATTATTATCTTTATTTTTTTTAGTCATATTTTAAAACTCCACCAAATCGCCTTTATCTTCTAACCAATGCTTTCTATCTTGCGAACGCTTTTTAGCAAGTAACATATCCATAAATTCATAAACATCTTTATTATCATCTTCATCTATAGTCAACTGGACTAGTCGTCGTGTGTTAGGATCCATTGTTGTTTCTCGCAACTGTAAAGGATTCATTTCACCTAATCCTTTAAAACGCTGAACATTAACATTACCTCGTTTATTTTCAGCTTTAATTCTATCTAAAGTTCCATTTTTTTCAGACTCATCCAAAGCATAATAAACATCTTTACCTATATCTATTCTGTATAATGGCGGCATGGCAACATAAATATGACCTAGTTTAACCAACTCAGGAAAATGTTTTAAAAACAATGCACATAATAAAGCTGCTATATGAGCTCCATCCGAATCAGCATCAGCTAAAATACAAACTTTATGATATCTTAAATTTTCTATATTTTGATTATTAAGGCCTGGATCAACACCTAATGCAACAGCTATATCATGTACTTCTTTTGATGCTAAAACTTCTTCTGAGCTCACTTCCCAGGTATTTAAAATTTTACCCCTTAAAGGCATAACAGCTTGAAATTCTCTATCTCGTGCTTGCTTTGCTGAGCCTCCTGCAGAATCTCCTTCAACTAAAAATATTTCGGTTCTTTTAGGATCAGTATATGAACAATCAGATAATTTTCCTGGTAATTGTGGTCCAGAAGTTACTTTTTTACGTGCAACTTTTTTGGCTGATTTTAACCTACTTTGGGCTTTAGATATAATTAATTCTGCAAGCATTTGACCTTGTTGCACATGCTGATTAAGCCATAATCCAAAAGAGTCTTTAACTACCCCACTGACAAAAGATGAACATTGCCTTGAGCTTAAACGCTCTTTAGTTTGCCCAGCAAATTGTGGATCTAATACTTTTAAAGATAAAACATAAGCGCAGTTATCCCAAATATCTTCAGGTGTTAATTTCATGCCTTTAGGTAACAAGCTTCTATACTCGCAAAAATCTTTTAATGCTTCCAATAAACCTGTTCTAAATCCATTAACATGTGTTCCACCCTGAGCTGTTGGAATTAAATTAACATAACTTTCTGTCAATAATTCACCAGATTCTTGATGCCAAACAACTCCCCATTCTACAGCTTCTTCATCACTTGAAAAATTACCATAAAATGGCTCGCTAGGTATAATTGGTGTATCAACAACACTGCTTGCCAAATAATCTTTAATGCCATTTTCATAGCACCAAGATATTTCTTCCCCAGTATTTTCATCAAAAAATTCTATTACTAAATTAGGGCATAATACTGCTTTAGCTTTTAGAATATGCTTTAATTTTAATACAGAAAATTTTACTGTATCAAAATATTTACCATCTGGTAAAAACTTAATAGATGTTCCTGTATCAGATACTTTGCTAGTTTTGCCTTGTTTTTTCAGCTCTGTTGCTTTAAAACCATCAGCAAAACTCATATTATATTTAAAGCCATTGCGTTTAATATTAACTTCTAAGTGTTTAGATAATGCATTTACAACAGAAACCCCAACACCATGCAAACCGCCTGAAAAAGTATAGTTTTTATTAGAAAACTTACCGCCTGCATGTAAGTAAGTTAATATAACTTCAACACCTGATTTTTTATGCTCTTTGTGTTGATCAACTGGCATGCCTCGCCCATCATCTTGAACTTCTAACGAACCGTCTTTATATAGAATAATTTTTATATAACTAGCATGTCCAGAAATAGCTTCATCAACGCTATTATCAATAACTTCTTGAGCAAGATGATTAGGTCTTGTAATATCAGTATACATTCCTGGACGTTTTTTAACTGGATCAAGTCCTGTTAATACTTCTATAGCATCTGCATTGTATTGATTGTTTTTATTAGTACGATTTTCTGCCATAATATTGCCATATAAACTAAAAATTAATATTTTTCTATAATGTATTTTAAAAATCAAAATACTTCAAATTTCACTAGTGATGATACTGAAATATATAATGTATCGCAACTTAATCAAGAAATTCAATCTTTATTAGAAAATTCATACCCCTATATATATGTAGAAGGTGAAATATCTAATTTATCAAGACCTATATCAGGACATTTTTATTTTAGCTTAAAAGACAAAAATGCCCAAATTAGATGTGCTTTATTTAGAAATGCTTTAAGTAAAATTAAAACGCCTAATATTCGAAACGGTTCAAAAGTTATAATAAAAGCAAAAGTAACTTTATATACAGTAAGAGGCGATTACCAACTTATAGTATCAGACTTATTTGAATCAGGATTTGGACAATTACAACGAGAGTTTTTAGAACTTAAAAATAAACTAGAAAAACAAGGTTATTTTAATCATGAACATAAAAAAATATTTCCAAAAATTCCTAATAACATAGCAATTATTACATCTAGTACAGGAGCGGCAATAAAAGATATTTTAATAACTATAAAAAGACGCTGGCCTTTAACTAATATTTTAATTATCCCTACAATAGTCCAAGGAGAAGCATCATCTAACAGCATTAAAAATGCTATAGAATCTGCTAATAAATATAATAAAAATAATAACGATTTATTAGACAGCATTATTTTAACCAGAGGTGGCGGCTCTATCGAAGATTTATGGGGGTTTAATACAGAACAAGTTGCCATGGCTATATATAACTCAGAATTACCTATAGTAACAGGAGTTGGTCATGAGATAGATTTTACTATTGCTGACTTTATAGCAGATGAGCGAGCAGCTACTCCAACAGCAGCAGCTGAATTTATAACACCAGATAAATTAGAATATTTAAATTTATTAAATCAATATAAAATAAAATTAAATAATATAATTAAACACTATATAAATAATAATCTAAAAAAATTAAATTTTATTAAGCACAGGCTGGATATTCAAAATCCTCAAAATAAATTAAATAACCAATCTCAAAAATTAGATTATATTACTACTAGTTTAATTCATAATATAGAAAAATATCTAAATAATTTAAATCAAATAATTAATAGCTTAGATTATAAAATTAAACTTTATAATCCTAAAAATAAATTAAATAAAAAAAAATCTGATTTAGATAGATTAAATAATAAACTAAATAATTTATTTAATAATATTATTACTAATAAAAAATATGAATTAAATTTAATATCAGAAAAATTAGATAATATTAGCCCTTTAAAAATTTTATCAAGAGGATACTCTATTACTAAAGATCAAAATAATAAAAATATAAAATCTATTGAAAACTTAACTGAAAATTTAACTATAAAAACTATTTTAGTAGATGGTGAGATTATTAGTAGAATAGAAAATATTTTTAAAAATGATTAACTTAAGAAGCTGTTATAAATAACTCAGAATAAATAATTATAAAACACAAAAGCATAAATATGCCAAATATCCTTTTTTCTAAAGCTCTAAAATAACAAGCCAAAAGGAATAAAGCGGTACTAAACAATAATGCTCCAATAATAATCAAGCTATCATTAGAAACTAAACTAAAAGGTTTGATTAAAATTGAAATTCCTAAAGCAAAAGCTATATTGCAGATATTACTACCTATAATATTACCAACTAATAATCCTCCTCGGTTTTTATATACAGCTAATATAGACAACATAAATTCAGGCAACGATGTTCCAAACGCAACAAAACTCATTGCAAAAATTCCTTCGTTTATACCAAAATATTCAGCTATCTCAACCCCTGAGTTTACTATTATTTTTGAGCTTAATATTAGTAAAAATAAACTCCCTATTACATACAAAATATATTTTATTTTACCTTTTGTTTTATCAACTCTTCTATATAAATTACCATCATTTTTTAAACTAGAAAAAATATTAAAGCAACCTAAAACTAGCATTAGGCCGCCTAATATTCTAAAAAAATTATTAAAATATATACCTATAGAAAATAAAATAGTTAAAACCAATAAGGTAATTGTAGTTTGAGCTCTAGGACGATGAAATTTTATGGGCTTTATAGCCAAAGCAAAACCAAAGACCAGTAGAATATTCATTATGTTACTACCAACTATATTGCCAAAAAGAATATCTGAATTACCAATAAAGGCACTATACCAACTTATAGCTATTTCAGGAGCAGATGTTCCTAGACCTAAAAGAATAAATCCTATTAGGACTTCAGGTAACTTATAAATTTTTCCTAATTTTTCAGACGAAAAAATAAGCCATTCACTAGAAAAGTAAATCAACGTAAGACCAAATAGAAAAAGTAATATGCTTAAAGTCATTGTTAAATTATGAAGGAAAATTTAATTAATTGAATTATTATATAAAATCATTTGAGACTAATTTTATTATACCTGGAGTTTCTAGGCACTGCCACAGTTTTTTATTTAGTCAATGACAAAACTTGCATATAAACTATTGAGTAATGAGATTAAACCCTAAATCCTAATAGGTTTCATTATATTTGTTTTATTTATAGCTTTATTTTTGAAAAACTTTACGGCATTATAGATAAAACATAAAATAAATAACAGGCTTTTTTGTCATTTTCATTATGTTGAAAATAAAAATATAATTTAACAATCAACCTCTTGTCATACAAGGAAGTGTAATGAAATATAAATTTTTCTTATTATCTTTGATAACAAAAACTTTGTTAGCTGGTGATGTATTAGCAGATACAGTAGATACTTTTGCGTCCCCAAAAAACCTATCTTGGTTCAGCTCTATTAGAGCTGACTTATTATGGACAAGAGGTGGAGAGAGTCAAACGTTTTTTCTTACTCCGGAAATTGAAAAGACGTATGCCAGCCGAAAAGAAAGCAATAAATTGGTTTCTGGTGAGATTTTTATTGGGATGCAAAAATTATTATCTCAACAATTAATTAGTCATATTGGCTTAGCAGCAACCATTACGGACAATACCAAATTACAAGGTGTGATATGGGATGATGCCGACCCACAGTTTGATAATTACAGCTACCAGTACAAAATAAAACATAGCGGAATTATAGTTAAAGGAATTCTTTTTTTTGATAAAGGTTACTGGTTATTACCATGGATTAGTGGCGGTATTGGGGTAGGGTTCAACAAAGCTCATAATTTTACAAATACCCCATTGATTTATGAGGCGATTCCAAACCCCAATTTTAGAGACCATACTCAAACTGCACTTACCTACACCTTAGGCGCAGGAGTTCAAAAAAAACTTAACCAACATTGGCAAGTTGGCTTGGGATATGAATTTTCCGACTGGGGTAAAAGTAAGCTTAACCGCGCGACAGA
>CAXBNV010000031.1:0-19178 GCA_963977185.1 uncultured Gammaproteobacteria bacterium | reverse complement strand
GGCGTTTTAAAAGAATAGCGTAACATATTTGCGATATCCCACAAAATTGTTCCTGCCTGATACATAATATCATCAATATTATTAGTATTATTTTTAAGAAGTAGTTCTCGTAGAGTGATTCCTGAAATATAATTATTTATAGCAAAGTGATAACCATCACAAATTCCAGAATGGAAAAAAATTGGAATAGGAATTTTGTTTTTAAGTAACTTGCTGATATTTTTCTCTTTATACATAGCCTGTTTATTATGAATATAAATGCGAAGTAAATACGGGTTATTGCTCCCTTCTAAATTCAACTTGATATTTATATTTGAACATCCTCCTGGAATAACTTGATAAGAATAAGATGTCTCATATCATGAAACTAATTTATATGGTTTTAATATCATAATTCCAGATAAAGTTATTATATTTAAATTTAATTATATTCAAGTGGGTTAATTGCTTGATTAAATCTGTATTAGTAACGGCGCAAATAGCATTAAAAACTCTTCCATGCGATACAACAAGAGTATTATTTTTATCTGCATATTTAGATATAAACTCTAATGCAGTTAAAATTCTATCAGAAAAGCTATCCCATGATTCTATTTCTAATGCATCATAACTATTTTTATTTCTAATTAAAGATTGCATTTCTAGTTTCTCAAATTCATACATTAATGAATTAGGCAAACCTTCTAGCTTCCCAAAGTTTCTTTCTTTTAACTCATCACATATAATTATATCTGAACTAGTGCATGATTTTTGAATTATTTTTGCTGTAGATATAGCTCTTTTTAATGGGCTAGAAATAATTACTTGTATTTCTTTATCTTTTAAATGCTTGGATAGAATAGTTGCATCTTGTTCACCTTGTTTTGATAATTCAATATCTTTAACTCCTTGACATAATTTTTGTTTATTCCAATATGTTTCACCATGTCTTACATAGTGGAAATTAAATTTTTTAGCTTTGTAATTATTTTCATCTATCATTTAGTTAAAACTCGATATTTACTTATTATTTCCTAATCAATATCTTTTTAATTTACTATCTCTTATTTAATATTGCTTACCTGTTGGTTTTAATGTTCTAGACCAATTGATGCTGTTTTCATGGTTACCAGTGTATTTGTAATTGTTTATTAATTATATTATATATAAATTAAAATATGGAGCAAATTAGAATTACTCAAAAGTGTGCATGTGATGTTAAACAAAACCAACCGAGCTAACACTACAACTTTTATAAACATCTAAACCAAGTTCTTGAATCAAATAATTAACTCTATCCAAGCTTGAATCAAATTTATTATGATATTTACTTGTATATCTTTTAAGATAAATAGGAACATCTCTATAATTTCTACCTATTGAAATTCTATTTAGCAAAGGTTCTTTTTGCAAGATACTACCTAAATTTTTCATTCCATGCTGCAGTTTTCCCATATATAATAATTCAAAAGACTTAGATCTATTATATTTTGTTAAATCAAAATGCTCTTCAGCAAGAATACTTAACGCATCAACTAATGATAAGTTTAATTTATCCAAACTTGTATTTCTTAAATTTATTTTACAACCATGTTCTATTTTTAATTTTAATAAATTAGCAATATTAAAACCTGAACTTTTTTCTTCATGCCAAATATTAACATGATTAAAATATTCTGGATGTAAAGTTAAACAAACTCTAAGCTCGCTTTTTAGCCTTGATTGATATGCTTTTGATTTTTTATATTGATTATAATCTGTAAAACTATAGTTTTCACCTGTATCACCCCAATATCTTAAATATTCAGGTCTATCAATATCTATAGACACAGTATTCCCTAATGGTTTACCACATACATGAACTACATCAAAATAACTATTAAAGTTAAAAATGTAATCATATTCTCTTTCATATTTATTACAAACAGACTCAAAGCTTAGATCATTTGGTAAAATATTTTCTTTATCTTTTATATTTAATAAATCATAGATTGCGTTAAATGCTGGTTGACCAAATTTTACTGTTTGAGATAAATTTTTATATTTACATATATTTTTATAAATCCCACTTATATCTTCTATAGATTTATCTGCAAACTCTTTATAATTTAATAATTTCTTATAATTATAATCATCTTTTTTATTGCATATAATAATTTTTCCAAATTCAGTAATTATATCAAAAGTTGATTTTAAAATATTTGAATTAAGACTTGGCTGCTTAAAATTATTTATAATGCAAGATTTATATTCGTTTGATCTTATTTGTTGATTATTGGAAAGACTTCTGTTTTTATTATCGATATTAGATAGTAAATATTTATCTGGATTATCATGAATCAAAAAACCCATTTGTGGGGCATTGAAACAAATAACTGGATGCCTGTCTTGTTTTAATTTGAATTTATTTACTTTTATTCCAACAAGTTGAGCTAAACCACCACCTAAAGAATGTCCTGCTATTGCTAAAAATTTGGGGTTATATCTTCCAATGACTTCGTTATAAAATGTTTCAGCATCTTTAAAGGCATAAGGCCACTCTCCCATAGCTATCTTTAAATCATGATCAGCAAAATCATAAAAATCATCACTACCTCTATATACAATTACACCTTGATCTTCATTGTTATTTTTTATGTAATAAGAAGCATAAAATCCATTAGGGAGAGGCTTTGAATTATATGCTCGTGACCATTGATGTATATGTTTTAAAGGACTATTTTTATAATAACCTTTAAAATCCTTATCATTTTCATTTGTATTTTTTTTTATAATATTAGGTTTATCAAACTCAACCACTGGGAAATATACATCTTCACAAAGCCGTGCATACTCTTCTAGTAAATAATTCATAAAATATTCTCTAAATACACATATAATTTTTTTTAGATTCTAAAGAAATTGAGCCTTGAAAATTAGTATTAAAATTACTAAGAACTTCATTAAAGTTATATTCTAGATATATTTTTTGCATATATTTACATGCATTTTTTTTAAGCTTATTAGGTAAAGAAAAATGATAAAAATCCTTTGCTATTGTGGGGCCAGAAGAAGAATATCTAAAATCAGGTCCTTCTTTCTTTTTAATCCATATAGAAATATTTTTATTTAACTTAGGTATTGAACTTGAGAATATATAAAAACTTATATAATCAATGTTTTTATATGCATTTTTTTGATAAGTATCATAAATAGCACTACCTGCTCTAATATAATAATTATCATCAATTTTCTCGTTAGTCTCTAAATAATCATCAGATATAAAGCTATTCATGCTATATTTTATTCTATATTTATTGTTAGGATAAACATCTGATTCACCTATTAAATCTTCGATATCTCTTCTCATTTTCATAGAACCATACCAATCACCCCAACTATCATCAGGCAACGCATAGTCATCATTATGCTTAACAAAAATATGAAATTTAACTTTATACTCTGCATATTTCTTATCTGTCTCAGGAGACTCCTCTTCAACAGTAATCCCAGCAGCATACATATCTTTAGGCATTTTAATTGCTTTAGATTTATCTAGCTGCAACAGCTCAGCAAACTCTTTGTTATAAACAAACTCTTTCTGCTTTTTACCTATTTTAAGTGCGGATACTTCTGCTATTTCTTTTTTAATATTATCAGGGATTGATAGACTTTCTGGTAATTTAGCTGCGAATGATAAATTTGTGATCAATGATATTGATAAGATTGTATATAGTACTTTCATTTTTAATTATTATTGTTATTTATGATGTTGAGTATTATATAGAATGTGTATATTTTTTCAATTTTAAAATGAATAAGAGTTATTAACTATTATTTGCTCTTTTTTTAAGACTAAAATTTAACTAATTGTTTTTCTTGTAACTATTCATATGCAAAATATCACTTATTAAGGTATTTTCTGCATATATAAATTACAATAATTAAATTTACTTAATCTTAAACCGCTATGTTACACAATTTTTATGTATTATAACGTTTTTTCCACAAGTAAGTTATGATTATAAACTTAACTTTCAAGCCAATTAAAAACTTCTGGTAACTGTTCCCAATAAAAATCACATTTTTTTAGACTAGAAATTTGATGTCGTAACATATTATCCCAATCAATAGGCAAAGATTTCTTCTAATTTATAAGCTTGAATCTTGTTATTATCATTAACATCACTGTATGGATGAAAAATTTCAGATAGTACAGGTTTTGTGACTAAAATTTCATCATTTGTTAAATCTAGTTTTAGTGTTGGTGTGTTACCTCTTCTTTGCATTGGTCCACTATAAGGTATTTTACCTTGAACTGAAACATAGCCACGAGGATTAGAGTATTTTTCAAATTAATATCTTCTTTTTCTATCATATTTGCACTGAGATTATACTTCTTTGCATGCTGCATTATTTCTTTCTTACTAATCATACTGCTATATATCTAAACTTTTAGGAATTAAAAGTCTCCATTTTTTTATTTCCACATTACAATTTAGTAAAGGATCTATTTTAATAATTCCTTTTTTTGTATTGTCATTATTTATACAATCATAACAAAATTTAATTAAGCTTTCTTCTTCTTTAAAATATTTTTCTGTAATAAATCCTAACCTTTTTATTGCTGCATAGTTTTTTAATTTTAAAATATATTCTTGTAACAAAATTAAATCTTTTTTATCACTCTTAATATAATTTTTAAATACTTCTATACAAAATCTTATGCCTCCACAAAAATCTGGGAAAACAAGCATGTCTAATATCAGTCTAGATGGATCAGCAATATTTACCTTAACATCATCAAACCAAATCGATTTTAATCCAAAAAAATATTTACTTTTAATTGTGTGAATTTTATATTCATTATCAGCAATTACTTGAGTTCTGTTCCGAACCATCTTTTGTGTCATTACAGTAGTTGTTATAAAAATTTGCTCGGTTAAGCCCCAATAATTTGCTGCATTCATTCCTGTTATATAGCACGGGTTAAAAATTCTTTCAGCAATAACGAACGGCTCTTCAACAAGAATATCATCAGGTGATGAAGTAAGAGGAATTGGTAAGTAAATACCTTGTTTAATTCTTTTAAGCCAACCTTTTTTTGAAAGCCTATAAAGTAATTTATATGTCGCATCATTATCTATATTCCAAATTTTAGATGCTTCTTCAGCAGATACTATTACTTTAGAATTACTCAAAAGAGCAGTTAATTGTTGCCGCTCTTTTTGCCCCAAACCTAACATGTTGTTTTCATTATAACTATTCATATGCAATTACTCACCTAATAAGTGATTTTCTACATATGTAATTATAACATATTTATTAATAAACAACCCTAGTACAATATGCAGTGGCCACTTGTTTGTTTTTATTATTGCATTTTGCAACAAGAGCTAGGTTCTTCTACCTCTGCTGTTTCATTTGTTTGATTAATCTTTTTATGTAATGGCTTACTTCTTTCTGGATAAAGCGTCAAAAATAAATTTCTCTGACGAGGTGTTAAACATCCCGTAGCAAAGTTACGTTCCGTAACGAGTTTTTCTTCAGAATCATCCCATTTAACTAATCCTGCTACTGAACCATTTGCAATATCTTCATTTTCAAAATATTCTAATCCTCGTGCTAATGATGATGGAGCTGTAATATTCCCCATTGGAGATGTGAAAATTTGATATAAATCAGGTTTACTTACATGCTCAACTTTACCTAATCCAGCCAAATGCACGTCACCACTAACAAATGTGACTCTGGTATTTGTTCGTTGACTATAGTTTTGTAACGTTTCTATCATCCAATGACATTCTTCAACATGATCCTTCGCATTCCAATGATCACCAATATCATCTCTTAATTCCCATTTGCCAAATTGATTCTTAAGACCAGGTATACTATCCCCTAATTTGCTCATTAGTACTGATATATCAGCAGCATCATATATCTTTAAAAGAAAATTTAAGCTAGGATATACAACCGGTACAGCTAATATAACTAATAAATGTCGACAATGGTCAGGTAAACTATGCATACGCTCAAGTGCCATTTGCCAAGTATTTTTACTGATTACTTGTTTTTTAGTTCTTTCACTTCGAGTATCAAGAGCCAGTACAGCCAATTTTCCATTATTAAACTGACGTAGGTAGGAGTAACCTTTATCACCAAAACCATGTTCAGGTGGATTGTTAGAAGATGCATGTTGTTGGTACAGTAAGTAAAAACGCCAAGCAATCGCAAATATTCCTTTGAATACAGCGCTACTTTCCATTTCTGGAGAATAAGAACCTATCCCATCAAAAAAGTCATGATCATCACCCGTTACTAGTTGAGGAACTTGTGCCTGCATTTTAGCAAGCGCAGGTATATTATATTGCTCACGGTATTGAGTAAAATAAAATTCAGCTACTTCAGTTTTTATTTCCTCAGTGAATGGCGCATCATAATTTGGATTACCATCATTTAACCAGTTTTTGAGGCTGGGCAAAGCAAATAAGCCCATAGGAGCATTTTTGTTATTAACTGGTTCATCTTTCTTAGTTTTATGCACAACCCCATCAGCATAAATTTGATCTCCAC
The DNA here is from genome assembly GCA_963977185.1 of uncultured Gammaproteobacteria bacterium. GTDB lineage: Bacteria > Pseudomonadota > Gammaproteobacteria > JAGOUU01 > JAGOUU01 > CAXBNV01. The sequence continues at coordinate 12,647 of CAXBNV010000031.1, read as the reverse complement.
CCCCAATTAAAAGATGCAATGGTTTTTCTTCATGTAATGCTCTAAGTTTATCCCACATTGGGCTTATACCACCGACAGTCTCTTTGTCTTCAATAGTTTGATATCCATTACATGAATACATCGCAAAGTGGTTGTTTTGGTTAATAGCTGGTACTTTAAAACTATATGATTTACCATCTACATAATAAGGAATCATTTGCTCCTGATTGTTTTGCTTTATACTAACCGGGTAAGACCAGAAAAAGTTTATTTGTCCCGCTACATCTTTGTAAGTATCCAAAAGCTGCGCTTGGTTATTCACTGATATACCTGCAACTTCTACATCTGCTTTTGCTTGTTGAGGCAAACCTGATTGAGTGACAACCAGAATATTAAGATTCCAGTTGTTATCGTTTTGTCCTAAAAAATTTAACCTTGGTGGACAAACTAATGCACGCCCCACTCCTTGATTTTGTTCCATATTCACTCCATGAATGCATTTATTATAGGTAAACTCTGTAGTATTTAGTTAAAATTATATTACCATTTATTATTACGCTAAGTCCAGTATAGCTTGATGCTAATAATACCTAAAGAGGAATAAGTTTTTTGTAGTTACATTTTTATAGTCCTTTATGATAACAATAAAACTTATCTATCAAGTATATATAACTCCCCTATTAAATTCTATTCAATTTTAAAATCATCTTAATTATAGTTATTTTTGCCCCTATTTTTATAATAAGAATTGTTACTGTCTAAACTGATACTTATATAACCAGAATTACTTTTAAATAAAGAGCATTTCATAACTACCGATACCATAATTTTTGTCAATCTATTGAATACTGTTTAAAAAAATGAATTATATCGTATCAACAGTTTCTAGGCGCCACCACTTGTTTAACTTCTGGTGTTTCTTCATCGACTTGACTATTTTGTCTTCTATGAAACTGGAAAGATGTGTCATAATAATTTTCAATATTGTTATGATCCACTAAGCCTTTTTTATTAACAAACCTTATCATCCTATTTCTACTAGGATCCCCTTCTCTGATCATTGCAACATCAGGTCCATCACCTATTTCAATATCTAAATCATGTTCTTTAAGTTTGTCTTTCCAATATTCAATTTTTCTAAAATTGCGAACCTCATTTACTTCATCACACCAACTAACCCCATTTAACACATTAAAAAAACTATGTGCCCCTGTAGCTATTTCTAAATCTTCTTCTGTTTGACAATCATGATCTACAAGCAAAAAACTCCCATCAGCTCTTAATATTCTTTTAATATCTTCCAAAAAATCTCCTAGCTTATCTTCTGGAAAGTGATGTAATCCAACAAAACAAGTAATCATATCAGCACTATTATTTTGAATAGAACTTAAATCTGGATAATTATAATCTAATGGGACAAAAGCATTGTGCCCTTTTTTCATTCCATATTGAACAAAATCAGTTAAAGACTCTTCTTCATGCACAGCTATGATATTACCAGTTATTTTAAACTTCTCTTTAAATGAGTTCACGAATCTTCCTGGATAACCTATTTCTATTAATCCTTTTATTTCCTTGGACTTTCCATAATCCTTCATTAAACACTCGGCTTGTTTTGTTAAATCAAATTTAATTGTACTCAATGAGTTTAATATACTAGGAATACTTCCTACCATAGATGGTAGTACTTCACCTTTACGTTCTAATAATTTTTTATAAATATCTTCATGACTATCGGTATAGCTAATAATATCTTCCAATAAGGAATATAAGACTTCAGCATCTACTCTTTGTAAAACATTATTTAAAAAACCTTTAAATCTTTCTTTTTGACTTTTATTTTGGATGATTTTTTTAAAAACACTAATCTCTCTAATTTTGCTTTTTCCTAATGGTGCTATATATTGTTCATATAACCCGCTACTAAAAACATTATTTGGATCATATTCTTGTTTTTTTCTAGCAATAATATCAGCTTTTGGATAAGCTTTATCAAACTGAGTTTCTGTAGCAAACTGCTGATATGGTAGATAGAAAGCTCCGCCAATATCGTTTCTTGTTACCAAATCATATGATTTATTAACCCAACGCCTAGTTCTAATAACCTCATCTTCTCTTAAAGACTGATTAAAACAAATTACCACAGCAAATCGATCACCTTCAGTTGCATAACCTGAAATACAAGATTCATCTTTGCCTATGTGTCTTACAGATGCATTTACTACTACTACAGCGTTTTCAGTTAATAATGGCCCAAGCTCTTTTAAAAATTGAGATAATTTTTCTTTTGGCACAAAATATTCCTGCAACCAAGCTGAAGATGATAAAGAATCTTTGAACATTGCATTTATTTTAGGATGCATAACGCTATTATGAGTAATAAGCTCTCTTGAATTTGCTAATAATCTACTCTTTTCATAATGCCAATAAAGATTCCTGAACATAGTAAATTTTCTACCAATATTATACAAAATCCTTTCTAATCTTGTTCCTCTTGATAATTCATGCTGGTAGTTATTAGTAAAACCTGCCTCTGTATTTTTTGTAGGCTCAATATAGTTAACAGCAACACCGCTTTGCAACATATGATTATTATTTAAAGATAATCTATAATAATGCATTCTCGTATTTTGTGAACTTAATACACTATCGTCAAAGTATTTATGATAGTCTTGTATAGATATTTCTTCAGCATATTCGATAAGATCTACATTAGTAGTAAGCTTTAATTCAACTTCTGTTACTATTCCAAATAAACCAAAACCACCTATAACTAGTTTAAATAATTCATCTTCTGGTCTAATCGTCAGAATTTCTCCATCTGGCTGAACCATTTTCATGCTTTTAATAGTATTTCCTAATGATCCATGTACATGATCCCATCCATGAATGTTCGTACCAACTGAACCTCCAATACTAAAAACATTAGATGCCTGAGCAACCATAACACCTAAACCACAATTATTAGCTATTGTTTGCAATTCAGACCATAAAACTCCAGCTCCAACCTTAGCGGTTCTACTGTCTATATCAATATTTATATTTTTAAAATTTTTTAAATTAACGATATATGAATTTTTATTTTGAGGTTTACCTTTGTGGCCAGGAATAAACTGTTTACCTTGACTAAATTTAGCCCCAACAGGCATAACTTTAGTCTTCTCTTGATTTGCTTTTTTAATTATTTCAGCAATTTCTTCTATATTTTCAGGGAACCTTTCAATAATATCATCTTGATATAAATTACCCCCGGAATGTATATGATTTTTTTCAGGATATTTATGCACAAAATAGTCTGTAACAGCTTGTGGATATACTAAAAGCCCAACTGGATAAAATATTAGCCCAAAAATATTTTTTTCTATTAATTCAAAAATTTGATTTTTTTTGAATCTAAGATCAGTTAATGAATCAGAGTCATTAGTAATTAAAGACTTGAAACTATATCCTAAGAATTTTATGCTCCCTCCAAAAATATCTATCAATGACAACAAAGGAAACATTAAATAAACTAGACGTTTTTGGACTCCAGCAATAAAACTGCCAAGCCACGTTTTGGATTGACTTAATTCTATTTTATCAATAATATTACTTGGAATAGCAGAATACAATCCAAATTCTGGTAAAAACTTTAATTTAATTATATCTAAAAACTTCATACTACCGACCTATAAATAATATTTATTAATTAAAAACTAGAAATCATGAACTAATTTTAAATTAAACCCATCTTTAGAATTCAAATCTTTTATAGTTTCATTAAATTTATCCATATTAAGATTCAAGGCCATCATAATTTTATTACGGTCAATACTATTCGTATATGAATATAATATCTGACTTGTCTGTGGCACATTTTGGCTTAGATTATTCATTCTTACTTTTAGATCTGTTTCGTCTTTTGCCTCTAAAGAAAATCTTACTTGTACATTATCTTGGCCTGCAATTTTTTTTAACTTTATATTATTTTGAATTAATTCATCTATCACTTGTTTAAATTCTTCATATCTAGGCAACACTAAATTTGCATAAAGTATTTTTTTCTCTCCTTCTTGCCTAATAAAAATTTGTTCTTGCAAATTAATTTCAGCAATATTTAATTTCAAACATAATTTATCGCTAATGCCTTTAACCTTAAGCTTAAATTCCTCTTCTAGTTGTTCATTATTCTCAGATTCCATTTCAACAATAATATTAGTTACCTCAGGTGCGCTATCCAAGATGCTATTGCTCATATAATCTGCTGGGAAAGATAACATTCCTCTAACTATAAACTCTAAAGTTATTGAAAATAACATTACTATATCTGTAATACTTTTATTTTCACTGTGCAAAAAAGATTTCCATATTGGTATTATTTTTGCAAAGTAAGGAAATTTATAAAAAGGTGTATGATGAATAAACTTTTCATATTCATTAAAAATTTCAGCAACTTTTTCCTGTAAATCTGTTTTATTACTATTACCAAAAAGTGATAATAATGATAATGGTATAGAAAATAGTCCTTTCAAAGCATATTCCATTGTAACCGAGCTTAATATAAAAATATTCATAAGCATATGGCCGGACATCATTATATCAAAATGACTATTATAGTTTCTAGCCGCGATATATGAATTTCCAAATATCTTGTAAAATTCAATTAATTGCCTGAAATAAGGGAAATTGTAAAACTTATTACCTTCTTTTAAATGCATAGCGTATTCTTCTGCCATTTCAACATTGCGCCATTCTATTGCCGTAAGATAACTCTGAAACATATCTTTTTTATAATTAGAGTTAACAACTTCTAATCTTTTACTAAAATTATCTACATAGCTATTCATTAAATAAGTCCTTTAGGAATTAAATAAAAACATTGTACATCATTTCTCACTATAAAGCGAGCTAACTAGTTTTGTTTTACCAATATAATGTATATAAAATAGACTAAAAATTAATGTATTGATATATAAATGATTATTTGAGATATATACAGCTAATCCCAGTTTAGACGATGAATTTTGTTAATATATAAGTCCGTTTCCGCAGCTAAATTTTAAAAATTAGCACAATCATAAATCTCCAAATAAATATTACTTTTAATATTAGTATGTTAAGCAAAAACCGGCATTTATTAAATGCTAGTATAATATATATATTAGAACTATTTTAAATGTTATATGTCCATTAAACATACAAATTACTATAAATAATTTTTAGAAATATTATATGAACTTACAAAATATAAGAACATTACTTTTTACTCCGGCTAATAAACCTGAGCGTTTTGAAAAGGCGAAGCAGACCGGAGCAGATGGCTTAATCATTGATTTAGAGGATTCTGTTACTTTAGCAAATAAAGATGAAGCCAGAAATATTGTAATCAATTATTTTAAAGAATACAAAAAAGATGATAGCTTTATTCAGTGCCTTAGAATAAATAGCTTAAAAACACCTGCTGGTTTAAAAGATTTATCTGCATTAATAGATGCCAAAGCGTACCCTGATGTAATAATGGTTCCTAAAACTGAATATGCTGCTGAAATTATAATATTAGATTCTTTATTATCCCCACATAATATTTCTTATTTAATTTTAATTGAATCAGCTATAGGTTTATATAATGCTAAAGAAATTGCATATTCCAGCGTTAATGTACAAGGATTAGTTTTTGGTGGAGCTGATTTAGCTGCAGATTTGCATGCAAAGTTAGCATGGGAGCCAATGCTTAATGCTCGTTCTTTAATTATAAGAGCAGCAGCATCAAAAGGTATTGCAGCATTAGATGTCCCATATTTAAATCTTAAAGATTCAGATGACTCAGGTATTATTGAAGAAACTCAGAAAGTTAAAGGTCTTGGATATACAGGAAAATTGGCTATCCATCCAAAACATATACAGCCAATAAAAAATACATTTTCTCCCACGACCCAAGAAATAGAAAGAGCTAAAAAAATTGTTGATGTTTATGAAAGCTCAGGGGGTAATGCCTGCGAAATAGACGGGAAAATGATTGATGTTCCTGTTTATAAAGCAGCCAAACGAATTTTATCTTTTAAATAAAAATACAGCAGGATATTTTCATGAATCAAATTATACCATTTAGGGCTTATGTTAAAACAGCTGAAAGCACATACCTTGAACATTTTGGTCTAGATTTTGAACAATTTGTAGTTGGTCAAAAATTCCAACATCGCCCAGGTATAACAGTAAGTCAGCAAGACAATGCTAATGAAGCTCTTGATACTATTAATAACGCCCAATTGCATTATGATGAGCATTATGCCTCTAAAACAGAATGGACTAACTGTTTGGGCGTGAGTACCATGACATTGCAAAAAATAATAGGCATGGCATCAAAAACTTTTGCTAGAAAAAAACGCATAATTGAATTTGAAGATATAGCAATGACGCATCCTGTTTTTGGTGGTGATACACTATATTCAGAAACGGAGATTATTTCTTTAGAAAACTATGATGATAATAACGGATTAATAACTGCTGTAACTACAGGTGTTAACCAACATGATGATATAGTTGCAAAAATACAATATAAAATATTAGTCTATAAATCAGGGATGCATCCTGTAGAAATAAAAGATAAATTAATTATAAGTAAAATTGAAAATGCCAAATTTTCATCACATAGACTAATAGAAGATAATATTTATCGCGAACAAGTTGGCATTTACTTTGAAGATTTAATACCAGGAGAAGTATATGATCATAGACCGGGCAAAACTTTTTCTATAGAAGAAAATCGTCTACACGCACTACGGTCAATTGAATTATCACCACAATATAGTAATGAGCATTTTGCAAGCCAATACCAAAAAGGAAAGATTTCTATTGCAGAGCCTTTTATTGTTGGCGTGTTAACCGCTCTGACAACACGTACTTTTGATAGAGTAGTTGCTAATCTAGGTTGGCATAATATAAAACTTCATGAAAATGTTTTTGCTGGAGACACTATTTATGCTAGATCTACAATTATAGATAAGAGAGAATCTAAATCTCGCCCATCTCAAGGGATCATGCATGTTAAATCTGAGGCATTTAATCAAAATAATAAGTTAGTTTGTTCTTATGAACGACATTTTTTAGTCTATAAAAAAGGATTAGGTCCTTATGCAAAGGCTGGCTACTAATTAAAAAATCGGAGAGTATAAAATGTATAAAGAATTATATAAAAAAAAACTAACTAATCCAAGTGAAGCGGTGAAATTAATTAATCGTGATTGTAATATTGGTTTTGGTATGGCTGTAAGTCAACCTCCGGCATTATTAAAAGCAATCGCCGAACGTGCGAGTGAAAGAAAATATGATAAATTAAATGTTTATTATATGCATGCAGAAGAACCAGCAAATAATACTATACTTGAATATGATTTAATGGATATTATAAAACCTCATCCAGGTTTCTTGGGTGCAAAAGAAAGACAGTTAGTGAAACTAGGAATGAAGGATCAAAGAAAAGTTATTTATTATGTCCCCAATTCTTTTAGTCATTTGCCTCGTTATTTTAGAGAAAATATTGAACTTGATACCTTTGTTGTAACTGTAAGTCCAATGGATAAATCTGGATATTTTACTTTTGGCACAAATAATGACTATACATCAACTGCAGCTCGACATGCTAAAAAATTAATTGTTGAAGTTAATGAAAATATGCCACGAGTTTTTGGTGATTCGCTATTACATGTAAGTGAAGTTACGGCTATTGTAGAAAATACAGTTCCTTTAGTTGCACTTAATCCTCGTCCACCACTGAAGGAAGATATAAAAATCGGTAAAGCAATTAGTGAGTTGATTCCTAATGGCGCAACAATTCAAATGGGTGTAGGTGGTGCGCCAGATGCTGTTTGTCAATATTTAATAAATCATAATGATTTAGGGATTCATTCTGAATTATTATCTCCTGGCATGGTTGACTTAATTCAAAAAGGGATTGTTACAGGAGCTAAAAAAAATATTAATAAAAATAAGCATGTTTTTACTCTTGCATTTGGTAACGTTCAAATGTATGAGTTTATGAATGATAATCCTTCTATGGAAACATACCCTGTAGACTATGTTAACAATCCTAGCGTTATATCAGAAAACGATAATGTTATCTCTGTAAATAGCATAATAGAGATAGATTTATATGGACAAGTCAATGCTGAATTTTTACTTGGACATCAGTATGGAGGCCCAGGAGGTCAAAATGATTTTGTCAGGGGGGCTTATTTATCTAAAGGTGGAAAATCAATATTGGCGTTTGAATCAACGACTAAAGGTGGTCAAATTAGTAAAATTGTACCTCAGCTCACTGGAGTTGTAACAGATTTAAGAATTGACACTGAATATGTAGCTACGGAATACGGAGTAATTAATTTAAAAGGTTTATCTTCAACACAAAGAGCCAAAAAACTAATAGAGTTAGCGCATCCTAATTTTAGAGATGAATTAATAGAAAGTGCAAAAAAAATGTCTCTAATTTAATGTATATCTCCGTTTCCGCAGCTAAATTATCAAAAACTAACGCAATCATAAATTGTATTAGCTCTGACTTAATCGTACAGTTACCCACTTTTTAAATGGTGTCTGTCAGTTTAGATTTGAGCTACTACAAAAACTAATACTGAAATTATTATTACTCCAAATTATTCTTGCTCACCTAAAACATCCCTTGTTTTAGGTGATACAATATTACAATCTTTTAGAACCAAAATTAATTTCACCATTAACACCTATGTTTTTTAAAAAACTTTCATCATGTGAAACAACTAATAATGCCCCTTTATAGTCATTTAATACTTTTTCAAGAAAACTTACACTATTAATATCTAAGTGATTAGTCGGCTCATCAAGAATCAAAAGTTCAGGCACTTTATTTGAAGTTAATACTAATGCTAAAGCAGCTCTCAGCTTCTCTCCACCGCTTAGATTCTTTACTAATTTTAATGCAAGCTTATTTCTAAATAAAAACCTTGCTAAATTTGTTCTAGCATCTTCCTCTTTTATATCTTGATTTATATTTAAATAATTATCTAAAATACTTAAATTATCATTTAAAATATTTATATTTTGATCAAAATAATTTATTTTTTCTGTGCCGAACATTATAGTGCCTGAATCAGGCTTTAGTTCTTTCACCAATAATTTTAAAAATGTTGTTTTACCAGAACCATTATTCCCATAAATAGCTATTCTTTGCGGACCTGTAATTAAATAATTAAATTTGTTTAAAATATTTTTATCTTTATATGAAAAACTTAAATCTTGTATTTCTAATACTTTTTTATTTTCTGGTATTTTTGTGCAAGACATATCAAAATTAAAATTTTTTCCACTAAAAATATTTTCTTTAGCTTCTTGCAGTTTATTTTGAGCATCTGTTAGTATTCTTTTTTCTTTTAATGATAGCGTATTTAATGTTTGTTCAGATTTTTCTTGCATGGCATTCAAAATAAGTTTTGATTGCCCGCCATTTTTTCTTAAATTCTTTCCTTGCGAGCTTTTCTTCTCTTGCTTTTCCTTCGTTACTTGTGCCTCTTTTTTTATTTTTTTTAAATCTTTTTTAGCAATATCAAGATTTTTCAAATTTGAATTTTCTATTATAGCCTTCTCTTGTAAATAAAAACTATAATTACCTCCAAAAATACTAATTCCTAATGGGTTGATTTCTATAATTTCATCCATTAAATTTAACAGCTCCCTATCATGACTTACTATAATTAGTCCTTTTTTATAATCCTTTACTTTTTTATATAAATTTTTTCTGGAGTTTAAATCTAGATTATTAGTAGGCTCATCAAAAATAATAAAATCACTATCAGATAGAAAAGCTTTTGCAAGCATTAATATTGTACATTCTCCTCCTGATAGAGAATCAAATTTTCGACTAATATCAATATCAGATAAATTTAAATCTTTTAAAATATCTGTGACTTTGTTTTTAATTTGAAATTAATACGGCTACTCATAATAAACTCCTAAAAAAACTAATATAATCAATAAAATAAAGTTTTATAGAAATTTATTTGCGCATTGGACTAATACCTTTTAGTAAAATAGTAAGCTTGAAATTAACAATTTGATTTTTATATCATAGCAAATATAAATGAGAAAATCATTAAGTAAAATTATATATTTCTATATTTCTATAATGACTTTGAAGTTTGGTACTTATCTGCAAGAAGTTTAAATTTCTTTATTTTCCCAATAACATTTTCATTTAATATTCTGTAGCTAGATAATTTTTTATTATTTTCTAGCTATAGGTACTCAATTCTAGCTTTAAATATTAAGTGCTTTCTTTCTATTGCACCCCAGATATCTCAAAATCAACTTCAATATTTCCACGTGTTGCATGTGAATAAGGACAAATTTTTTCATGCGCTTCTTTAACAAGCATAGAAAGATCTTTTTGTGACAAATTATTATCTTCAATCATAAATTTTACTGCCAATCCAAAACCACTTTCATTTCGTTCTCCAATCGAAACACTACACGTAACTTTAGCAGCAGTTGCATCTTTTTTATGTTGTTTTGCTACAAAATCTAATGCACCACCGAAACAAGCCGCATAACCTGTTGCAAAAAGATGCTCAGGTGTTGTAGTATTTTCCTTGGCCTGCCCGCCCATAGCTTTTGGTAAAGATAAGTTAACTTTTACAGATCCATCACTTGCTTCACTAGAACCATTTCGACCGCCTGTTGAAGTTGCTATTGCTGTGAAAAGGGGTTTAATTTTGTCCATTTTTATCTCCATTTTTTATAAATTATAGTTCAAACATTATATTTGTGAAACTTTATGTGCTCCAATTACTCTATAAAATTTTATTCTATTTTTTTATAGTTATTATTAATCAAATTTAGTCACCATAGATAGCTATATTAATTTCAACTTTAAATATAATACTACAGATTATTTTCTATTGTTTATCTAATTCCTTAGCAAGACTTAATACTTTGTTTTTAGTTGATTTAGAAAATGTTTCACTCGCACATTCTAAATTACGATAAAAATCTTTATCAAACCATATATAGCTATATAAAAACTTAGTTTTTTTAGAACCATAAATTTCTGCAATGGTTATTTTATTATTAATATCATAAGTTACATCATCTTTTGAAAATATAGCACTCATTCCTGTTTTATGCATGTTGCTTTTTGTTAGTGAGCAACTACCAAAATTTGTTTCAAAATGAGCAACTGCTCCAGACCACCCTTCTTTTTTATCAAATGCTCCTTCAGGAGCATAACCAATGACATTAGTAATTTCTTCTAATTTTATATCATCAAAAGGAAAAGATATTTTTAATTCCGATGAATGCTTTCTGTATCCTGTGTACATAACACCTAACTGTTTTACATCAGAAGGTGAATCTGCATTTTTTAAATTAAGTAACTCAGATGCTCTTAAACCTTTTGTGTTTGTATAGTATCCATTTTGTTTTATTTCAAGCTTTGCTTTATTTCTTATTTCCAAGGTACTTTTCGTAAGCTTATTTGTGTTTTTTTGTTCTACTATTTTGATTCCACTATAAGGTATAGGCAGCTGTTCTGACTCTAAATATTGACGCATTTTTATTGATATTTTAGAAGTGTCATTTTGAGCAAAGACAGTAGTTAGACCGGATATTAATAATATAGAATTTAAAATTATTGTATCTGTTAATACGCTTATTATTTCTGTAATAGTAAGTAATACTAGCCCATACATATCTTTAGGCATGTCTATTGCTTGAGCTTCATCTAGCTCTAACTGCTTTGCAAACGCTTTATATTTTTTATTTAGTTTTAAAGCAGATACTTTTTCTATATCTTTACGAACTTCATCTGATATAAGTAGGTTTTCTGGAAATTTAACTGCTATGGCTAAATTAGAAATAATTAATAGTAGGATTGTTTTGTATAATATTTTCATCTTAGTTTTTATTATTGTTATTTAAGATGCTAAGTATTATATAGACTTTTTATAATTTTTACATATATTATTATTAATATATGTAATGACTTTACTAAATTAAGTAAATAAGCCATTACATAATTTATCCATAAATTTTTATCTTTTTGCTGCGCTGCTCGTTGAAAGAAATTTAAACGGCGTCAAATTTTAGCTTATTTTATCGTGCAAAGAGGAATTTTTAGAACCGATTAATAGATTTTCCTCCTTGCCAATAACATCTGATTTTTGTGCCTGTTTTTGAATTTCATCTTTATCACTACTTAACCAACCTTCTGCATTAGTTGTTGAATTAATCGATTCCTCAATCATTGGCGTGACTTTATTTACTTTTTTATCTTTAGTAATTTGCTTTGATACAACTGCTTCATCAGCAAAACTTATTTCTATTTCAGTGCCTGGGATGAGAATTTTAGCATCTTGAAATGCTCGTTTTATCAATCGAATAGCTGATGATTTAACTTTTTGCCAATTATATTTATTTCCGTCCATCCAGAAATAAATACATAACTCTACTTTACCTGACATAATGCCATTGACCAAAACCAATGGTTCAGGTGTTTGCAAAACTGCTGGATGATTTTTAAGGGTGTTTAATGCCAATTCTTGCGCTGAAGAGATAGAGCCTGCGCTACTAATCTCAATTAAAAAACTCTCACGTCGATTTTGATTACTTGTAAACCTCAGTTCGACCTAAGCAATAACTAAATTATCTTTATTATCTATAGAAAT
>CAXBNV010000030.1:0-19244 GCA_963977185.1 uncultured Gammaproteobacteria bacterium | reverse complement strand
ATCTTGTCTTTTATACCTTGTTTTTTATACCTAATTCTTTATATCTAATTCTTTTTCTTTTGATTATCTTTATTGATTATAGTAATTACCCTAAGAATATAATATATTAATCTTGATATAATTTTGTCTTTTTTAATTGTTTTTTAATTTTGATGTTTTATCATTTAATACTTAATCTTATTTATCTCATGTTAAATCTAAATTGCAATTAAATAGAGTAATTAATGAAAAAACATATAATTTTTGTTGTATTAAATCCTAATGGACTTACAAGAATGGCCCAAAGAAATTTTGTTGGTCACATGTCAATTATGGTAACAAAGTTACAAGCAGGTGGGCATACTTTTAGTGTTAAAACTATAGATGTAAACAAATCAAGCGATCAAGCTTGGGATATAACCAAACTTGATCTTTATACAAAAGCTACAGATATACCTGATAATAAAAATGAAATATCTGGCATAGTTATATATGGGCAACAACCTCGAGAAGGATTGAATGCTGAAGATGTAAAATGTATAAGTGGCTGTAAATCATCTGTAACATTTGAAGATCCACATAAAATAGAGAATTCAGAAGATATTGAACAAGAAAATAATTTAGCATTAAATAAGATTTTTTTAGAAGATAGTAATGACGAGCTATCTGTTTTAATTAAAAAGACAAATGAATTTTTAGTTGCACAAGTTGGTAAAAACCGAGTTAGTGATTTACATATTAGGTTTCAGATTTGTTATGCAAATTTTAGTATATTAAAAAGCAATACAGGAAGACTGTCTATTGTTGAGGCGATGTTGTACTCAGCTCCTATGAAAAATCTTTATGTTTCGGCTCCTGATAGTTTGAGTATTTTACATGATGAAGGACAATATATTGATCATAAAGCTAATAAAGAAGAGCCTTATCCCCCATTTATTCTAGTTATAGACTCCGTAAAAAAATTTCTTCCTAAATTAATTAAAAATGCACTAGAGAAAGAATCTTTAAAGAATATTAATCAGCAACAACAATTGTTCAAGGTTTTATGTGTTCATCCTAATATTCTGGATATAGTAAGTAGTAAAGCAAAAGATGATTGCTCAGGAGAGCTTTTGTCTGATAAGTATAATATTGAGCTGATGGATGCCTTAGACTCTGCAAAAAAAACAGCATCTGGCCTAAAAAGGCCTAGATAAGTTCCTTATGTGAAGTTAATATTTTTTATACTTATTTAAAAAAAATAAAAATAATAAGTTTTAAATTATTTGGCTGATTTTTTTCTTACTTTATAAATAACAAATAAGATTATAGTAAATATTATTATAAAAAAACTAGCAATAAATTGATAATACTCAACATAACCTAACAATTTAATGACTGATTGAGCTATTAAATAGCCTATATATGAAAAAATTAATGCCCAAATAATAGAGCCTATTAAATTTAGTATTAGGAATTTGATGTAGCTCACTTTACTAAGACCAAGGGCTATAGGAGTAACAGTTCTTAAGCCATATAGAAATCTAAAAGAAATTATTAATAAAGTTTCATATCTATCGATTATGTTAGTAATTTTTTGAGCTTTTAAAGCTAAATTAGGTTTTTTATTTAAAATTTTTGTACCATATTTTCGACCTAAGAAAAAATAGAATTGGTCTCCTATAAAAGCACCTAAACATGACGCTATTACAACTAATGGAAATTTAAGTGCTCCAGAGTGAACAAATACACCAGCAACAATAACAATAGTTTCACCTTCTAAAAAAGTAAAAAGTATTAATATTATATATCCGTATTGAGATATTAGATGGTTAAGATACTCTAAAGTTTGGTTATCCATTAGATTATTATCATTGTTAAATAAACTTTTAATTTAAATATAGCTTAATGTATAATTATAGACTATCGATGTGAATTTTATGAAATGGAATTTAAGAAATTAAAATTAGAGCCTTTATATGCGATTACAGAAAATAAAATTATCAGGATTTAAATCATTTGTTGATCAAACCACCGTTCCTTTAAAAAATAATTTAGTTGCAGTTGTTGGACCTAATGGGTGTGGTAAATCTAACATTATTGATGCTATTCGTTGGGTTATGGGAGAGAGCTCTGCTAAACATTTGCGAGGCTCATGTATGGCTGATGTTATTTTTAATGGCTCAGAAAAACGAAATCCAGTAGGGCAAGCCCAAATAGAATTAATTTTTGATAACAGTGATCATAAAATAATAGGCCAATATGCTAATTATAATGAAATATCTGTTAAAAGAACCGTAACACGAGATGGACAATCTAATTATTATTTAAATAATTCTAAATGTAGAAGGCGTGATATTGCTGATGTTTTCCTAGGAACAGGTTTGGGCGCTAGAAGTTATGCCATTATAGAACAAGGTATGATTTCTAAAATTATTGAGGCAAAACCAGAAGAGTTGAGAGCTCATTTAGAAGAAGCAGCTGGAATTTCTAAATATAAAGAAAGACGTAAAGAAACAGAAACAAGAATGCAAAATACTAAAGACAATTTAACTCGTCTTAATGATATTATGCATGAACTTGATAAACAAATAATTATTCTAGAAAAACAATCACAGGTTGCAAAAAAATATAAATTATTAAAAGCAGAAGAATTTGAAGTTAAAGTAACTAGTTTGGTTTTGAAATTTAATAATTTAAGGCAAAAAGCTGAGAAAATAACTGAATATTTAAAAAATCATACTGAACATTTAGATAAATTAAATTTAGAAAAAAGTACTATTAATACAGAAATTAATAAATTTAAAGCAGAAGAAGAAAAGTTATTATTACTAGTGCAAAAAGCATCAGAAGAATTCTATAAATCAGAAAATTTAATCAATAGAATAGAGCAAGAAATAAAACAAATTCAAGATGAAAATAATCGATTATTGAGTGATCAGAGTTATATTAAGCAAAGCCTAGAAAATAATAAAACTAATGTTGTTAATTTAGAAAAAGAGCTCGATGAGCTAGAAATTAGATTAAAAGACATTTTGCCAGACGTTGAGTATTATAAAAGTCAAAATATAGAATTAAAACAAAAACTAAATAGTTACGAGCAAGAAGAGCAAAATTGGGAAACCAAATGGCGTGATTTACAGCAACAAAAATATAGTTTAGAAAAAGTAATTAATAATTATAAAAGCGATATTGAAAAATATGATACTTTAATAATGCGTGCTGAAGGGCGTAAAAACAAATTACAAGAAGAGCAAGGTAACTTTTCAAGTGTAATTAATCAAGACGCGAAAATTCAATTGATTAATGATGATATTAATAAATTGAACGAGAATTTATTTTCTAAAAAAGATGAGTTAAAAATAATTGAACAAGATATTTTAGAAAAGAATAAGTTAATTGCTGAATATGAAAAAGAGTTTAATAGTAATCAACATGAATTACATCAATTAAGAGGTAGGCTTTCATCACTAGAAACTATCCAAGAACATGCCTTAGGCAAACAACATAAAAAACAACAAGAATGGTTAAAAAAACATGAGCTTGATAAAAATAAAAGACTCGCTGAAATTTTAGATGTAAATCCTGACTGGAGTAAAGTTGTTGAGTCTATTGTTTACGATAATATAGCTTCAATTAAATTAGGATGTTTTGACAATTTAAAAACATTATTATCAAATGATTTAAATAATGCCTCGGCTAGCTTTTTTATTAATAATGATCAAACATTAAATTATAATCATAAAACTGATAATTCTTATGATGACTTAGTTTTATTATCTAGCAAAATTAAAAATTTTGAACTAGTTTCTGCTTTTTGGCCTGGTAATATTTATTGCTTAGATTCTGTTGTTGATTTTAATGATCAAATAAGTATAAATGCATTGCTTGTTAATGTTGACTTACTAAAAAACAACGATTCAATTGTTACTAAAAACGGTATATGGATTAATAAAAATTGGCTTAAGGTTTTAATATCTAATAACAATCAAAAAGAATCTAATGGTTTAGGTGTTCTTGAGCGTGAAAAAGAAATAAAACAATTAATTAACAGTTTAGATTTAATTAAAGATAATATTGAATTAATAAAAAGTAATATTAATTTAGAAAAAGAAGTTATACAAAAAGTAATAAAAGATAAAAACTTAGTAGAGAATAATATTAAGCATTTATTACAGCAAGAATCTACTAATAAGCTAAATTTAGCTAAATTAGAGATGGAGTTAAAACAACAAAAACAAAACGAAGACAAATTAAAACAAGAGTTATTAGAAATAGAAAATCAAATATCTAATGATACTTTGAGAGTTAAAGAATTAAGAACTAAATTAGAAGATTCTATTAATAAGTTTTGCAGTATAGAGAAAGCTTATGAAGGCCTAGATAAAGAAGGGATTATTTATAAAGGTCAGTTAAAGAAAATAAGAGAAGAATATAGTTTACTTAAAGAAAAAGTACATAAAATTGAAATTCAGAAACAAGAAATAAATTATAAGTTAGATTCAGTAAAAAAAGAGTTAACAGAAAAAGTACGATACAAAGAAAAATCTTTATTAAAACTTGAAGATATTGACAAAAAACTAGAAAGATTAAACCCCAAATTAATTGAATTACAAGAAAGCCTAAAATCTAGTTTAGAATCTAAAGAAGAAAAGGGACAAAATGTTGCTTTAAATAAAGATAGTTTAGCGGGAACTCAAAATAATATAAAGAAATTGGAACAAGAAATAAGTAATTATGGTGAAAAGCTATTAACTGTAAATAACCAAATAACTAATGCTAAATTACAGCTTCAAGATATTGATACAAGAAAAGCTACTATTGAAGAAAGCTTAATGGAAGAAGATGCTAATTTAGATGAGCTTTTAGACAAAATTGATTTAGATTCTGACTATAGACTAGCTGAGAAAAATTTAAAAATTATTCAAACCAAAGTATCAAGCCTTGGTAATGTAAACTTGATGGCTATTGAAGAGTTTGATAAACAAACTGAAAGAAAAGAATATTACGTAAAGCAACAAGATGATTTAGAAAAAGCTTTAGAAATATTAGAGCAAGCCATCGCTAAAATAGATAAAGAAACTATTGAAAACTTTAAACAAACTTTTGATATAGTTAACCAAGAGCTGCAATATTTATTTCCAAAAGTTTTTATTGGGGGTGAGGCTAAATTAATATTGACTGGTGAAGGTCTTTTAGATAGTGGCGTTAGTATAATGGCAAGGCCTCCAGGCAAGAAAAATAGTTCAATTAATCTATTATCAGGTGGCGAGAAGACTTTAACGGCAATAGCATTAGTTTTTGCAATATTTAGATTAAACCCTGCGCCTTTTTGTTTATTAGATGAAGTAGATGCGCCTTTAGATGATGCTAATGTTGGCAGATTTTGTAGTTTAGTAAAAGAAATGGCAAAAGATGTGCAATTTATCTTTATAACACATAACAAGATAACAATGGCGTTAGCTGAAAAGTTAATAGGTGTAACCATGGGTGAGCCAGGGGTATCAAGATTAGTTTCTGTTGATATAGAACAAGCAGCAGAATTAGCGCAAAAATAAAAATAAGTGTTATTATTATATTATAATACTTAATGAATTGAATATAGGGTATATTTTATGAATTTTGAACTGTTATTATTTATTTTTACATGTATATTATTAGGTGTTCTAGCTTTTGATTATAGAAAAAAACGTTTGGCTAAGACAGCTGATGAGAATACCGATAAAGCAGAATTATTTAAAAGAAATTCTAAAAATAATACAAATTTAGACAAAAAAGAAACTCAAAGTTTTTTTAAAGGTGAATATGTAAGCAAATCTAGAGTAGTGAAACGTAATAACTTTAAATCTAATATAGATAATAATGATACATTAGATAAAAATACTAAAAAAAATAATAATGTGAAATTTATATCTTTATATGTGCAAGCTAAAGAGCAAGATGCATTTTTGGGCAATGATTTATTGAGGGTTTTATTGTCTTTAGGGTGTAGATACGGAGATATGAATATCTTTCATAGACATGAAAATAAGAATGGTCTTGGAAAAGAAATTTTTAGTGTT
This sequence comes from uncultured Gammaproteobacteria bacterium, assembly GCA_963977185.1. Lineage (GTDB taxonomy): Bacteria > Pseudomonadota > Gammaproteobacteria > JAGOUU01 > JAGOUU01 > CAXBNV01. Next base: position 13,224 of record CAXBNV010000030.1, on the reverse strand, counting down.
GCATCTATGTTAGAACCAGGTACTTTTGATTTAAATAAGTTACCAGAAACAAATATTCCTGGAGTTGTTTTGTTTTTTTCTACTAATAATTGTAATAATCCGCTTGAAGTTTACCATTTGATGCTTGATGCTGCTAAAAGAATATCTCATTATTTAAATGGTATTTTACTTGATAGCTCAAGAAATTTATTGACCTCAGAAAAAGTAACGCATATCAATGAATTGTTAGCAAGTTATACTAATGATGCTGAAGAGGATGTTTTTTGAGTTTAGATGTAGTAAATATTGAGCAAGAAATTTTAGAGCTAAAAAAAACTATAGAAGATTATAATTATAAATATTATATTTTGGATGATCCATGCGTATCTGATTATGAATATGATCTTTTATTTTCAAAATTACAAAAATTAGAAGAGTCTTACCCTGATCTAGTAACTAAAGACTCTCCTACCCAAAGAGTTGGCGCATTAAAGCCTCTTGATAAGTTTTCTTCAGTTATTCACAAATCACCAATGTTATCTTTATCTAATGCTTTTTCATTAAAAGAACTACAGGGATTCTTAGATAGGATAAATAATAAGTTAGATTTAAATAATCAAGCTAGTTTAGATTATGTGTGTGAACCAAAAATAGATGGGTTAGCAGTAAATTTATTATACAAAAATGGAATTTTAGAGTTAGCTGCAACAAGAGGAGATGGCTTAACAGGAGAAAATGTTACCCAAAATGTAAAAACCATAAAATCGGTGCCGTTAAAATTAAAAGGAGATAATATACCTGAGTTTCTAGAAGTAAGAGGTGAAGTTTATATTACCCATAAAGATTTTGAAAAATTAAATTTGGAAGCTACTAAAAACGGTGATAAACCTTTTGTTAACCCTCGAAATGCAGCAGCAGGTAGTTTAAGGCAATTAGATTCTAGTGTTACAGCAAAAAGAAGTTTATCTATTTTTTGTTATAGCGTTGGTTATGTTTCAGATAGTAATTTGCCAGATAATCATTTTGAGATACTATCTAAGTTAAAGTCCTGGGGATTTAAAATTAATGATCTTATAAAAAAAGTAAATAATATTCATGATTTAGATAGTTATTATAATCAATTATTGAATAATAGAAATAATTTAAATTATGATATAGATGGAGTTGTGTATAAAGTAAATTCAATAACTATACAAAAAGAACTTGGTAGTGTAGCAAGATCACCAAGATGGAGTATTGCTTATAAGTTTCCAGCTCAAGAAAAAGAAACTATTTTATTGAATGTAGAGTTCCAAGTTGGGAGAACTGGCTCTTTAACTCCGGTTGCAAGATTACAACCTGTTTTTGTTGGGGGCGCAACTGTTAGTAATGCAACATTACATAATATTAAAGAAATTAAACGAAAAAATATTAAAATAAACAGCAAAGTGATTATAAGACGAGCAGGAGATGTAATACCTGAAGTTGTTGCTGTAATTGATGAAAATAATAATAATAACAATTACGAAGATATAAAAATTCCAACAACATGTCCTGAGTGTGGCTCATTAGTTGTAAAAATTCCTGAACAAGTAGCCATTAGATGTTCTGGAGGACTATATTGTCCAGCACAATTAAAAGAAGCAATAAAACATTTTGTTTCAAGGAAAGCTATGAATATAGATGGACTTGGAGATAAAATAGTTGATTTATTAGTGTCAGAAAAAATTATTAATACAATTGCTGATATATATAAAATACAGCATGAAGATTTAATAAATTTGCCAAGAATGGGAGATAAATTAGTTAATAATATTTTATTAGCTATAGAATCTAGTAAACAAACAACTTTGGCTAAATTTTTATATTCTATAGGTATCAGAGAAGTAGGTGAAAGCAAAGCAATATTATTAGCAGAAAACTTTGGTTCTATTGATAATATTATCAAAGCAAAAGAAGAACAGTTAGTTACAATTTCTGATTTTGGAAAAGTTGTCTCTAATAATATAGTTAGTTTTTTTAAAGAAAATCATAATATAGATGTAATTAATAAGTTAATTGAGTATGGGGTTCATTGGAATAATCTGAAATTAGATATTGATAATAGAAAAAATTTGCCGCTGACTAATAGTACTTATGTTATTACAGGAACTTTATCTAAAATGAGCCGAGATGAAGCAAAAGCTAAACTTCGTGAATTTGGAGCAAAAGTAACAGATACTGTTTCAAAAAATACAACAGCCTTAATAGCTGGAGAAAAAGCAGGCTCTAAAATTAAAAAAGCTGAAAAATTAGGAATTACGATTTATACTGAAGAAGAGTTTTTAAATTTACTTAAGCAGTTTTAATCAATCAATATATCAAAAGGGAATTATTTTATGTATGAAAGAGTCTTATACGCAACTGATTTATTGCCAGAAACAGAGTGTGTAGCAGAAAGAGCAAAAAAAATTGCAGACTTTCATAATGCTGAATTATATATGATTCATGTTGTTGAAAACCTGCCAGCTATATATGCAAGCCCTATGGTTTTTGATGTTGAATCAACAATATATCAAGAAGCTAAAAAAGGCATGAAAGAGCTTGCTAAAAATATAGGAGTTGATTTTAATAAAAACTGTAAAGTTGAATTAGGCTCTATAAAAGAAGAAGCTTTGCATTATGCAAAAAGCCTAAAAATAGATTTAATCGTTGTTGGTAGTCATACCAAGCACGGCCTTGCTTTCATACTAGGTTCAAATGCTAATAGTTTATTAGATATTGCTCCATGCGATGTTTTAGCTATTAAGACAGAAGTTGATAAGTAAAAAAATATATATTTATAATATTTATTTTTTTATATCTTTGTTACCCCATCCCGATTAGATATTTCGGGAAAGGGTTATGGGGTTTTAATTATCTAATTTCTACTTGTGTGCCTATAGGAGAGAAATTATTAAGCCATTTAGCATCAGTCATGTTTAGTCTTATACAGCCATGACTTATAGCAAATCCAGGCATTTGATATTCATGCATTGCATATCCTTTGTAAAAGTGCATGCAGTATGGCATTGGCGCTCCACCGTTTGGAACTGGATACGATGATGATTTACAATTTGCTCCTTGTTTACGATAAATTTTAAATCTACCTCTAGGAGTATTATGCTCACCATCTTCTCGACCAGTGTTAACAGGTCCCCATCTAACTAAATCACCGCTTTTATCATAAGCAGCATATGCTTGTTTATTAACATTTATTACTATTTTTTTAGTACTTGAGCTTGATATTTTATCAGGAAAAGGTGAATTTTCTCTATATGTCGTATTAATATCTCTAGGAACAACTAACCAGTCTCTATATTTTAAAGCCATGTTAGTTCTATTTAGGTTCATTACAAGTCTTCTTTTTTCTTTTTGAGGAAATAGTTTAGCCCATGTATCGCCTTTGTAAATTTTTATACATTTATACTTACTAGTATTACACAATTTTTTTCCATAGAAAGGATCGGATGAATTACTAGATACAGCACTTCTTTCCGCAAAATTATCGCTTTCAAACATATTATAGCTAGAGCAACCGTAGTTGAATGATGCTATTAATACAGGAATTAGTAGTTTGTTTATAAACCGCATTACTTTAAACCCCACAAATTAAAATAAATTATAAATTTTTTTCGATGTCCTTATTATATATTTTCCTAAAAATTCTATTATATGGACGGCATATTCATGCCTATAATTTCATTAAACTTACTTCTTCAAACTATAAGTTTTTTTTATTTAGATTTATTAAGCTGTTTTTTAATATAGCAAATGATAATAAAATTTTTGTTTCAAACCTGAATTTATTCTTATCTTTTATGTTACATCTTTTATTATTAGTATAATAAGTCGTTATACCATCCGGATATTTATTGGGAGAGTTTATATATTCAATAAGATGAGAAAGTTTAACTTTGCGCATTCCAACGGTCTCAGTTTGAGCTAATGTTAAATGTCTATATTTTTTTAAGCCACCATATCTTCTTAAATAATAATTTTTAGTAAAATAATCACAGTGATTATTTAGTTTATTGTTTTTAATAGATATTATAAATAATTTAGTACGGAAGACTTTATAATCTATAGCTTTTAGGTTTATATAAGAAGTATTGCCAAAGACATCAAGAGATTCTTCATTTAGCTCTCTTATTGCAGCTTTAAACACAGATTTATCTTTCTTTTCAATTAATCCACCAAATAGATCTATTACTGATTTTTTATTATGAATATCTAGTGTAAAATATACCCATTTATTACCAGTTGAGTCTGTAATAATAGGTAATATAGCGCCATATTTATAAAAATCTAATTCCTGGGAATTTGTTTTTACAAAAGAAAAAATATTAGCGTGTAAGACATTTATGATTAAAATAAAAAATAATAAAGTAAATTTTAAAAAAGCCATAGGATTATATTTAATATTTATACTATACATTAATTACATATCGGTTAGTTGGTCTAAAAATACAGCTTAACTACTTATAATAAAATTTGTAATAAATCTAAATGATTATGGCTTGGCCAACTTTAAAAGGCTTGACAATAAAATATTAAGATGGTTAACTAGTAAATAAATTTTACTTAATTTTGTAGTAAAAAGAGGGCATATGAAGAGTAATAAGTATCAAATTATATTAACATCAGACGGTGGTGGTGGTCATAAGGCTGCAGCAGAAGCTTTAAAGCAATTTGCAGATATTAATAATGACAAAACAATATTAATTAATATAATTAAAGATCATTGGCTTTTGCCTTGGAAAAATTTTTGGGCTATTGATCAAGTTGCTATTAATGGTTGGAATGAAGCTCAAAAATCAGGAAATGTATCTATATCTAAATTTCTAGCTAGCCTACATTTTTTAACTTATTTTTCTCGTGGTAATGTTAAAGAAAACCTGGTTAAATTAATTGCTGAAAAAGAAGTTGATTTTCAAAATGCAGATAAAATAGAGGTTCATAATACAGGTCTTTTATGCATATGCTCTATGGTAAGCGCAGTTGCCGAATATAACCGAGATGTTGATTTTCATAATGAACATAACCCAAATACTTTCAAAAAGAAAATTAAGTTTATAAATCACTTTACAGATTTGCCTGCAAAAGGAGCTGATGGACATAAATGGACAAATTTTGCTTATGAAATGGATGCTTTAGATCCTAAAGATATGAACGATGCTTTGTTTGAACTTCGTACTCCTAATCCTGTTCTTTCTGATGAAGAAATTAAATTCATCAAAGGTAGTACAGAAAAGGAAAAACAAGAACGGTATCACGAATTTATGAAAGAAGTTTACAAAACTTTATATTTAAATTTGCCTAAGGATGAATCAGGGCAAGATATTTTAAGAGTTAAATTTACTGATGGCCCGATAAGGCCTGCTTTTTTACATTATAAAGAAACTCCAGCAAAAAGAAGTAATTTATTAAAGTTAAATTTTACAAATGAGCAAGAATATAATGGACTAAAAGCGCAGTTAGGCAATATCTTATCTGAGTATTATTCTGACAATGGTGATAATTATGCACACATGAGATTAGACAACGAATCTAACAAGGCAGATATAATAACAATCATGTTAGGTAGTCAAGCCGATATAGATGGAAGCTTGTCAATCGTTGACTCTGAGATTGAGTTATCAAAACAATCGCCAGAAAAACCAAAATATATATTTATATTTTGTGGTCCAAATAATTCAGATAATGAATTGTATAAACAGGCATTAGCAAAATCTGATCTGAGTAAAGATAGTAATGTTAAAATTATACCATTATCAAGTCAAGGGGCTAATACTATTGCTCATTTATATTCTACCGCAGATGTAGTAAATATTAGGCCAGGTGGAATATCATCAATGGAAGCTAAATTAGTAGTTAAAAAAGACTTAATTGTTTACGCTAGTTTAAGCCCAATGCAAAGAATGATTGATTCTTTATTAATGAGATCTAAAAGTGATTTAGAAAAAATACATTCCAATGCAACTGAAGAAGATATGAATGCAGGATTTATTCCTTGGGAAATTACTAATGCTAGAGGGATAGGTCAAAATACTGGAATTAATGTTTCAAAAGTAAATCAATATTCATATAGGCTTACAAGATCTTTAAATGTTAAAAAAGATGAAATATTATTACTATTACAAAACGAGCAATATTCTGACGCAATTAGCATACTTAAAAATTTAGATGAAGACTTGTGTAAACATATTGTTTTAGATAATCGTCCTAATCTTAGAAAAATTGCGGCTTTATCATTACTGCTTAAGCATTTAGACTCTATAAAAAATAATTATTCTAAGATAAAAGTCGATAGTGAAAAACCAGAAGAGTATCAAGAAATTATTAATAACTTAATAAATAATATTAATGAAAACGAAAAATTATTAAAAAATAATCCTTTTGATGATCAAAGTGAACAAAGAATTTCAGCTATTTATTCATGTATCATGGATACATCTAACGAGATTTTTGAAAAACTTGAAAGGGACATTACCGCTAAAAATTCTGAAAGCATATTAAAAATGTTGGCAAGTGTTATTCGCAGTATAATGGCGCACATTCCAATTGTTAGAATATTTATTGCTGATTCTTTAGAAGCTAAATATTATGCTTTAAGTGAAAATATTGCAGATATTAATAAGGAAGCCAATTTTTCACAAAAAGAATTTGTCCAAATGAGAGCTTAATTATTTTGTTACAACATAAAAGCTTATATTTAAATTCTTTTGTTAAAGTTAAAAGTAACAACACTTTTTTTATGTATGCAGCACAAAGCTTTATGGTTGCATGTTTATTTAACAAGAATATACCTGATTGGTTTATAAGTAATGGTTATGAGAAAGATTTAGATGGCAATAAAATTGATAGCCCCTTTATAAACTTTATTGAGCAAAATAAAAATTGGGACAATAAATCTAGAAAGCCAAAACCTAAATATTATGATTCTTTTGAAAACTTAACTTTTTCTAATCGATATGTTAAATCAAAATTAGCTCATAATAGTTACTCTGATCAAGACAATACAATAGAAGATAATTATTGTCATTTAGAGGCAATGTCTTGTGTGCCTAATAATAAAGTTCTTAATAATGAGCATTTACCTGGTCATGGTAAGCATATAATTTATTTTACAGGTATTAATATTTGTTATCAGCAATTATTTAGTGATATTTCTAGTATAGCAAAAGAAACTGGTGCAACAGTTCATGCATTTAATTATCCAGGGGTTTCTGGTAGTACGGGAGTTATTAGAGAATCTAATGATTTAATTAACTCAGGCATGTCAATGGTTTATGATCTAATCTCTCAAGGAATTGATTCTACGGACATTATTTTACAGGGAGATTGCAATGGATCGGCTGTAGCCTATGATGTAAAAAGAATTCTTAATAATAAAAATAATTTTAAATTAAGAGTTATAATGAATAATGCTTATAGTCATATGACAGAAATAATGTATAACTTAGTTACCAATTTTTCATGTTTTATACCTGGAGCTATAAAGCATCTAATTTCTTTTATGGTATCATATACTGGTTGGGATCTTTCTCCTTGTACAATAAGAGAAGAGGCAAAAGAAGAAGTTTATTCTAAAATGACAAACGAGCAATGTCATATTTATCATATTGGCGATAAAGCTTTACCTACTGGTAGTTTGAGTGATGCCGTAAAAACTCCTTTTGATTTTAATAGTAACTCTAAAATAGATTCTTTGTATTCCAGTCATAAAGTTAAAGTTAAAGATTCAAAAAGAATTATACATGCAAAAAAACAAAAAGTTTCAGAAGATGAAATAGATACCCACTTAATTCCTTTGTGTGATTTTGAACTAAATGATGATTCTAAATTAAGTGCTTACGCAGGATTTGTTAATAAGTTTTTAGAAATATCAAATGAGTATATTGCCAAATCTTTGAGTGACAATAGAGCTAGTTCATCTTTATCATGTTAAATAAAATTAATTTCTTGATATTTTTTTAAGTAAATTTAATAAAGAATTTTTAAAATCTAAAGTAGCCTTACATAAGCATATGGTGTTTCTGGCAAGAATAATATAGGCTTTTTTAATGTGTTTATTATGCAACGCTGTTAAATGTTTTTTGATTGTGCTTAATTCTTCTCTATCAATTGGCCCTGTTAAAGCTAAATCTGTTGAGTTTAATTTTTTTATATTATTAGCTGCATTTAAAACTAATTTATTAGCCAAATTTAATGCCATTTGCTCACTTAATCCTGAATCTTGAAAGCATTTTTTAGCCATGTCTGTTAGCGTTACCGTATAATTAGATGCTATTACACAAGCTGCGTGATATAACTCTTTTTGTTCAGAATTAACTTTAAATATTATACTTCCAAAAGAATCAAAAATAGGCTTTATTATATTATAAGTATATTCACATCCTTCAAAAGCACAATATGTTCCTTTAAAGTTATTTACTGCCATTAATGAGTCTGCAAAGCTTTTAACTGGATGAATACTTGCGGTATAAACATTTACTTTTTTATCTAGTTTATCTAGATTGTTTAGGCTTTTTAAATTTTTAGCTGAATTCAGAGCATCTATATTTAAAATACCACTACAATGAATAACTATACTGTTAGACTTTATCTTATTATTTTTAACAAGCTTATCGCATATTATTTGAATTAAATCATCAGGGGTTGTAATAAAAGTTATATCAGCCAAAGGTAGCTCTTGAATACTTGAATATGCTTTTCCTTGATTTATAAATTCTATGGCTTTTTGAGAGCTTTCTATATTTGAATTAACTATCCCTTGAATACTGCATTTGTTAGAATCAGCTAATAATTTACCAATAGCTTTACCAAGTTTGCCTGCTCCAATAATATTAACAGTGTATATATTCATTTTATATTATTTATATTTAGTAGGATCAGAAATGCCTGAATCTTTAAATCCTTGCTTTCTTAATGTACAACTATCACAAAAACCACAAGCCTTACCATTTGCATCAGCTTGATAGCAACTAATAGTACTACTATAATCGACTCCTAGTTTTAATCCTAATTCTATAGTCTTGGCTTTTGATAATTGCAATAAAGGCATTGTAATATCTAGTTTATGTCCATCTAATACATATTTAGACGATGTATTTATTAAATTTTGATAAGCTTCAAAAAATTCTGGCCTACAATCTGGATAACCTGAATAATCGACAACACTTGCACCTATATAAATATATCTTGCTTGTACAACTTCTGCATAAGCTAAAGCATAAGATAAGAATATAGTGTTACGAGCAGGAACATAGGTAATTGGAATCTCACCATTATCTTTATATTCTGGGACATCAATGTTTTTATCAGTCAAAGCAGAGCCACCTAGCTCTCCTAAAGATTGTATATTTACGATAAAATGTCGTTTCGCATGAAATTTTTCTGCATTTAATTTAGCCATTTCAAGCTCTGCTTTTTGTTTTTGACCGTAATCAAAACTTAAAGCATAGCAATCTAAATTTTTATTGGAAGCAATAGCAAGACAGGTAGTTGAATCTAAACCACCAGATAATAATATAATAGCTTTCTCTTTCATTTTTTTAACTAAAGTGAACTAATTGAGTATACTATATAAGCTTTTTTAATATAAATAAAGTGGTATAATGTTCTTCTTTTTTCAAGAGATATATTAGTTATGCGTTTATTTACTATCAAGAATAAATCTGATGTTTCTGCTGCCTTATTTTTGACTTTAGCAATTTTAGCTCCAGCAATTATTAGCACTAATTATTGTTTTAGTCTTTTAGATGAGAAACATAAGAATCAAACTAAAAAGAATAAATTTTAATATTATATGCTAAAAACAGATGTAATTGTAATCGGTGCTGGTGCAGCGGGTTTAATGTGTGCTATTGAAGCTGCAAAAAAAGGCCGTAAAGTAGTTATATTAGAGCATTCAAATAAACCTGGTAAGAAAATTTTAATGTCAGGGGGTGGAAGGTGTAATTTTACTAATTATTATGCTTCGCCTGAAAATTATCTATCATCTAATCCGCACTTTTGTAAGTCAGCATTAAGTCAATATACACAGTGGGATTTTATAGCATTAGTTGAAAAATACAGTATAGAGTATTATGAAAAAACTTTAGGGCAGCTATTTTGTAAAAATAAATCTAAAGATATATTGAATATGCTTTTATCTGAATGTGATAAATTTAATGTTGAGTTAAAAACTCATACAGAAGTTTTAGATGTAGAGTTTATTAAAAACAATCATTTTATAATATCAACCGAAACTAATAAATATCATGTCGAATCGTTAGTTATAGCAACAGGGGGGCTATCTATTCCTACAATGGGGGCGTCACCTTTTGGATATAAGATTGCGAAACAGTTTGATCTTGATGTTTTACCAACAGCTGCAGGTTTGGTGCCTTTTACATTAACAGATAAACAAAAAACGAAATATGCAAAATTATCTGGAATTGCAGTTAATGCCGAAGTAACATGCAATAATCGAAGTTTTAAAGAAGGTTTGTTATTTACTCATAGAGGCTTAAGCGGGCCAAGTATTTTACAGATATCATCTTATTGGAAACCTGGCGATGAAGTGTTTATTGATATTTTACCTGATGTGGATTTATTAGAAATTTTAGAAACACATAAACAATCTTATCCAGAAAAATTATTAAAGACAGTATTAAGTCAATATTTACCTAAAAGTGTTGTAAAATATTTTTTAGATTTTGAATTAGATCATTTAAATTTAAATGATGTATGCTTAAAGCAGTTGAATTCACAAAACTTAACAATAATTGAACAATTATTTAAAAACTGGGTAATAAAACCTGCAGGAACTGAGGGATACAGAACAGCTGAAGTAACTTTAGGTGGAGTTGATGTAAATCAAGTTTCATCAAAGACTATGGAGACCAATAGTATTAAAGGGCTATATTTTATTGGAGAAGTATTAGATGTTACAGGTTGGCTAGGAGGTTATAATTTTCAATGGGCATGGTCTTCTGGTTTTGTTGCAGGTCAAAATGTCTAGGAGTTAATCAGATTAAGTTTCTTTCCATAAATCTGTAACATATTTTAAAAATTAAATTAAATTAAATTAATTTAAGTAAAAAAACATTGTTACAGATCAAGAGTTTGCCAGGACCATTTATCGTGTTTTTGTAATTAATGGCAGCAGCATGTGCTTTTTATTGGTTCCGGAGAGTTATCTAAGTTATCTGTAAATAAAAAGTCTGTTATTTTATTCCATAATAGTGAAATTTGCTCAAAAAAGCTTTGTTCTTGTGCAATATTTTCATCGCTATTTGATAAATTGACCATTGATGCTGATATGAGTAACGATACGCAGCAAGCTGACATTCCTAAGCATGCCATAGAAGGAGATAATGTAAATCCTAACATACTACAAAATAGTCCATTTACAGCTGAGAGCATAAAAGTATTATATAATAATGCAAATCCTGTAAATACATTTAAATAATTAACACCACTATAAAATACATCAACTAAATCTGATAAATTTTTTAAATTAGCTTGTGTTGTTATTAAATTTGCATCTTGTGCTACATTATCATTGATACTAATTCCACCAGATAAGTTTTGTCCTATGCATATGCCTAAATCTGCATGTTGTATGGCTTTTTTATCATTTATAGAGTCACCAACCATCCAAACATTATTTGAATAAAATGTGTTTTTTAAATGCTGTAAATAACCAATGGAATTAGGTATATCGATTGTTCCGTATAATTTTAGATTACGAATAACTTCATCTTTTTGACTAGATTCACCATGGAATTTTTCATTAAAAATGATGTTTTCTGGATTTATTCCTATTTTTTCTAATTCAGCTCTGCAGCTTTTTAAATTTTCTTCATAACCATTAGTGCTATGACCACTTAGTATATATACAGCAATTCCTTTATTTACTAAATTTTGTAAAAGTTCTTTTGCTCCATCAATTAACTTATATGGCGCGTTAGAATCATTTTGATTTGGTTCATAAAGTGTGTGGGTTCTATCAAAAACAATAATATCTGGTTTGTTTAATACAGGCGTTTTATTAGCTTCAAATCCATATTTTTTTGATAGCTCTAAAGCTTTATTTAGAATAATGGGCTTTGTTACTAAAAATACGCATGGGCAGGTCGACATAAAGTTTATGGCAAAACTTTGTACTCCTGCTATTAAAGATCCTGTAACTAGCCCATTAAATAGACCACAAGCCAAAGATATTCCTAATATTGAGCTAAGGAACATTTGTAACATAGGATGATCGATATTATGACTGTTTGAAGTATTTTTAATAGGATGATAATCTTCATTACATATAACTTGTCCTTTATGAACAAGTGTAAATGCTGAAAGATTATCTCCATCTTTTTTATCAACAGATGATTCTGCCGAGTCATCATTTACTTTGCACTCATTTCCTTCAACTATGCAAGATACTGGTATTGTCATTGGCTTATCAATAATAATACGCATGCCTTTTTTTAATTTGTTTAATTGAACTTCTGTATGTTCATTAAGTTCATTTATAATTGTCACTTTGCTGCTATGATTTTTATTAAGAAGATGAGTTTGTAGTTTTTGTCTAATATAAGCACCAAAATTAAAAAAACCTATAGATAATAAAGCATCATGCAGCATAACATGATGTAAAATAGGAGTAACTGAGACCATACTTGCTGCAGCTAAAACCCAAGTTATTGAACTTGAAAGTAAAATTATTTTATCTAAAGAAGGCAAGCTAAGTGAGTATGGAAAAGTGTTTTTTTCTTCTAATTCAGATTGTTTTATATCACAAGATGTTTTAGAGTCTTTACTAATAAATAAAGAGTATCCAAGAGTTGCTGCAGCAAAAGATAAGCTTAGCCACTGTAACGAAAGAGTTAAGAAGTAAGGGCTTGCTATAATTAAGCCTAGACTAAACACTGAAGTTAAGGTAAACCACTGTAAGTCCTTAAAATCATTAATAACTGAATTAGCCATTAATATAGAAGTTATTCCAAAAGTTGCAATGCTTGCAGGCCCCATAAGCAAATAATGCTCAACTTTAGGGATCATCATTGCTCCGCCTAGCGCAATTAAGCTCATGCTTCTTTTCCATAACCCATTGATATTCTGTTCTTCTATAGCTTTATTACAACAACTAGACATAAATTTAATAATATAAATAAGTAAATTAAAACTAGAGTATTGTAATATTTTTTATTGTCAAAGTCAAACAAAATTCCATAGTTAGGGCCAGAGAAATTTCCATAGCTT
>CAXBNV010000029.1:0-19397 GCA_963977185.1 uncultured Gammaproteobacteria bacterium | reverse complement strand
TTCCTTTTTTAAAGGAAATGGCAAACTTTAGTTTGCACAAAAGGATTTTAATGAGATGGCCCTGACCCACTCAAATCTTCATAGACCCGAAATTTCTTACTCAAATAAGAAAAAGTTATGAATAAAAAATTGATTAAATTTATTCACCCTCAAATATTATCATGCAACCTTCACAACATAACTTTGAATCAAAAATTCTGATTCTCATAGTTTATTAACTATTTACTCGTGCATTATAAAATATATCTAAATTCTTATTATATATATTAGTTGAAACATTCATTAATCCTAATACTGAGTCAAATAAATAATCATGAGAATATTCATTTTGTTTAGCGTATGTTTTAATAGTATTTTTATTAAGTTTATTCGCCGTTATAAAAGAATCAGAAAACCACATAATCATAGGAATTTTGGTTTGTTCCTCAGGGGCAATAAAATATGGCGCTCCATGTAAATATAAATTATTTTCACCTAGTGATTCGCCATGATCAGATAAATAAATTAAACTAGTATTCCATTTATTATCATACTTTTTTAGTTTATCAATAAATGTTGAGATAACATAATCAGTATAAAGAATAGTATTATCGTATGTATTTACTAATTGTTCATTGGTACAGTTTTGAATATCGCTACGATGACATTCTGGAGTAAATTTGTTAAATCTACTTGGATATCTTTCATAATAAGCAGGTCCATGACTACCAATTAAGTGAATCACTACTACACTGTCTTTGGCATCTAATTTATTTAAATTATTTTGTAGATACTCAACTAAAATTTCATCATGACACGATAAACCATTACAAAATTGATCTTTATTATGTGCAGGCATGTAAAAGTGCTTAACATTGTTGCATACACCTTTACATCCTCCATCATTATCAAGCCATAGAACATTAGTGTTTGTCCTATTTATAATATCCATCAAATTATCTTCATTTTTAGCCTTGTATCTTTTAAATTCTTTTCTTGATAATCTAGAGAACATACAAGGTACAGAAGTTGCAGTTGCTGTTCCACATGAAGAAACTTTTTGAAAAGCTATAATGTCTTTTTGTGAAGTATATGGTGTAGTAGCTCTACCATAACCATTGTATTCATGATTTTGACCTCTAGCTGTTTCTCCAACGACAATAACTAATAAATTTTTCTTAGACAACTCATCTGTTTTTAGTTTTGCATCTAATCCTAATATTTTATAATTTTTTGTATCATTAAAAAATACATCATCAAGATATTTAATTAAACCATGCAAATAATATGTTGGAACAATTAGTTGATGTAGTGTGCGGTTATTTTTTTTTATTGAAATGTAACTTTTACTAAAGAAAAAAAAGATTGAAATCATTATTAAAAAAGAGCAAGAAATTATAATTGCTTTATATAATAATTCTTTACAAAATTTAAAATGAATAATATTTAAAAAACAAATAAATATCGAAGGTAAAATTCCTGTTAATACGACCCATAAAATAATAGATAAATTAAAATATGATAAAGCTTCTCCTGTATTTGTTTCAAAAATATTAGAAAACATTTCAGTGTCAAAAATTACACCATAAAAATATCCGTAATAAGAAACTATAGAACTAAAAATAAAAAGAGAAATTATTAAAGGCTTTTCTATATATTTTATTGTGATTAAAGAAAACAGGATTATAAATAAAGATATAAAAAAAACAGGCACAGATAATACAAACAGTGTATTAACATGCTCTAAATTATTTACAATTTGATAAAAATGTATAATAAAAGATGCATTATAAATAATTAAAAATATTGCTAATAAAAGTATCAGACAATAATCATATATCATTTGGAAAAAGACCTCATCACTCAAATTATGATGGTATGCCATCTGGACATACTGTTGCTGCTTGGGTTCCAGCTTCTTATGTTAGAATGTCATCTAAAAATTATAAATATTTATCAATTCCATTATATGCAACAGCAATTATGACTGGATATAGTAGAATAGATTGTAATGCGCATACCACATCTCAAGTAATTGTAGCTGCGTTATTTTCAGAAGTTATTACTTTCGTTTATAATAAATCTGATTGGCACAATAAATTAAGACTAAATGTTTATAATAACAAAAAAGTTAACTATTTCAATTTCACCTTAAACTTTTAACTTCTCTTAAGATTTAGGTTGAAAGATTTTATTACAAATATTTCCTAAAGCCTCTACTTTAGAAACTTTTTTTGCATTTATCGCCATCCTTTCTAATAAATCTTCGGTATTAATCAATTCAAGTATTTTATCTGCTAAATTTTCACTCGTTAAATTTTTTTGTTGCATAATAACAGCGGCATTATTACTTTCTAAAAACTTAGCATTCTTAGTTTGATGATCATCAACAGCCTGAGGAAAAGGAATAAAGATAGCAGCTAGACCAACTGCTGCAATTTCTGATACCGTCATAGCTCCTGATCGACAAATAATTAAATCAGCATTACTATAATAATCAACAATATTATCAATATACTTAATAATATTTATATTATTTTTATTATCTAAATTATATTTTTTATAGACACTTAAAGTCTCTTTATAATTTAAATCTCCACACTGATGAGTGATATTATAATTAACATCAGTATTATTTTTATTTAATAATTGATTTAAAGTCTCTGGAATTAATTTATTTAATGCAACTGCACCACGTGAACCACCAATAATTAAAATATTTACATCTTTTTTATTTAATTTATTTTGAAATCTTATCTTAGGGCTAGGTATATTTAAAATATCTGTTCTTATCGGATTACCTGTATATTTTAATTTATGTTTGATCTTACTTTGAATCTTATTAAAGCTATTAGGGAAACCTTCAAAAACTTGTTTTGCAAATCGCGCCAAAATGCTGTTAGTAAATCCGGCTATTGCATTTTGTTCATGTATTACTAATTTTCTTCTAGTTAAAAAAGCTGCTAAACCTCCTGGTCCACAAACAAAACCTCCCATACCTAAAACAATATTAGGCCTGAATTTAAGCATTACTATGATAGCTTGCAATAGCGCATATAATAATCTAAATGGCGCCAATAACTTAATCAAAATAGCTTTATTTCTTAATCCCCAAACTGAAATATAATTAATCTTTATATTTTCTTTAGACACTAATTTAGATTCCAATCCTTTATGAGTGCCAAGCCACTGAATTTCTACACTCTGATTATCTTCTTGCAATTTTTTTGCAATAGCAAGCCCTGGAATAATATGCCCTCCAGTTCCTGCTGCCATAATTAATATTTTGAATTTTTTATTTTTAGCCATTATTTAATATTCTTGCTTTTGAAAATTAACTTTTAAAATTAATATTACTATACAATAATTTACTAATAAACTACTACCACCATAACTTACAAAAGGCAAAGTTAATCCTTTCGTTGGTAAAAGTCCTAAATTTACTCCTATACTTATTGCTATTTGCCAAAAAAAATAACATCCGGCGCTATAGCATAAAAGACTTTCCATCTGCTTTTCACAACACGCTGATATATAGCCTTTATAAAATATTAAACTTATAAATAATAAATATACTAAAAATAAAGCACCAAGCCCTAAAAAACCTTGCTCTTCTGCAATTATTGCTAAAATAAAATCTGTATGAGCCTCTGGTAAGAAAAATAATTTTTGAACACTTGCACCAAGTCCCAAGCCCCAAAAATCACCTCTTCCATAAGCAATTAATGCCTGTGTTAATTGATATCCAGATGTAAATTGATTTTTCCAAGGATCTAAAAATGCAACTATTCTTTGTAATCTATATGGTGAGTAAATAATAGCTAAACTTAATAATATTAATGCTAAACTAATTAATAAAAGAAAATAACTTTTTTTAGCCCCGCTTATATATAAAACAGTTAAAAAAGTTAAAGTAATAACAACGCAAGATCCTAAATCTGGCTCCAGCATTACAAATATACATGGAATGCATAAAATAATTAAAGTTGTGATAAAACTTTTAACATTATTTAAATCTAGATTTTTATATCCGATTAAATATGGCAACAATATAATATAATTAAATTTTAATAACTCTGATACTTGGAGCTTAAAAATATATAAATTAATCCAGCGCTTACTACCATTTACTGAAACCCCAAAAAACAAAATAAAAATTAATAATAAATTTATAATTATATATATTAATAAACTTGCTTTAATTAAAGTTTTTAAATCAACTTGATATAACAAATAACCTAAAGCAAAAGCTAAAACTAAATAAATTGCTTGTCTTTGTAAAAAATAGAATGAATCATGATAATATTTTTCTGATATAGTAATAGATGCTGAATATATAGCTATAAGTCCAAACACAGCTAAAAATAAAGTTGCATAAAAAATAGTTATATCTAATTTATTTTGTTCCATTATAATTTTCTTTTACTATCTCCTTAAATATACTTCCTCTTTGCATATAATTTTTAAACATATCAAAACTTGCACATGCAGGAGAAAATAAAACTATATCTTTTAGATTCACAGCAAGGTTATTCTCATTAACTGCCTTATTATGCTTATCTAATACTAAACTAACTATTTTACCTAAAATTTTATCATTGCTAACTTCTTTACTATTTTCTATAATCAGAAAATCTTTGGTATCTTTAGATAAAATATTATTATAAATCTCATCTTTTGATTTACCAAAAATAACAATCCCACCTAAATTATTCTTATCAACAATATTTTTTAAAATTTTATTAAATTCAACAAAATCTTTTTCTTTTAAAACCCCACCTAAAATTAACCATAATTTATTATATTTAAGATTAACTAAGCTATTTAAAGCAGCACTTGTTGCATCTAAATTAGTACCTTTGGAATCATTAATCCATGTAATATCATTTTTATCTAAAAAAATTTCTGAACGATGCTCTAAGCCTTTAAAAGAATAAGCATTCAAAGCTATTTGCTGCAGTGCTTTAATTTTTACATCTAGAGCCTTTATATCTAATATGCTAAAAACTAAAGCAATACATGCCAAAGCATTATAAATATTATGTATTCCAAATAAAGAAAGCTTATTTATGTCTAATATTTGATAATCTTTATAATAAATAAAATCATTTTTAACATAAAAGCCTGTATCATCATTATTATCAAAATAGCTAAATTCTAATCTATTTTTAATAATTTGATTGCTCAGATTAACTAGGTTTTTATTATCTTTATTGATAATAATATTTTCAGCATTACTATAAATCTTATATTTAGCATAATAATAATCTTCTAAATTATTATATCTATCTAAATGATCAGGAGCTAAATTTAAAATAACAGCTGATTTTAAATTTAAGTTATTAGATATTTCTAATTGGAAACTTGAGAGTTCTAAGACATAAATATTATCAGAGTCTATCTTATGATTATCTTCTTGAAGTAAATCTAAAACAGGAATACCATAATTTCCGCCTAACTTGACCTTATGATTACTCTTTTTAAGTAAATGATAAACTAAAGCTGTAACTGTACTCTTACCATTTGTTCCAGTAATACCAATAACTTTTGAATTATAATTACTGGTAACATAATCAATAAATAACTGTATATCGCTTGTTATTGGAATATTTAATAACGCTAAATCTTCTAATAAATACCCAACGCAACCAGGACTTAAAACAATTTCATCTGGATTTATATCTTTAACTTTATCTAAAAGTTCAAATTTATTTAACCCTAAAAATAAATCATCATTTGCTTTTAAATCTAACTTTAAAATATCTTGTAAATTACCAGGCTTAGCATTGCTATCAATTAAAATAACTTGCTTATTATTTTTTAATAAAAATTTAGCAACAGAAACTCCAGTTGCCCCCAAGCCTATAATAATATATTTATCCCTAATTAATTTATTATCCATTTTTATTATACTAATTCCAGTAAATAAACTACATTGAATATGTCTTTTGGGACATTCCTTAATAACTGATTACTTAATTTTATCTTAGCTTAAGTGTCGCTAAACTACATAAAACCAATACTAATGAAATAATCCAAAACCTTACTATGATTTTTGGCTCAGCCCAACCTTTTAATTCAAAATGATGATGCAAAGGGGCCATTCTAAAAATTCTTTTACCAGTTAGACGAAATGATGCAACTTGTAAAATAACAGAAACGGTTTCAGCAACAAATATTCCCCCCATAATTAGTAAGATTAATTCTTGGCGAACTAAAATTGCAATTATACCTAAAGCGGCTCCTAAGCTAAGCGAGCCTACATCACCCATAAATACTTGAGCTGGATAAGTATTAAACCATAAAAATCCTAGTCCTGCGCCAATAATTGCTGCACAAAAAACGACTAATTCCCCAACTCCTGGAACATAAGGTATAGCAAGATAACTCGAAAAATTAATATTACCGGATAAATACGCGAAAACTCCTAACCCTGCAGCAATAAAAACAGTTGGTAAAGTGGCTAAGCCATCTAAGCCATCAGTTAAATTAACGGCGTTACTTGTGCCAACAATAACAAAATAAGCTAATACAATATAAAATAACCCCATTGGGATAGCAATATTCTTAAAAAAAGGAATAATCAATGCAGTCTCCGCTGGGGATTGCGCCGAAAAATATAAATAACACGCAGCAACTAAAGCTATCACTGATTGAGATAAATATTTCTTTTTCGCAGAAAGTCCTTTAGAGTTTTTCAATACTAACTTTTTATAATCATCACACAATCCTATCAAACCAAAGCCTAATGTGACCAATAAAACAATCCAAATGTATTTACTTGTTAAATTAGCCCATAATAAAGTTGTCAAGGTTATAGCTATCAGAATTAATCCTCCTCCCATTGTCGGAGTACCAGATTTTACTAAATGACTTTGCGGACCATCACTTCTTATAGATTGACCGACTTTATAACTGGTTAATTTTCTAATTAACGTTGGACCCAAAATTAATGAAATAATTAAAGATGTCAACACACTTAATATAGTTCGCATGGTGAGATATTCTACTACATTTAAAGCATGGTAATATCCTGATAACCACTGAAGAAACCATAACAACATATTTTTATACCTTTATATTTTAACTAATTCATTAACTACTTTACCAAGCCCCATTGAATTTGAGCCTTTAAATAAAACAGTAATACCTTTTTCTTTTTGAATTAAATCTGTTAACTTTTTAATTAAATCATCTTTACTATCACACAGAACTCCAGATTTAGTATAGCTATCTATACTAAATTTAACTAAATCCCCATAAGCAAAAAAATAATCTATATTCATATTACTTAAAGTTTCACCGATTTCTTTATGATAATATTCAGCATCCTGACCTAACTCACCCATATCTGCAAAAACAAAACATTTTTTATTGCTATTAGCATTATTATAATTAGCGAGTATATCTAACGATGCTTTTACTGCCACTGGATTAGCATTATATGCATCATCAATTAAGATTGCTTCATTAAAACCAGATTTTACCTCTAATCTTCCTGAAATTGTAGCTAAATTTTGTTCAATTCCTATTTTTATTTCATCAAGACTAAATCCTAAACTTAACGCTCCTTGTGCTGCAGCTAAAATATTATAAATATTATGTTTACCTAAAAGTGGCATGTTAATATTAATGTTATTATCTTGATAATGTAAATTAAAACTAGTTTGTTGATTTGATTTTATTATTATATCCGTTGCATAAATATTCGCTTTGCTTATGTTATTTATTGCAAAATACTTGGTTTTAGCTACTTCATGCTTAAATTCATAAAAATCATCTTGATTTACAATAGCAGTACCATTTGATTCTAAATATTTAAATATTTGTTGTTTTTCATGAGCTAGTTTCTCTATGCTGCCAAAATTACCGATGTGCACTGGCGCAACTATTGTTAAAATAGCAATATCAGGTCTTACTATCTCTGATAAATACTCTATCTCTCCAATATGGTTTGTACCTATTTCGAATATTGCTGCAACATAATCTTGATTATTTAAGCCTTTTAAAGCAGTAAGAGGAACTCCTATATTATTATTGTAGCTTTTGTCAGAATATAAAACTTTACCTTTAGTTTTTAATATAGCTGCTAAAATTTCTTTGGTTGTAGTTTTACCACAACTCCCTGTAATAGCAATAACTGGAAAATTAAAATTACTAATAATATATTTAGCTATTTTACCAAAAGATATAATCGTATCTTCGACTAAGATTATCTGGCAATTAAATTTTTCATAATCACTTAGATTAATTTTATTGGAAACTATACAACAAACAGCGCCATTATTTATTGCCTGATCAATAAAGTCATGACCATCAAAGTTATTACCTTTTATTGCGATAAAAACATCACCTGGAGTAATTTTTCTTGAATCAATTTCTATTTGCTTAATCTTTATATCATGATTTTTTATACCAGACAGATTTATCTCTAAAATAATTTTGCCTGATATAATCTTAATTAATTCATCTAAATTCATTTCTATTTAATTACCTTGATTTAATAAATTTTTTACAGTTACATAATCACTAAAGTAATGCTTATTCTCGCCTTTTATCTGATATTCTTCATGGCCTTTACCTGCAATTACTATAATGTCATTAATCTTAGCTAGCTTTATGGCCTTCTGAATAGCCAATGCTCGATCATGCTCTATTATTATTTTACTTTGCTCATCTTGAGATAGTTCTTTAATAATATCTACTATGATTTTCCTTGCATCTTCATTTCTTGGATTATCATCTGTAACAATCACTTTATCTGCATACTTGCAGGCTATTTTCCCCATCTTTGGCCGCTTAAGTTTATCTCTATCGCCCCCACAACCAAACACGCAAATTATCTTATTATTTTTCTTAAATTGAGCAAATTCTTGTAAAATATTTTCTAATGCATCTGGGGTATGAGCATAATCAACATAGGCTGTTATATGATTACTAGTAATAGCCTGCATTCTGCCAGGAATATCACCTACCTCACTAAGTTTAGATAAAATATCTTCTATTTTAAAATTATTATTTAACAATACTCCAATTACAGCTAATAAATTATAAATATTAAATTTTCCCATTAATTTAGATTCTAACTTATATTTAGATTTACTAATTTGCTGTTTTATATTTAGCTTTATATTCAATTCTATATTAACTAAAGTTTTATTTTTTTCTACTTGGTACTCATCAAAAATTATATAATTTAAATTTAGCTTATCTATATTAATATTACTGTTTTGTAATACTAAAAATCCTGCTTTACTACCATATGATATAATTTTATTCTTAATTTTATTGTTTATACAAATTTCTAATAATTCTTGACCATATTTATCATCATGATTAATAATAATTACAGTATTTTGCTTTATATAAGGCTTATCAAATAATTTGCTTTTTGCCAAAAAATAATCATTTAAATCTTTATGATAATCTAAATGATCATGGCTAAGATTTGTGAAAATTACAGTATTAAACTCAAGACATTGTAATCTATTTTGTGATAAAGCATGGGATGAAGCTTCCATATTAATATTTAATACTTGCTGACTTTTAAAATCTTGCAGTATTTTTTGTATTTGAATTGCTCCAGGTGTCGTATTTATAGCATTATAATTATTACTTAAAGTACCAAGAAACTCAGCCTGCATACCAAGTTTTTGCATACATTTAGTTAATAAATAAACTATAGAGGTCTTACCATTAGTTCCTGTAACACCTGTAAAATTAAAATCATTAATAATATTATTATAAAAATTTTTTGCTATAAAACCTACTTGGTTATATAAATCATAATAATTAATAATAATTATATTTTGATTTTTATCTATATAATCAAAATTACCATGAGCTTCTATATTATCAATATCTTTTAAAATTATTATATTGATTAGACTTTTATTATTAATAATATTTTCAATAAAATCTCGTCTATCTAAATTAATGCCTTTATAAGCTAAAAATAAACTTTGAGAGTTTACCAATCGACTATCATCAGTAATATTCTTTATATTATGTTTTTTTAATAATTCTGATATATCTAAATCTATATCTTTATGCAAAGTATTATCCTATTGATTGTTGTTCTAAACCCAAAATTCGTACAGCAGAGCTCATAACTTTGGAAAATACAGGTGCTGCAACTAACCCGCCATAATAACCATTTTCTTTAGGATCAGCAATAAACACCACCATTGCTAATTTAGGATTTGGATATGGAGCTAAACCCACAAACATTGCATTGTGGCTTTTGGCATCATAACCTACTCCTTTGATAATACGTCTTGTTGTACCTGTTTTACCTGCTACTTGTGCAAATGGAATAACAGCTCGACGTGCTGTGCCTGTTGGTCCTGTCACTCCATGCAAAACATCTAAAACCTGGCTTGATGTATTTTCTGACATAATTTTGTTTTTATATTCTATATTCCCAATATTTTTTTGTTTTAACACACTAATATTAGGCAAATATCCTTTATTACCAATAGCCGCATAAGCTTTAACTAATTGCAATGCATTAACAGCAATTCCATAACCAAAGCCTAAAGTATAATAACTAAATTTATCTGTTTCTTGAAAATGATTTAACCAGCCAGATGTCTCGCCTTGTAATTCATTTTGACTTTTAGAGGTAAACCCAAGATTATATAAAAAATCTACAAACTTATTTTGATCTATATCTGCAATTAGTTTACTTATTCCTATATTACTAGATCTAATTAAAATATCTCTAACTGTAAGTTTTCCAAAATTTCTAATATCTTTAATAGTCTTATTTTTAATAGTTAAAAAACCTGGAGAAGTATCAATAATATCATCTTGAGTTATATTTTTATTTTCAAAAGCCATAGCAAGAGTCAATGGTTTAAATACAGAGCCAGGCTCAAAAACATCAGTAATAGCTCTATTTCTTAAACTATTAAAATCAACATTTTTAGAATTATTAGGGTTATAACTAGGATAATTTGCCATTGCCAACACTTCTCCTGTGGTTACATCTAAAATAACAACTGCACCGCTTTGAGAGTTATGATAATCAATAGCATTTACTAATTCTTTATAAGCAAGATATTGCAATCTTAAATCTATACTTAAAGTTAAATCCTGACCTGATAAAGGCTCTTGAATGAGATCTAATTCTTTAATAGTTCTTCCTAATCTATCTTTTAATACAGATTGCTTACCTTGAGTGCCTTTAAGAGATTTATTATAATATAACTCTATACCTTCAACGCCATTATCATCAATGTCTGTTTTACCAAGCAATGTTGCGACAACTTCAGCGCTAGGATAATATCTTTTGGTTTTAGGCTCTAAAAATAAATAAGGTAAATTTAATTGCTTTATTTTTTCAGCTTTATTAGGACTTATATTTCTTTTAATATAGACAAATTGTTTATCTTCTTTTTCTGATAAAATCTCATCTAATTTTTTAGGTTTTATTATATTTAAAGTTTTTAGTTGCTTTGTTAAGTTTTTAATATCTATTTTATCTTTATGAATTTTATAAGGATTAAGCCATAGATCATATACAATAGTACTTACAGCTAAATACTTACCATTTCTATCTAAAATACTTCCTCTAATATTAGGAATACTTTCAACTCTAACAGCTCTAAGATCGCCTTGATTTTGTAAAAAGTCTTTTTGTGTGACAAATAAGTAATAACATCTAACAAAAAATAATATGAAAATACTAAAAATTAAAAATCCAAGTAAAAATAATCTAATTTTATAAATTTTCATATATGTATATTACTTAACTTAATATATTTATTTTTTTAGGTATATCCATATCTAATTTTTTTTTCGCAATAGTATCAATTCGACTTAAACTTGATAAAGTCTCATTTTCTAATATTAACTGTGATCGTTGATAATATAATTCATCTTGCTTTTTTGCTAAACCATCTATTCCTATAAATAATAATCTATTACTATGACGAACATAAACAACAGCTATAGCACTAATAAATACTAATATTATCAATAAAATAACGCTAAATGAGAAATTATTCTTAATATCCATAGAAACAAAATATAACTTATTCTTATATAAGTAAATTATAAGATATTTATTGTGTTGTGCAAAATTTTTGAATATTACACTAATCTTTTAAAAATGCCTTTATATTTTATTCGAAGAATATAACAAGCAAGTCCTACGAGTGCATAAAGAACATTAAAAATCCAAATTTTATCTGGGCCTATATTATAGTAATAAATCAGAATAGCTATTGGTAATACTGCAACAACCCATACGGTTAATCCGTTTACTAACATTATAAACTTAGTATCTCCTGCTGCGGTTAACAAACCTACATTTGCCCAAACACAGCCATCTATTAGTATATATAACCAAATCCAAATTAAAGTTTTATTTAAAATACCTAGCAACATGTCATATTCCATAGAATAAGCATCACTACCTATAAAAGCTTGGATTAAAATATTATGAAAAATAATTAAGAATAAACCTGCAAATAAAGATATCAACACTTGCAGTTTATACATCGTTACATTCAATCTTTTTAATAATAAAAGATTCATTTTAATTTTTTTAAACTTAGCGCCTATTATATTGGATGCAACTGTTGTAACTGCTCTTGATAAACCGTCATTAACAAAGGCTAATAAAATTAAAATATTTTGACCTATTGTTATAACAGTTAAATATAAAGCTGAATATATTGCCACGATATTTAATAAAAAAGCCCATGCCGCAATTTCGATAAAATGAGCGATCGTTGTTGGCAAACCTATTTTTAAACATTTAAGAAATAATGCTTTATCAAACTTATAATCTAACACTCCAAACTCTTGAATATGAGCTTTACTAAAAAAACCGATTAATAAGATTAATACTTGTATAATTTGCGCTGTTATAGTCGCTAATGCTGCTCCTTTAGTTCCCATTGATGGAATAATATCAGATACACCAAAAACTAAAACTATATCTAAAACTAGATTAATAACATTTGCAACAATACTAACGATTGTAACAAAAATAACTTTGCCTCGCCCAATATAAAAACTAGTTAAAGCTGCATATAATGGCATAAGCCAAGCAAAGCTTACAATTAATTTAAAAAATGGCAATCCTAACTCTTCATAATCTTTAGCAATAAGATATGGGCCTGCAAATTGAGCAACTGGAAAACATATTATGCTGAATAATAAGGCAAAATAAATCATCTGCCAAACTGGTTTGGCTATTTTTTTATATTCTTTTGCTCCATTATATTGGCCAACAAAAACTTCAGCAATACCAGCTATACCTATTGGGGCGTATTGTAAAACAGCTGCAATTATCCCAGCTATCGAGATAGCATTCATTGCATCAAGACTATAACTTGCCATAATTAATCTATCGAAAAAAAACATTAAGTTTCCTGATAAAAAGCTTAACATCAAAGGGAAAGCTATAAGCATTAGCTCTGGCAGACTTCCTGGCTTATATTTTGATAATAATTTGTATTCTGGTTTTTTAGATAATACTGGCATAAAAAGTTTAAAACAAAATAGGTAATTAAGACTAAAATTAAATTATAACACTATAAAATATTAAAATCATATGACCAAAGAAATCTCAGGATGGGGACTGTACCCCAAAATAAAGACTAAAATATTTAGTCCAGAAAGTGCTAATCAAATAATAGAATATTTAGATAGTTCAAAAAAAACTAATTCTATAATAGCAAGAGGAATGGGACGCAGCTATGGAGATAGTGCTTTAGCTAAAAATATTTTTGATACTACTAAACTAAATCACTTTATAAGTTTTGATGAAAAAACTGGATTATTATCTTGTCTTGCAGGAGTAACTTTAGATAATATATTAAAATATTTAGCCCCTAAAGGTTGGTTCTTACCTGTAACTCCTGGAACTAAATTTATAACTATAGGTGGCGCTATAGCAAGTGATGTACATGGTAAAAATCATCATATTGATGGCTGCTTTAGTGAGTTTATTAAAAATATAAAACTCATTCTGGCAACTGGTGAGATAATAAATTGCTCACAATCTGAAAATCCTGAAATTTTTTATGCAACCTGTGGCGGCATGGGACTTACAGGTATAATTATAGAGGCAACTTTGCAGTTAACTCCTATTAAATCAACTTTTATAAAACAAACCATAATAAAAACTAAGAATTTAAGAGATACCCTAGAAAAACTTGAAGAGCATGAAAGCTATAATTATTCTGCAGCATGGCTTGATTGCATTAATGGCAATAATAATTTAGGTAGAGGTATTATTCTATTAGGTGAGCATGAAAATAAATACTCTCAATATGCTCTATCTAATAATCTAAATCCCCATAATAAAGGTAAATTAAATATTCCGTTTTATTTTCCTGATTTTGTTTTGAATAAATACTCTATGAGTATATTCAATAAATTATATTATCAAAAAAGCTTAAAGTCATCAGCAACATATATTACTCATTATGATAATTTTTTTTATCCTTTAGACAAGATTAATAATTGGAATTATATTTATGGAAAACAAGGTTTTTTGCAGTATCAATTTGTAATACCAAAAGATGATAATGGTATAAATAATTTATTTAATATATTACAATATATTAAAAATTATCAACAATACCCTAACCTTGCAGTATTAAAATTATTTGGCAATGCAAATAATAATTATTTATCATTTCCTAAACTAGGCTATACATTAACTTTGGATTTTAAAATAAGTACAAATATTTTTAAATTTTTAAATAATTTAGATAAAAAAATCTTAGACTATAATGGAAAAATTTATTTAACTAAAGATGCCAGAATGTCTAAAACTGTTTTTAAAGAAAGCTATGCTAATTTAGATAAATTTCTTAAGATTAAAAATCAAGTAGATCCTGATAATTTATTTAGATCAATGCAATTTGATAGGTTATTTGTTTAATAAAAACTCTAGTAGTTTCAAGCTCATCATAATTGAATTTATTAAAATTAACATAATAAATACCTTAACATAATTTAAAACCAAGGTTATCATTAAAGTTTATTTATTAAGCAATGGGAATAACAATAAAATGAGCATGGATATTTTTCGTAAATATGATATTAGAGGCATTTATAATGAAGATTTAACCAATGAAATTGCTTATGAAATAGGCCTTAGTCTTGGTAATCAAATAAGTAATAATAAAGACAATACTAATAAAATAGTAATCGCAAAAGATGCTAGATTATCTGGAGATAGTCTTTTTAATAATTTATCTCAAGGATTTATTGACGCTGGAATAGATGTTTATTACATAGGCACAGCACCAACACCAGTTTTATATCATTATGTTGCAACTAAAGATTTTTTAAATGGCATAATTATAACAGGAAGCCATAACCCTTCTGAATATAACGGCATGAAGATTATTATTAATAATTCTTCTTTTTATGGAGATGCTCTTGAAGCTCTAGCTCACACTATTCAGAACAAAGAATATCAAAAATCTAATCATCAAGGTAAATTAATAACCTGTGATGATGCTATTGAAAATTATAAACAAGATATTTTACAAAAAATATTAATAAATGATGCTACAAAACAAAATTTAAAAAATCTTAAAGTTGTAATAGATTCTGGTAATGGTGTTGCAGGGATTGTTGCTCCTCATTTACTTCGAGAATTAGGCTGTGAAGTAATCGATTTATTTAGCGAGCCAGATGGTAGCTTTCCTAATCATCACCCTGATCCGGCAAAATTAGCTAATTTAAAAGACTTACAACAAGCTGTGTTAGAACATAATGCTGATTTGGGTCTTGCTTTTGATGGAGATGCGGATAGATTAGGTGTTGTTACTAATAAAACTGAAGTTATTTTTCCTGATAGAATCTTAATGTTATTTGCTGTTGATGTAT
Organism: uncultured Gammaproteobacteria bacterium; assembly: GCA_963977185.1. Classification (GTDB taxonomy): domain Bacteria; phylum Pseudomonadota; class Gammaproteobacteria; order JAGOUU01; family JAGOUU01; genus CAXBNV01. The sequence goes on along the minus strand of CAXBNV010000029.1, from coordinate 3,557 downwards.
TAAAGAAACATCCTCAAGCAACTATTGTATATGATGTAAAATGCTGCAGACATTTAGAAAAAGTTATTAAAGATCATAATGGAATACCTTTAATGTATTGCACTGGTCATTCTTTAATTAAATCTAAAATTAAAGAAAGTGGCGCATTACTTGCTGGAGAAATGAGCGGTCATATGTTTTTTGTTGATAACTGGTATGGTTTTGATGATGGCATATACTCAGCTGTTAGATTATTAGATTATTATGCTGAAATAAAAGCAAATCAAAAAATAACTTTTTCTGAGCTTATGGAAAAATTTGATGATAATAGTATTAGCACTCCTGAAATTAATATTCTTACATCAGAAACTAGAAAGCATGCAATTATTACTGAGCTTGCCAAAACAGGCCAGTTTGGAGATTGTAAAAAAATAGACATTGATGGCCTTAGAATAGAATATACTGATGGCTGGGGATTAGTTAGAGCATCGAATACTACACCTAATTTAGTATTACGGTTTGAAGCTAAAGATCAGAAATGTATTGATGAAATTCAAGATACTTTTAAACGAGAGCTTTTAAAAGTTGCACCTGAAGTTGAATGGATGTAATTTATTTGGATTTTTAGTTCGTTGAAATCTTTTTGTGCGAACTAAAATTCGCCTTTTTCTTTACGAAAAAAAAGTTTATTCGCTTCGCTCATTTAATACTACTTTGCATTTTGATTTAAACAAGATGCAAAGCTTTCTCTTTTTTTATATAACTTTTTAAATATTATATTTACTTAAATACCAATTTATAGTTTTTCTTATTCCTGTTGCAAAATTTTCTTTTGCTTGCCAACCTAATTCTTTCGTTATTTTAGTTGCATCAATTGCATAACGTTTATCATGCCCTGCCCTGTCTTTTACAAAGGTAATTAAATCTTCATATTTTTTATTATTACCTAAAGGCTTTATCTCATCTAAAACATTACAAATTTCAGATACAACTTCTAAATTATTTTTCTCATTATTGCCGCCTATATTATAAGACTCTCCTGATATGCCATTATGGTAAACTAAATCAATACCTGTACAATGATCTAAAACATAAAGCCAATCTCTGATATTTTTACCATCTCCATATATAGGAATAGGCTCTTTATTTAAAGCTTTTTTGATAATAACTGGGATTAATTTTTCATCATGTTGTTTTGGTCCATAATTATTAGAGCAATTTGACATTGTAGTATTCATGCCATAAGTATGATGATATGCTCGAGTCAGAAAATCAGATGATGCTTTTGATGCACTGTATGGTGAATTTGGCGCATAAGCCGTATCTTCTTTGAATAAACCTGTATCCCCTAAAGTTCCATATACTTCATCAGTTGATATATGATGAAATCTTGCATCTTTATAATTATTTTTATATTGATTTGGTCCATCCATCCAGTGATTTCTAGATATATCTAATAAATTAAAGGTACCTTCTATATTAGTTTTTATAAATGGCTCTGGGCCTGAAATTGAATTATCAACATGACTTTCTGCTGCAAAATTAATTACACCATTAATTTTATATTCTTCAAAAATATTTTTAACTAAATCTTTATTGCAAATATCACCTTTGATAAAAATATAATTATCAGAATTTTCAATTTCTGTTAAATTATTTAAATCTCCAGCATAAGTTAAAATATCTAAGTTTATAATTCTATATTCTGGATATTTATTGACAAAATATGGCACAAAATTTGAGCCAATGAAACCTGCTCCACCTGTTATTAATATATTTTTTTTGAAAGTCATGCTTAATACCTGTAATGTATATGAAAATTGCTTTATATTTTGACTCAATTTTTTTAAGATAACAAGAGTCTTTATTTTAACTTATAAAGCATAGACTCATACAAGAGTAGAGTGCCGCTCATGATGCACCGCAACACAGTTTTGTGTTTTCATGTTTTCAGTTATATTTAAATCTTTATAAGAAATAATATGTTTGTATAGCATTTCTGCATTGCTAAACATTTCAGGAAGCTTACCTAGCACAGCACTAGTAAACCCCATGGTTGCTGATTGACTATGTTGATATTTTTTATTAATTAGCAATGAATGAGCAATAGTATCAATACTTCTATCAATATTTGAGCTTGATTTTTTATTAGGATTATATCTTATTAGATAACCCATTTGCGGAGCATTGAAACATACTACTGGATATTTTAAGTTACTAAATCTTGTATTATTTGCTTCAATGCCTACTAGTTGGGCAAGAGCACCACCTAAAGAATGGCCTGTGAAGGCTAGGAATGTTGGAAAGTATGTTGTTACAATCTCTTCATAAAAATCAAAAGCTTTATTATAAGATTCAGGCCATTCTCCTAATGCCAGCTTAAAATCATGATATGCAAAATCATAAAAATCATCACTGCCTCTAAAGGCAATTATCCCTTCTGTGGGGTTATTTTTTTTTACATAATATGCGGCAAAAAATCCTTTACTATCCAATTTAGAAAAATCTTTTCTTACCCATTCATGATCTTCTTTAAGAAAACTATTTTTATAATACCCTTTTTTATCTGGAATATTATCATCATCATTTTTTTTAATATCTGGATAATAAAAATCTACTTCGGGATAATATACATCATCACAGATTCTTACATAATCTTGAACAGTATAATGCATGTCAAATAGCCTTTTTTATTCTTATTAATTACAACTATAAATATCTTTTGTATTTTTTAATCTAATAGAATTAGGAATTCCTGAATCTGACATTCGCAGCGCTAAATTCCAATCTCTTTGATTATATGCTTTTTGAATATATTGACATGAATCCAGCAACAGTTTTTGAGGAAGCTGAAATTCATAAAAAAATTTATATAAAAGTGGGATAGCAGTTTGAACTTGAAAATCAGGACCGTTATTTTTTTCAAGCCAAATAGAAACTCCTTCACTTATTTCAGGAAAAAAAGAACAACCTTTATAATATTCTACATAAGTCATACCAGGATAAATATTTTTCATATATTTATTTAAAATTATACTTCCTGCTCTAATTTGCATATTAGCAGTAGAATTTTTAGTAACATTACCTATAAATGATCTCATAGAATAATCTTGTGCAACATACCCAAACTGAACATTATCAGCTCCTGTTAATTCCTCAATTCCATCACTAATATTACGAATGTCAAACCAAGAACCATAACTATCTTTAGGAAGCCAATAATCATCTTTATTTTTTAAAATAAAATGAATTCTGCAATTATACTCAGCAAATCTCTTATCAGTTTCAGGCTTATACTCAACAACAGAAATTCCTGCGCCATGCATGTTTTCTGGTAACTTAACTGCTTTTTTAATATCTAATTCTGCTTGCTTTGCAAATTCTGCATCATAAACAAAACTTGAAAATTTTTTATCGATTTTTAGCTTTGATATTTTTTCTATGTCTTGTTTTATAGAATCTGTGATGTCTAAATCTTTAGGAATATTTACAGCAAATAGATTTTTTATTGATAACAGAAAACTTAATATAAAAATGATTTTTATATTTTTCATAATTAGCCACTTTGTTGTTATTAT
>CAXBNV010000028.1:0-19514 GCA_963977185.1 uncultured Gammaproteobacteria bacterium | reverse complement strand
ATTTCTATAGATAATAAAGATAATTTAGTTATTGCTTAGGTCGAACTGAGGTTTTAAGAGTTTTAGAGCTAGCCCCATTACGACTATTTCCAGAATTGTGACCATCTAAGGAATGTTTTTCATAGCCTAAATGCTCATCCATTTCTGCGTTTAAAGCTTTTTCAACAGTTAATTTTAGGAGTTTTTTACTAAGATTAGCTAAATCTTCTTCTGTTTTAATATTTTTTGCTAATTCAGCTACTAATTTATCATCAATTTTATCTAACATTACTTATCCTTTACTAAAAGTTAACTGGCCATCTGAGTGACCAGTTTAGATTAATAAAAAATAAGTAGTTACACAAATTTATTTACAGTGCCTGGAAACGCTACCATAATCGTAAGCATTCGCTGCGATGTCTCCACCACCTCGTATGACCTAACTGATTCCGATGGGAGATCTAATGTGCTACCCATCATATCCGGGTCCACCCCAACTCCAATCCCCCCAGGAAATGAGCAGCGATATGTTTTTATAACAAGCGCATTATATAATGGCAATATGGGGGGGATACCGGGAGCGGCCATGAACTGCAAATCACTTGCAAACGATTCGGAAGATCCCAACCTCATCGGACGCGAGTGGAACCCATGGATCAGCGACGCTACCTCAAATGCCATAGATGGATTCACGTCGGAGGATATAAGTGCACAGTACATTCTTCCCTCCGGAACAATCATCGCAACCTCACTTGATAGCCTAATTACATTGAAAGCTCCTATAGTACCTATTCAAGAAACAGAAAAGGGTGACATTATACCGGAATCAACCGCGGTCTTCACGAACACCACCGCCAATGGTACCCTAGCCTCGTCCAACACCTGTACAAACTGGACCGATGACACATCATCGCCAAGCCCATTGCTTGGATTCATCCGCGACCCCTCCACAGACGACCCAAGCCTATGGACCAACGCTACAACAATCGGAGTTTTTAATCCTAGTTGCGCCTCACAGCGTCCTATATACTGCTTCGAAACTCGAAGTTAGTAATAATAAATAATATTGAGAGCTCTCCTCATTATAACGAGAGAGCTCTCAGTGCTCTCAAAATAAAGATTAAATCAGGCGTCAATCATTTCAATGAATCTTTTAATAATGCGATGATAAATTTCATCGCCTAAGATTGAATCTTCAATATCTTTATCTATATTTGGATTGTCATTGACTTCAATCAAAAGTACTTCGCCATCTTGATTTTGCTTTAAATCTACTCCGTATAATCCATTTCCTATAAGTTTCGATGCATTTAATGCGGCGTTTAATACATCTTGTGGCACATCATTTATATTTAATGATGTCGCTCCACCTTCAATATTTTTATTGGTTTTGGCATTGTGGTTATATATTTGCCAATGTCCTTTTGCCATATAATATTGAGAGGCAAATAAAACTTCATTATTTAATACACCAATTCTCCAATCAAAGTCAGAGTTAACAAACCCCTGACAAATAATCAATTCAGAGCTTTTTAACATAAGCTTTATTTTTTCTAAACAATCATCAGGATTGTTGACTTTGAATATACCGCGAGAAAAAGCTCCATCAGGAATTTTTAAAACAGCTGGAAATTTAAGCTCATTAATAACTTCTTTATAATTATATTTGTCTATTATTGTAGTACTTGGAGTTTTTATGTTATTTTTAGTAAAAATTTCATTTAAGAAAACTTTATTACCGCATTTTATAATTGATTCTGTATCATCAATGCAAGGAATGCCTTCTTGTTCAGCTTTATAAGCAAAGCTATATGTATGATGATTAATTGCTGTTGTTTCTCTAATGAATAAGGCATCATACTCAAGCAGCGATGAATAATCAGCCTTATTAATTAACTCAACAAAAACACTATTTTTTTTACCTATTTTTATAAACTTTTCTAAGGCTCCTTTATTAGATGGGGGATATTTTTCCATTGGGTTATGTAAAATTGCCAACCAATATTTTTCTTGGGCTTTTTTATTATTTTTATACCATAAATGACCTGTAAATTTTCCAAGAGCTTTGATAAATAAATCTCTTTGTTCATCAGAGAAATTTGAAATTTTACCTGGTGTTATTTTGCTTATTTTCCAGGATTTATTTGTAAAAGTTAAGGTAAAAGTGATTATAGGGAATCTAATTAAATCAAATAAAAACCTAGTAATTGGCTCAAGCTTTGGATCATCATGTCGGCCAAAATAAGTAGTATAGACTCGAGTAAGTGGATCTTCACCTTTTTTGGTATAATGCTTTTCAACAAATGCATTTAATTCTGGTAAATTATAACCGTAGTTTTGCTTCCAATTAAGCTTAACAATATCGTTAGTGCTTGGAATACATGTTAGCCCTCTTGATTCAGCTAAAAGAGAAACATAATAACCTTTGCTTAAATAATTGAAATTATTACATAAATTAATAACTTTAAATCTGCTTCTAAGATTTTTATTTGTAGTATAAGTATTGTGAATAAATTCATAAGGAGTTAAGACTTGATAATTATCTAATAGAATATCAAATTTTTTAGGGTTATCTATGATTATTATATGTTTTGTCATTTTTATTCTTTACACAATAAATTCCAAATTACTTAAAACTTATACTTTAATTTTATAAGTATATTTTAGTATAGCGTTTTTTGATATTTTATTATCACCTAACGTATCACGCAAGATAAAATTATAAATTTTTAAAAGAAGAAAATTTATATTAAGATATTTAAGTATAAATATTATTTTAATAACCTTAGGCCATATATCATATGTTCGTTAATATTCAAACACAGCCAGATGATGTAAGCTGTGGTCCTACTTGTTTAAAAGCAATTTATGATTATTATTCAAATAATCAAGATTTAAAAACATTAATGACAGAGGTCAAAAAATCAATCAGTGGCGGCACATTAGCGGCATACCTTGGTAATCATGCGTTAAATCAAGGGTATGATGTTGATATATATGTTTATAATTTAAATATCTTTGATCCATCATGGTTTAATAAAAAATCTTCTAAAGGTTATTTAATAAACAAATTAAAAGAACAGTTGAAATATAAATCTGATAAACAAAGGGTAGTAGAAAGCTCTGTTGCCTATATTGAATTTTTGGAAAACGGTGGTAACATTATTTATAAAAATTTAACTACAACAGTGTTAAAAAATTTATTTAATCAAAACACACCTATAATAACAGGATTAAGTGCTACTTATTTATATAATACACGTAGAGAGTTTGAAGTTAATAATACTGAAAGCATTTATGATGATATAAAAGGGGAGCCATGTGGCCACTTTGTAGTACTTACTGGGTACAATGCACAACATAATAGAATAGTTGTTGCAGATCCTCATATAGAAAACTCACTTTCACATAATAATTATTATGAAGTATGCGTATCAAGATTAATTAATGCTATTATGCTAGGCGTTATGACTTATGATGCAAATCTTATTGTTATTTCACCAAAAAAATGATAATTATAAATTATTATTCTGTAAATATTTTAGTCTATTTATAAGTAATATCAACAATATAAAAAGCTTGAGGTTAACATGAGTTTTGTAAAAACTAATTATAAATTATTTAGTGTTTTTGGAATAGAAATAGAGTATATGATTGTTGAGAATCAATCATTAAAGCCTTTTCCTATTGCTGATGAAGTTATAAAAATATTGAATAATGGTTATATTACTAATGAAGTTGAGATAGATGATATTGCTGTAAGTAATGAGTTAGCATTGCATGTAATTGAGCTCAAAACTAATGGACCAACAAAAGATTTAAATAATTTGGATAAATCATTCTTAAAAGTTATTCATAAAATACAAAAAATTCTTAATACCTTTGATGCCAAATTGTTACCAACAGGTATGCATCCTTTTTTTACTCCAGATGCATCTTTAAAATTATGGCCACATTCTAATAATGAAATTTATGATTTATATAATAAGATTTTTAATTGCCAAGGACATGGATGGGGGAATTTGCAAAGTGTACATATAAATCTTCCATTTTCAAATGAAGAAGAATTTGTCATATTACATGAAATTATCAGGCTAATTTTACCAATTATTCCGGCATTAACAGCAAGTACACCATTTGTTTCTGGTAAGACAACAAATTTTGCTGACAATAGATTATTATATTATGGTAAAAATCAATCAATGCTGCCATGTATTTCAGGAAGAATAATTCCTGAAGCAGTGTCATCATATCAAGAGTATCAAGATAAAATACTTCAGCCAATGTATAATTCAATTGCTCCTTATGATGAAGAAGGTATTTTGCAGCATGAGTGGTTAAATTCTAGAGGAGCCATTGCAAGATTTGAACGTAATGCAATAGAAATAAGAATTGTTGACAGTCAAGAATCAGCTTTAATGGATGTTGCTTGTATAATATTAATAGTTCATGCCTTAAAAGATTTTTTTGTTAAAAAATTAAAAACCGCTAAATTTAAATATACAACAGAAGAATTAGAAATTATATATAAAGATTGTCTTAAGAATGGGGCAAAAACAATTATTTCTAATGATAATTATTTAGATTTTTTAGGTTTTAATAATGATTTAAATGGTATACCTGAAGCTCGAAACATTTGGCAGTATATTTATGAAAACATCAAAGAGTCTATACCTAATGAGTATCATAAGGTTATCAAGTTACATTTAGAATCAGGTAATTTATCTGATAGATTGATTGATGATTATGAAAATAATAATGATTTGGTAAAGTTATATAATAAATTACATGTTTGTCTTTTAGATAATAAAATATTCAGATATGAATAATAAAATAATCATAAGTTGTGAGCATGCAAGTAATAAAATACCTAATGAATATAGATCACTATTTGTATCAAATGAAGCTCACCATTTTCTTGAAACTCATCTAGGATTAGATTTAGGAGCTAAGAATGCAGCTTTATATCTAGCCAAATATTTTTCTTGTTCTTTTGTTTTAGCTGAATATAGTAGGTTATTGGTTGAATTAAATAGATCAGAAAATCATCCGCATATTTTTTCAAAATTTACTGCTCAATTAACAGATAATCAAAAAAATGATTTAATCAAAAATATATATTTACCATATAGACAAAAAATTGAAAACTTGATTCAAGAAAGTATAGAGCAAAAAAACAGAGTTATTCATTTATCAATACATAGCTTTACACCAAAATTAAATAATAAAATTCGCACAGCTGATATAGGATTGTTATACGATCCTAAAAAAGATTTAGAAAAAAAATTATGTTCAGTAATGAAAAAAGAACAGTTAAAAGATAAGCAATATAAATTAAAATTAAATTATCCATATAGAGGATATAGCGATGGATTTACTACATATCTAAGAACAGTATTTGGTTTTAGTAATTATTTAGGGATAGAAATAGAAATAAATCAGAAGCACTCTTTGAATAATAATTTTTCAGAGGATTTATTAGAAAGAATATGCTATTTAATCAAAGTGTCAGTAAATAACTTATAATTTTATAACACCTGTTTAGATTTTTAGCTTGTTTGTTATATCTTGCATTTCTTCTGGCAAATCATTATATAAAAGCTGAGCTTCATTAGTGTCAATATTATAATGAGCAAGTAATAGTGCTTGTTGAATAATATAGTTTGGTATATTTTCTAATTGATGAGAATTTATTTTACCTAATATTATATTAAGTGTGTCAATATAATTATATTTTACTGCAACATAGAAACATTGTTTTATAACCGATAGTTTTATTTTTTGAATGTCAGAGCTCGAACAGTTTTTAAATACTTTGTGTATATCATTTATCGATTCTAAAAATATAGAATAATCTAGTATAATATTAATTGCTTTTATTTTGTTTTGCGACATTTTATAAGTATTTAAATATTCTGTATTTTTAAGTATAGTAACAAAGATTTTTATTTACAATAAAAGTCTTTGTTAAAGAATTTCACTTTAGCAGGATTTTCTAAATCTATTGTAATACCATATTCTTCGAATATTGGTGTACCAAGAATAAACACATCAGTTGTTGTGTCATTAGGAAGTTTTTTATGTTTAGTTTTATTTTTATAGTTTTCATAATGAGTAAAACTTAATCTTTTATATCCTTTGTTACAGCCTCCTGACGTAATATATGTTTTTGGTTTGAGGCTAATAGTTATGTTCTGATTTTTGTTATAAAAATTAGGAAAGGTTAAGTTAATCTCTGGAAATTTTTTATTATTTATTTGCTCATTTTTAATACAATAATTATCATACCAAAAGTCATTGCTTAATCGTTGAGTTGTATTATGTTTTGTATAAAATCTTTTAATATATTCAATTATATAGTGATAGTCATCATCAGGCACAACAATTAGACCACCTGTACCGCTGTCTATTATTACATTAGCATAATTTTCTGGGTAATATTTTATTAAAGGAGAATTTTGGTGATTTTCTATGCCTGATAATTTGATAGTATAATAATCATTTAAATATAACTTAGTTGTTCTAATTTTTGTTATAGGTTTTTTTCGTTTATTGTTTGATTGAAAGTCTCCCAATATTAGAGCATTATTTTTGGTGCCACAAAGTAAAAAAGAAAATTTTTCAGGAATTTTTAATTTGCCAAAAATATTTTTTAGCGAGTAATATTTTTGCCAATCCTTAGAAACAGGTGAGATTCCCATTATGTTGCTATTATGTGAGCCATCGGTAATTACGTGAGAGTCAAATTCAATTGGAATATTGTTAGGAAATGTTACTTTAAGTTTTGTGCTTAATAATGATTCATTATTAGAGGAGTGATATGTTGTATTCTTAGGAATAGTTTTTTTTGTAATATATGGTTTGCAATCAGGACATATTTTTTTATCACCAAGAATGATAAGAATAGGACTTCCTGTATCAATGATAACATCAATAAGTCCTTTATGATTATTAGCTTGAATGTTTGAGGTATATACCCCGTAGTCTGAATGATAATCCAAAGGAATTTTTATACTTTCTTCGAGTGCATTCGCAAAAAAAATATTTTTATATATGATTAATACAAATAAAATAAAGAAAACTAAGGATTTGAAAGTTAATTTCACAAAATATATCCATATTTAAGTATTGTTACTTAAATTTAGATAACAAAGATAAAAATAAGTTTAAAATTAGTTTAATTATATTAATAATATAGATATATTAAGTAGTTATATTATTTGCTTTTTTCTAACATATAATCAACGGCCATTTTTATTTCTTCATCCGCACAAGAAATACAACCACCTTTTGCAGGCATTGCTTTATATCCTTCGATGGCATGTTTGTAGATGGTTTCAATAGACTGGCTTTTAATTCTATTCGCCCAAAGTGCTTTATCGCCAACTTTAGGTGCTCCTGAAGCTCCTGTGTCATGACATGCAAAACACATTGACTTGTAACGTTTAACGCCAGCATCTTTGCTTAATTTTTTTTCTATTTTAGTGTCTAATGATGAGCCGCCAGATAGATATACATTACCAATTGGAGCTAAGCGTTCGGCAATTGAATCTTCTCTTGAAAGACGGGCAAAAGAACTAGCGCTTGATATTAATATTATTAATGTGACTAAAATGAAACTAAATTTTTGTAAATTTCTCAAACACATAAAAAAACCTCGATTTTAACTGGCTACAATACACTGCGCTCATTATAGCAAAATGTAGATATGAACCAAAATAAAATTTGCATAATTTAATATTTGTACTGAACTTAACTTTATGGAACTTACTTTATCTATACTCATCTTAACTATCAAACAAACTTATAGCATGGTAATAAATTATTTTTATACCGAGGATTCACCATAATGAAAATAAATTTTAATAAAGATGGGCTAATAGAATCTATTAGCATATCAAAAAAAGGTCAAGCGCTAGCCAACTCTTCTTTTTTAAATAAAGGCGAAGCTTTTTCTTTGGAAGAAAGAGAGGAATTTGGATTACATGGAATTATTCCTGATAATGTTGAGAATTTAGAAGGGCAGGCTCATCGAGCATATTTACAAATAAACGGCAAAGATAGTCCCTTGCAAAAAAATATTTATTTAAACTCGCTTTATGATAGAAATGAGACCCTATGTTATTATTTAATGCAAAATAACATCAAAGAATTATTGCCTATAGCTTATACACCCACTATAGGTGAGGCTGTTGAAAATTATAGTCTGCAAGAAAGAAAGCCTAAAGGTTTATTTATATCATATGAAAACCAAGATAAAATCGAAGAAATTTTAGATCAGCGGGTTAATAAAAACATAAAATTAATAGTTGTAACTGATGGTGAGGGAGTTTTAGGAATTGGAGATTGGGGTATTGGGGGTATTGATATTTCAATTGGTAAGCTTATGGTTTATACATTGTGTGGAGGAATTAATCCAGCTTATGTTTTGCCATTACAGCTAGATGTTGGTACTAATAATCAAAAGTTATTAAATGATCCAATGTATTTAGGTTTAAAACATCCAAGAATTGATGGTAAAGAGTATGATGATTTTATTGATAAGTTTGTAAAAATTGTACAAAAAAAGTTTCCTGGAGTTTTATTGCATTGGGAAGATTTTGGTAGAAATAATGCGAGAAAAAATTTAGAAAAATATCGTCAAAGCATCTGTACTTTTAATGATGATATGCAAGGTACATCAATTATGACGTTATCTAATATTTTGGCAGCAACTAAGAGTATAAATACTGATCTTAAAGATCAAAAAATAGTAATGCTTGGGGCCGGAACAGCTGGTGTTGGTTGTATAGAGCGTATTTGTGATGCAATGGTTAAGGAAGGTTTAAGCATAGAAGATGCTCGTAAAAATTGTTGGCTAGTAGATAGGCAGGGGTTACTGATTAATGATGACAAAACATTAGTGGATTTTCAAAAACCATATGCAAAAGATAGAGCAGAAATTTCTGATTGGGTAGTTACTAATCCTGAAAATATTACACTTACAGATGTAGTTAAAAATGTAAATCCTACAATTTTAATAGGTTGTTCCACAGTTAGAGGAGCTTTTACTAAGGAAATAGTAAAGCATATGGCAGATCATAATGATCGACCTATTATTATGCCATTATCTAATCCAACTTCATTGTCAGAAGCAACAGCAGAAGACTTAATTAATTGGACTGATGGTAGAGGTATTATTGCAACAGGAAGTCCATTTGAACCAGTTAATTATAATGGTAGTATTTATGAAATTGCCCAAGGAAATAATGCTTTTATATACCCAGGGTTAGGATTAGGGGCTTTAGCATGTGAAGCAAAATTAATTACAGATAATATGCTATTTGCTGCCGCTGAAGCTTTAAGTGCTGTATCTCCTATGTTAAAAAACCCTAAAGCATGCTTAATGGCTGATTTAACTGAAGTTAAAGATTGTAATAGATTGGTAGCCAAAGCAGTAATTAAGCAGGCCATGATTGATGGTGTAACATCTGTTACACCAGATAGTGAGCATGATTTTGACGTCTTAATAAATCAAGTATCATGGGAGCCTAAGTATTATAAATATAATTTAGAATAATTATATTTTGTCTTGTTTTTTAAAAACAAGACAAACCCAGTCATTGATATTAGTTGTTTCAACTAATATCATTCCTTGATTGGTATAATTCAAAATCACCTCGCGGGCTTGTTTTTTTAATATTCCAGATAAAACTATATACCCACTATTAGTTACATGATTAATAATTATACTAGAAAGATTGATTAAAGTATTAGCTAATATATTTGCAATTAGAATAGGAACTTTTTTATCAAGTATAATGTTATTATCTTTTACAGCTTGTATTTGCTTATCGCAATTATTATTTAGTGAGTTACTTTGTGTTGCTATAATAGCTTGAGGATCATGATCAATAGCAGTAATTGCTTTTATATTTAGTTTAGCAGCCGCAATACTTAATATCCCTGAGCCACAGCCAAAATCAAGCATTTCTAATTTAGGATTATTTTTAATCAAATCAGGAATATTATTTGCTAGCCAATTTAGACATAAAGAAGTTGTTTCATGTTGCCCTGTTCCAAAAGCAAGTCCTGGACTTAGGTTAAATATACTTTTAGTTTCTTGATTTTTCTGTGAATCTAAAATTTGATTTGTTGGGTATAAAATTAAATTTTTATTTTTACCATAATAAATAGGTTTATCAGGTGTAACTTGTTCATAATATTCTTTTTTGTTTTGAGTTTTACTAGTTTCTAAGAAAGCGATTAGCTTGCTATATGTAGGCTCTTTTTTAAGCTTATCTACAATTAATTCTAGATTTATATTTTCATTAAACATGATAGAAACTTTAGTTTTGTCCCAAAATGGCATTGTATTTAATTCTGGCTCAAAAATATCAGTAAAGTCTTCATCAATTGCATCAGTAAAAGAGACACTAATTATATTCTCTTCTAATGCAATATCTTGAATAAATTCATTAATTGTATCAACATGGCTTTTATCACAAATAAACGTGAGAGTCGGCCATGATAAACTTGTATCTTGATAGGTATTTTCAGTTGTCATTTTATTTATCTGATTGTTTTGCTAAATAGTTTTCTAAATAATGAATATTTAAACCACCTTTTTTAAAATCAGCATTATTCAGTATATCTTGATGTAAGCTAATATTGGTATTTATACCATCAATAATTAGTTCTTTTAGAGCATTTTGCATTTTTGCAATGGCAATATTCCTATCATTTCCATAAGATATTATTTTTGCAACTAAAGAATCATAGTATGGAGGCACGATATATTCATTGTATAAATGAGAATCAACTCTAATTCCTGGTCCTCCAGGAGCATGAAATGTTTTAACTTTTCCTGGGCTAGGTATGAATGTTTTTGCATTTTCGGCATTAATTCTGCATTCAATAGCATGACCTTTAATTTTAATGTCATTTTGAGTAAAAGATAACTTTTCACCAGATGCAACTTTGATTTGTTCTTTTACTAAGTCTATTCCTGTTACAGCTTCTGTTACAGGATGTTCAACCTGTAATCTAGTATTCATTTCTATAAAATAAAATTCATTATCTTGATATAAAAATTCAAAAGTTCCTGCTCCACGATAGCCTATTGCACGGCATGCATCAGCACAAACTTTACCTATTTTATTTCTTTGCTTTTCTGTAATAAAAGGTGCAGGAGTTTCTTCTATAATTTTTTGATGTTTGCGTTGCATTGAGCAATCACGTTCACCAAGATGAACAACATTGCCATGATTATCGGCAAGAACTTGTATCTCAATATGACGTGGATTAGCTAAATATTTTTCCATGTAAATAATATCACAATTAAAAGCTGATTTAGCCTCTGATCTAGTTAAGTTTATAGCATGTGGTAAAGCTGCTTCACTATGAACAACTCGCATGCCTCGACCACCTCCGCCGCCAGATGCTTTTATCAATACCGGGTAGCCAATATTTCGAGCTATTTTTATATTTTCATCGGTGTTATAACCTAATGGACCATTTGAGCCTGGTACACATGGAATACCATGTTTTTGCATGGATTTAATTGCTGATATTTTATCACCCATTAATTTAATCGTTTCTGCTTTTGGTCCAATAAAAGTAAATCCACTTTTTTCTACTTTTTCAGCAAAATCTGCATTTTCTGCAAGAAAGCCATAACCTGGGTGAATTGCGACAGCATCTGTTATTTCTGCTGCACTAATAATAGCAGGTATGTTTAAATAGCTTTGTGCACTTTGGCTTGGCCCAATGCACACTGATTCATCTGCAAGTTGGACATGTAATAAGTTTTCATCAACTTTTGAGTGGATTGCAACTGTTTTTATGCCTAATTCATGGCAAGCTCTTAATATTCTTAATGCTATTTCGCCGCGATTCGCGATAACTATTTTATCTAACATATAATTACTTTCAATTATTTTATTCTATAATAAATAAGACTTGGTCATATTCAACTGGTTGTGCACTTTCTACTTCTATAGACTTAATTACCCCAGATTTATCTGCCTCTATTTGATTGAACATTTTCATAGCTTCTATGATACATAAGGTATCACCTTGATTAACCGTGTCTCCAACTTCTACAAAATTTTTAGCGTCTGGTGATGGTGCTCTATAAAAAGTTCCTACCATTGGTGATTTTACAGGGTGTCCTGAATATTTAGTAGGTTGTTGAGTTTCTGTATTTGGTTGTATGGTCGTATTGTGAGAATGTTGAGCTTGTTGAGGGGGGGAAACGTAATTAATAGCATTATTAGGAATGCTTGATGCAATTTCTTTACTTAATCTTACAGAGTAATCACCTTCTTGAATTTCTAATTCAGAAAGTTTTGATTCTTCTAATAATTCAATTAATTTTTTTAGTTTTTTAATGTCCATGTTTATAATTCTTTAATTTTTATAATAAAATTGGGTTTTATATTTAAACTAATTATAGCAGGGTGATATTGAATAATAAATTGTTTTTTTAGATTAAAGCTTAATAGAAAGCTAAAACCCAGATCAAATATAATTTATATTTAATCTGGATATTTTTTAAGCTGGAGTCATTGATGCGTTGTTGTTGAAGTGTATATTGTTTTCAGTAGTCTTTATTTGATCAGAACTAAGTTCACTGGATTTAGCTATTTTACCTTTATAATAACAAAAAAGACCGATACCAGCTGTTGTTAAAAGACTAAGCATTGTACCGCCAATACCAAAAGTAAAAAGATTCAAAATTTGACTAGTTACATATGCAGCGATAGCAAAAGTTCCAGCAGCTGTTGCTTTTTTACTATCATTATATAAAAAATTAGCATTTGAGTTTTGTTTACTATGAGTCTTTGCTTCTTTTGTTAATTTGCCTTTATAATAACAATTAGCAGCAAATCCTAAAGTAGATATTATGCCAAAAATAGAGCCTGCTATACCAAAAGTAACAAGATTTAAGACAATACTTGTTATACCTGTTGCAATAGATAATCCTAAAGTGGCTTTATATTTTATATTGTCATCTTTTATTAAGTTGTATAAAATCATAAATTAAGTTCCTCCGTTTGAATATTAAATAAATTATATGTTTTGTTAATAACTTTTTAATGCATAATTCCATTTAAAGCTTAAAAAATGCTTAAGTGATGATATAATTTGTTATTTAATAAAATTAAATTAATGTTTATTAATTAAAACTTAATCTTTATATAAGATAATAATGCAATAATTACTTGCCATAGCTAGGTTCCATTGTCATGTTAGATTCTGAAAATATAGAAAAAGAATTGAAAATTTTGAAATTAATACAAGAATTAGAGGTACAACTTGCTATCTCATATGATTCTTTAAGCGATGAGTACAAAAAATATATATTATCAAAAGAAAATCATATAAAGAATCTGAATGCTTTAAAAAAATTATTATCAGAAAAACAAGATGTTATCGATATTTTAAATAAGCAAGGTTTTTTTAGACTTCCTAAAGATACAAGTGAAACTAAACTATATGGGTTAACAAAAACCATCCAGTTAGTTATGGGTAAAGATAATTATATTAAAATTATATTAGAAGCAAAAAAAGGTATAGTCGCAAGAGGAGCTTATAAAAAAGCAAAAATGGCATTTTTGTTGAATCCTGAAGTGAGTACAAAAAGTAAAATAGGGGATGTTTGTAATACGTATATGTCATTAGTAATGAATTTATGTATTATGGCTATGGACTCAAAAGTACCAATGGAAAATTTAGTAAATGATTGCGTTATCGAATACCGAGCCTCTAATAAGGTAAACTCCGGTGTAAAGCTTGATTTAGCTTTCTATGCAGATAGAAATAATCATAGAAAAGCAGTATTTTTTTGTAAAAAAGGGTTGCCTTTAAATCTGGTTCTAAAAGATGAATCGCTTTATAAAACCTTAACAGGAAAGGAGTTTACTAAAAAAGAAGGTTTATTAATAATGACAAATTTGTTTAAAGAAGTTAAAGAGTTGCATGACGCAGGAATTATCCATCAAGATATTAAGCCTGATAATATAATATTATATTGGGATGAATCTAAACAAGAAATAATTGCAAAACTTCATGACTTTGGTCTTTGTAATATAATATACCCAAATACGGCATTAGCTACAGCAGGTTATGAATCTTATGAAATGGCTTTAAATAATTATAACTTGCAGCGATATGGAAGAGCGTATAATACTTTTGCTAGCAAATCTGTTACGATGAGCCAACGACGATTGGAATGCTATATTTTTAATGAATCAATGAAGCCGATGCCTAATCCTAAAAATGATGTTTGGTCTTTAGGTATTGTTTATTTAATGTTAATACATGATAATAACTTGTTTTCTTCATTTTTTAACATTAGCCAAGAAAAATTTATGTTTTTGCAAAGTATTGTTAAAAGGGATACATTTTTAGTACAATTATTAGCGCATGATCCAAAGATAAGAATAACCAGTGAAGATGCTTTTAATACTCTTAGAGTTATGATGTCAAACATGCCTTCTGAAGCTACTTCTAGCATGACTAATATTGATGAAACTATAGCTCCGTTAGTTAGTATGGCAATGCCACTTAGTATGGCAAGTGTTATAACCATGGTTTCTTCAGTTAGCCCAAGCACTCAAGCTGATGATATTAGAAGTAGTCAAACTATAGCAGTCTCAGCTAGTTCAACAATGATGAATACGAGAATGACTGATAATATTGAAACTATGCCTACACCAGTTAGTATAGTGGAAATTAATAATGAGAGACGTAGCAATAAAAGAAGCGTTAGAAGATAAGCGTTAAAAAAATAAGATCAAAATCTTTAATTAGAATATATATTATGCTTTATTGGGATTTAATAGAATCTTGAATAATCTGAAGTCTTGTTTTGTAAATTAATTCAGAAATTTCTTTTCCAGTTAAGTTTGTAGGGCTTACATGATTATCTATAACCTCTTTAATATTTAATTTTTTTATTTTGTTAAATATATTAATTAAATATTCAGATTGTTTATATTTTATATTTTCAAAACCTGTGCGGCCTTTTGAGTCAGCTTCGCATGCTTGTAGAAATTGAAAGAATCTTTCTTCACGTCTGAAAGCATCTAATTTTTGTAATAATTTTAGTATAGTCTCGGCTCGCATTTCAAAAATTCGATGTGCTTGACCATGATGCTCGCCTACCAATAAAGCAAGGTTTTTACAATTATTATCTACTTTAAATCTTTTGCAAATATTTTTAATTAATGCTAACCCAGATTTTTCATGACCGTGATGTGATGGCAAAATATTCTTTGGAGTTTTTGCTTTTCCTAAATCATGTAATAAAGCTGCAAATCTTACTTCTAAATTATCAGTTAATTTTGCTGCTTGTTCTAAAACCATCATGGTATGAACTCCAGTATCTACTTCTGGATGATATTCTTTTTTAGCAGGAATGCCATATAAATTATCAAGTTCTGGAAGAATAATTTTTAAACTATTAGTTTGTCTTAAAGTTTTAAAAAAAACTTGGGGGTGTTTAGTTGCAAGTGCTAATTTTATTTCTTTAAAAACTCTCTCTGGGGTTAAATGTTCTAACTCTCCTGATGAAGAAATGTTGGACATTAAATTTAGAGTCTCTGGAGCTATAGTAAATCCTAAATAATGAAATCTTGCCGCAAATCTTGCAACACGTAATACTCTTAAAGGATCTTCTGCAAAAGCTGGGGAAATATGTTTTAATATTTTGTTTTTAATATCTGTTGCGCCATTGTATGGGTCAATTAGATTATTATTTTTATCTTTAGCAATCGCATTTATAGTTAAGTCACGTCTTAATAAATCTTCTTCTAAAGTTATATTTGGATTAGCTATAAAATCAAAGCCATGATAACCATGGCCTGATTTTTTTTCTTGTCTTGCTAAGGCATATTCTTCTTTAGTTTTAGGGTGTAAAAATACGGGAAAATCAGCACCTACTTGTTTAAAATTTTGAAGAAGCATTTCATCAGGAGTTGCACCAACAACAACCCAATCTAGCTCCTTGATAGGTAAATTTAATAACTCATCCCTTACTGCACCACCAACTAAAAATATTTTCATTTTAATTTAACGCTTGCCTTGTGTTTTTGTTTGTTTTCGCTGAGTTGTAGTGAAAACCCTAGCAGTTTGAGCTGATCCAAAAGGACTTTCTTGAATGCCTTCATCGTCGCTAACAATATCAAATTCATTATGTTTAGATTTTGCTACAGGACTTATTGGTTTGGCTTCTTTTTTTTGGTCAAAAACAGTAGTCATTAATTGTTGTGTTTTAGTATCTGATTCCGCTGATTGTTTGGTTATTGAACCTAATGCCCTTGCATCAAAAGAACTATTTGGCATACTTGCTGAATCATGTTCTGGTTTGGTTCCAATGCTACCATTCAGAAAACTATGAATTTTAGTATAACTAGAAGTTAGAATAACTTCCCAGGTTTCCTTTGGAATATCATTAAATTTATCTGAATCTATAAAAACAGGGAATAATGTTTCTAAAATAAATAAGACGATCTTTTCGCTATAACCATCTCCAGGTGTTACAAAATAAGAGCTAAAAGCATTGAGTGCCATAGATGTTATACTTAAAGATATTGAAGGTTTAGTGCTTCCATGTGTATCTCTTAATTCTCTTAATAAATGCTCAACTTGTTTTTTTAGTGTTTCATTAAGTCGTTTGAGAGTCTTTTCATCTATATTTGATAGAGTTGTTTCAAATGCAGTTTCTATAGATTGCAATCCATCAGAAATAGTTTTTTGTTTTTGAGATGCAATATCTAAATTAGGGAAATATGATTGAATATAGCTTTTATAATAACCAGCAGAATCTAAACCGTATGATTTCATACCTTCAGTCTTGGCTTTTATTATAATATATTCTAATAATAATCTTTTTATGAGTAAGCATTCAAATCGATATTTCTCTCTTGGGATTTGTAAATTTGCTACTAGTTCTTTGGTATTAATATCTAAAATATGATGTTGTTCAAATAAAGTATAAATTGTAGAGGTCAATTCAATAGCTAAGTCACAATATTTTTCAAATTGTCCTGTACTTACTCCAGCTGTTTTTCTTGCTATTTTTAAAGTATCTTCTCGGTATTCACGAATTATTTGTAATAAGTTATCTTTTAGCAAATTATCAGGAATTAAATCTTTAGTATTTTCCGTTAAATTTCTTATCTGTCCAGTTAGATCATCACGTTGAAATTTTTTCTCATTTGCTGATTGAAAATGTCCATATTCATTTAATAAGCCAATGATATATCTAGTTAAATATTGATTAAAAACTGTAGCCATTAGATGCATCCTTATAAAATATTATGGGTAGTTTATAATATTATATAATATATGATTTTTATTAATATACTAGTTTTCTTTATTTTCTATAAATACTACGCTCAGAAAAATATTTTTTATATTTAAAATTTATCTAAATCAGGCCCAGAATTATTGTCTTTTGTTTTAATATTTCTATAATATTTCTTTTTATAATTTTTAAATAACTTCCACAATAATTTACCGTCAATATTTAAATTAGAATCATTATCTTTATTAGAAAATAAATACTCTTGTAAATTTTTTAATGCTTGTTTAAATTCACTGTTAGCTGATTCGAGTATTTTATTGATATTAATATTATGATACTCCGCAAATATGTTTAAATTATAATAAATATCTTGTGGAATATTATTTTGGCATGACATATATAAGTTTTTTTCTATAGACTTAATATTGTTATTTTGAAATTTTTTTTTGAATTCATTATTTATATTAGAGCTATATTTTTTTGATTTAATATAAGTAATAAACTTTCTTTGTTTATTATAAAGATAATATAAAATAACAGATAAAATTAATAAAGTTATTACTAACAATCCTAAAATATAAAATATTATTAATAAGGTACCGCTTGTTATATTATTTTTTACAAAAGTATTTATTTGATACCATTTTAAGTTTCCATTTTCTTTAATGCCTGTTTTAGCATGGCTTTTTAGCTCGTTAGAATTATCATTAATCTTATTATTTATTTGATTATCTGTTTGATTAGTTGGTATCTTATTGCTGTAATTAAATCCTGTAACCGATTTAATATTAATCTTTTTTGCTTCTATTTTAAGGGTTTCTATTTTATTTTTACTAATATTCCACCAAGGAATATTAATTTCAGGTATTATTACCTCACCAGATGAATTAAATATATAAGTTGCTGATTGGTTAATGGAACTATAAATCTTATTATTTTTTATAGTTTGTTTATATTGTGGATTATCAATATACATTTTATAAGCATTATTATTTTTATGTGTATTAGATTTCTTAATGATTTCACTAGGAAAGGCAGTATTATCTGCATTAGTTGCTGTTATTGTGATAGTTCTAGTTAAGGCATCTCCTTGTTTAAAATCATTAAGATTTTTTGGAGAAAATTCATCTTCAAATCTGATGCTGTCTGCATTTAACCAGTTAGGGTTTTTCCACTCTGGAGGAATTGCTTTAATATTTAATTCTGGAGTATTAGATATAACATTAAAAGGTTTTTTATAATATCTTTGGAATCCAAAAAAATCATCTTCAGAGTTTTCAGGAATTAATACATTTCCAGATAATCTAAAGTTAGGAATTTTTATATTTCCTGTTTTTTGAGAAAATAATAAATAGCTTAAAGTATAAACTATATATGGTTTATTATTTATGTATCTTTCTGTTTTAAAGTCATCAATTTTGATTAAATTTATATTCTTCAAATCAGGACTATGTAAATTCAAATTATCTATTTGTTGATCTTTATAAATTAAAGCTTTAATCGTAATAGGAATTGCACTATTAACATAATATTTTTTATTTTTATCAGCTATAATTTTAATATCAAATTTTTTAATGTCAGATGTTTTAGGTTTTGTATTAGTTACGGTGAAAGTTAAAGGGTTAGTTTTTTCTGAACCTATTTGAATTTGTTTTATTGTGATTTTTCCTGATTTTTTTGGCAAAGTTGTTAAAATCCATTTTACTCTAGATTCTTTGACGCCATTCATAATATATTTAGATGTCTGCTCTGATTGATTAAGTATTTCAAAGTTATTTTTTATTTGAGTTAGATCAGGAGTAAATTTTGAGCTTACATTAGGATCAGTTGATGTAATAATGATTCTAAAAATACTATCTAAATTTGGTTTTTCATTATCTATTTCAAGAAATGCAGCGCTAAAAATTATTGTATTAAAAAATAATATAAAAATTACTAATATATATTTAATTTTACTTTGTGACAATTTAGTTTTCATGTTGACGCTTCCAATGTTCATATCGTAATTTGTTTTTAAGAAAAATTTCAGGATTATCTGGTAATTGTCTTAATGTAGCATTAGTTTTTTTACGTTGCTCAATAGATTTTTCTAATGCTTTTTGCTGTTGTTCTTGTTTATCTAAATTAGATTTTTTTTCTTGCTCTTTTGTATGATCTTTTTGATCTTTCTGATCTTTTTGATCTTTTTGATCTTTCTGATCTTTCTGATCTTTCTGATCTTTTTGATCTTTTTGATCTTTTT
>CAXBNV010000027.1:0-21749 GCA_963977185.1 uncultured Gammaproteobacteria bacterium | reverse complement strand
TCTGATCTTTCTGATCTTTTTGATCTTTTTGATCTTTTTGATCTTTCTGATCTTTTTGATCTTTTTGATCTTGCTGTTTTTGTTTATCTAATATATTTTCAATAATTTTTTTATTAACACGCGCATCTGAAAAATTTGGTTGTTTTTCTAAAGCTTTACTATAAGCATTAATTGCATCTTGAAATTTATGTTGTAGTGCAAGGGAGTTGCCATAATTATATAAGCTTGTAGCATCTTGATGTTTAGATAATATTTTATCTGCTTCTTTATAGTTTTTATCTTTTATATAAGCAAAAGCTTTCCAGTTATCGTGTTCAAAAAGATTAACGGCGCCTTTAAAATTTTTATTATCTAAATATTTTTTAGCTATTTGATTATTATTATATAAAATTTTATCAGTTAAAGATGGGGAATATTCAAGATTTTTATCTGAATTAGCATAAAGATTATTAGATGGATTAATAAAATTAGATAGTGTCAGAATATTATATAAGCAAGTAAATGCTATGACATTAAGCATATTTCTTTTTAAAAGCATAAAACCAATAGGAATTAATAGTAAAGTTATATATATTCCAGAATCTTGCCAAATAGTTATAATATCTTTGTTTTTCAGTTTGTAGTCACTTAAATTTTTAGAATTATTAGATATATAATTAATATCTGAATCATTATTTGTGATATTAGAATAAATACCGTTATTGATTTTAGCTAAATCTTTTAAAGAAATTTGTTCGTTTTTATTTATAGATAAAATAGATAAATTCAATTTGTCATTTTTTAAATTTTTTATATCAGTAAAATCACTAGCTGTTGCTCCTTTAGATGTAATTATTAATAAATTAGCAGCGTCAAGATTGTTATCTTTCATTATTTTATTAGAATGTTTTACAACAGAACTAATATTATGACCAAATTCTGGCATTATTTCTGGTTCAAGACTAGATAATATATGATTAATTGTTTTAAAATCATTTGTCAAAGGTATAATGTCGTAGGCATTTTTAGTGAAGGTTATTAGAGCAAAGCTATTGTCAGAATTTTTATTTAAAAAATCTTTTATTTTAAATTTAGCTCTTTTTAATCTTGATGGGGCGATATCTTTTTTTAACATATCATCAGAAAGATCTAATGCTATAATCCATGGGGTTTGATTCTGATAGATTTTAACATCTTGTTTATAAAAACTTGGTCCAGCAAGAGCTAGTATTATTAATACAAGAAAAGTAAATATAATCGAATTAGTACTAAGTAAGCTTTTTTTGGTAATTTTATTTTTTTGAGTTAATTTTTTATATAATTTCTTATCAATAATATTAGCCCAAGAGTTTTTATTTTTTTTTAATATTGATGTAAAAAATAATAAAACAATAATAATGACATAACAATATAGCCATTCTGATCTAATAAAGTGAAAATTGGTAAAAAGCTCGTTAATTTTATTAAATATCATATTTGCTCATTTTTTAAATTATATGTATTTATATTATTTGATGTTCGTTTAATTTTGATATTTTTCAAAACATTAAATAAGTTCAGTATTATGCACAAGACAAAACAAATGCCTAAAGGCAGATAAAATAAATCTTTCTCAGGAGTAAACATTTTGCTGTCTTTTAATTCAGGCTCTAATTGGTTTATCTGATTGTAAATATCTTTTAAACTATCTGGGTTAGTTGCTTTGAAATATTTACCGCCTGTTATATTAGCTATGCTTTTTAAAGCTGTTTCATCAAGATCATTATCTTGTATCTGGCCAAAAAAAGATCTAGATTTAGTATTAGGGCCTATACCTATAGTATAAATTTTTATATTAAAATCATTAGCAAGCTTTGCTGCATCATTTGGTTTAATGTTACCACTAGTGTTTGAGCCATCTGATAATAAAATCAAAACAGATTTATTATTTTTTAAATATTTAACAGACATTGCAATGGCATCACCAATAGCAGTATAATTTCCAGCAAAACCGATTAAAGAATCATTCAGTAATTTTTTTACTGTTTTATGATCAAAAGTAAGCGGAGTGTGTAAAAAAGCTTGGGAGCCAAATAAAACAAGTCCAAGCCTGTCTTTTTGACGTTTATCTATAAAGTCTGTTGCGATTTGTTTTACTACATCCAATCTTGTAATTTGAGGATTATTCGTCATATCATTTGCTTCCATACTGCCTGATATATCAACTGCAAGCATAATATCTCGACCTTTTTGATTAATTGCTTGTGGTGTTCCATACCAGGTTGGACGCATTGCTGATAAAATTAGAAAAATCCAAATTAAAGTAACTAATATTTTTTCAAGTTGTAAGATATTTTTTTTATAATTAATTTCTTGTTGTTTAATATTTTGTATTAGTTCTTGATAAAATGGTAATTTTATTGCCGAGTGACTTTGGGTATCTGTCTTTGTCGTATTAATTGTTCTTTGTTTATTTAGGTAATATAAAATTATTGGTGTTATCAATAATATAGCAAGATAAGACCATTGAAATTTAATCATAAATTAGTTTTTATCCAAATTCTGCAAATATTAATTAGCTCTTTTAAGTTAGAATTTTCTGGTAACTTTTTTTGGTAATTAGCATTAATTAATAAGTCACCAATGTCTGTTTGAAAATATTTTTTATCTAATTTACTATCTAGAAATTCTAACCATTTGGTATCAGTTATAGATGCTAAATTTTTATTCTTAAATTTTAATAGGGCAGTCTTTCTAATTAATATAGATATATTATTAATAATATTTAAATTATCTAAATTATTACTTAAACTTTTTTCAATATTATTCAATTTTTGTAAAGCTGTTCTTTTTAAGTAATTTTTCTTTCTATAAGCTTTAAAAATAACTAATGCGATAATGAATAAAATTACTAATGTAATGAAAATGTACCAAATTGGAGCAAGTGGTAGTATTGAGATATCTATATTTGGTTCATGAATATCTTTTAATTTTGCTAGTTCTTGTTTTATATTTAACATATTTAATTATTAAATAAATTATTTTAGTAGTCCCATAAAATTATAAATCCAGTTTTCATCATTAAAAACTTCACTGCTTATAATATTTAATTTATTTGTAAGATTGGTGTAATTATTTTTAATATCCTGGAAATAATTATATATTTGTTCGCTATCTTTTTTAGAATTAATACTTATATTGCTAAAATTATTATCTTTATCACAAATAGGGTAAGTGCCTTTAGGAAGCTTTGTTTTTTCAATATAATCTGAAACTTTAATAGTAATAATTTTATTATATTTTTTCAAAGAATATAACAAAGTAGCTAAATTTTGGTCATGTTTTAAATTATAAAAATCACTAATGATAAAAACAGTGCTTCCAGAGTGTAGTATTTGTTTTAAATTTTTTAAAATATTATATAAATTGTTGTTTATACCATTATCAAGACTGGGTTTTGTATTTGTAATATAATTTTCATTAAAAGTTGAAAGCTCAGTTAAGAACTTTAGTATAGATTTAGAGTTATTTTGAGCTTTATGGATATACTTTTTTTGGTCTGAAAAAATAACTCCGCCAAATTTATCATTTTTAAAAATTGTATTCCAAGCAATTAGACTTGCCATTTGAGATGCTATTACTGATTTAAATGCATTTTTGGTACCAAAATACATTGATGGAAGTAAATCTAAAATAACATATACAGGATTTTCAACTTCTTTATGATATATTTTAGTATGCAATTGATTTGATCTAGCACTGACTGTCCAGTCAATATGCCTTACATCATCACCAGATTGATAAATTCTAGATTCAGAATAATCCATACCTCGGCCATATAAATTTGTTATATGAGCTCCGTTTAGATTATTAAAATATTGTTTGTGAATTTTAATATTCAATATTTTTGCAAAATGGCTCAGATTTATTAATTGTTTTAAACTAATATCGCTACCATTATGATTTTGATAAATTTTTTCTAAATTATTTAAACTGTTATGGTACTGGGACATTTTGTAATATTTCTGATATGCAATAGTCTTTAGTTATATTTTCAGCTTCTGCATTAAAATTGAGAATAATTCTATGTCTTAGTATATCTGGAGCTAATTTTTTAATATCATCAGGAATGACATAGTCTCTATTATTTAACCATGCAGCAGCTTTTGCTGTTCTTGCTAATGCTAAAGTTGCTCTTGGGCTTGCACCGTATTCTATATATGGTTTTAAGTGCTCTACATAAGCTTCTGGGTTTCTGGTTGATTGAATAATATTGATTATATAATCTTCTAAATTATCACTTATATGAATATTTAAAATCTCTCGTCTGATATCTTGAATTTCTTTAGGTGTGATAAGATTTTTAGATTTATTATAGCTGGTGTCTTTATTTTTGTTATCTAATTCATCTTTAGTCTCTTGATTAACGCACTGCAATATTGCTTTTTCTGATTTAATATCAGGATAAGATATATTAACATGCAGTAAAAATCTATCTAGTTGTGCCTCAGGAAGCGGGTAAGTGCCTTCTTGTTCAATAGGATTTTGAGTTGCCATAACTAAGAATAAATCTGGAAGTTTGTATACATGACTTGCAATAGTAATTTGTCTTTCAGCCATTGCCTCTAATAAAGCTGATTGTACTTTTGCTGGAGCTCTATTAATTTCATCAGCAAGCACAAGATTTTGAAAAATAGGTCCATATTGGATTTCAAAATTACAAGTTTGTTGATTATATATTTCTGTACCAGTTATATCTGCTGGTAATAAATCTGGAGTAAATTGAACTCTATGAAATTTGGCTTCAACATATTCAGCTAAAACTTTGATAGCTTTAGTTTTGGCAAGACCTGGTGCGCCTTCTACTAAAAGATGTCCATCAGCTAATAAGGCTATTAATAATCTGTTTATAAATAGTTCTTGACCAATAATATGTTTTTTTAACTCTTCTTTAATAGTTAAAATTTTTGTTAAATTATTAATAACTGTTTTTGTATTTATTTGATTTTTGCCTTTTTGGGCGAGTAAAGTATCTTGCATTTTTATAAAATATTATAAATATTAATAAAGTAGTTAATATTTATAATATATAATAACGTTAGTGTTCGTCAACTAATGATATAAAATTATAAAGAATGTGTTTTAATTAATTGTTCGCAAGCATTATTTAAAACATCTGTATTTTCTTCATAAAAAACAGTAGTGTCATTACCCATGAAATCATTATAAAAATTAATAACTGGGCTAAGTAAAGATACTAGGTTATCATAAGATTCTTCCGCAAATTTAGTTATTATAAGTGAATATGTATCAGATCCTCTAATAGCTAAATCGGCTTTTTCTAAGTAAGATAAAACAAATGCGCCAGCACTTAATCCAGCAACGCCTGCAGATAAATATAAGGAGCTCATAACAGATGAAAAGCCAACAGACATACCAATAACAGGAGCTATAATACTTAAAGTTGCAAGCATAAAAGAAGACGCAAAAATTAGCCCGGCTAATTTAAAGTTTATTACTTCATCAATATTTTGGATTCGCTGCTCTTTTTGTATTTTCCAAAGATTATTGTTTATATTTTGTAGTATTTTTTTTACTTGGCCATAAGTATCTTGATTAATTTCTTGAGATTTTAAATGGCTTAAAACTTGTTTTGATGTTTCATTAGTATATTCGTATAAAGAAGCAGCAGGATTTTTTGAACCCATAATTATTTGGAATAAATTTATAGAATAGTCCCAAACAACATCTTTGAAAAAATCAAAAGCAATTCCAAAATTATCATTCATACCTGTAGAATTATCCATTCTTTCTTTAAATGAGGCTGTGTTGTTTTCTGGCCTTTGTTCAACTGTTTCTGGTAAATTCTGTATTAACTTTGTTAGCTTTTCGTTCAAAAAATCACTTAAAGGCATTGAAGTTGCTTGTGTATTTATTGATTTTTGTTCGGTTAGCATAATCCCAGAGATATTCTTCATTAGGCTTATTTGACTAATTTCACCTTTGAATAATCTTAATGACTCTAATAAAACTGCAGTTAGTTTATTGTTTTTATTGGATTTATTCGCTTTGTTCGTTTCTTGTTCTAATCTGTACATTAATGTAGGCATATATACTCCTAATAAAAACTCTAACTATTTTGTTATATAGCTAATTAGTTTACTGGAATTATTTTTTAAGTAAAGCCTTTATTTACAATTCTACCTGCTTTATTAATAGTTATTGTATACTCTTTATTACTATAATTATTATGAATTATTAAATTGCCATTCGAATAGTCTTTATAATTTACTCCTGAGAAGATAATATTTTTTTTACTATAAAAACTTTTATAATTAATTTTATAATCTTTAAATAAATAATTATTTAAATTTAATCTATCTATAATTTTATAATGACTTTTATGATTAGCTATAAAAGCCTCAAAAGTATTATTCTTTTTTATTTGAATTTCTATAAGGCTATCTGTAATTACAGCTTGGTTTTTTATTTTGGTTAAAAAATTACTAATAGCATTTATTATCGTTTTATCATGCCAACTATATATACTAGGTAACAAAAGCTGAGATGAGCTTATTGTTATTGTAGTTAATATTAGTATTCCTAACAGTGCTTCTAATAAAGAAAGACCCGTTTGGATATAGTTACTGTTTTTTAGATAATATTTAGAGTTTTTGTTCATTTGGGAAATGTTTTTCAATATCTAGCCAACACTTATTATAATCTTGTTGTAATAAATTACTATCAAGAGCCAATTTTGTTGGTATCCATGGCCTTGAACTTTCAAACATAAATGCTAAAGTGTTATCTGTTTTTTCTGGTTGTAATGTTGAGTGTAAGGTTTTTTCAACAATATTCCTATCTGGACCATGTGCTGCCATACAATTATGTAAACTGCCACCACCTGGAGTGAACCCTGTTTCTTTAGCATCATATTGACCGGTTATTAATCCCATATATTCATTCATAATATTTCGGTGAAAATAAGGTGGTCTAAAAGTATGCTCAGTAACATGCCATCTTTTTGGAAATATGACAAAATCAATGTTTGCTGTACCTATATACGGTGAAGTAGAAGTTAATACCGTAAATATCGATGGATCTGCATGATCAAAGTTAACTGTGTTTATAGCATTAAATAAATCTAAGTTATATTTATATGGAGCATAGTTACCGCGCCATGCAACTGTATTGAATGGAGAATAATTTATATCAGCTGCAAAAATATTATTTTGGAATTTAGTTAATAATTTATAATTAATATTATGATCTTCAAAATATGAAGTTGGATATAAAAAATCTTTAGGGTTAGCAAGACCATTGGCGCCAATTGGTCCAAGCTCTGGTAAATTTAATATAGGTCCAAAATTTTCTAAAATATAACCTTTGGATTTTTGTGTTAATAAAGTTACAGAAAATCTAATTCCTCTTGGAATAATAATTATTTCATGAGGTGAGACTGCCAATTTCCCCATTTCTGTTGTAACTAATAAATGACCTTCTTGAGGAATAATTAGTAATTCTCCGTCATTATTAGCAAAAGCAATGTTATCGACATTTTTATTTGAATTATATAAATGAATAGCTCCGCCGATACGATCTTGAGGGTTTGCATTATAAAGCAAAGGCATAATGCTATCATAAAAACTAGTAGGGTTGTTTGGATATTTTTGCGGGTTCCATCTTAGTTGAAAAGCTGGTGATGTTAAATTTTCTTTTTTATCATGATGAGCAAAATTTTGTACTTGATGTAACTTATATTCTGAATGTACAGCTGATGGCAAAATTTTATATAACCAAGTGTGTAAGTTAGTGTGCCGTGGTGCTGTAAATGCGCTGCCATTGATTTGCTCAGCATATAAGCCGTATGGACAGTGTTGTGGAGAATTTTGACTTTTTGGCAGAGCATTATCTAAGGATTCAGTTTCGAAAATATTATGTAGTCCACTTAAATACTTTAACTTGGGTAAATTAATTATCTTATCTGCATCCTGCATATTTATGTCCTTATCCTTTATATTAGATTTATATTATATTTATTTCATATTTTTCAGCTATAGACTCTAATTATTTTACCAGAAAACAATACTTTTGTGATAGAATATAACATTAAATTGCCAGAATTCTTTTTAAAAATTTAGAAAGAAATTGGGATTAGTTTAAATTTCAGAATCAAATAGGAACACGATATGTCAGAGCAATTGCATAAAATTAAGCAGGTAACTATTGAACAGGAGTTAAAGCAGTCTTATGTAGATTATGCAATGAGTGTGATTATCGGCCGAGCATTGCCAGATGTGAGAGATGGTTTAAAGCCAGTACATAGGCGAGTTTTATATGCAATGCGAGAGCTTGGTAATGATTACAATAAAGCTTACAAAAAATCAGCCCGTATTGTCGGTGACGTTATTGGTAAGTATCACCCTCATGGCGATACAGCTGTATATGACACCATAGTTCGTATGGCCCAACATTTTTCTATGCGATATAGATTAGTTGATGGTCAAGGAAACTTTGGATCTGTCGATGGCGATCCTCCTGCTGCAATGCGTTACACTGAAATTAGAATGACAAAACTAGCCCATAGTTTATTAATAGATTTAGAAAAAGAAACTGTAGATTTCTCTCCTAACTATGATGGCACAGAAATTATTCCTAATGTTTTGCCAACAAGAATTCCTAATTTATTAGTAAATGGTTCAACTGGTATTGCTGTTGGTATGGCAACTAATATGGCGCCACATAATTTGGGTGAGGTACTAGATGCTTGCAAGGCTTTGCTTGAAAATCCAGATATTGGTTTAGATGAATTAATTAATTATATTCCAGGACCAGACTTTCCAACAGCGGGAATTATTAACGGAAGAGAAGGTATTATTCAGGCCTATAAGACAGGAAAAGGTCGCATCTATGTAAGAGGTCGTGCAGAAGTTGAGATTGATGCTAAAACTTCAAGAGAGACTATTATTATTACAGAGCTGCCATATCAGGTAAATAAAGCAAAACTAATTGAAAAAGTTGCTGAGCTTGTAAAAGACAAAAAAATAGAAGGTATATCTGAGATTAGAGATGAATCTGATAAAGATGGTATGCGAGTTGTTATTATTGTTAAAAGAAGCTCTTCAGGCGAAGCTATATTAAATAAATTATATTCTTATACTCAGCTGCAAAATGTATTTGGAATAAATATGGTAGCTTTATATGATGGTTGCCCTAAAATATTTACTTTAAAACAATTGCTTGAAGAGTTTTTAAAACATCGTCGAGAAGTTGTTACTCGTAGAACTATTTTTGATTTAAATAAGGCACGTGAGAAAGCCCATGTATTAGAAGGTCTTGCCATTGCTTTAGTAAATATTGAAAAAATGATTCAGCTCATTAAAACATCACCTAATCCTAAAATTGCAAAAGAAAAATTATTAAATGAAGCTTGGGAAACAGGGTTTATTGCAGAATTATTAAATGATGAAAAAATGGATAATGTCTCTTATCTTAGTGACAACTTATCTTATAAGGGCGAGACTTTTGGTATCCAAGAAGATAGTAAATATCATCTATCAGGTAAGCAGGCTCAAGCTATTTTAGAGTTAAAACTACATAGGTTAACAGGTCTTGAACAAGATAGAATTATTAATGAATATAAAGAGCTTTTAGAAGATATTAAGTATTATTTAGGTATTTTAAATAATGAAGATAAGCTTTTAGAAGTAATTGTGAATGAATTAGATGAAGTAAGAGCTAAATTTTCTGATGCAAGAAAAACTGAAATTATAGGAAGTCTTGGCGATATTACAGATGAAGATTTAATTTCACCACAAGATGTTGTTGTTACTTTATCTCATAAAGGTTATGTTAAATATCAGCCTTTGGAGTCATATTCAGCACAAAGACGAGGTGGTAAAGGAAAGTCTGCTACTTCAGTAAAATCAGAGGATTTTGTTGAAAAACTAATTTCAACTAATACTTTAAATAAATTAATGTGCTTTACAAGCAGAGGTAAAGTTTATTGGCTTGATGTCTATAAAATTCCAGAAGCAAGTAGAATCGCAAGAGGGTTGCCTATTATTAATTTATTGCCTCTTGAGCCAGATGAGAAAATTAATGCAATTTTAGATTTACCTAGAGAATATTATAAAAAAAACTTAAATACAGAAAATTCTGATGGTCAGTCTGAAAATAATGATTCTAGTATTAAAGAATTTAGTAATAAAGAATTACCTAAGCATATAGTTATAGCTACTAAAGATGGTTATATAAAAAGAATGAATTTTTCTGATTTCTTAAAGCCAAGATCTAGTGGTCTTAGAGCAGTTGAGTTAGGAGAAGGGGATCTATTGAAAGGTGTTATTACTAGTTATGGTAATGAGCAGTTAATGATAATTAGTAGTTCTGGTAAGGCTATTTTATTTGAAGAAGAAGATATTCGAGTCATGGGGCGTACTGCAAGAGGAATCAGAGGGATTAGATTAAAAAATGATGCAGAAGTTATTGCTTTACTAGCTAATGATCCAGAGTCTCCAGAATTATTAATAGTATCAGAAAAAGGCTTTGGCAAAAGAACTAGTTTTGATAATTTTAGAATTATTAAACGAGGCGGACAAGGTGTTGTTGCATTACCTGCATCAGAGAGAAATGGTAATGTTGTTGGAGCTATACAGGTTGTGTCTTCTGATGAGATGATGCTTATTAGCAATAACGGTAAATTAGTTAGACTAAAAGTTGGAGATATATCTTCTTTTGGTAGATCAGCGCAAGGCGTTAGATTAATTAGACTAAATGAAGGTGAGTTGTTAGCCGAAGTTGCCAAAGTTGAAGATAAAGAGCAAGAAGAGCAAGAGGGGCAAGAAGTAAATGAGTGATGCAACTGCACCAGTTATTGCTCTTGACGGTCCTGGAGGTTCGGGCAAGGGTACAGTTGGTTATAAACTTGCTGAAAAATTAAATTGGCATTTTTTAGACAGTGGCTCTTTGTATCGAATATTAGCTTTTGTTGCAAATAGTAAAAAATTATTTACAAAAGACACTGATCTAGAAAATGCTGTAAATATTGATGCTATATGTAAAGAAGCTTTAAATTTTAATTTAAAGTTTAATTCAAAAATATTACTTGATAATAAAGACATTACTAATGTAATTCGTACTGAGCAAATAGGAAATTTAGCATCAAAAATAGCGGTAGTTCCCCAAATAAGACAAGCATTATTAGAATCCCAAAGAGTCTTTCAAAAGCAGCCAGGACTGGTTGCTGATGGAAGAGATATGGGGACGGTTGTATTTCCAGATGCATCATTAAAAATATATTTAACTGCCAGTGCAGAAGTTCGTGCTAAGAGGCGATTATTGCAGTTGCAAGGTGCAGGAATTCATGTTAGCCTAGCGGAGCTTATTTGTGAAATAAAGGCAAGAGACGATAGGGATTCTAATAGAATAGCCGCTCCTTTAAAGCCAGCTAAAGATGCTGTGATTATAGATAATTCTAATCTTAGTATTAATCAAGTTTTAGAGGTTGCTTTGAGGCATTATTCAAAAGTTTTTTCTACTTCTTCTATATAATTAGTCCTCTAATTATTTTATTTTAAAAATAAGAATAGGTGCTAATAATTCAAATATTAAATATCGGTTATTAGTAGAG
The DNA here is from genome assembly GCA_963977185.1 of uncultured Gammaproteobacteria bacterium. Lineage (GTDB taxonomy): Bacteria > Pseudomonadota > Gammaproteobacteria > JAGOUU01 > JAGOUU01 > CAXBNV01. The sequence goes on along the minus strand of CAXBNV010000027.1, from coordinate 10,159 downwards.
TTTAATTTAACTTTAATTATATAAAATTAAACCATATTTAATTTTATATTTTTATTCTTTTCTTTATTCAAAGGTCTTATATGAGTAATGTACAATTCGCTGACATTTTCAAAGAAAGTCATGCGTTAGAATTTGATAGTAATTCAATCACTAAGGGCACGGTTTTACAAATTTATGATGATTTTATCATTGTTGATGTTGGCTTAAAGTCAGAAGCTATTGTTCCTGCTAGACAATTCATGAATTTAAATAATGAATTAGAAGTAAAGCCTGGTGATGTAATTGAAATTGCAGTTGACTATATTGATGATGGTAATGGTGCAACAGGTGCATCTCGTGAAAAAGCAAAACGCATCAAATCATGGCACGAGCTTGTTGGTTTTTATGAAAGCGGTGAAACAGTAGAAGGTACTATCACTGGTCGAGTAAAAGGTGGTTTTACTGTAGAAATGCAAGGCGGCGTTAAAGCTTTCTTACCTGGATCTTTAGTTGATATTAGACCTGTCAAAGAAGGCCTAGATTTAGAAGGTAAAACTTTAGAATTCAAAATAATTAAAGTTGATCACATAAGAAATAATATAGTTGTTTCTCGTAGATCTGTTATTGCTTCTGAAAATAACGTAGATAGAGAAGCTCTATTAGCTAAATTAGAAGAAGGCGCAACTGTTAAAGGGGTAGTTAAAAACCTAACAGATTACGGCGCATTTATAGACTTAGGTGGTGTTGATGGGTTATTACATATTACAGATATGTCTTGGAAGCGCATAAAACATCCAAAAGAAATTATGCAATTAGGTGATGAGATTAATGTTAAAGTTTTAAGCTTTGATAAAGAAAAATCTCGTGTATCACTAGGCTTGAAGCAATTAGGTGATGATCCTTGGAAGGCAATGCAAGATAAATTTGTTGTTAGTCAAAAAGTACCGGGTATTGTATCTAATATTACTGATTACGGTTGTTTTGTTGAGATATCAGATGGTATTGAAGGTTTAGTGCATATATCTGAAATGGACTGGACTAATAAAAATGTTAATCCTCATAAATTTGTGCAACTTGGTCAATCAGTAGAAGTTGTAATTTTAGAACTTGATGATGCAAAACGTCGTATTTCTTTAGGTATGAAGCAATGCCAAGACAATCCATGGAAAAGCTTTGAAGAAAGTCATGGTAAAGGCGACAAGTTAACAGGTGTAATTAAGTCAATAACAGACTTTGGTGTATTTGTTGGTCTTGATGGCGATATTGATGGATTAATCCATATTAATGATATTTCTTGGAACACATCAGGTGAAGAAGCAATTCGCCAGTATAAAAAAGGTCAAGAAATTGAAATTATTATTCTTGGTGTAGATGCTGAAAGAGAACGTATTTCTTTAGGTGTTAAGCAATTACAACATGATCCATTCATGAATTTTGCTGAAGAAAATGACAGAGGTTCTAAAGCTTCTGGTAGTGTAACTGCTGTTGATGCTAAAGCTGCAGTAATTCAATTAGCTGAAGGTCTAGAAGGTATTTTAAAAGCTTCTGATTTTTCTGATGCTAAAGGTGTTGAATTATCAGATGCATTAAAAGAAGGTCAAGAATTAGATGTATTTGTTTTAAGTATAGATAGAAGAAATCGTAAGATTAATTTATCTACTAAAGAACAAAAACAAGCTCCTGAAATTAAGACAAAGCCTAAAAAAGCTGGAAGTCCAGCGAAAGGTAATATGTCATCAGGATCGTCTTCTATGTCATCTTCTCTTGGAGATTTATTCAGAAAAGAAATGAGCGATGAAGATAAAGATTAATATAAATTAACTAGTTATATTAATATATTGATATATAAAAGCTTTGATTGAATCTTTATTTTAAATTAAAGATTTGGTCAAAGCTTTTTTATTGTCTATAATATTTGTAAGTTTATGATTTTTTAGGTTATTATATTAATTATAATTCTAATTTTTTCTAACAAAAGGGATTTTGATTTATTATCATGAATAAAACAGGACTTATAGAGCTTTTATTAGGCAAGCATACCAAGTTAAACTATCGACAGGTTGATGATTTAGTAAGAGAAACGCTGGAATTTTTAAGCAATCAGTTAGCAAATGAGAGAAGAATTGAGATTAGAGGGTTTGGTAGTTTTTCTCTGCATTATAGAGCTCCAAGAACAGGCCGTAATCCAAAAACTGGCGAATTAGTTCAACTAGAAGAAAGATATGTGCCTTATTTTAAGCCTGGCAAAGATATGAAAGAGTTAGTAAACAAAAGCTTAAATCAGGGACTGCCTATTATCAAAGGTGATGAGTCAGAAGACTCGGATGTCTTAAGCTAATTAATTGATTAGTAGGTATCTATTTTGCGAATTATCAATTACATTCTTGTTTTCATCATATTGTCATGTGTTGTAGTATTTGCTATATATAACTCTAATTCAGTAAGAGTAGATTATATAATAGGATTTAATGATATACCGCTGGCTTTATTATTAGCGATGACTTTGATATTAGGAAGTACAATCGGTTTAATGATAAGCTTGATAAAATACATAAAGCTGAAACGCGAAAATATTTCATTAAAGCATAATATAAAATTAGCACATAAAGAAATTAATAATTTAAGAGAATTGCCTTTAAAGGATAGCCATTAATGGCTTTAGTTTATTATGTATATTGGTGCCTATAATGTTCTTCTTAAGTTGGTTATTAAATAGGAATAATAAAACATCTACTTTAAAAGTTAATAAGAATTATTTAAAAGGTTTAAACTTTTTATTAAGTGATCAGCAAGATAAAGCTGTAGAGGTTTTTATTGAGCTATTACAAATAGATAGTGATACCATTGAAACTCATTTATCTTTAGCCTGTATTTTTAGAAAACGAGGTGAAGTTGATAGGGCTATAAAAATTCATCAAAATTTAATTGCAAGACCTAATTTAAATCAAGAACATCGTAATTTGGCTTTGCATGAGTTAGGTATAGATTATTTAAGAGCGGGATTTTTAGATAGAGCTGAAACTATTTTTTGTGGCTTATTAAAAATAGATTTTGAATCTAAAAAAACTGTAAAATTTTTACTTGATATTTATCAGCAACAAAAAGATTGGAATAAGGCTATAGATACAGTTCAGTATGTAAAGCAAGATATTTCAAATTTAAATTATATAGTTGCACATTTTTATTGTGAGCTAGCTTTAGTTAATTGGAAAAATGGTAAAGGAACTAAAGTTATTTATTATTATTTAAAACAAGCTTTTAAGCATGATAAAGAGCACATTAGAGCAAGAATTTTATATGCTAAATATGAAATTATGCAAGATAATTATAAAAATGCAGCTAAAATTTATATTAAATTATTATATGAATCTTGTGATGTAATTGAAGAAGTTTTACATGATCTAGAGCTTTGTTATACAAAGATAGATAATTATAGTTACTTTGTTAATCTAATAAAAACTTATATTGCATCAAGAGAATTATTACCTGTTGTTTTAGTAAGTAAAAAGCTAATTAATCAATATTTAGATACTCTTTCATTAGATGTTATTAAGTTAAATTTAGATAAAAATCCATCTATATATGGTATGAAATTATTATTAATGTTAACTAATTCAGAAAATATGGATAAAGAGTTATTACTAATAAAGTCATATATTGATAGATTATTAGATACTTCTGGATTATATAAATGTAGTACTTGTGGTTATGGGGTCTCAAAAATAGAGTGGTTATGTCCTAGTTGTAAAGAATGGGGCAGTATTAAAACTCAAGTATTCCCGAATGCATTATATCTTGCTAAAAGAAAAGACTTTTTCTCTAGTCATTTGTTCAGTTCCGAATATTCATAATTATTGACAAATATTGCCTCTTAATCCAAAAGTATGTAAAATAACTTGGTTAAGCGAATTTTAATTATGATGTTTTATTATATAAACATACAAGATAGCTTTTTATTAAACCAAGATAAATTTAAGATTAAGATTAGCAAAGGACTGCTATTTGTATCTTGTTGTTTATTATTAGTTTATTTCTAATAAGATTAAGAAATTATATCAATTATAGTAGTTAGAGGGTTTTATGGGAGAGCGTAGTTATTACCAGTATTTCTCAAAGTTATATCAAGATAAATTTAAATCTTATAATAAAGTACAAGCTTTATTAAATTCTGATGCTAGTAATTTACTAAGTAACATCAATGATGTTTATCAAGATCAACCAAGTGAAAATTTTATAGATTTATTAAATAACGATTCATTTGCAACTTTGTATGATTTATATATAAAAACTATAGATGCACTAAGAAATTTAGATTCCATTAAGCTGCAACAAGCAGAAAGTCAAAAAATCAAAGAAGTTGCGAAGCTAATTACAGCAGCAGTTATTAGAAAAAGAACAATTTTATTGTTAGATAATTTAAATCAGCAAGGAATTGAAGGACAAGACAAAAAAAATATATTACGTAAAGGCTTAAATGATTTAAATAATATCATAGGCTTGCAAACTGATAAAACAAATCTAACAAATCATTTTGATTGGTTGTTAGATGATATAAGCTCTTTAAAAGATTCCAGCGGACTTACAATAGGTAACTATTTATCAAAAATAGCTAATGTCTATAGATTAGATAAATCTAAATATGATGCAGATGACATAGATTTAATGTCAAAGATGCAAAAAATTTCTATTGGTAAATTAAAAGTAGGTTTAAAAGATGGCATTGAATATTCTAAATTAGTTGAAAATAATTTAATTGAGGGGTTATGGTTAGAGCGTAGTTATAAAAGAGGCTCTTATGAAGCAAGCTTAAGAAAAAAAGATTTCGCAAAGTTTAAAGAAATTATCTCTGAAATAGATAGCGAAGAACAACCAGCAGAACAGTTTATTGCTGATGTAAAGCATCGAATAATTAAGTTATTACAAGCTAAGCATATAGGATTAGTAGAAAGAAAAAAAATAATTAAAAGAAATAATTTAAACAGTTATTTTATATTACAAGGATATGTTCCTGATATTGAAATAGCAACAAGAATAGCAAATGTATTAGTTTTGCCTAGGTGTGGTAAGCATTTTATTCCAGATGTTGATTTAGAGCAAGCCGTTCAATCTCTTAAAGATGTAGAATTAAATAATGTAAATAAAAAAATCAAACATGGTACTAACAGACCATATTCTGTTTATTTGCCAGAAAAAATAGCACCACAATTAAGCATGGGTGGAACAAGAGGTGCTGAAGTTATAACCGATATGGAAACTATGAGCAAAGGCTCCAAGACACATCTAACAGATAAATTACAAGCAGAGCTTTTAAAGGCTCATAAAAGACATGGCTCTGGCTTTTTATCTCCTTCAAAAGGAAATTATGCTTTAGGAAAAGTTACAGTTGATATTTTTGGCGGAGTGTCTTTTTTAAAAGAAGAGACTTTAGGCAAATATACAACAAATCCATTTGAAGCATTAAATCGTGCAGAAAAAGTTAAAGATCAAGGCATAAAATTAGATGCTAGAAATGTTAAGTCTTTTGGTTTAGAAGTGACTGAAGATGCTGCCACTAAAGAACGAGCGGTATTAGCCGAAACTGGTCAGTTAAAAGATTATGTTGAATATGCAAAAAGTGCATTTAGTCATAATAATAGTAAGATGGAAGTTAGTAAATTATTATCTTTAGTAGAGCCAAAGTCAAATCAAAGTAGCTATAACTATAAAACTAGAGCAACATTTTTATCATATGTTTCAGGGCAAGATTTATTTTACACATTAAAAGATATTTATAAAACATCTGCTCCTGATTGGTTGGTTGAAGAGGTTGCTAAAAAAATAACTCCAGACAATGACTATTTGACTACTATAAAAAGATTTTTTGCTGATGAAATTAATTTTATAAAAATAGAAAAAAATTTCCAAAAAGAAATTGCTGGTATACAAAAACTAGAAGAAGACAAAGCATTGCAAGAGTTGACTTTCAATGTTGATGCTTCTAATGAGATTACTAATTCTTCTTTTACATATGATAAATTGTGTGAAAATTTAAATGGTATATTGAAGCTTGTTCTTATTAGCAACGGAATGAAAAATAAAAATCAGTATGGGGATCCTGTTGAAGGTAATGTTTTAAGTGATATATTAGGTAGTAATAAGTCATTAATAAAATATAAAAACGGGAAAGTTACTTTCAATATAGGCTCAAAAGATGCTATAAAAAAATTAGATAAATTAATTAAAGTATTAGAGGGTAACAAAGATAACTTAGATAGACTTTATAAAAGAAATACAAAAGTAGAGAGTCTAAGAAAAGATAATGTCGAAGAATATGTGACTTTTTTAAAAAGCTCATTAGAAAAAGCTATTGACTTAAAAAATACTGCAAAAGATATTAATGAAGCAAAAAACACATTGGTATTAAATGTAGCTAAGTTATTAGTTTCTCCAGAAGATAAAGATAAAGAAGCTTTAAAAAATAATGAAAGTTATACAGAGCAATTATTAAATATATTTGATGATAAATTACTTTTGGCTCAGCAAGCATCTAAAGGATTATCTGAGTTTCATAAAAAACATTTAGTGCACGGAGATGTTAAACCTAAAAACCAAATTGGCGAGACGTTAATTGATTTTGGTACATCATCTAAAGCAGATGAAGCTCGATATATTTCAATATTTGGAGAACAAAAAGAAGGAACTTCAGAATTTTTAGCTCCAGAAATGTATATAGAAGCAAAAGATGACTTAAAAAAATATTTTGAGTTCTTATTTGCTAGTTATCAGATCATGAAAAATACTAATCCACTTAAATCAAAATTAAAAGATTATTTTGATGAAGTCTTTATTGCTAGTGGAATAAATTCTAATTTAAAAACTGCTCTTAAGAATAAGAAGCTTAATAATTTTTTACAAACAAATTCAGAGCTAAGTATAGCTCTTAATAAACTAAATTCTCAAAAACATAGTGAAGTTAAAAGCTATATTGTACAAAATGAGCAAAAAAAAGGATTAAAGTTTACAGACTTTGGTAAAGCTAAAATTAGTCAATCTGCAGATGTATATGCAGCAGCTGCAATGTTTTTAGGTAAAACAAGAGAAGATGTTTATATTCATTGTTCTGCTGATAGAGGTAGATATAGTGAGTTATATGTTAATGATAGTTTTAATACTAGATTACATTTTACTACTGAAGAAGTAGAAATCATTATTAATCAGTGTTTAGATAATTGCCCCAATGCTTCTGAAAAATCATTAAATACATATATACTCAAATATAGAAAAGTTTCCAATTTAGTTAATTTTAAAGCTTTAGTTGATTTTTTAGTGAAGAGCTCGTTATCTGATGAGAAAAAAACAATAACTGCCAAGCTTCTTCGAGTTCCTGTAACAAACATAAATAAAGATTCGTTACCAGAGCTTCATAAGATTTTATTTCCTAGCAATCAATTTAAAATATTATCTGGAATAAAAAAAGAAGAATTACAATATAATGGAAGTCTTCATAATTTTATCAATACTTCTGGAGGAGAGCATGAGACTCCTCGAGGCTTTAATTTCTTAGATATTGCTAAAGAAATAAATATCAAGTATCCAGAGCTTTGTCTATATGAAGATGTAAAAGAAATTCAAGATAATATTTTACTGAAAGCTCCTGAGCAAAGACAAACAGCCCAATGGCTTAATAAAAAAATTAATGTTATTAAAAGCAAAGTAGAGGCTGTTAAAAACGGAGTTGTAAGTGAGGTTTTGTTAGGCTTAAAAGATCATTGTAGTCATAATTTTGATTTAAGTGGATTATTAGATAAAAAATTAGAATCAGACAATTCATTTTATCTAGTATCTTTATTAAAATATTTTCCTTTAGATAAAGAGCTTAATTTAAATAAAATAAATCAATCTACAGTATTAGGTCTTTTAAATAATATAGATATTTTAGAAGATTTAGTTTCAGATGATTTGCAAGATGGATTTTTAGCATTGCTTTCAAAAGTAGAGAAGACTCAAGATCCAGCATTAATTGAGAAACTACTTTATATAATAGGTAAAACTAATAACTATCCATTTTATTTAAATGTTAAATCTAAATTAGAAGAAAAGTTTGGAAAAATAGATAATAAATCACTTTTTGAAATACCTGCAGATTATGAGATAGAAAAATATTCGTTGGTTGAATGGGGTATTGTAAATAATAATAAAGAATTACTTAAAGATGCTTTAGATTTATATAACTCTAAAGATATGACAGATGAGCAAAATGATAGATTATTAGCGCTAAGTATAATATATAAAAGAAATGAGTTTTTTACTGAGTTTAAAAGCAAATTAGATGCAAATCATTTTTCAGATTTTCATAAGATTAAAGATAGAAGTTTTGGGGTTGATAATCAAGAATTAAATTTATTAAGTTTAATTTTCAGTGTGAGCAACAGTGGATTATATTTCAATCTTATGTCTGAAATTACCGATGAAAATAATCAAGATATGCTTGATAGTTGGATTGCATATTTTAAATCTAATGTAAATACAGTAAATACTGCAACAGTAATGCATGTGATATTTTCAGAGTGTTCTTTAGATATAACAAATGATTTTGTGAAATTTTTACTAAAAAATAAAGATAAATTTACTAAAGAAGATTTATTGAAATTAGATATAAGTAAAAATAATATTTTCCATTTTTTAGCTATTAATAATTTTAAGCATTTTGACAGTTTATTTAAATTAAAAGTATTTACTAGTGCAGAACGTGCAGAACTATTGTTTAACGGCAGTGATAATAACCCAAGCCCTTTATTTTCTATTTTAGCAGATAAAAATTTATTTGGTTCTAGTGATCAATTAATTTTACTTGATTCAATATTGCGTGATGTTAAGAATGAAGAGTTATTTAAGGATAAAATTAAAAGCTTTTTTGCTAAAAACGATAGTAATCAAGATTATGATACATTGGTAGATTTAGCGGTTAATAAGTTAAATCATAAAGATAAAATAGGTTTCAAAGTTTTTTATAATTTGTTAGAAAATATAGATGAAAGTGAAAGACTTGTTTTTCTTCAAGATGTAAAAGCTAAGTATTATGAAATACTTCAAAATAGATTTGATAAATATCATGCACAATTAACTCAATCTAAATTAACATTGAAAGAATTAATTAGTAAGATTCAAGAAAGCAAAGATGTTTTTTCTAATCAATGTTCAACTTCTGATTTGCCTGAAGTAGAATTAGAATTACTAAACGATATAAATAAAAACTTAGAAACTACTTTACTTGCTCATAACCAAGTTATAGAAGATATCGACAATTTTGTTAAAGATAAGAGCTTAAATTCTATAGAAGATATTTTTGCAAAATCAGAAGTTAGCAAAACTTTTGATAATGTTTTTAGTTATTTTGAAAGTTTAGATAAGCATGTTGAAGACTTCAGTATAGGTTGTCGTAATTATAATATTCATGAGTATAATTTTAGGAATACTCTTGATTATGTTAATGAATTGCCAAAGCTAGTAGAGATATTTAAAAAAATTAATACAAAAGAAAATGAAGTTAAAGAAATAGAAAAAGAATTAGTTGTTGTTGAGGATCAATTATCCAAAAAACTTAAGACTAAAACAGCAACTAAACAATCTGCTAAAGGTCAAAATCATGAGGAAGCTTTTAAATCTCTATTAAAAGAAAAGAAGGATGTAATATCAATAAAAAATAAATTAGCAGAACATATAAATAAAGAAAAATTAGAGCTAAATAAATTAGGAGAAAGTTTTGATCTTACTAAGTATATTGATAAGCTTGAAAATTTATATGGTCATGATTCAGGAGATGTTGACTCATCAAATGATGATATAGTTACCAAATCATCTGTTAATGAGCATGTAAAAGCTGACGTATCTGAGTTAAGTTTATGTGAATTACATGAGGCTTATTCAGACCTAAAAATCAGATTAAACTCAATATTAGATGATCTTAACGAGCCTAAAATGACTCCACGTCAAGCAAAGAATACAAATTCTGCTGCTGCGTCTATGAATAGTACTCCAAGAAAAGCAAATGATGGGGTAGCTAATGGAAATGATGAGCTACTAAGTCCTATTTCTTTTGATTCAAATGAAGATAATGATTTTGAAATTGAATCTAAGAGAAATGATGAAGCTGAAAAAGCAGCTAAAGAACAAGCTTTAGTTCAAAGTCAAAAAGCATTAT
>CAXBNV010000026.1:0-22299 GCA_963977185.1 uncultured Gammaproteobacteria bacterium | reverse complement strand
TACTGAACAAATAACAGCAGTATGTGAGTCTTTAAAGAGTAATTTGCATAATATTATAAAATCACCAGCTAATTTTAGAGATATTCTTGAACATCTAAATGCTGAGCAAAAAGCAGCAGTATGTGGGTCTTTAAAAGGTAATTTGCATAATATTATAAAATCATCAGTTGATTTTATAAATGTTAATCAGTTTCTAAATACTGAACAAATAACAGCAGTATGTGAGTCTTTAAAGAGTAATTTGCATAATATTCTAAAATCATCAGTTGATTTTAGAACTGTTCTTAGGTTTCTAAATGCTGAGAAAAAAGCAGCAGTATGTGAGTCTTTAAAGGGTAATTTGCATAATATTATAAAATCATCAGATGATTTTATAATTGTTCTTGGGTTTCTAAATACTGAACAAATAACAGCAGTATATGAGTCTTTAAAGGGTAATTTGCATAATATTATAAAAACATCTTCTGATTTTGACAATGTTATTAAATATCTGAATACTGAGCAAAAAGTAGAGGTTTTTGAGTCTTTAAAGGGTCAATTTCATAATATTATAAAAACATCTTCTGATTTTGACAATGTTATTAAATATCTGAATACTGAGCAAAAAGTAGAGGTTTTTGAGTCTTTAAAGGGTAAATTTCATAATATTATAAAATCACCTGATGATTTTCACAATGTTACTAAAAATCTAAATTCTGAACAAAAATCAGCAGTTTTTGATGCTTTAAAAGATAATTGGCATAATATTATAAAATCAGGAAAAGATCTTGCTACTGCTTTTTATTATCTTGATGTGGCTCAAAGAGCTGAAGTATATGATGCATTAAAAGATAATTTAAAAACTATAATAAAATCAGGACTAGAGTTTAATTTAGTTTTTAAGTATCTTAGTGAAGATCAAAAAAATGGGGCATTCATTGAGTTACAAGACAATTTAAACAGTATAATAGAATCAGGGAAAGATTTTGTTATCGTTTTTCAGTGTCTTAATGAAACTCAACAAAAGGCTGCACTTATTAGATTGCAAAATAATTTAAAAAATATAATAAAATCAGGAGATGATTTTATTGGGGTTCTTAGTTTTCTTAATGAATCTCAAAAAGCTGATGTATGTAAAGATATAATAAACTCAGTAGAGGATGTTGAGAAGTACTTTAAGTTTATGGATAAACCTCAAAAAGGTATTTTATATAATACACTAAAAGGTCATTTAAGAACTATTATAGAATCACCACAAGATTTTACGACAGTTTTTAGGTGTATTAATAAAGAGGACATAACTGATTTACATAATGTACTAAAAGGTAATTTACAAGATATAATACCATCGTTAAGTGATTTTATTCCAGCTCTTAAATGCCTTGATGATACGCAAATATCTACAGTATGTACCACCTTAAGAGACAGGCTGATAGATATAATTAAATCAAAAAACGAAGATTATTATTTGGATAATGCTCTTAAATCCCTTAATGAGACCCAAAGAACAGCTGTATACAATGTATTAAAAGATGATGATAATCATGAGGATTTATCTGTGTCAAAATTAATGCCAAAAAGACGTTAGGGGTCAAAGTTTATTATAAGTAGTAATATTATAGATACACAGTTAGCATTTATACTATTATCAAAATATATTTAAGGTTATTAAAGAAATATATTTATTATTAACGAGTTATGAAAAAACCTCTACTAATCCATAGTCATGTAAATGCACTTTTAATTCTTCATCTGAAATATTTATTGCTAATACTATCATGAGATAATTCTTTAGGACTTACTTCTGATAACGCCGCTTCTGTATTTCATAAATTTCCTCATAATAAGTTAGGGTTAGATTTAAATATTAATCAATTGGACTGTGATTGAGAATAAAAATTATTTGAACTTTATACTATACAGTGAGTCCAAATGGGTAATAAATATTAAATTTTATCAGGAGTTTTTATATGGCAATTTTTCGTAAATTATGTTTAACGGCACTGTTGATTCCTTTTAGTGTAGTTTTTGCTGATAGTTTACATAGTAACGTTGATGGTAATGTGAGTACAAGCGTAGACAGTACAGTTGGCGCAAACGTAGATAGTATGGGCAATCCAAGCGTAGACAGTACAGTCGGCGCAAACGTAGATAGTATGGGCAATCCAAGTGTAGACAGTACAGTTAGCGCAAACGTAGATAGTATGGGCAATCCAAGTGTAGACAGTACAGTTGGCGCAAACGTAGATAGTATGGGTAATCCAAGCGTAGACAGCACAGTTGGTGGTACTCAGCAACTAGAAAATGATACAGATACGAGTATGGACAATTAGTCACAAAATAAGATACAAGTCTCATATACCTATTTTAAATCTTGAAAAACAGGTAAGAAATAGAGATATGAGGTTTTATTTGTTTAAATATTATCAAGGATTAAAAAATAAAGTATAATTTTAATAGTTATTTGAAAAAATGATAAATATTAAAAATATATGCGCTCACCAATAACACATTTCAAAAAAGAAATATGGTTAAGATTTGATCCAGGTCATACCTATTTAAAGCAAGCCTTTAGGACTATATTTTCTTTGTTAATAGCAGTTTTATTTTATATTAATTTCCCCTTGTTTTCTCAAGAATCTTTATGGATGTTTCTTGCATCAGTAATAATAATACAAGTTCGTATAGGTAGTAATTTCATAGAACAAATTATATCAGTTATAACTTGCGGTATTATTGCTACAATATTAGTTTATGTTTCTTTGTTATTAAATCCTTATCCTGTTTGGTTTATGCTTTATTTAAGCATTGGTAGTGGCGTTATGGTGTTAATGGCTAAAGGGCAAGTTTTAGATACAATTAAAACAACTTTAACATTTCTTTTTGCAATTGTGTCAGGCGGTATTAGTCTTATTTCAACTCATACTTATGAGAGACCATTAATGTTTTTATTAGGTGTTTTTTGTGCTGTTATAGCCAGTTGTTTGTGGCCATCAAATAAAAAAAAAGAGTCACTGATAGCAGGAGAAATTTATTTTAAAAGTTTGTTTCTTCTAATAGAGCAAGAACTTTTAATTTTAAATTCTCCATTAAACGTAAATATAAATTATAAAACTGAACAAAAATTACAAGAGCGTAGAGATAGAGTTACGCGTCATTTTAATATATTACAAGATAAGTTAACTAATTATAAATATAAAAGTAATAAACAAAATATAGTTAATTTCGAGCTTTCTACAGCACACTTATATGACATGGTTTTAGCTCTAGGTAACTGGCGTTATTTCAATAATTCAATAAAAACCACAAAGGAGCAATTGGAGGCGATAGATTTAATAGACAAGCAAACACTAAAAATAAAAACTGAGTTAAATAATGTGTCTTTACAACTTAAGCAGATATTAGAGTGGAGCAAATAAAATGTTCCATATAGAACTAAGTAGTCTTCAAAAACATGCAATTAAAATGGTATTAGCGATAGCTTTATCTTTAGTTATATATAAAGGACTTGATTTGGAGCATGGCTTTTATCTTCCGTTAACTATTATTATTGTTTTGCAAGTAGATTTAGCTGTAACTTTAAAAAAAGGTTTATTACGTTGCCTAGGAACTATAGTTGGAATTACTTTGGGCACGATTATGATTTTTTTTGTTAAAGATAAGTTTATTCTTTATGTATTATTATTTGTAAGCTTGTGGATTGCTTTTTATTTTAATCAATTTACTGCATTAAATTATAGTATTTTTATGATTCCAATAAATATAGTTTTAGTTTTGTTTCTAGAAGTTGTGATTCCTGGACAGGCGTATACTTTATTTTTGATTAGAATTTTTGATACTATTCTTGGCTCTGTTATTGCAATATTAATCAGCGCTATTATTTTTCCAATAAATTATGATAAATTAATTAAAAAGTCTATCAATAAATCACAAAATAAGTTAATAGAATATATTTATGCATTAAGTAAATATGCCTCAAATAAAAGTGAATTTGAACAATTATATAAAGCTAGAACTGAATTTAGGCAATATTTATTTTCAAATAGACAAAATTTAACTAGTTGGGTTTATATACAAATGTTTAATCCTAAGCAAAGAAAATTAGTTAAAACTTTAATAGTTAAACAAGAAGTAATAACACAGTTATTATTTGGATTAAGCAGTATATTGCAGGATGAGAATGATATCTTGAAATGTAATATTATTGCAAATTTTCTTGAAGATTTTGCTAAAGGAGAAAAGTTGCAGATTGCAGATGTGAATCCTTTTTTAAGATATCATTTTAAAGCTTTAGCAATGTATCAATATCAGGATTTATAATTTATTTAGTTTAATAATTACATTAAAAATTTATATTTAATAAATAGCTAGCTTCTACATTCTGCTATAATTTAATCAAAGGAGTTAATTATTTATGATAGATCATGAGCTTGAAATAGGGCAGAAAATTTATAGTGATCCTTTAGGTGATATTTATCAGGCAAAATTTGAAAATAATTCAGTAATTATAAAGCAATATCATCCAATTGTATCAAAAGCTATTTTGGATAATTTGTTAGAATTCAAAACACTTGTTTATACAAATCAAGAAAATAACAACGATATTATTTTAAAAGTATTGGATGTTATTAATCATAATGACAATATTCTTTTAATTTATGATTATCATAATCAATTAAAATTTTTAAATGAATATATTGATTTAGAGGATAATTTTTCTCAAGACATAGATAATCTAGATTTTATTGATAATAGTTTTGGTATAGAATTAATTTATCCATTAGTAAAATTTTTAAAAGGTGCACATGATTCAGGTTATTTTCATGGCTTATTAAACCCTCATACTATTTGTTTTACTGAAGATAATAAAGTAAGGCTTTTTGGATTTGGTTTTGAGTATAAAATATTTAGTTGGATTTCATGTAAAAGCCTTTATGGAGAGTTCAAATTAAATTCTTATTTAAGTTATAATGCAATAGAAAAGAATCAATTTAGTTGTTTGGAAGATATTTATGCCGTTGCGGCAATTATATACACTATATTTTCTGGGCATCCACCATATGATAACATTGACGCTAATGAAGCAAGTGTACTTGATTTAGAATTACAACCAATATCAGGATTAAGTCATAAAAAATTTAGCATTTTTAAAAAAGCTTTAGATGTTAATTCTAAACATCGATTAAAAGATATATCGGTATTACAAAAATATTTTTTTAATTCAGAGCCATATAATAATTTATCATATAACAGTAAAAGAGATGGATTAAAAAACTATGGCATGTCCTTAGGTATTTTTTTGCTGTTTGGTGTTATAGGCTATGAGTTATTTGTAAATAATGAATATGTTAACGCAAGAGTATCAAATAAAATAGCACATCTTTTTGATAATAATTTACAAAACAAAGAGTTACGTTCAATAAAGACAATGGAGCCTGTAAAAATAGCGACTGAAACATTGATAAGTAACAAGCTCGCAAAAAATGAAATTGAGCCAAAAATTAAAACAATAGATACACTGAAAAATAATTTTGAAATAGCTAAATTAGAAAAACAACAAATATTAGCGAAAAAAAAAGAGAATATATCTAAAGAAGTTATTAAAGAAAATCAAGAGAGTAAAATAAGCAAAGTTAGTAAAGATAATGATGTAACAAAAAAAGCCTCTAAAAAGTTAGTAAAAAGATATTATAAAATTAAAAAATCACTTAAAGATTCTAGTGTTTGTAAAACAAAAGTCATTAATGGTAGTGCTTTACAGGTTTGTAATGATATATTAAAAAACCAAATTAGAGGGCCTGAATATTATTCTGTTAAATTAGATAGTTCAAATTATAATAATCTTAATATTACAACGCCAATTAGAGTTATAGATTATAAAAAATATTGTTATTTTACAAAAAAATGTGACTATTTTACGACTGATCCAAATTATAATAAAACCAAAATTCTAGGTAAAGAATTTGCAGATGTTATGGGCTCTATCAAGCAATATAACATTTATTGTTTGTTAACTGATAATTGTACAGGACTTAATGATGATAAAATTAAACAGCCAATTATAGGACTAAATAAAGAAGAGATTCGTGATTATGTAAATTGGCTTAATATGGTTTCTGGATCAGAATATAAAATTTTAGAAAATAAAGTAGTTTTAAATAAAATTACAAAAGATTTAAAAAAAGACTGTAATTCAACCAATCAATCTAGTAATGTTTTATGTACAGTTATTCTTAATAATTATAAAAACATGGCAAATAATCAAGAAGCTAATAGTAAGCAGCAAATAGCTTATGTATTAGTCAGAAAATAATCTATTATTTTATTTTTTTAGCATTTTTTGTTTTTTTTCAAATTGTTCTTCTTCTGATTTAGGTATTATCATTACAAAATCGTCACCAATGATTTCTTTGTAGTTTTTTGGTTGTTCTTTATTATGAGAAAATAATAAAGTTAATCCAGTGCTACATATACTAGTTCCTGCTATTAGAAATAAGGCTACAGGGATGGAATGCTTGTTATCGTTATATTGATTTACATAAGAGTAATACATTGCGCTACAAATAGTTGAAGATATTATTATATCTAGATTATTGTTCATAATTATACTTATAAATTAAGGTTGTTGACATTTAAATATTTACTGAGTCTATAATATGCGAACAAAATGCAATTGTCAATTAACTGACAAGTTTAATTCTAACGAATTTTTTTTGTACTAGAACAATATATTATTCTATCTAAATTTTCTTTAAAAAAAAGTATAATTTTGCTAATATCTATACTTTAGGGATTAGCTTGATTTTATGCTATACATATTTTCAATAAGTTTTTTTATCGGAAATTTTTTATTATATTTAATAAATATAGATTTAAGCTATCTTTATAATCTACAAAATGTAAATTATAAAATTCTTATAGGTAGTTTTTTATTAGTATATATATTAATAAAACTAATCAAAGACAAATCTGTTATTTTGTTTCTTACTTATAAAATAATATTTTTTATTTTGTTAGGGATGTTATTTAATTTTTATAATATTTCAAAATATTTCAGCTTTAAAATACCAGGCAATTTAGTTAATAATAAAGTGACTATTTCAGGAACAGTTGTAAGTTTTATTGATAAAAAGCAAAAATATTTCTACTTAAAACTAGATTATATTATATATCAAAGTAAAAAGTATAAATTTGATAATCAAAAAAAAATTTTGATTAAAGATTATAATCAAAAAAAAGTTAATTTAAAATTAGATAAATATCATTATGGAGATCAATTAATCCTAGAAGCAAAATTAAAAAAAATTTTTAATAAAAAATTATATAATTATTATTTTAGCAATAATATTATTGCTGAAGCCAGTTTAATTGACATTAAATTTCATGTTATAAATACAAATTATTTTTCTTTTAATTATATAAGAAATTATTTTTATCAAAATTTAGTAAAACTTACAGATAGACTTGAAAATAAATATTTAATCTATGGTCTTATACTTGGTGATAAGTCTAATATATCTAAAGAACACAAGTTGTTGTTTCAAAATACAGGAGTAAGCCATTTACTGGCAATATCTGGAATGCATCTAAGTGCAGTGTATTTACTAGGCATTTATTTTTTTAAATTTATATGGAATATTTTTTATGAAAAATTATATTATATATTTTTCTGTGCAAAAAATAAGTTTGAAGCATTAGGAGGAGTTGTTTTTATAAGTTTTTATGGGGTTTTATCTGGATTTTCTATACCTACAATTAGAGCTTTTATTTTTTTGTTATTATATTCAAGCACAAAATTTTTTTCATATAAAATAAATAAATTAAGTATCATAGCTATAGCATTAATTATAATAGTTTTTTTTGAGCCTTTTTGTTATTTAGATATAGGCTTTTGGTTGTCTTTTTCTATGATTTTCATGTTGTTTTATATACTTAATAATATAGATCAGTACAATTCTAGTTTTACTTTTAGGGATAACTATAGACATAAAATATTAAATTTTTTTAGATTGCCGTTTAGTTTATTTATCTTTTCTATACCTATGACGCTGTTATTTTTTGAAAAGGTTCCTATTGTAACTTCATTAGTAAATCTAATAGTTATTCCATTGATAAATTTTGCTGTTTTGCCCTTATTAATTTCAAGTTTATTATTTATATATAATATTAGTATTGCAAAATTTTTATTATATTTGGCTGATTTATTATTAAGTAATTTTATCTATATTTTAAATATTTTTGATGTTAAATATTTTATAAACTTAAAACTAAGTTGGGAAAGTTTTTTTATAGCGACAAGCTGTTGTTTATTGTTATTTATGCCAAGGAAGCTTCCTGGAAAATTACTAGCAAGTATTGCTTTTAGCTTAATTTTATTTAAAAATTTTTATTATCAAGAAAAAAGCCCTAATAATTTTATTGATGATGATAAATATATTAAGATGTCATCTGAAGATAGCTATAATTTCGTTAGTAAGTTTTATGGCTAGCAAGAGGTTTTTAACTTAAATTTTAACTTAAATAATAATCTAGTTATGTCAGTAAAAATAATGTCAAGATCTGAAAAAACAGATTCAATCGAGCAATGTGATTATATTAATGAATTACATCCAGTATTACAAAAAGTTTATAAATCTCGAGGTATTAGCCATAAAAAACATTTAGAAAAAGAATTAGTAAATATATTGCCATATAATACATTAAAAGATATTGATAAAGCTGTTGATTGTATAATAGAAAAAATATTGAATAATCAGTTAATTATGATAGTTGGTGATTTTGATGTTGATGGAGCAACTAGTACTGCCTTAGCTGTTTTAGTTTTAAAAGCTTTTGGAGCAAAAAAAGTTGATTTTGTTATCCCTAATAGATTTGATTTTGGTTATGGTTTGACACCAAAATTAGTTGAATCGATTAAAAAGCATAATCCTAGTTTATTGGTAACTGTGGATAATGGCATTGCAAGTGTTGATGGCGTTAAAGCTGCCAATGATTTAGGTATAAATGTAGTTGTGACTGATCATCATTTACCTGCTGAAATATCTCCTGATGCTGTAGCTATTGTTAATCCTAATCAAAATGGAGATGTTTTCCCTAGTAAAAATTTAGCAGGAGTTGGAGTTACTTTTTATGTATTATTAGCGCTTCGGGCAAAACTAAAAGAAATAGGCTGGTTTGATAAAAATAAAATTAAAATTCCAAATATGGCAAGGTATTTAGATTTAGTTGCATTAGGTACAGTTGGTGATTTAGTTCCATTAGATCATAATAACAGAACCTTGGTGTCATATGGATTAGGGTTAATTAGACAAAATGCTTGTCGTGAGGGAATAAAAGCATTATTAAGGCTTGGTAAAAGAGAGCTGAAAAAAGTTGTTGCATCTGATTTGGGATTTGCTGTAGGACCAAGATTAAATGCGGCAGGGCGCTTAGAAGATATGGCTTTAGGAGTTGAATGTTTACTTGCAGATAACATTCATACAGCGCAAAATGTTGCCCAAGAATTAGATGCTTTAAATTATGAAAGGCGTCAAATAGAAGCTGATATGAGGCTTGAAGCTATGGAATATTTAAAACAAAAATATAATGATCCAACTCTAGCTCCTGTAGGTTTATGCTTACATAATGATAATTGGCATCAAGGTGTTATAGGTATTGTTTCGTCACGAGTTAAAGATTTATATCATAGACCAGTTTTTATTTTTGCTAATGATGGGGATGAGTATATCAAAGCATCTGGTCGATCTATTAAAGGGTTACATTTAAAAGAGTTATTAGACAAAATAAATAAATTAGAGCCAGATTTATTAATTAAATATGGCGGTCATGCTATGGCAGCAGGTTTAAGTATTAGAAAAGATAATTTTGATAAATTTGAAAAATTATTTATTCAGGTCATAACAGATATTTTAAAAGGCAATACTGATATTTTAAGTAAAATTATAGAAACTGATGGAGAGCTTGGCCACGCTGACTTTAATTTAGATTTGGCAAGATTAATGAAATATGCTGAGCCATGGGGGCAAGAATTTCCAGAGCCAGTGTTTCATGGTAAATTTAAAGTTGTTGAGCAAAAAATTGTTGCAGAAAAGCATTTAAAATTAAGATTAGAGCCTATATTTGATATTTTAAATAATTCAGATAAAGCTAATAATCAAGTTAGTGGAAAAGTTGTTCTGAATGCCATTGCATTTAATATAGACAGAGAAAAATGGCCTAATTATAATACAAATATAGCTAATATAGTTTATAAGTTGGACATCAATGTGTACTCTGGATTAACTAGCTTGCAATTACTAATAGATTATATAGAAGCTATATAAAAAATATTATAAAAAATATTATGGATAATATTATGGAAAAATTTACAACATGGAATTCTGATTTAAATGCAAAAGCACAAGGTGCACAAAAGTCTTATATAAATGAGTTAAATATAAGTAATAATAAATTATATTTTTTAAATTTTATTTTCACAAAAAAAATAACAGCTTTATTTTGTTATGATTTAGAAAAAAAAATATTAAAACAATTAACGTCAGATGATATATCAATAGGTAATAGAGTTCATGAATATGGAGGTACTAGTTACTGGATTAATCATGACTATATTTATTTTTCTAATATATTAGATAATAATTTATATAAATTAAATATTAAAAATAATAATATATTAAAAATTACAAAAAATATTAGTAATGCTAATCAAGATAATAATAGATTTGCAGATGGAGATTGTTATAAAGATAATTTCGTTTGTGTTAAAGAAGAAAGTTTTTTAAATATAAATAAGAAGCTAACAGATCAGACTGAAAAAAATACAGCTACTGAATTTAATAAAAATGTTATTAATAGCATAATTTTATATAATAATAAAAATATTATAACTTTACATGATACTCAAGATTTTTATGCTTATCCTAGAATTAGCCCTAATGGTAAAAAAATACTATGGGTTAGTTGGAATAATCCTAATATGCATTGGGATGAAGCTAATTTATGGGTTGCTGACATAGATTTAGATGACGGTAGATTATTTAATATAAAAAAAATCATTTCTCAAAAAGAGTCGGTTTTTCAACCAGAGTGGATTGATGATAATAATATTTTATATATTTCTGATAGAAATAATTGGTGGAATTTATATAAATATAATTTGATAACTAATTTAGACAAAATAATTATCAAAGGCAAATTTGAAATAGCTGAGCCATTATATGTTTTAGGAAGAAGAGGTTATTCATTTAATAAAGACTATTTGTTTTTTATTAGTAATTTCAATGCAGATGGCAAATTGGGGTTTAAAAAAATAAATGATTTAGATAATATAAAAAGTAATTCCAGTAATTTAGAATTCATTGATACTAAATATAATATTATTACGGGAAATATTACTAGTAATAATAATAAAATTTATGTTTTAGCAGATAATTGTTATGAAAGTGTAAGTATTATAGAAGTTAATTTAGATAAGAATAAAGCCAATAAATTAAATTTAAATTATGATATTAATTATAATTTAAAATTAAATATATTATCAAAAAAAGATATATCTTGCGCAAAACCTATTAGCTTTTTAAATCAAAATAATGACAAAGTCTACGCTTTTTATTATCCACCTAAAAATAAAAAATATGATTATAAGTCTAAGAAACCTCCTTTAATAGTCATGTGTCACGGTGGACCAATTGGTAGTACCATGCAAGGTTTAAATTTTAAAATTCAATTTTGGACTAATAGAGGTTTTGCAGTTGTTGATGTTAATTATAGCGGTAGTACAGGATATGGACGAGATTATCGAAAAAGACTTTCAGGTAATTGGGGAATAATTGATGTTGCTGATTGTTATTATGCTGCTAAATATCTAATAAATAATAACATCGTAGATAAAGATAAAATTATTATAAGAGGATCAAGTGCCGGAGGAATGTTGGTTTTAAATGCATTGGCGTATTATGATATTTTCAAAGCAGGAGCTTGTTATTATCCTGTCACTGATTTAGAGTATTTTGAGCAAATATTTAATATGCATAAATATGAGGCTAAATATAATACTCAGTTAATAGGGGAATATCCCGATAAAAATCAAGATTACAAAAAAAGATCTCCTATTAATAATGCTATTAAAATTAAAAGCCCAGTGATCTTTTTTCATGGATTAAATGATAAAATAGTACCATATCAACAAAGTTTAGATATGGTGAAAAAACTAGAAGCCAATAAGATTTATTGCGAATGTTATACTTTTGTTGGGGAGGGACATAGTTTCAAAAAAACAGAAACTTTAGAGCAAGCGTTTAGTAAAGAATTAGACTTTTATCAAAAAATATTATAATTAATCGTTGTAGGGAAGTAGTAGTATGCCAAATAGAAGAATAAGACATAATCCATATGGAGTAGAAAGTAATTTTGTAGTTGTTACAAATAGCTATAATAAATCAACTCAAACAGATTCTAATGATGAAGATATTAGCGCTAGAATTGACTTTGAGATAGATGAAAGAGTCGATAGAAAACTTTTAGAAAAAGATGCTTTATCTTTAAGTAATGAAATCATATTTAATTATCAGTGTTCTTTGCTGTTATTTTTAGATTTGCAAATAAGAACTGATGGCTTTGTTGTTGAAAGTAGAGAAAGACAAAAAATAATTACATTGCAAAAACAACAACAGTATTTCATTTTTCAAAAAGCATTGCAAGGTGTCATTAAACAAGAAGAAATTGTTAGAAAAGAAATATTTACCGAATATAATTCTAGTATTTTGCCTATAAAAGAGCACAACAAACAAGAGTTGAGGCAATATTTAAGTAATCAAAAAGAAGAAGTGCAAAAATACAAGGCTTTAATTAATAATTTAGATGTATTGTACAATAAGAGCAAAGATGATCTTTTTGATATGGAACAAAGAATAAGAGAGCAAATTGAAAAAAATTATTTAGATGCAAAACATGAGTCATTACTTTCTAATGCTACAAAAAATATACATAAAGTTTGTTTGGACCTGATTAACCCTAGAAATGACAAAGAAGTTATGATGTTAATTTCAGCAAAAATAATTAAACGCTCTATCGATAAATGGAATAGAACTAGAAAAGGCGATAGTACTTTTAAGTCTTTAATGCTAGTTGATGGTTTATCTGTAAGCGTAACTTTGTCTTTAGAAAAATTATTATTCGAAGATAATTTGTCAGATATATGTATTGATTTGCAAAAAAGTATAGAATACTTTTCAGAGAATTCATGTTTGAGCTTAAATTTTGCTTTGTCTAAAATAAAAAAATTTGAAGAGCTTGTTACTATTTATAGTTGGTCGATGTCTTTACTCGGAACTTTTATTGAAATGTCCTTGATGTTTCCAGAAGATGAAAAAATAAATCTTTACCAAAGAAAAATGAAAAGTAATTTTAAATATATAGAGAGCTGGTTAAAAGAACCTTCCAATTTAACAAATAATAGCAGTAAAAGTTTTAAAGATATCACAAGTAAATTAAAAATATTTATGATAAGTTCACTAGAAGAATTATATGAATTTAATAGTATTTATGGCAATGTACGTAACGTGGTAAATAGATTTGTTTGGGATAAATATATTTCTTGTGGAGTTAGTGTATCGTTAAAATTATTACAAAATGATTTTATAAATAAAGAGCCATTTTTAAAAAAACATATGCTTCTTGCATGTGACTATAATATAATAAGCGTTGTACATTTAATTTTGAAACGCATGAAAGATTTGAATGATTTAAATGATGTTCATCAAGAAAATAATACTTGTTTGTTTTTTGCATGCCAAAAAGGTTATAAAGAAATTGCTAGCTTATTATTAGATCATAATATAAATTATAATAAATGTAATAAAGAATTTGGATCACCGTTTTATGTTTCTTGTAGAAATGGATTTTTAAATGTAGTTAATCTTTTTAAAAATAAAAAAATAAATACAAAAGAAGAGGTACTAAATGGTACTACGCCATTAATAGTTGCTTTAAAAAATAATAATTTAGATATTGTAAGAGAAATTATAACTTGGCCAAGTATTGATTTAAATCAAATGAGTTATGAGAATAAAGAATTTCCTTTGTTTGTTGCAGTATATTTAGAATTAGTAGATATTGTAAGTTTATTATTAGATACTGGAAGGTGTAATATTCATCTAGAAAACTGTTTTGGGTTTACTGTTGCTCATACCGCTTGTGTTAAAGACAATATTAATATAGTTAAAATTTTAGCAGATAACGGATCTGATTTTCATAAAGCTGTTTTAGTGGAAGGACGTTTACAAAGACCAATTGATATAGCTTCAGAGCACGATAATAAAGAAGTCGTTCAATATTTATCAGAGCGATTTGGTCAAACTGTTAATATGAATTATTCTAGGGGCCTTAAACTAAATTAATTAACTCTATTTAAAATATATAAAGCAATAATTTGAAGAGGGAGAACTTTTTCTTTAGATATATTCAGATTATTGCCTAATACATTAAGCTCGTTATTAGCTGAATTTATTAATTTTTCAGCTTCTTTTTTAGCTAATTTAATAGAGCCCATAATATCAGGATAAGTAGGTATCTCTTTAGATTTATCTAAGTTTTGAGGTTTACCCAATATTTCAGTAGATTGTTCTATATCTAAAACATCATCTACTATTTGAAAAGCAAGCCCAATAGCATTGCCATATTTTATTAATGAGTCTATTGTTTCTTTATTATTAATATTTTGATCATTAGCAAATGCACCTAACAAAATGCTAGTTGTAATTAGAGCACCAGTTTTAAGGTTATGCAATTTATCAAGATCTTCTTTAGTTTTTACATTATTATTAATATCTAAACTTTGTCCACCAATCATACCATTTATACCAATACTTTGAGCCAATAGATTAATCATCTTTAATTGGGATTTAGGGTTCATATTTGGTTCTGATAATTGCTCAAATGCTAAAGTTTGAAGAGCATCACCAGCTAGTATAGCAGTTGCTTCATCAAATTTGATATGACTTGTTGGCATGCCGCGGCGTAAGTTTGAGTTATCCATTGCTGGTAAGTCATCATGAATTAAAGAATATGTATGAATTAATTCAACAGATAACATAGCTTTTTTTAATAATGTTAAATTAGCATCTAACATTAACCCGGTATAAT
Source organism: uncultured Gammaproteobacteria bacterium (assembly GCA_963977185.1). Taxonomy (GTDB): domain Bacteria; phylum Pseudomonadota; class Gammaproteobacteria; order JAGOUU01; family JAGOUU01; genus CAXBNV01. The sequence continues at coordinate 7,179 of CAXBNV010000026.1, read as the reverse complement.
AGACCAGAGCTGATCTTATACATTTTCCTTGATTTAATAAGCTATATTTAATTGCTTCATGTAGTTTGGGGCACGGAGTTTTATTATTAGTTAAAATGTGGTTAAGTTCTGAAATTAATATTTTTTTTGATGTATTTAATAAATGTTGAGTATTCATTGTAAGATCAGCAAGATTAATCTTATTAAGATTATGGATCGTTTTATTCATTAACATCCTGGTTAAAGTCTTCTAGTTTGTTATCTTGAGTTAAAATTTGGATTTTTTGCTCTGCTTTATTAATAGAGATCTGGCAAGATTTGACTAGTTTTATACCTTGTTCAAATTGTTTTAATGCTTTATCTAGATCTAAGTCATTAGATTCTAAATTTTCTACAATTTTTTCTAATTGTTCAATGTTGGATTCAAAATTATTTGCTTTAGTAGACATATTGATAATATTTATATTTTACAATAATAATATTTTAACTTTTATATAAATAATTGCAATATTATTTCCCCCTACTATTTGCAAGCAAATGAGGGGGAAGGGGCGTTGGTTGATAAGTTGTAAATTATTTTAAAGGTCTTTTATATTTTTTTAGCAATCACCACGCTTTTTAATATATTAATGGCTTGGTGTAATTGATAATCTGATTTTAACATGTCGTCATTATAAGATTTTTTATCTTTAACTTTTTTAAGAGTTATTTTTTTATTAACATCTAAATGATTTTTTAAATCAGCTTCTTTAGACATTATAAATCTAGGACGTTCTATTTCTTTTACAGTTATATTAGATATTTCAACATCAGGAACAATACCTTGTGCTTGTATACTACGACCATTAGGAGTGTAATATAGTGCTGTGGTTAATTTTAAAGCCTGATCTTGAGTTATACCTAAGATAGTTTGAACAGAGCCTTTACCAAATGTTTTGCTGCCAGCAATGATTGCTCTATGATGATCTTGAAGTGCTCCTGCAACAATTTCTGATGCTGATGCTGAGCCATTATTTACTAAAACAACAAGAGGTAACCCATTTGTTTTATCTTTTGTCTTAGAATATTCTTGCATTGATGAGTCATAAGCTCGACCTTTGGTAGATACTATAAGTTTATGATAATTTAATGATTTATTATTTAAAAATAGATCAGATACTTCAACAGCAGCATCTAAAATCCCACCAGGGTTATCTCTTAAGTCTAATATAAATCCTCTTAAGTTACCTTTGGCTTGTTTTTGTAATTTTACAATTGCTGTTTCTAAATTTTTTGTTGTATTGCTTTGGAATTGTGCTATTCGAATATAACCGTATTTTCCATCAATTAATTCAGATTTGACACTTTTAATTTTAATTATATCTCTGGTTATTTTTTTTGTTAAAGGCTTACTTTCTCCTTCACGAACAATGATTAATGTAATATCCGTTCCTATTTCACCACGCATAAGAGCAACAGATTCTTTAAGAGATAATCCATTGACAGGAGATGTGTCTATTTTAATAATATAATCGCCACTTTTAATTCCTGCTTTTTTAGCAGGTGTATCATCTAAAGGGCTGACAACTTTAATAAGACCATTTTCTTGAGTAACTTCTATACCAAGTCCACCAAATTTACCAGAGGTGCTAATTTTTAGATCAGAAAATTCGTCCTCATCTAAAAAATCAGAGTGAGGATCAAGTCCTGTGAGCATGCCTCGAATTGCATTATCAAATAAGACTTTATCATCAATAGGTTTTACATAATTTTTCTTAATTTGATATATCGCATTAGTAAAATTTTGAATTTGTTCTAATGGTATTGGATCAACATTCTGATCATTATTATTATATTTATTAGATGCTGTTATATTAGCAGTAAAAATTAACGTGCTGATAGTTAACGAAATATAACCATATGATTTTATAATGCTAAATTTTTTCATGGATTGGAAAGCCTTTATATTAATTATTGTTATTATTAGACAATTATATTAATTGTCGATTTTTATCCAATTTTCAACCACTTAATTGGATTTAACGGCTTTCCCTTATATCTTAGTTCAAAATAACTACCTTGTTGTCCAAACTCACCGCTATTACCTATAACGGCAATTTGCTCTCCTGCTTGAATAAATGTACCAACTTTTGGTAATACTTTTTTGTTATTAGCATATAAACTCATATAGCCATTTTGATGATCAATAATAACAACATTACCATATAGCTTTAACCAGTCAGCAAAAACAATTTTGCCATCATATATAGCATAGATATATTTATTTTTAGTTTTAATAAATATTCCGTTTTGAATTAAGCGATTTTGAATGTCATTTGCTAGCGAAGTTATAATTTCTCCTTTTATAGGCATTATCAAATTCTGTTGAAGTTGCTTAAAATTTTTATTGGTTATTTTGTTTTGTTTATTTATATTTTGATTATTTATTATTTTTAAAAGATCAGATAATTTTTTTTGACTGTTAAAAATATCTTTTTCAATATTACTTTTTAGATTTATCTTTTGAGTTTTTAATGTTATTAATTTTTGTTTAAAATTTTCTAATTCTTGATTTTTATTATAATGCTCTGCTTTAGTGCTTTCTATTTGGCTATCTATACTATTAATAGATTGTATTTGCTTTTTAATTAAATCAAATTTTTCTTTTTCGTAATCATTTAGTATTTTTAAATAATTTCGCAATAAACCCCAATTGGTTATATCATTAGACAATAGTAACTTTAATTTAGGATAATTATTTAATTTGTGCATGACAATTAAATATTCTTTAATTATTTGTTTATTATTTTTAATATTGAATATTAATTGATTTAATTCTAAATTTAATTTTTTTTGTTCTTTATTGATATCTATAATATTTTTTTTTAATTTTAATATAGCTGCATCTTTTTTATTTATTTCTATAGTCAAATTTTTAATGTCTATATTATATTTATTTAGATTTATATTTTCTTCATTAATTTTATTTTTGATTGTTGATATTTGCTGGTTTATTTTATTACTTTGCTTATTATCTTGATTAGCACTAAGATTAGAAAAATTAATTATATATAGTAAAAATATAATTAAATACAAAACTAAGCTTTGATTTTTTTTATAAATAAATTTATTGTCCATAAAAAATTTATTAATTATTATATTAGTTATGATTCAGTGTAAATATATTTGTCCCGGTCATTTCTTTTGGTTTTTTTAATCCTAAAAAATACAAAATAGTAGGGGCAATATCTGATAGTTTTTTATCTTTATTTGTATTGACGGTCGCATTTTTACCAACATAAACAATTGGAACTAATGAATTAGTATGTGCGGTATGAGGTTGAGAGTTCTGTTCATCATACATGATTTCAGCATTACCATGATCTGCTGTAATTAACATTTCACCACCATGCTTTTGTATATTAGAATATATTTTTTCTAGAGCTTTATCTACAGCTTCTATTGCTAGAATAGCCGCTTTTAAATCTCCTGTATGGCCAACCATATCAGGGTTAGCAAAATTGGTTATAATAACATCAACTTTTTTGTTTTTTATATAGCTGCAAATTTCATTAGATACTTCATCTAAGCTCATTTCAGGTTTTAAATCATAAGTTGCAACATTTGGCGAAGGTATTAGTATTCGGTGTTCGCCTCTAAACGGCTCTTCTTGCCCACCACTCATAAAAAATGTGACATGTGCATATTTTTCGGTTTCAGCAATTCTTAACTGAGTTAAATTATTTTTTTCTAAAATTTTCCCTAGAGAATTTTCTAGTTTTTCTGGCAAAAAAGCGACATTATTAGTTAAATTATCTTCATACTTAGTAAAAGTTACAAAATCTGTAAAATTAATTTTGTGCTTGATAAATGCATTGAAGGTATCTTGTGAATCTAACAATGCATGAGTCAATTGTCTTGCTCTATCGGCTCTAAAGTTTGTGAATATAATACTATCACCATTTTGAATTTCAGCTTTATTACCTATTAAAATTGGCTCGATAAATTCATCTGATGCTTTATGTAAATATAAATTTTTTATTGCTTTATTTATAGAATTATATTGCAAGCTGGCTGAAGATTTTGTAATTAAATTATAAGCTTTTTCAATTCGATCCCATCTTTGGTCTCTATCCATAGCATAATATCGGCCACAAATAGTTTTAATTTCACCTATTTTATATCGATCAATAGTATCTTGTAGTTGTTCAATATATTTTGCAGCTGATTGAGGTGGGGTATCTCTACCGTCTAGAATTAAATGAAAAAAGATTTTATTTTTAAATTTAGTTATAGATAAAGTTTTAATTAAAGCCAATAAATGATCAATATGACTATGAATGCCACCATCTGAAAGTAAAGTGATAATATGAATGTTTTTATTATTAACTTTAGTTTTATTAACTAAATTTAATATAGCTTGATTCTCAAAAAACTCTTTAGTTTCTATAGCATTATTTATTCTTGTCAGACTTTGGTAGACAATTCGGCCAGAACCAATGTTCATATGTCCAACTTCAGAATTACCCATTTGATTATTAGGAAGGCCAACTGATAAACCTGAACATTGCAGAGTAGTATTTGGATAATTCTTAATTAAATAATCCCAGGTAGGAGTTTTTGCTTGATATATGGCGTTAAATTTATTATTAATATTATTATTTTTAAAATCTCCAAAGCCATCAAGAATTGTTAGAATTAAAGGTCCATTTTTCATAAAATTAATTGATAAATTGTTTTTTATGCAATAAAGTGTATAATTGTTTATTATTAAGCAGTTATGGTTATAATTTGAGGTTACTATGATAGATGCTATTTGGCAATTTATTTTAAATAATTTAGCACTAAGTGTAGCTTGGATTTGCGCTATATTATCAGTGTGTGGTTTTGAGCTATATCTAAAAATATATGGACCTAAAAAATTAACTACTTCAGAGTTATCATCTTTAGTAAATAAAAAAAATGGACTGGTTATTGATATAAGGGAACAATCAGCATTCTCTACAGGCCATATTCCAAATGCAGAAAATATCTTACCTTCGAAATTAGATACTGTAGTAAAGCAGCCTAATTATAGAAATAAAAAATTAATTATTGTTTGTAATAGTGGTCAAACGGCCTATAGCAAAGCGCTTAAATTGCAAAAATTAGGGATAAAGAACATAACGGTTCTTAAGGGCGGTATGATATCGTGGAATTCAGATAACATGCCAGTTGTAAAAAATTAATTAAATTAAGGATTAGCTCATGGTAGATGCAACAGAAGGTCAAGAAATAGAATTTAGTATACAAAAGATTTATTTAAAAGATGTTTCATTTGAATCACCTCAATCTCCAGATATTTTTAGAAAGGACTGGAATCCAGATGTTAATTTAGAATTATCAACAAAAACTAAGGCTATTTCAGAAGGCATATATGAAGTTGTAATTGACGCTACAGCTACAGTTACCATGAATAAAGAAGTAGTGTTCTTAGTAGAAGCTCAACAAGCAGGAATTTTTGGTATATCTAAGATTCCTCAAGAACAGTTAGGTCCTATGTTAGGAAGCTATTGTCCATCTATATTATTTCCTTATTTAAGAGAAGCTATCTCTGATATAGTGACAAAAGGCGGATTCCCACAGTTATTATTAGCTCCAGTGAATTTTGATAATTTATATGCTCAACATTTAGAAAAACAATCCCAAGAAGAGCAGGCTAAGACTGGTGAATCAAAGTCAAATTAATTCTAAAAAGACAATAAGTGTTTTAGGAGCCGGCTCTTGGGGTACGGCTCTTGCTTCTTTATTAAGCTCTAATGCTCATGATGTTTATCTTTGGGGTAGAAATAATGAGCATATTGCTTCTTTGAATAAATCACATGTAAATGACAAATACTTACCTGATATTATCTTAAATAAAAATCTTAAGTTTACTAGTGATTTTGATTTTGCTGTTAGTAAATCTGATTTTATCGTTCTAGCCACTCCTAGTAATACTTTAGAAATTATCTTAAATAAAATTAAAGCAATTTTAGATATAAATAAATTAAGTAAGAAGTTAATTTTAACTAGTAAAGGTTTTAATAAAACAACAGGTGCTTTTTTAACTGATAGTATCGACAGTATTTTTTCATCAACTTTTGATTATAACATTGAATATGGTGTTATTTCAGGTCCATCATTTGCTATTGATCTTGCCCAAGGGTTGCCAACATCAGTTGTTATGGCAGCTAAAAACCAAAATTTAGCGAAAAATCTTGCTTTATTGTTCCATAATAACAATTTTCGAGTTTATGATGGTAATGACATTTATGGAGTTCAATTGGGCGGCGCTGTAAAAAACATCATTGCTTTTATGGCTGGTATTGCTGATGGTTTAAAGTTAGGTAGCAACTCTTATGCCGCTCTAATAACTAGAGGCTTAAATGAAATTATGAGATTGGGCGAGGCATTACATGTTAACCCTAAAACTTTAATTGGCCTATCAGGGCTTGGTGATTTAGTTTTAACTGCTGGTGATAATAAATCAAGAAATAGACGCTTTGGTCTTTATATGGCTGAAGGAAATTCAGTTGATCAGGCTATAAAAGCAGTAGGACAAACAGTTGAGTCTCAGTTTGCTGTTAAATATGCTTATAAATATGCTAAAAAATATAATCTAGATCTTCCAATTACAACACAAGCTTATAATATTTTATATAATAATTTACCTATCAAAGAAGCTATTAAGAACTTATTAGATAGAGAACAAAAGTCGGAATTTTAATATCAGAATTAGATTTATTATTTGTTGCATTAGTAATTATAGGTTGATATAAGTAGTTAACTTAATAATGGTTATTTATGTAGTAAATAATTTTGATTGATTTTGTTTGGAATAGTATTGAAGAAATCCTAATAAAGAAATTACTTCTTTATTAAAACAAGCTTATAAAGCAAAAGAAATGAAACAAAATAATGAATTAGTAAACTCTAAAGAAGAAATAGAAGAAGATGTTGCTATTCATAATAGTAAGTTAAAAAAATCATTTTAAATTAGCTTAAATTTGGAAATTCAACTTGCCTTAATGCTTCAAATAATACTATTGCAACAGTATTAGATAAATTAAGGCTTCTACTATCTTTTTGCATCGGAATACGAATTTTATTAGATTTATTTAGGTTATCTAATATTTCTTTTGGAAGACCTCTAGTTTCTGGGCCAAAGATAAAATAATCATTTATTGTATATTTAATATT
>CAXBNV010000025.1:0-22309 GCA_963977185.1 uncultured Gammaproteobacteria bacterium | reverse complement strand
TAAAGGAAATGGCAAACTTTAGTTTGCACAAAAGGATTTTAATGAGGTGGCCCTGGGCTCATACCAGTAATTACTTCGCAATAAGTATATTAAATGATAAAATATTATTTTTAATAATAATATCTGGATCAATATGCTTTTAAAGTCTGAATTAATATCAAAATGGAAAGTATTAAACAACTTAAGAATCAACAATAAAAATTTAACAATTAAAAACTTATTTGACGAAGATTCTAATAGAGCAGCTAAATATACTTTAGGTATTAACGATTTTAAATTGGATTTTTCAAGAAATTATATCAATCAAGAAATATTAAATGAATTAGTTCAATATTTAAATCAAATAAATTTGTCTAAAAAAATTGATGATTTATTCTCAGGAAGCATTGTTAATAAAACAGAAAACAAACCAGCATTACATACTTTATTAAGAAATTTAAACAGCTATGAATGTCAGCAAGAATTACAAAGTTTAGAAAAGTTTTATACTAATATAACAACTAATCATGATTTTGATACCGTTATTAATATTGGCATAGGCGGCTCTCATTTAGGTCCTGAATTATTATATCAAGCTTTAAATCCATATTTAAATAATAAAATAACTTGCCATTTTGTATCAAATATTGATCCTGAAAATATTTATCAAATTTTAAATGAAGTAAATCTTAAAAAAACTATATTTATAGTATCATCAAAGTCATTTTCAACTGATGAGACTTTAACTAATTATAAAATAGCTTATGAATCAGTTAAAAAAATTTGTCCTGATAATTTAAATAATTTTTTTGCTATAACAGCTAATAAAGATAAAGCACTTGAACTTGGTATTAATAAAAATAATATTATTACTTTTAATAATAATATTGGTGGTAGATATTCTATATCATCTGCGATTAGCTTGCCTTTTATCATTTCTAGTAATTTTGACATATTCAAGAAATTTTTAGCTGGTGCTAATCATATGGATAATCATTATAAAAATACTAGCTTTAATGAAAATTTACCAGTTATTTTAGCTCTTTTAGATTTTTGGTATATTAATTTTTATAATATTAATAACCGAGCGGTTATACCTTATTCTTATAATTTAAAATTATTACCTAAATATTTACAGCAATTAGTAATGGAAAGTAATGGTAAAAATATTGATAATAATTTAAATAGTATTTTATATAGTACTTCAAATATAATTTGGGGTGATATGGGTACTAATGTACAACATTCTTTTTTTCAGTTATTACATCAGGGAACTAATATTATTCCTTGTGATTTTATCATACCTTTAGAATCTAATATTAAAACAGCTCCAAGATATGATAATGGTATAAAAGATATTAAAGACTCACATAAAAAACTACTAACAAATGCTTTTGCTCAAATAGAAACTTTAGCAACAGGAACGATTAATAATCAAAATTATAAAAATATTATTGGCAATAAACCAACTAATGTTATTTTATTTAATAAATTAACACCTGAAAACTTAGGTATGTTAATTTCTTTATATGAACAAAAAACATATACCCTAGGTGTAATTTGGGATATAAATTGCTTTGACCAGTTTGGGGTTGAACATGGTAAGGTTTTAGCTAATAAATTATTAGATTCATCAACTAAACATGATTTTTCAACTATTAATAACCTAAATAGCATATTAGAAAATTATGAATAATTAATTGTGATACTTTTTTATCAACAAATATTATCTCTTAAATTATTAAGTCTAAATTTAAATACTTTGATATTTTTTAAGCACACTTTTTGTGTCACTATCCATAATAATACTACCAGATTTTAACAAAATAGATCTATTACAAAGCTTTTTAACCTGATCTAATAAATGAGATACAAATAAAATAGTCCTGCCTTCTTTTAAAGTAATGTCTTCCATTTTATCTAAACATTGCTTCGTAAAATCTTTATCTCCAACAGCCAAAACTTCATCTAATATTAAAATATCTGCTCGTAAATGAGCTGCTATTGAAAATGCTAATCTTACTCGCATTCCAACCGAATAACGTTTAACTGGAGTATCTATAAATTTTTCTATGCCAGAAAAAGCAACTATTTCATCAAAATGTTTTTTAATTTCACCATAACTCATGCCTAAAATTGCGCCATTTAAAAAAACATTTTCTCTACCATTTAAATCTGGATGAAACCCTGTTCCCACCTCTAAAATACTTGCAACTCGACCATACATGGTAATTTTTCCAGTAGATGGCACCGTTATTCTTGATAATATTTTTAATAATGTTGATTTTCCTGCACCATTTTTACCAATAAAGCCAACTCGATCTCCTTCTCTTATTTCAAAATTTAAATCTTTAATAGCCCAAAAATTTTCTATATCTATTTTATTTTGCGAAAAAAAAGTATCTTTAAAAAAACCTGTAACAGCTTCTTTAAAATTATTATTTGTTCTTTGATTTGTTAAATCTTTCGTATTAGCATGTGCAATCAAATATTCTTTGCCTACACTTTCTGCTTTAACGACTATTTTATTCATATATAAACTCTATTTTTTTATTATTATAAATCATCTGCAAAAGTTTTTTCCATTTTCCTAAAGGTAAAAATACCTAATAATAAAGTTATTAAAATTATTACTATTGAAACTATAAGGCCAGGTATATATATCGTTACATCACCACCAATAATAGCCCACCTAAAGCCCTCAACAACTCCTACCATTGGATTAAAAGAATACCAGAATTTAAGATATTCTGGCACAATAGAACTTGAAAACCCAACTGGGGTTATATAGATCCCCATTTGCAACATAAATGGAACGATCACTTTAAAATCATGATACTTTATAACTAATGCTGAAAAAAATAAACAAATGCCAGTTGCAAGTATGAAAGTCATTAAAAAAAATAATGGAATAAAAATAATTTTATAACTTGGAATAAAGCCATAAAATAATATTATTACTAATAGAACTAAAAAAGCTATCATGAAATCAACACACGCTACTAATACATTACTAATAGGAATTACCATTCTAGGAAAGTAAATTCTTGATATCATTTCTCTGTTATTAAACGTACTCTCAGAACCAATAGCAACAGACTTAGAAAACAGCAACCATGGCAACAACCCGCATAAAACCATTATGGAATAAGGGGCGCCACCTACTGATTCTAGCTTTGCAACTTTAGAAAAAACTAAAATAAAAACAATCATAGTCAAAAGAGGCTGTATGACACTCCAAATAACCCCAATTGCTGTTTGTTTATATTTTACTTTTATATCTCTCCAGGTGAAAAAATAAAAAAGCCTTTTATATTCCCAAAGATCATGCCAATATTGCTGATATGAATGATTTGCCTCTATTATTAATTCTTTTTCAGAATACATAAAATCTATTTATGTCCTTATAAATTAGATATAAAAAACTATTATAATTATAGCAATTATAAAAAAAAATTTATGCTTCTTAGGTAATTTTGTTCAGCTTATTAAACACTCAGTTAAAGCATCGCTCCAATGTCTTATTTTTATACCAAAATCTTGTTTAATTTTACTCTTATCTAAAACTGTATAATATGGCCTTTTAGCTAAAACTTGATAGTCTTTAGATGCAATTGGATTTATGTTACAGTTAACTTTACTTAATCTAATTATTTCATAAGCAAAATCATACCAGCTTGCAACTCCTTCATTTGAGAAATGATAAATTTCTTTTTTATTATAATCATAATTAATTTTAATTATAATTATAGAAATAACTTTAGCTAAATCATATGCATAAGTCGGTGTACCAATTTGATCATTGATCACATTTAGCTCTGATTTATTTTTACTTAATTTTAATATAGTATTAACAAAATTTTTATTAAATTTGGAATATAGCCAACCAGATCTAATTATGATTGCACTATGAGCTAAAGTTAATAACTCTAATTCACCTTGTAATTTAGACTTACCATAAACTGATAAAGGCTGTGTATTATCAGTTTCTTTATATGGAAGATTATTCTCACCATCGTAAACATAATCTGTAGAAATATGTAAAACTAGTATTTTATATTTTTTAGATATTTTAGCTAAATTTTGAACACCAGTTATATTCACTTTATTGCAAAGCTCTATATTATTTTCAGCCTCATCTACATTTGTATAAGCTGCACAATTTATAATAATCATAATATTATTATTTTCAAAAAAATGATTTAATTTTATATTATCTGTGATATCTAAGTCATTTTTAGATGCAAAAATAGCTTTATCTTTTCCATAAATTTTTTTTAACTCCATACCTAATTGGCCACTTGCCCCTGTTACTAAAAGCATGGATGCTCCTTGTAAGCTTTAAAACTTTGCCAGTTTATATCTTTTTCAGACAACACTTGATCCATTCTGGGAATACCCCAGTTAATATTTAAATCTAAATCGTTATATCTAATTCCTTGCTCTGAATCTTGATTGTAAAAATTATCACATTTATATAAAATTTCAGCCTCTTTAGATAAAACCGAAAAACCATGCGCAAGTCCTTTTGGTATAAACATCTGAGTTTGATTATCTTTTGATAAAATTATTGAAAAAATTTTTCCAAAAGTATCAGATGATTTTCGAATATCTACTACTATATCTAAAATCTCACCATGTAAAACTCTTATTAACTTACTTTGAGCAAAATTTCCTGTTTGAAAATGTAATCCTCTTACAGTCCCATATTTAGAATAAGATTGGTTATCTTGAACAAAATCAACTTCAATATTTTCTTTTTTAAAGATATTTTTATTATATGATTCAAAGAAGTAACCTCTTTGATCATAAAATATTTTTGGTTCAAAGATGAATAAATCTTTGATGTCTGTTTTTTTAAAAGGCATTGTTTTATATATTCTTATTTGTATATGTAAATTATAGCAATATAAATTTATTAATTTACAGATATTAGTTTTATATCTTGTTACGCAAGCTTAGTAATATAACCTATATTATTATTATACTTATAAAATTTATATCCTATTCATGAAAGCAAGAAAAATTTTAACCATTATATCTATATCAATAACATTTTCTTTGATAATGTTTAACACTGCTATTGTAGCAATTGCCTTTCCTGATATCACAAAAACCATAACGTCAACTCACTTTTCAGAGCAATGGATTATTAATGCATATATATTATCTTTAGTTACATTTACTTTAATAGCAGGGAAACTTTGTGATATTTATAGCACAAAAAATATTATTATTACTGGATTAATAACGTTTGCTATAAGTTCAATAGGATGTTTTTTTGCTAATGATTTTAAATTTTTTATATTTTTTAGAGTAATTCAAGGCATTGCAAGTGCTTGCTTGATAACTCCTGCAACAAAATTACTTTCTGATGTATTTAATGCTAGAAAATTTGGTAAGGCAATTGGCATGACAACAGGATATGCCTCAATTGGACTAATTGCGGCTCCAATACTTGGAGGAATAACAGTTCAACGTTTTGGTTGGAGATGGATATTTATAATTAATGTTGCCTTATGTATATTTGCAGTTATAACCTTACTTGGCGTAAAAGTAAAATCACACTGTTCTAATAAGTTAAAAACATCTGATATTATAAGCTTTATAATCATTGCTATTTCTTTATTTTGTTTAGTTTTTAGTATTATGGAAGGACCTGCTTTAACATGGTTATCCCCTTCTATTTTAAGTTTACTTTGTATATCTATAATTTCATTTATGCTTTTTATTATTACTGAAAAATTTAAAAAAGAGCCTTTAATTAAGTTACAATCAATAATAAATAATAAGTTTATTATTTCTAATTTTATTATTATTTTTACTGAAGCCTTATCTATATCTTTAATATTTTTGATAATGTATATGCAAAAAACTTTAATATATAGCCCAACTAAAACAGGATTATTAATATTACCTTTTTATATATTACTATGTTCAACTAATTTTATATCAGGATTTTGGATTAATAAAAAAGGCCCATATCAGCCTTTAATATTTGCCTCAACAATAACTCCTTTAGGATTTGCTATAACTTTTTATCTGCTTCCTGACAAAAATTATATATCTATAATACCAATTATAATTTGTGTTGGTATAAGCTTAGGTATAATGATTAATGCAACTAAAACTATTATTGTGGAATCAATATCCAGAAGCAACAGAGGGATAGCTATAGGAATACAAAATAATAGTAGAGATATTTCTGCAACAATAAGCTTTGCTATATTTGCAAGTATAATTTCTTATTATAAAATACAAGAAGTAAATACATCATTAACAACCACATACAGTTTTTATAATGCTTTTTATTGTATAGTTTTTCTTTGCTTAATTTCATCTATTATTATTTTATTATTGAGCTTAATAATCTCTAAAATTTCTAAATAAAATCATGGAATTGACCTTTAATCATAAAAATGAGAAACTCCAAATAATTCAAAATATATTAACCAAGAAGTAAAAAAAATAATAACTTGGAGAAACTTATGTTTTTATCTACGGTATCTGCATTTGAGATTTTAACGGCAATTCAAATAGGCGATAAAGCCTTAAGCCTTGCACAAAGTATACCAGTCATATCTATATTGTTTCGTGACAAAAAAGCGATAGAGCCTAATCATTCAAAATTTTTCTTGAGCTTTGTCTTACAACTTAAGAATATATATAACATAGAAGATGACACCAAACTTCCGCAATTTATTAGACCAGTTGGTGAATTACAAGGTAAAGATATTACTATAGATACCTGGTTTGTACCTGAGATGCTTGATGAAAATTTAATGTTGACTAATCAAGGCAAGTTTGGCCAAAAAATATTACTAATTGATGCTAATGTAATTAACAGGCAAATTTTAAAAACCTATGAATTAATTTCTAATAAGTCTAGTTTTGCAAATGTGCTATTAGGATATTTATATTATTTTACAAATTATGAATTAGTGTTAATGAACGGCCATGTTAAAGAAATAGAACATATTGATAAATTATTGCATGTCTTTGATGCCCTTCTTTCTGACTCGAGAATTATTGAGCTTGCTTTATCAGATTCAAAGGGAAGATTACATGAAAATTTGTTATCAATAGTTAATACTATTAAACATAATGTTAAACCAAAATTACATAAACAAATTGCAAGAAAAACCGTAAAAGAAAAATTAGATAATACTGCGCAAAATTTTCATCTAGTTACTTATGCATTACTTAATAGTTTATTATTAATTACTGAAGGTAATGTAAATTTTCATTTAAGCTTAGATCCAAATATGATTCAAGAAGGATTTTTGCAAACAGGATCTCAATACACCTGGTTATCTAAAAATCAAATTCATTCTATTACACCACATAACCCATTAAAATATCTATTAATGAAAGGATATGCTGCAATACATAACATAACTAAAGATAAGAGCTCATATTCTCGACTGGATGTAATCCTACCTAGTATTTCTGATATAAAAAAATATCTAAATGATTATTATAAAAATTTAGATGAAACGTTTATATACTACTCCCAAAAACAAAAAGGTGCTGATTCAAGAGAAACTATTTCTATATATAATAATAATGACATTTTAAATAATAGAGCTAAATTTATTTATGAATTAGCTTCATTTGCTTTAAATTTAATAAATTCATCTTATGTTATTGAAAATATATTAGACTTGTTATCGCTTAATAATCATTGGTGGATTTTTAATCAACATGAAACTCAAGATCTTGAACAGTATTTTCATGATATTGAACAAAAGATGGAACACCAAATAAGCACTCTAAATGATTTTGCTATGAACTATAAATTAGTAAAAGCTAATAGAGGCATAACTTTAACATCAAGCAATGAGATTGTGAAATATCTTACTGTAATTACAACCTGTCTTAATGAAAAAATTAAACCAAAACAAGATATAAAATCATTATCAGAAAACAAACATGTAACTAATATTCAATTAAATCATATTAAAAGAGAAACTCTTTTAATTTTAAATGAACATCTACAAAAAACTAGTCTAGCTCAAGACACAGTTAACTTGCAAGTTTCAAACTATGAAAAAGAATTAGGCGATCTTTTATATTTTTGCACCTATGCGAGCGAAGATAATATTTATTTAGAAACGATTAAAAATAATTTTGAAATAAAAACAATTTATGAGCTAAGGCGTAGCTATGGAATAAAGACTCCTTTTTGTGAACTTAATAGTTTTTATCAACAAGCTGCTAATAATTGGCTTATAAGTAAGAAAAATTATAAACATATACTTACAGATACTGTTAAAAAAAAACATGATAACTTTCATTTAAATATTATACTTAACTTATCAGAAGTAATAACAAACCTACAAAACAAAGAGCCCAAATATAGCCCAGTTTATCGTGCTTATACTATTCATCTTAATTATTTAAAATACTTAAAAAATGGACTTTTAGGATTATTAATTAGAAAAGAACAGGTTGGTAATACAATATCTGAGCCACCTTATGAAGAATTAGAAGAAGTTCATTATCAAGATTACCTTGCTTTAAAAGAACAAAAAGTAGAATCTAAACTTACTCTAATGCAAACATCACTAGATGAAAGTTCCATGGAAAATGCTAATCTACATAACATAATAAAAAAGCATATATTCGAACTTGCTAAAGTTAATAAAGAGCATGAAAAACTTCAAGATCAAATTAAAACTATGTGCGTTAGTTTAGATGAATCTAAAAAAGAAGTTCTAGAGCATGAAGAAACTCAAACGATTTTAGAGCAACATATTGATAAACTCTTAGATACACAAATTCAAAGCATAGATGATTGTCATTCTGAAATTTTAACTCTTGATACATTAAGTGAATCATTAAGAAAAATCATGCTCAATCAAAAAGTCTCAGAAGAAACTGAAGTAATCCTTGCTATCTATGATGTAATTGGAAAATTTAAAGAGCGCATGAAAGTAAAGTGTGAAGCTTTATCTACTAATGCTAGTAATATTTTAGAAGGTTTTAGTCAATTAAAAAAAGGTCATAAATTAATTACTGATGTTTTAAAGAAAAGAACTGAGCAAGTTTTGGCAAGTTATAGAGATATTTCTATTAAAATATCTGAAATCGTAAAAAAACTAGAAATGCAGTCCAATCTTTTAAGTACAATATCTGTCAATATAGAAAAAGCAAAACACGAAAAAATGATGCAAGCAGCAAGAGCAAAAGAAATTACAGAACAAAAACAAAAAGAAAAAGTTCAAAAAAAAGCAGAAGCAAGAGCTAAAAAAATAGAAGAAATTAACTTATTAGCTACAGATAACTTAAATCCATCAGTAGAATCTGAGAATTTACCATCAAAAAATGATACTAAAAAAGAAATCAACTTACAGTCTTCTATTACTGCTAGTTTAAATAACTATTCATCTTATACAACAAATCAATTTTTTTTCTATTTTAGAATGAGTTATCGAAAAAACAAATGTGCAAAATTATTTGAGTCTATTCTAAATAATGATAATTTACTATTTGAACATAGATTAATTATTCTTAATAAAATTATAGAAAAAATAATCCAAGATCCTAGTTTACAACAATTTGATACTGGTAATTTTCATAAAGTAATTGACAATATCAAACGCTCATCAAAAGACATTATTATTAATCAAGAGCATATAAATAATAACTTTGAAATTGAAAACGAAGTTTTTAAATATAGTGAAGATTTAAACAATGAAGTGAACTCTGGCTTTATTTATGATTTTATTTTTAGCAATAGGAAATATTGCTTATAATTTGATTATAATAAAAATTTTGTGCAAGCTCAGGCTTGCCATTTTATTTTTAGTTTTACTTGTTAAATTTATTATTAAAAATCTTACTAACAATTCTATTAACTAAAGAATTTTTTTCTTTTATAATAGCTTCTTGCTTAATTTTTTTAACAAATTTTTTAAGATAATCCCCATATTCACTTTTAGCGGTAAGCTGAATAGATTCTTTAAGTTCATCAAAACTTATAAAACCTTTTTTATAAGCAATTTCTTCAAGACATGAAACTTTAAGTCCTTGACGTTTTTCTATTGTCATAACAAAATTACTAGCTTCCATTAGGCTTTCATGTGTTCCAGTGTCAAGCCATGCAAAACCTCTACCTAATAATTCTACTTTAAGATTTTTAGCTTTAATATATTGTTCAATAACACTTGTAATTTCTAATTCATATCTATCAGAAGGCTCTACCTTTTTAGCATATTCTATACATTTATTATCAAAAAAATAAAGACCTGGTATAGCATAGTCAGATTTAGGTTTTGCTGGTTTTTCTTCAACGCTAATTACATTATGATTTGCATCAAACTCTAACACTCCATATCTTTTAGGATCATCAACATAATAACCAAATATTATGCCCCCAGATTGTAATGCAGCAGCTTTTTTTAAACTCTCACTAAAATGAGTACCGTAAAAAATATTATCACCTAGGATTAAAGCCACGCTATCAGATCCAATAAATTCTTCGCCAATAATAAATGCTTCTGCAATCCCTTTTGGCGTATTTTGCGCTTTATATTCAATATTAAGGCCTAAATAATGACCGTTATGGAACATTTCTTTATATAATGGTAAATGCTCATGAGTTGAAATAATTAATACATCACGTATTCCTGCAAGCATTAAAGTAGACAATGGATAATATATCATCGGCTTATCATAAATTGGTATCAAGTGTTTTGATATTGCTGCAGTTGATGGACTAAGTCTAGTCCCTGAGCCACCTGCTAATATTATGCCTTTCATAAGCTTTATATTTACTTTTTGATATTATAAAATTGTTATAAATTATTATAGTATTATTAAAATACTTAATAACCTCTTACATCGTTAATATTAGTTAATAATTACATGAATTTTTAGTTTATATAGGAAACTTCCAATGACCAAATATCTATTTTAAAGATATAGATATTTGGTCGTTAGGGCTATTGATGTTAATTTGTCTTTATTTCATTTCTGATAAAAGCTTTAAGTTAGAAACTAATGGCCTTGATCCATGTGCATAATTTTCTTTAAAGACATTGTCTTTACACCAATTACTTAAGCTATTGATGTCAAGTTTGGCGCATTCAGACCTAATTCCCCAGGATACACTTAAAGTTGAGCACGCTTTATTATTTAATTCTTCGCCTGTTGCTGAGCCTAGATATTGTAAAGGAGAGCCTGTATTACTAGGAATATTTTTTGCTTGATGATATCCGTTTACTACATTTTTATCATATGCTAAATCATTAAAATTCATAGCTGATGAATCATTAACCAATAAAAAAACTTGACCTTCTACTCTTAAATCTGGGTTTGTACATTCTTTTGAAAGACATGAGCCAAGTCCTTTGCCAGGTTTAACTTGACAAGAACTATGTACCCAATGAACTTCAATAGTATCTCCTGGCTTTATGCCCTTACAGTAATTTTTTGCAATTGGCTTTAATTCTGTATCCGATAGCTCAGATGTTGCATTACATTGAAAACCAATTTTACTATTATCAGCAGTTACGGAGTAAAGTTTTGATTTATGCTCTGCATTAAGATGAAAATGCATATTACATAAATTCATATTCTTATAACTTGGAGCCAAAGAAAAAAGACTCGAGTTTGTTCCTGATTTCTTATCAATATCTCTTGGTGTTTGTGGTCCATATTGATAACATGATTTTTCTGATGCTTTTTCTTTAGCATACAAATTTCCAAATAACCCAAAAAAACTTAATGGAATCAATATATAAAATTTATTCATAATCATTAATCTAATCTCCTTATAACGGTTTATTTTATTATAGTCTAAAAAAATAGAGTCACTTTTTAAATAAATTTAGATAAATTAAATAAATATTATGTAATAATTATTACGATATTCTTTAATTTCCAAGATGTTCTTTTATTAAGTTGATATCATAATCTGAATAACTTTTTAATACCTCTTTCCAATTATCAACATTTTTCAACCCATAAGGATTATCACGAATAGCTTTTACTTTTAGAAAAGGACTGTGATGTTTAATTAACTCATCCCACAGACAAATAGAAATATCATTATTATCTAAGTTAAAAAAATTTAAAATAAATTTAAGTCTTCTATTTTTAAATAAATAATTTTTTTTATTATAATAACTATTTTGTTTTAATTTTCTTAATTTTAATAAGTTAATTATTCTTTTAAATTTAAAATATATCTTTTTAAATAATCCTAATTTTAGATTGATATAAGTATCATATTTAAAGTTATTATAAATTAAATATTGGGATAATTTTATTTCATAATTTAATACAATATCTTCTTTATTATTAATAACTTCTAAGTTTTCCCAGAATATTTCAAATTCTTTTGATAAAATAACTTTATTTTTAAATACTAAAAAATAACTTTGCAGATGTTTGCTTATACGTTTTGACTCGGTTATTCCCCAAAAATCACATGTGTTATTTTGCATTTTTTTGAACATTTCTTCTAATGGAAACAACGGGGCATAGCAACTGTCATTGGCTAATATTACCTCATCGTAGTTTTTTAGATTTTCATAACCAATATGACGCAAGCCTTCTCTCCATGCTAAAAAATCATATCCTTCATTTTTCCTTATTATTATTTTATCTGTTAAGTTTTTTATTTTAACTTGCTCTTTATCTGAAAGGCTACTGTTCGATATAAATATTATTTTATTGGATATTTTTCTAAATTGGGTTAGATATTTTTTTATATATAAATTTATTTTGTTTTGTTTACTATAATGAGCAAATAGTATTAAGATGTTTACATTACTTTGCATTAAACTCCCTCTATGTCATAACCTTGTGACTTGACCAATGTACCAAATATCCTCTCAAAACCATGCTCTAACTTACCTGCTTTCTGAGATTCTTGAATTTCGCCAAAACTATCAAGAGTATAATTATCTTTAATTTTTTGTAATAAATCAGCTCTAATCCAAAATAATGTTCCGGCAAAAAAGCACATATCTTTAGTAAGTTTTAATTTATAACATATATCATTAAAATACTTTCTTTCATTTTTATTAGCATCGGCACTATTTAATAAAAAAGCCTTATCTCCTATCATTCCTATAGTTTTTTCTTGGAATGTTTTAAAAATATTTGAAACTATTTTTTTGCCTCCTAAAATTGCATCTAGATTATGCTTGCGCCATAAATCATTACTTAAAATTTTATAATTACTATTTTTAAAAGCTATGCCTTGAGATAAATATTTTTCAAAAGAAGATGCTACTGTTTTCTTTGTATGAATTTTTAAAATCAAATCATAATCATCTAAATTTATATTATGCAAAAAATAAATAAAAGAACCTATATCTCTGCCTTTATTACTTGGTAATACTAGCAATTTAAAATTTTCAAAATTATCTCTTAACTTATTAACTTTATTTTCTTTAATTAAATCTTCAGAAACAGTAACAAATAAATCAAAACTTTGGGGGATATTTTTTAAATAAGAAATAAATTCATCCGTTAAACTCATATAATACAGATGCAAATGCACTGCTACTTTAAGTGGATTATTTTCTATAGGCTTTGCTTTACAATATAATTTTTTATACCAAAATATTGGCTTGTTTTTAATGCCAAGTAAAATATCAAAATACATAGTTTTTAATAAATTTCTTATAGATATTAAAACTTTATATAAATATTTATTATTCTTAATTATTTCCTTGATATGATACATCGAGCTTTTATTATCATTGATATTAAAAACATTAGTTTTTTTAGCAATTTTGTTTAAGTCAGTATAAGTCATATCTATTTTATTTTGATATTTTTCTACTTTTTTATCGTCTGAAAAAAAATCAAATAAAACTGTTATACTAAAAAGTTTATGTGGACTTGAGTTTACATTTTTTAAAGCATATTTTGCTAAGTAATATGGAATTAGTTCAGCATCTTGAATATCTGGTTCGTCGTAAAAAATTTTATTAAATTCGTCTATATCTTTTATTAATAAATAATTTTTTAATATTTGATAATATTCAATATCATTATGGTTTTTTGTATTTAATTGAAGGTTTGATTTCTTATATAACTTTTTGCTTCCTAATTTATATTTTGATAACTGAGGATCTAAAGTTTCATCGTTATTTTTAATGCAATTTTTAATAAAAAACTCAATCTCTTTTAGATTAGAAAATTCATCTTTATAAATGCAACCTGAATCTTTATAAAATGAATTTACAAATAAAATTAAATCATACTGATTTTTATACTCTATATTGAAAATATAATTTAACAAATAATATTTATTCATTAACACCTATCTCTTGACAAAGATGTTTCATTATTTTTTCAGAAACATTATCATTTGGCTCTGTATTTTTTAAATATTTATTTATAAATTTTTCTCTTTCATCTTTCAATGGGTCAATTCCTTTTAAAATATTTTCAATGAAATTTATAATATCTTCTGTTTGATATCCTTTATACCAAGAACTCAAAGCTAACATTCCAAAAACATTGAAATCATTTTGTGTGTTTTTATTTCTAAAATTAAACAGACATGGCTTATTTAAACATAAATACTCAACTGTAAAAGATCCAGATGAATTTATCATTCCATCAGAGTTTAAAAATAAATCAACATAGTTAGATTCATTTAATGTCCCGTTTATAGAATTTCCCCACTTTGAATAATAATTATCTGTCTTTATCTTACCCCACTCTTTATGTTGATATAATTTTGCTTTTAATGCTGGGTGAGGTTTAAATATAATATATATTTCAGATTCATATTTTTTTAATAATTCAAAAAACACATCATAATATAAAAGAAAATCTGAGTACTGTAAGTTATCATTAAACTTTCTGTTTTCAAAAGTTTCGATTGAATGATGTGGTGACCAAATTATTATTTTTTTCCTCTGTTGAGCTTTCTTTTTATAAGCTTTAAAAAAGCGTTCTAATCCTGGATACCCAGTAACTATAACATTTTGCCCCTTATTGTCAGAATAAATCTGTGCTATCTTTTTATGAATTTCTGTTTCATAAAAACATTTCCACATAATATTTTGAAAAGTTAAATTATAATTATTATCATACAAATCTGCAGTTACAAAGGCATATGGAACATAACAGGTAAGAGCTTTTTTATGCCAATAAGAAATACTAAACTCTTTAATTTGCTTACCATTGAAAATATTTTCATATGGAATAGTAAAAAACACAAAGTCAGGATTAATTAAATTTAACTGATTTATATATTTTTTTTCATTATAACTAACAACTTGGTAATTTTTGTTTTTGAAATAATTATATGTTTTTTTAACTTCAACATCTATATCAGTCATATAAGTACTATTAGGTACTATATATATTATTGGTTCCCAGTATTTTGAACCTTGCATAATTTTATATAATTCATCATATTGCCAAATTGATTCTGATATTACAAAAAACAAAACTTTTATTCTTTCTTTGCGTGCTTTAAATTTAATACCAAGTAAAATTTTGTCATAATTTAGATTTATTTTATCAAATATAAATTGCTCTTCAGTCTTATAATGAATAATTAATTTTTTTAATAAAAATAATTGGGTATAACTTGATAGAAATTTATAAGAATATGAAATTAATAAAAATTTACCTAGTAATAATTTACTTATTTTTTTTATATTTTGATAAATTGATATTTTCATTAAATATACTCTATATAAATTTATCTAATATATTATTAATTTTTGTTGAAGATGTGCTCTTAGTATAAGGAAAATACACTATTTCAACATTAACTTGTTTAAATATTGCCTCAATCTGTTTCCATTTTTTAGTACCATACCAATCATCACCAACAAACATAATATCAAACTTATATTTCTCCCAAGCTTTAAATTTATCTTCACATTCATCAGGCTCTTGAGATACAACTAAATCTACATACTTTATTGACTCTAATATTTCTACTCTTTCATCATAAGGAATTATAGGTTTTTTATTTTTATTCTTAATCACAACTGGATCAGTAATGACTACTACAATTAATCTGTCACACAATCCTTTAGAGTGCTTAAACAAATTTAAGTGCCCTATATGAAATAAATCAAAAACTCCAGATGTATATCCTATAATTTCTTTATGCATGTTTCCCTCATACTAAAAGTTTATTTATTTAAATATAGCAAAAAAAACTAATCATCTAAAACTTCAACTTCACTATTCAAAATCTTTCGTTGTTTATCAATAAACCACCCCCACTTATTAAAATACTTAATAGTAGAATTTAAATGACTTAAAAATAAACCAAAGCATTTATAGCTTCCTCTTTCCCAATGATGAATAACGCTTACTTTATTAAAGATAATGACTTTATATTTAGCAAAGCACCTTCTTGATATATCAACATCGTCGTAATACATAAAATATCTAGGATCAAACAATCCTATATCTTTTAAAGCACTAGATCTAAAAAACATAAAACAACCTGATATAGCAGGACAAATAATATCTTTATTATGATCTAAATCTTTTAATTTATAAGAATTTCTAGATCGTCTAAATATTTTTTTAATTAATCGGCCAATAATAGGAATTTTCTTACCAATTAATCTAATAGTAACATCAAACGGTTTTGGTAATTTTTTGTTAACATATTGAGTGACCCCATCTGGATTTAAAATTTTTACTCCAGCAAGACCAATATTTAAGTCATTTTCTAATTTATTGTACAAACCAGATAAGACATCTTCATCAAATTCTACATCTGGATTTAATACGACATGATATTTAGTTTGCTTTTGATATTTTTTAATGGCGATATTATTAGCATAACCATAGCCTAAATTTTTACCATGAAAAATATAATCTACTCCAGGATATTTAAGTAATAAAGAATCTATGTAAATCAATTTTTTAGGAGAATTATCTATTAGGCATAATTTTATATTATCTAGTTTAGAATAATAAAAAGATTTTATAGCGCGTTCTAATGTTTTTTGGTTGCTATTATATGCAACTATTGAGCCTACTATTTTATATTGCTTGTTATTTTCTGACATTTTGATATATAAACTATTAAATTCCGTTTTTTCTTATTATGTATATCGTTCAAAAACAAAATATCTATAGTTATATTATCTAAATTTAAATTAATTCCTCATTTTGCAAGAAATTTCAATGTATAAAGTAATTAAACAAGTAATAACCTGTTATTCAAATATTTTTTGACTATATTTATTATATAATCAATATAAACTGATAAAATAATTTTATGCTAAAACACATACTAATAATTCTAATTGGCGCTATTATTACTTTAATATCTTTAGGGGGGTTATCTAATCCTAGAAAAATGTTAGAGTTTGTTTTAAGTATTGACCCAATGGTTAGATACCTTCTTGCAATAATAGTAAGAATCCTTTTAGGTGGAATGTTAATATACTCAGCAAATGTTTCAACTTATTATGCATATATTTATATTCTTGGTGGCTTATTAATTATTTCAGCTCTAATAATCACATATCTAAGACCTCATAAAATTACCATTTTATTAAATTGGTTCAATGAAATGCCTAATATATTAAATAGATTATGGATGCTAACAGGATTTATAATTGGAGTGCTATTAATTATTGCTGGAATTTTATAGTTTATCTTTAGAATTATATGGAGCATTTAATTAAATTTTAACTACTAATTAAAATATTAAGATATTTATTTATAAGCTCTTTATTATCGACAGTATGTTCAAAGCTTTTTATATAAGCTTTATGAGCTTGATAATTATATTTATACTTCTTATAAATTTGCTCTATATTACCAATTCTTACTCTATTGATGCTATTATAATTTGATCTTACACAGCTTTTATAAATATTTTTATATTTTGTTTTTAAGGTATTTTTAAATATCTTGGTATCTTCATCAACTTTATTAGTTACAGATTTAACACCATCTAGCTTAATACTAACATCAAGCAATACTAACATTTGCATCTTTGCATATAATCGACAATTCATAATAGCTTGAGATCGTAAATCCTGAATAGAAACTTGCTCTGTTGAGGCATAAAGATTATTAAAGCTAGGAAAAAAAATCAGGCTTAAACTACTTAACAATAAGCCTGACTTCAAAAGAGAACAATGATTATTTCTAAACATCTTAAAAATACTACCAAAGTGTTTAACTAATCTTATTATCGATGTTTTTTCAAAGTTCTTTATTATTTTTTAAATTTATCTAATTTGTTTCTTAAATTTTATATAATTATTTAAATATTAAGGCAATTTTTTCCAGATCATATCTATAGTTTCATTTACAAATAAAAAGAAGAAAAAGATAAAATTTAATCATCATCTCCTATAGAAAAAGATGAGCCACAACCACATGTTGTTTTGGCATTAGGATTTCTTATTACAAATTGAGCACCTGATAAATCTTCTTTATAATCGATATCAGCACCTATTAAATATTGCAAACTTAATGGATCTATTAACAACTTAACAGCTTTTAAGTTTTCATCATTATATGACTTAGTTACAACTAAATCATCTTCTCGTATTTCTTGATCGAAAGTAAAACCATATTGAAATCCTGAACAACCACCACCGGTAATATATACTCTTAAATTTAAAGATAAATCTTTCTCATCAAGAATTAATGCGGCAACTTTATTAACTGCCGCATCAGTGAAATTTATTTCTGTATCTGTTACTACATTATTCATAAGTATTAAACCACTTCTTCATCTAAACTAATATTCGATTTTTTGCTAAAATTAGTACTAGAATCACTTGTTAATGGTCTTGATACTGTATCTATCACACCTGTTTCTGATTCTAATAAACTATTATCTCTTAATCCTAGATTTTTAACATGTTTTGGCTCTAAAGCACCTCTAATTTCAGCTCCTTTAGAAATCTCTAACAGATTATAACATACATCACCAAAAACTGTAGAATTTGGCCCTAATTCCAAATATTCAGTTGAATTAATTCGTCCCATAGCCTGGCCATGAACAATTACCTTTGGAACATTTATTTCACCTTCAACATGGCCTGTCTCATCAATAATTAACATTGCATGCTGCTCATTATCTAATAAAGAAACGTTGCCTTTTACAACACCTGAAATATGCAGGCCTTCTTTAAATTTAACGTCTCCGTCTATGACTACATTTGAGCCTATTAAAGTTTCAATTTTACTGTCTACTTTTTTAGTCATATTTACCTTATCTCCATGTTTATTACTTTTCCACATAAGTTTCTCCCTTTATACTTTGTTTTTTATAACTTTTTTGTAAAGAACAATTTTTTTCTCCATATTAGATACTTCTTCATAAGACTTAAGTAAATCTTTCTTAATGGCCAAGCCTTCTTCTTCTTTTACATGTAATTTTTGTTCTAATACAGTTTTTTCTTTAAATAAATTAGAATTTAATGCTCTTAACTGTCTCTCTTCTGTTAGACAACTATTTACTTGTGTTAATAAATATTTTTGATGATATTTAAATAATAACCAATAACTACAAGTAGTCATTACTCCCATCATAACAATAAAAGCAAAAGCTAATTTTATATAATCACTCATACTGCGAGCTTTTTTTATTAAAATCTTGTTTTTATATGTTTTTTTCTGTGACATAATTTAAAACCTGAATATATTACGTTACCTAATTTAAAGGAGCTACACTTGTGTTTTTATTAATAAAGTCGTTACATATAATTTCTATGGTTGCTTGGTTTGCTGGACTTTTCTATCTTCCTAGATTATTTGTATATCATGCAAACTCATCTAACGTAGCAACAAATGATTTATTTAAAATCATGGAAAAAAAATTATATAAATATATTATGACACCTGCTGCAATCCTTACAACTATTTTTGGCTTATGGCTTTTAATAGAATATAGCTGGGTTATTTATAAAAAACAAATGTGGTTACACTTGAAACTTAGCTTAGTAATGCTTTTATGGCTTTATCATATTTATTGCGGAATTTTAGTTAAAAAATTTGCATCTGGCAATAATAAGCATTCAAGTAAGTTTTATAGATTTTTTAATGAAATACCTACTCTATTTTTAATTTCTATTGTTATGCTTGTGGTATTAAAGCCATAAAATAATTATGGCTAGTTTAAAACCTAGCCATAACTTTCATTGAAATCATCATCAAGTTCAATCATCTCAAAATCTTCTTTCATCGCATCACAATCAGGGCACATCCAATCTTCTGGAACATCTTCCCATTTAGTACCAGCGACAATACCATCTGCTGGCCAGCCTTTAGATTCATCATAAATTAAACCACATAAAACGCAGATGTATTTTTTATGCTCAACATTATCCATTACAAACCCTTTTCAATATTTAATTTAAATTATTCCTGTAAATTTAGTATAATAACAAACAAATAAGTTCAAATCTTTTGCTCTTTGTATTATTTAGTGTATTTTAGATAAATTTCTAATAAAAACAACCATTTCTTAATAATAACTATTTATACATAAATTAATATCAAGAAAATCATATGGTTAATTATTTACAGCTTCGAGAAATAACTAACCTAAAGGCCTGTTACATGCCCAAAACGATGGTCTATTGAATGACCATTAACTTTTTCCTTTGCTAACCTAGCATTTCTAAATGCACATTCTATGGCGTTACCCTTTTCAAAGCTCCAAAGATAATCATCACAATAACGAGGCTCGCTAACAAAAAAGTAATGTTTTGATGCATCAAAAAGTAAACTGCTCATCGCTTCTTCAACAAATTTCTTATATCTAGCATAACTCTCTGAACTAATATCAAGCCATGCTGTATCTATCGAATCAGGGGTGCTGAATTTTTTTATAAAAGCTATTGTCTCATCATAATGGCCTTTAATTATTATTTTTAGGTCTTCAGGTATTTTAGGCGATGTATAAAAATCTGATTCAAGAAATTTTTTTCTTAATGCTTCTTCTATTAAATCAAAATACGCATAACCTTTAAGGTCCCTGCATAATGAAAAAGGAAAAACTATATTGCTTGTATTAAGTAAAGGAGTTTCCCTTAATCTTTCTTGAAGCCTTATTTTTTCTTCTTTAGAAACTGTAGTAATATCTTCATAATCTTGAGCTCTAGGATTTTCTACTAAACCTAGATATAATTGCCTTTGCTTCTCAAATATAACTTCTAGATTATAAGATTTTTTATGTATTAATCTTAGACTACTAAGGAGGGAGCCATTAAACACGGTTTCGGGCAGCAAAGTATCAGATGACAAGTGCCTTTTAAAATCTTTTGAAATTAAACCTAATAGTTTTTTAACAAACCCATTATGCTTTGATAAATTACGAAAATAAGAAAAAGTTTGATTATCATTCATTCCAGGCAGGTATCTTATTTGTAATAAACCTGAATATCTAAAGTTAGAAATTTCTTCACTTAACGTTGGACAATTGCCAAAATTTCTAACAGCTATTTTATTTCTAGGCTCTCTAAAAGAAGACTCAAACTGATCAGGTTCCGCTATTAATTTTTTCATAACATCAGGGCTAGATAAATTTAACTCATTAGAAAAAAACTCTTCCCCCCAAATTTGGCACATGTATGCAGATTGCTTTGCAACATCATAAGGAACAAAAAATTGCTGCATTAATGCGTTGTTTAAATCTGGTACTTGCGATTGCTCTTCATCTTCTTTAAATAAGTTAATATAATCTTCTACTCTTTCCTCTGAATCAATACCTAATATTTTGAGAAAAGTGGCTATAATCTCTTTTGTCTGAAGTCTTGTATTATTTTTAGATTTAAAATACCACCATAGTGAAGATGATGCTGTACTATGTGAATTAGAGATAAGGCTTGGATTACAAGCAATAGCCCTTTCTTGAAATCCAGGTATGTTATTAAAAGGCTCATCGGGATAATTTGATTTATTCTTACGCATTTTAGCTAAAAACATTTCTATCTTATCAAAACTTTTTTTTATAAAATCATAAATTCGCATGTCTTGAATTACTGGTAAATTACCAATTTTTTGCTGCATTAACATCTGCTTCCATAAATTTATAAAACAATAAATCTGTAAAACATTATTTTCAGCGGCATGGTACATAACCATGTGCTCTGGATTGTTTTTTAAAAAATCTTCTTCCTTTTTAATCATTTCTACTAGTTGATTAAAAAAATCTTTATCTGATAATATTTCTTGGCCTGCATTTTCATTTATATAGCCATTTATTTCCCACATATATGGCTTAAAATATTCCCTTAAAAACCTACTTAAATCTCGAACTGGAGTTCCTGTAAAATTTTCTTTTAAATATACTTTTAACCTCAGTTCGACCTAAGAATAAGATTAACTAATTGATAGTTAACATAAAAAA
>CAXBNV010000024.1:0-25504 GCA_963977185.1 uncultured Gammaproteobacteria bacterium | reverse complement strand
GGATAGAGCATCGGCCTTCTAAGCCGAGGGTAGCAGGTTCGAGTCCTGCCGGGCGCACCAGTTTTCATTGAAATGTATGGTGGGCGTAGCTCAGTTGGTAGAGCCCCGGATTGTGATTCCGGTCGTCGTGGGTTCAAGTCCCATCGTTCACCCCAGACTTTGCGAAAGTGGCGGAATTGGTAGACGCGCTGGGTTTAGATTCCAGTAGGTATTCCTGTGAGAGTTCGAGTCTCTCCTTTCGCACCATTATTTTAAATACAGGGTGTTATGAGGTTATAGTTGATGCAAGTAGCAATAGACAATATTTCGGAGTTAGAGAAAAAAGTTAATATAGTTTTATCAACCAAAGAAATAGATGAAGCTTTTGATAAGAAAATAGATGAATTGTCTATGCAAGCTCATTTAGAAGGTTTTCGCCAAGGCAAAAAACGCCCTAATAAAAACGTGAGAAAAAGAGCCCTACAGTTAAGGTATGGTAACAGCATTAGGGAAGAAGTGCTTCAAGAACTAATGGAAAAATCTTTTCAAGATACGGTCACAGATAATAAATTTAAGATTATTGGCTCTCCGGATTTAGATGTTAAGCAAAAAGAAAAAGATAAAGATGTCGAGTACAGCGTATCTTTTGAAATCATGCCAGAAATCAAATTAGATGACATTAATAAAGAAAATTTTACAATAGAGAAGAAATCAGTAGTAGTTTCAGATAGCGATGTGAAGTTTGCTATTGAGAAAGTATTAACAGATTCAGGAAAGTTTGAAGAACAAGAAGATAAAATAGAAGACAATTTCATTGTTGAAGCTGAAATTAGCTATGAAGTAAATTTAGGAAAGAAAAAATCTGATTCAGAAGAAAATACAGATGAAGATAATATTAAAAAATATTCAGAAGAAATGAAGTTTGATTTAACTGATAAAGATTTAGGTGATTACTTATTTGACCCTAAAAAATTATTGGTAGGCAAAAAATCTGGCGATGAAGTATCTGCTGAATTTACTTACCCTAAAGATTATTTTTCAAATGAATTAGCTAACAAAAAAGCTAGTGTTCAAATAAAAATTAAAAAAACAGGTAAAATTATTCCTGCAAAATTAGATAAAGAATTTTATGCTAAATTTGGAATTAATAATGAAGAAGAGCAGACTGAAGAGTTTTTAAATAAAAAAATTAAAGAAACTTTAGAGAAAGAAGCTGAAAAAATAGTAAAAAATAAATTGTACGCAGACTTATCAGAAGAGCTAAGTAAGAAATATGATTTTTCTGTGCCTAATGTGATTTATGATGGTGAATTAGGTAGAATTAAACAGGCAAGATCATCTTACTGTAATGTTTTTAAAAATAATGATGATCATGTGAATATTACCGATGATAAAGCTGAGTCTGAGGCAAAAAAAGCTTCTAGATTAACAGTGGTTATTTCTAGATTTGCTGAAGACAATGGCTTAACTTATTCTGAAGACAATAAGAAAAATTTAGATAAAAAAATACAGGCTAAATTACATGGTTTAGTTGATGTAAATGAAATGATGTATTATTCTCAAGTTTCTGAAAAAGGTTTTGAGAATTATATGAATTCTCTTAAAGATTTAGCTTATAACCATATTGTTTTAGACGAATTAATAAATAAAGTTAATTTAGTTGAAAAACAAGTAAGTTACAAAGATCTTATAGAAAAAGATTAATTCATAAATTAGTCTATATTTATAATAAACGTTCTTTAAAAAACAGCACATACTTTAATTTTTATTCAGTTAATTAAAGTATGTGCTGTTTTTTTTTATGCATGATATTTGCAAATATATAGAAGTATAATGTAAAATAATTGTAAGTATATGGTATTTCATATTAACTTTTGAAAGGATTATTTCCAATGCAAGATTTACGAAATCATTTAGCAATACAGTCTACTTTAGTTCCTATGGTTGTTGAACAAACAGCAAGAGGGGAGCGTTCTTATGATATTTACTCTAGACTTTTAAAAGAAAGGGTTATTTTTTTAGTTGGTCAAGTTGAGGATCACATGGCTAATTTAGTTGTAGCTCAACTTTTATTTTTAGAAGCAGAAAATCCAGATAAAGACATACAATTATATATAAATTCTCCGGGTGGGTCTGTAACTGCAGGTTTATCCATATATGATACTATGCAATTTATTAAACCAGATGTCTCTACTTTTTGTATTGGTCAAGCAGCAAGCATGGGAGCTTTGTTGTTAACAGCAGGAGCTGCTGGCAAAAGACATGCTTTGCCTAACTCAAGAGTGATGATTCATCAGCCGTTAGGTGGTTTTCAGGGGCAGGCTTCTGATATTGCTATCCATGCTAAAGAAATTATGGATATAAAAGCTAAATTAAATAATATAATGTCGCATCATACAGGTCAGCCAATTGATAGAATTAGTATTGATACTGATAGAGATAATTTTATGAGCGCGAAGCAATCTAAGGATTATGGTTTAATTGATTCAGTGTATGAAACAAGGGAAACCGAAGTAAAATAATTAAAAGGTATTTGTTTAAAATAAAATCTGGAGCTTATTATAATGGGTGATGATAATAACACTCGTCAAGACAATAAATTACTATATTGCTCTTTTTGTGGAAAAAGTCAGCATGAAGTTAAAAAACTAATTGCAGGCCCTTCTGTTTTCATTTGTGATGAATGTGTTGACTTGTGCAATGATATAATTCGAGAAGAATTATTAGATGAGACTGTTGAGCATGAGAAGAAGAAACTTCCATCTCCTGAAGAGATAAAAAACATTCTTGATGAATATGTAATAGGTCAACAGCAAGCCAAAAAAGTATTATCTGTTGCTGTTTATAATCATTATAAAAGACTTTATTCAAGTCAAGACACTACAGAAGTTGAAATCGGCAAAAGTAATATTTTAGTTATAGGGCCAACAGGTAGTGGTAAGACTTTACTTGCAGAAACTTTAGCAAGGTTATTAAATGTACCTTTTGCTATTGCTGATGCAACTACTTTAACAGAAGCAGGATATGTTGGTGAAGATGTTGAAAATATTATTCAAAAATTATTACAGAAATGTGATTATGATGTGGAAAAAGCACAAACAGGTATTGTGTATATTGATGAGATAGACAAAATTTCACGTAAATCAGATAATCCTTCTATTACAAGAGATGTATCTGGTGAAGGTGTTCAACAAGCTTTATTGAAATTAATCGAGGGTACTATCGCATCTGTTCCTCCTCAGGGTGGGCGTAAGCATCCGCAGCAAGAGTTTTTACAAGTAGACACATCGAAGATACTATTTGTTTGTGGAGGAGCCTTTTCTGGTTTGGATAAAGTTATTCGTAATAGGGTTGAAAAAGGCGGCATTGGTTTTTCTGCTGATGTTCATAGTAAAGATGATAAAAAATCTTTATCAGATGTAATTAAAGGCGTTCAACCTGAAGATTTAATCCATTATGGTTTAATTCCTGAATTTGTTGGTAGATTGCCGGTTATTGCAACTTTAGAAGAATTAGAAAAAGATGCGTTAATTAAAATTCTAAGTGAGCCAAAAAACTCTTTGATTAAGCAATATTCTAGATTATTTGAACTAGATAATGTTGAGATTGAGTTTAAACCAGAAGCTTTAGTCTCTATTGCAGAAAGAGCAATTAAACGCAAAGTTGGGGCTAGAGGATTAAGATCTATTTTAGAGACATTTTTAGTTGATATAATGTATAAAGTACCTTCTTTGAAAGATGTTAGCAAAGTCGTTATTGATGAGACAGTTGTTTCTGGAGAATCTGAGCCTTTGATTATTTATTCTAATACGGCTAGTTTAGAAGATAAAAAATCTAAAAAGAAAAAAAGCAAAGAAGCGAA
The DNA here is from genome assembly GCA_963977185.1 of uncultured Gammaproteobacteria bacterium. Lineage (GTDB taxonomy): Bacteria > Pseudomonadota > Gammaproteobacteria > JAGOUU01 > JAGOUU01 > CAXBNV01. Next base: position 21,663 of record CAXBNV010000024.1, on the reverse strand, counting down.
AGAAACTAAAACTTTAAAAGATTCTGATAGTAAAGAAAAAGCTATAGCTGGAAAAGAAGACTAATTCTTTTTAGTTTTTTGTAATTTACTTTTTATAAAAAATTATTTAGGTATTTTATATAATGCCTAAATAATTTTTTTTGTTTATATAATAATTTTTAATAAATCATTATTATTTTCTACTTACTCCTTGAAAAAAACATTATTTACCCTCATGTTATTATTTATAGGTTTTAAATTTTTTTAAAATTAAAATTGCAAAGAGAGGATATTTAATGGATCACGATAAATCTAAAGAAAATAACAAAAATAATCAAATTGATGAAACAGGAACTTTAGAGTTTATACCAGTATTGCCTTTGCGTGATGTAGTTGTTTATCCCCATATGGTTATTCCTTTATTTGTTGGTAGAACTTCTTCCATAAAAGCTTTAGAGTTAGCTATGGAAAATAATAAAGAAGTTTTTTTGGTTACTCAAAAAGACGGTGATATTGAGATTCCAGAAATTAAAGATTTGTATCAGCTTGGGACTGTTGCTAAAATTTTACAATTATTAAAGCTACCTGATAACACAGTTAAAGTGTTAGTTGAAGGCTATCAAAGAGCCCATGTTTCAAAATATGAGTTACAAATAAAAAATAATTGTTTTGTTGCTTACTTAGATGACGTTGCTCTTGATGAAGATAAAATGTGTTCTCAAGAATTTGATATATTACAACGTACTATCATTTCAGATTTTGAAGGGTATATAAAATATAATAAAAAGATACCAGAAGAAATTTTAAAAACAGTAAAAGAAATAGACGATGTAGGTCGATTAATTGACACATTAGCAGCACATTTACCAGTCAAAATTTCTGATAAACAAAAATTATTAGAGTTATATGATATTCATGAAAGAGCAGAATATTTGTTATCTTTAATGGCAGCAGAAATAGATATATTTAATGTAGAGAAACGCATCAAAGGGCGTGTTAAAACTCAAATGGAAAAGTCTCAAAAAGAATATTATCTTAAAGAGCAAATTCAAGCATTACAAAAAGAATTAGGCGATTTAGATGATCAAGGAGATGAGCTTGAACAATTATTCAAAAAAGTAACTTCATCAGGAATGCCTAAAGAAGCATTGGAAAAAGCTCAGTGTGAATTAAATAAATTAAGAATGATGTCACCTATGGCTGCAGAGGCGACTGTATCTAGAAATTACATTGATTGGATGCTTCAAGTTCCTTGGAAGAAAACTTCAAAAACAGTTAAAGATTTATCATATGCTGAAGATATTTTAGAAGCTGAACATTATGGTCTTGAAAAAGTTAAAGAACGAATATTAGAATATCTTGCTGTTCAGCAACGAGTAAAAAAACAAAAAGGCACTATTTTATGTTTAGTTGGCCCTCCTGGTGTTGGTAAGACTTCATTAGGTCAGTCTATTGCAAATGCAACGAATAGAAAATTTATTCGTATGGCTTTAGGTGGTGTTAGAGATGAAGCTGAAATAAGGGGACATAGAAAGACTTATATTGGTTCAATGCCAGGTAAAATTATACAAAAGCTATCAAAAGTAAAAGTTAAGAATCCGTTGTTCTTATTAGACGAGATAGATAAAATGTCTGCAGATTTTCGAGGTGATCCTGCATCTGCTTTATTAGAGGTTTTAGACCCTGAGCAAAATAATACTTTTAATGATCATTATTTAGAAGTTGATTATGATTTATCTGATGTTATGTTTATTGCAACATCAAATTCGATGAATATACCTGTGCCATTATTGGATCGTATGGAAGTAATTAGAATAGCGGGTTACATGGAAGATGAAAAATTAAACATAGCAAAAAAATATCTAATTCCAAGTCAAATAAAGAATAATGGTTTGTCAGATTCAGAAATAGAATTTAATGATGAGGCAGTGTTAGACATAATTAGATATTATACCAAAGAGGCTGGTGTTAGAAGCTTAGATAGAACTATGTCTAAAATTTGTAGAAAAGTTGTTAAAGAAATTTTATTGGGCAATAAATCACAAGAAAATAAAAAAATTAAAATAACATCAGAAGTTTTAGAGCATTATTTAGGAGTCAAAATTTTTTCTTATGGAGTCATTGAAGAGATAAATGAACTTGGCAAAGTAAATGGCTTAGCGTGGACAGAAGTTGGTGGTGAGTTATTAACTATTGAAGCATCAATAATGCCCGGTAGTGGTAAAACTGCTTTTACAGGTCATTTAGGTGATGTCATGAAAGAATCTATTCAAACAGCTGTTTCTGTGATAAGAAGTAGATCTGGTACGTTAAAAATTCCAGAAAATTTTTATGATAAGCTTGATATTCATATTCATGTTCCAGAAGGAGCAACTCCTAAAGATGGACCTAGTGCCGGCATAGGTATGTGTACAGCATTAGTTTCAGCATTAACAGGTATTCATATTAAATCCGATATTGCTATGACAGGAGAAATTACGTTACTAGGAAAGGTATTAGCCATTGGTGGTCTTAAAGAGAAGTTATTAGCAGCTCATAGAGGTAATGTTAAAACTGTTATTATTCCATATGAGAATGAAAAAGACTTAAAAGAAATGCCGGATAAAATTAAAGATAACTTGACTATTATACCAGTTAAATGGATAGATGAAGTTTTAGATATAGCTTTAGTAGATAAAATAAGTAAAACAAAAAATAAATATACGCCAAGATCTGCTGCTGAAATTATTAGTGCAGATGTTAATAAAAATAAAAAAAATAAGTCAGAAGATAATATTTCTAGACATTAAAAAATTTAAAAAAAAAAGATAAAAAAATTTAAAAAAAAGATTGCAATCAAATATAACAAGAAGTACAATACTCTTCGTTGTTTAACAAAACGCAAGACCGGGTGTTTAGCTCAGTTGGGAGAGCGTCGCCCTTACAAGGCGAATGTCGGGGGTTCGAGCCCCTCAACACCCACCAAGTTTAGGAGTGGTAGTTCAGTTTGGTTAGAATACCGGCCTGTCACGCCGGGGGTCGCGGGTTCGAGCCCCGTCCACTCCGCCAAATTCATATCTAAAGGACCTTTTTAATAACAAAAAGAAGACAATGATGTTAGAAAAATTTCGGAAAATTTCACATGGATGGTTGGCTTGGGTTATCTTTGGTGTAATCGCCGTGGTTTTCGCCTTATTTGGTATTGAAGGTCTTAGAATGGGATCTGGATCATCTGATACTGTGACAATAGGTGGCGAAACAATTTCAAAATCTTTAATTCGAAGCATGGAAAAATATTTTCCTAAATTTAATGCAGAAAGAGCATTTGAAATTAGTTCTAAATTAGATTCTTTAGGTTTTTTTGTTACAGAAGATCAAATTAACGATGCAATCGTAAGACTTCCAGTATTTCAAAATAATGGTGATTTCTCCGTAGATCTATATAAGCAAGTTATGGGTATCGATCCTAATTATTTATACGGACTACGAAAAATAGTGTCAATTGAGTTAAAAAAACAACAATTGGCTGATTTATTTTTAACCTCTTCCGAATTATCATCATCAAGTATAAATAAAGCATATGAGTTATTTAATGAGTCTCGTAATGCTCAAGTATTAAATATACCTTATGGGCACTTTATAACAAAAGTAAAAGTTTCAGATGAAGAGATAAAAAATTATTATGAAAAAAATAAAGCCACTTTTATCGAACCTGAGAAAATAAAATTAGAATATGTTTTATTTGATAAAAAAGATTTAGTAAAAAACATTCAAATTACAAATATTGAATTATTAAATTATTACGAACAAAATAAAAGCCAATATAGTGAGCCAGAAAGGCGTGAAGTTGCTCAGATAGTATTAAGTAGTGATAATCAAAAAGACTTAAGTATAATTGAAAAAGCTTTAGCAAAAAATTCCAATGATTTTTCTGATTTAGCGAAAAAATATTCTAATGGAATTAATGCGCAAAAAGGCGGAAATATAGGATATTTTCAACAAAATGATATGGAAGATAAGGCGTTAAATGATGCTATATTTTCTATCACAAAAAAAGGAAGTATTAGTAAGCCTGTAATTTCAGATCACAAAATTTATATTTTTAAATTATTATCAATTAAACCTTTAGTTGTTAAACCATTTTCTGACGTAAAACAAGATATACAATCAGCTTTGAATAAAGAATATGTAAACAATAAATTTATTGAAAGACGTGATGAGATAGCTAATAAAATTTATGAAATTCCAGATTCATTGAATGAAGCTGCTAAAGAATATCAGTTACCTATTTTTACAACTGAATGGCTATCAAAAAATAATTTTGATATAAAAGGAAGCAATAAAACTGTATTTCAGCAAAATATAGGTGTTATATTAAAGTCTGCATTTAGTGAAGATGTTTTACAAAATGGTAATAATAGCGAATTATTAGAGTTATCAAATGATAAAATTATGGCTTTAAGAGTTTTGCAGCATCAAGAATCAAAACAATTAGATTTAATTTCTGTTAAAAGTATTATTTCTGAAGAATTAAAATCATTAAAAGCTAAGAATGAAGCTAAAAATTTTGGATTAAATTTAGATAAAGAGATTAACTCTGGTAAATCATCAATAAAAAGCATAGCCAATGCAAATAAAGATTTTAGATATAAGTTATATAATGATTTAAAGTGGTTTAATTTAGCTTACGAAAATGATTCAAAAATACCTGCAAGTTTAATTGATAAAGTGTTTTCTATGTCTAAACCAAAGTTAGGTTCAAATATTCAAGCAACTTCAGTATTTCAAGATGAAAATGGAGATGTTTTTCTAGTAGTTTTAGATAAAGTAACTCTTGCGAATCCAAATGAAGCAACTAAAAAGCAGTTAGAAGATATAAAAGTATTATTAACTCAATCAAAATATATGATTGATAATAGTATTTTCTGGAACAGTATTAATAATTAACACAAGTGTGGTAGTTACAAATAATATTGATATAAAGCCCATATTATTAAATAAAAATATTATATTGTCTTTAATACCTGAAGCATTTACTAAAGATATTTATATCAAAAATTTTGATTTAATAGATTCAACTAATTTAAGACTAAAAAAAAAAATAACCTCTAAAACCTTTCTCGAATCAAATAATCTATGTTCTGATTTTATTTTATACACAGCTGAGCATCAAACAAATGGTAAAGGTCGTGGTATAAATAAACATTGGGAGTCACCTTATGGTGAAAATTTATATATTTCATTTGCTTGGAAACTTACGTCAAAATATCTTAAAAGTATATCAACTCTAAGTATTAAAATATCACAAGTAATTATTGAGTTATTAACAGAATATCATATAAAAAATATTCAATTTAAATGGCCTAATGATATTTTTGTAAATGGTAAAAAAATAGCCGGAATATTGATAGAGATTATTAAAATTACTAATGATGATTATGCAGTAATTTGTGGTATAGGATTAAATGTAAATATGGACTATAAAGCTACACTAAATAATACTTCTATGAAAAATGAGATTACTAGTTTTAAGCTTAATGATTGTTCATCTCAAGTTTATTTAGATAGAAATAAAGTTTTAGCTAAATTATTAATAAAGCTTATGGATATCTGTTCTCACCATAATTATTCAATAGATTTTACAATGTTAAAAGAATATAATATTTTAAATTATAATAAAGCTATAAATAAGCCTATAAAGTTAGTGATAAACAATAAAGAATTTGAGGCTCAGTACCTTGAAATTAGAAATAATGGTTCTTTAAAGGTGCTAATTGATGATAAGGTGAAAGATATTTATTCTGTTGATAAGCTAATTTTGTGAGGAAATAGTGATTTTATTTGTTGATATAGGTAATACAAGAATTAAGTGGGCTCAATGTATTAATAATGAGTTAGAAATATATGAAGGCTTTAGTTATAATCACAACAAGAATAAACTATCAAAGATATTAAAAGATAATTGGAATGAGTTTGATACACCAGATAGAGTTTTTGTTTCAAATGTAGCTAGTAACAACATGGGGGCAATTATTTCTAATTATTGTTGGAATAATTGGGAATGTAATGTTGAATTCTTAAGCACTCAAAAAAATGCTCTTGGACTTACTTGTGGATATGATCAGTTTAACAAGTTAGGTATTGATAGATGGTTATCTATGCTTGGTGCTTGGAATTTGCATAAGGAAAATAATCTAGCAACAGGTTTTTGTGTGATTGATTGTGGTACTTTTGTCACTGTTGATGCTGTAGACGTTGATGGTAAGCATCTAGGAGGACTATTATCTCCAGGTCTTGGAATACTGCAATGTGTTTCTGCCGATCATTTATCTTTAAGATCAGATAAGTTTACTGATTGCAGTTGGGATCAAAAAAAAGGGTTGCTTGCAACAAATACTGAATCAGCTGTTTTTGCAGGATCTTATTATACCGTCATTTCTTTTATAGAAAATATTATTGCAGAGCTTAATAATGAAATGAAAGATTGTGCTATTTATTTCACTGGCGGTGATGCAGATGCATTTAATCATTTGTTAAGTGAAGAAGTAATTTATCATCCTAATTTAGTTTTTGAGGGAATGCTTGCATTAGTTAAATAAAAATAAAAAAAAACATAAAAAAGTATTGCATTATAAAAATCCTTATAATATAATGACTTCAGTTTGCTGGTGTAGCTCAGTCGGTAGAGCAGCTGATTTGTAATCAGCCGGTCGGCGGTTCGATTCCGTTCACCAGCTCCAAAATTCTTCTACCAAATCAATAAGTTGTAATAGCTTAGTCTTATATTTAATAACATTTACTTCTGTTCGGGTACACTTTGGGGTACATTTAAAATAAATTGAACATAGGATAAAATCTATCTAAGTTTAATTTTAGAGTTTTATATTTCTATAAATCAGGAATATTAACATTTGTGATATCACTGATAAGTCCTTTAATATCATTAGTATTTTGAACTATTTTATCAATATATTTTTCTCTATCATCCCATTTTTTTGTCATGTATTTTTTTTCATTTTCTAAATCTTCTTTTAATTTTTTAAATTCATTTGAAATTACCGCTACTATTTCTTGAATTTTTTTATCTGTTAATAAATTATATAAGTGCTCTTGTTTATTAGTTTTATCTTCAGATAAGATAGCTTCTTTGTATTGATTTATTATATTAAGTCTAAGTATGGTGGCTAATATTTGAAAGTCATTATAATGGCAAATCCATATCCCATCTTGCATTCTTGTTTGTTGATTATAATCTTTTGTTATAAGTACTCCGATATCTGCACTTTTGACTTTCATATCTTCAGTTAGTTTAGTAAGCCATTTACTTTCAAATTTTTCTGCATTTTTACTTTCATAGTATATTTTGCCGAAAAATACTTTTTCTTTTGTATATATTGATTGAAGTATATCAGCACCCCTTTGCCCAGGTTTTATTTTTTCAATTTCATCATTTTTGAAATTGTCCTTTAACCATTCAAATATTTTAAGCTCTTGAGCATTCCCGCTAATTTTGCTTGTTGTTTGTTCGGCAGTAGTCAGAGCTTTTTTTAATTCAGAGCTTATTTTATTTAAGGTTTCTTTCTTTGCTTGAATTTCTATAGCATGTTCACTATTTAATTTATTTCTCAGTTCTGTAAGCTGACGCTCACATTCTGCATGCTGAAATGATATTTGCTCATCTAATTTTCTTTTAAGTTCTTCATTTTCAGCCTTGTAACCATTCGCTTCCTTAATTAATTCAGATTTTTCTTGTACTTCTTTTTGTAAAATTTTTATTTGTAAAGAAGTTTCCTCTTCGGCTTGCTGTTTTAGCTCATCATAATATCTTAGTTTTATTGTATCTAAGTTAATGGTTATAGTTGTATTGCATTTAGGGCAATTTATAGAATCAGTCATAACATTTTTATTAAATTACTAAATACTTATTTTCATATGACCATATTAAGATAGTTAAGTTTAATGTATTTAATAATATATGTAATATCACTATGTTATGTAGGGAAATATAGATTTATATAGAATAAGTTATGCTTTAAATAAATTTATTATATGTATACTTTCTTCAATATTGTCTTTTATAGATTTCTTAAATTCTTTTATTGCTGTTGTTGAGTAACCATGCTTGTAAGCATTCAAATTCCCTTTTTGAGCACCTGACCCTTTAGCACCACCATGCATTCTACAACGTCTTTTTCCTTTAACTGCTGGAGCTAGACAATGAGCTCCATTATTACGCTTAGTTTTTGCCCCGCACCTTGGAGCTTTATTAAAAGCATAAGATTTTTTCTCGGTGCAAGAGCTTGAATTCATTTTTTTGATCCCTTAGGTGAGGTTGGGTCAATATTAGCAAAGAAAGCTTGGCTTTCATCATTTAGCTCAATATTTTTTACAATAACTTTTTGTTCTGTACCACCTTGCAATTTACTAAGAAGAGATGCTTGCTGAACGAATGTGTTAGCAAGTTTTATAGATGTATTGGTGAAGTATTGCTTTGTACTTATATCGTTAGTAGCATTTGCTAGGCACATTGAGGTTTGTTGTAGTTGATGTATAGAAAGCATTTGTGCCGCTAGCATTTCCTGAATGCCATTTTTGTCATTCAAGGCCTCTAAGCCTAGCTTGCTTTCTATTTCTGCATTATCAATATCATTTTTATTATTTAAATTAACAGAGCATGATAAAGCATTTAATTTCATTATTCTTTTGGTAAATAAGTCTCGATTTGTCTTATTTGAAGTTGGTTTTAAATTTTCTATATTTTTATGGTTGCTTAATTCTTTATTCATAAAATTATCCTTAAAAAAAAGTTTGTTTTAGAGCGTCACTATAATCACTTTTATCACTACTAATCTATTCTTCCGCTAGCTTTGCTATAAGTAGCTTTTAATTGATAAGTATCATCTTTGTGACAATAAGCAACTTTACCAATATTTTTCTTTTCAGTATGAATTTGGCCGTTTTTTAGCCTCTTTGTGAAATTTATTTTATTTATAGGAATATAACCATCATTGATACAAAATTCTCTATATTCGCTATAAAACTCCTTTATTGTGATATATGAAGATGAGCTTGGCTGATAATCGTTTTCATCAAGAAACATTTTCACACTGTCAGATTCTTTCTCATATTGCTCACGAGATTGTTTTACTGTTTCACTAAAGGTAAATTGTTTTTGTAAAAGTAGCCTATTTAATCCTTCTAATACCCAATTAAAAATACCAGAGAGTTCAGAGTTAATAATTTTTGTGGCCAATTGCTTATCTTGTTCATTTTCTGGAATGATTACATTAAATGGTATTATTAAAAATCTTCTAAAAAATGCGTTAGATTGTTCAACATCTTTAGGTAGTTCATTACAGTTGAAAACTAATTTGGCATAGTCTTTAATTATAAAAGGTCTACCATACGGAAGCCTAGCTTCAACAGGCTCACCACTTACTAATTTTTTAAATATAGATGCTTGAAGTTTGCCATTTATTTCACTGGCATAATTTACTAATTTATTTGCAATCATGGCTCGTTGATATCCTGCATTGTCAGTTAGGTTTTGTAATGAATATTCAGAAGTATTTTGTTCACCTAATAAATGTCTTACAACTTCATAAAAAACTGATTTTCCATTTGCTCCTTGGCCATATAAAAGTAAAGTTTTTTCTAGTTTCAAAGTATTAGATTTTATAAATATATATCCTAAGTATTCAGCAAGTATATTTTGTAGTTCTTTGTCAGGTAATACCTCGTTTAAATATTTTTCAAATAATGGGGCGGTTGCATTTTTATCGTATCTAAAAGGTAATTGATATGTCATAAAATCATCGCAATTAAAGGATCTTAGTCTCTGACTTTTTGGAGTTATTTCAAAAGTTCCATTTTCTAAGTTAATTAGTACAACATCATTAGGGCATTTAGGTTTAGGAAGGTATGCGGTAGATATAAATTGCTTATATAATTCGGTTCTAAATTTATGATCAGTTGCTATAAATTTATCAACACCCATTTTTTCAGATGCTTCACCTAAAAATGTTTTTAATTCGTTATCATCAAGTAGACTCCAATAAGACCCGTTATATAAATATATAAAATCATTATTTTTACAAATTCCCCAATTGTGTTTTTTTGCTAAATTTAATATTATTTCTACAGTAGCTATATAATAGTGACGCAATTTTAATTTTTCTTGCGGGTCAGTTATTTTTGCATAAGCTCTAAAATTAATAGGATATATTTTATTTATTAAATTTGATAAAATTTCAGAATGTAGTTTTGGTTTTATACTAGTATTATGTTTATGTCGCTGTTGTGTTATAGATGCTGAATTATCTTGTATAACTTTTCTTATAGCTTCTTTCTCCGTTAATCCTTCTGTTATACGCATAAGATCAAATGCATCATGCCAATATCCATCATTAAACTTATCATTATGGTGGCTAAAAAATTTATTGTTTTTTACTGTAATGCCAGCCTTACCTGAACTTGAGTTAGGGCTTAACCATTTTTCACATTCTTTGCTGACATATACTTTTTTATAACCATATTGACGTAATAAGTTTGAGATATTTTGTTTTTGATTAAAAGTATCAATAGGTAGCTCAGTTTTATTTTTTTGATGAATAATTTTCGCATTTGAGATTTGTTCTGCTTTATTGGGTTCAATTGGTTCTATATTGTTACCGTCTAAATATTCAATATATAATTCTTTAATTTTACTATTTTCTGGTTTGCGTGGGTAATACCAAGCCTGTGACCAACAACTGTTTTCTTTAGCGTTTACTAATAGTTCATTATCAAGATTAGAGTTGATGAGAATTGTTATTTCCTCAAGAGTTTGAGAAAGTTGATCTTTAGTATAAGGCCTACTAGTGATTAGAATTATTCGATAACGAAATCCTTTATTTCCTGTGTAATGGGAGTGAGAGCCATATATGATATGACCAATATTGTTTTTATGTAATATATTACTTATTTTAACTGGATCTGGGGCTCCTATTTTCTCTACCCCATCTTTGTCAATTCTTGAATCGCAGTCAATAATAATAATACTTGATGTACTTTCAGTGTTTGCATCTGATCTTGCTAAGCACTTATTTATATTATCAACAAGTAATGAGCATCTTAAAAAGTGGCTACCTCCTTTATCGCCTATATTTATTGTTTTTAAATTAGAAAGAAGCTTAGCTCCAGATATATTTTGAAAATTGTTTGTTTTAACAACATCACTGTCAGATGATGCTATTACTATATTTTGTAATTTTGTGTTAAAATTTTCCATGATAAAATTCCTTTTAGGTTATATTTTATTGATTAACGTTTCTTGTTTGGCGATGAGGGCGTTAATCTTTCTAGTTCTTTTTTCTTCAATGTGAGCTTTCATTTCTTTACGCTGTTGATGTCTAAGAGTAGGGTCTTTGTAGCGTTGTATTTCAAATTCAGTCATTGAGTAATTAGCTGTTCCATCAGACTGCCTTTGGCTCTCAATTGGAATAAGTCTTTCATTTCTAAGTATTGAAACTAGAGAATGAGCTGAATCATTATTAACACCAATTTTAAAATCACCTAAGTTTTTACGATTTACTATTTCTCCCTTAAGTAGGACATCAAGTAATAACGAAGCTTTAGCTTTAGTTTTTACTGGTTTGGTGGGTATGCAAATTTTATTTTGTATTTGATGCTTTTTCATGTTGTACTCCTTTAACATTTTGAGATATCCATTGCTCAATTACCTCTGAATGCCATGCTAGGCGGCCATTTATGTAAGATGGTTTTGGAAATTGCTCTTTGTTCCACCATCTGCGCAGGGTTAATCGATTTTTTCTGATTATTTGTTCTACATCTTTTATGAAATAGATTTTTGGGTTAAGCATTTTTTGCTCCTTTTGATATTATTAATTCCTTAATGATATCAATGGAATTTAAAATACAAGAATTTAGGCTGTTTTAGGCGATTTGAGAAGGTGTTTATAGTGGTTTATTATACGTTTATGATGCTTCATGATATTTTACTGTGCCTTCATTGTACCTGTGACAATAGTTTTGTTAATCAAGTAGCTCATATTGGGTATATAATTTAAATTATTATGAAAATAATGCTTTCGCTCTACAAGTAATTTGGTTTTCTATAATACTTTCGATGAAAAAATGTTCTCTATAACTTGGATTATAGATTGCACATGTCATTATATCGTCATACGTATATTTGCCATGCTGTTGCAATTGCACGTTTTCATGCAGCGAAGCAAATTTAACAAGTTTAGTTGAAGATTTTACTTTGACAATATTTAGTCGGTCATAGAAATTTGAAAAAGGTACTTTACCAACATGGTCGCCATTTTCATAACTGCATATAAATAGTTTTTCTATTTTTTGACACCCTTGTTCCCAAGAACATCTTTGATAATATACTTCAATATCTTCATTGGTATTATTTATAACGTAAGTATTTTCAATTTTGTCATATGCAAAACTTGAATATGAGATTAAGATTAAAAGGATTATTAATATTTTTTTCATTTTTGCACTCCGCTATAATCAGAAGCATAACAAAATATTTTATCTACTGTATTGTAGTCATCGATAATTAGAATTCTTTTAGTTTTAAATTGGGAGAGGCATCTAATTTCAGAATTTGTTTCTAAATTATTAGTATATCGCTTCGATGTTACATTATTACTTAAATAAGTTAAAGCAAAAAACTTTCCATTAACTTTATAAGGTATTGGAAATACATCTTTGCCAATATTTAATGCATTATTTCCAGTAATTTGTTTAGTTATTTCTTTATCGCTACAATATTCTTTTGGGATACCCGTCATATAATCATACGTACATTCAACATATTTGATAGTGATTGGAAAGTTAGTTTTATTGAATACATAAACATCATTGTTTTTTATTAATGATTCTAGAGAATATGAAGAATTGTGCATTATCACGGAAGATATTATAAATAGAAATAATTTTTTCATTTTATTCTCCAGTTTGCTCACAAAAAATATAATTTGAGTATTGACTGATAACTGTATGGTTAATGTTACATAATGGTGCGGTTTTACCTTTAACTTGATCAGACTTAACGTCATCATAAGTAGCGAAATTTTTAGCAACTGATAAATTTGATATTTTTTTTATTTCATAAAAAGCATCGTGATATTGGTTATCAACTATATATGAGCTGCTTGGGGCTATTGTGAAATTTTTATCTTTAGAGCAGAGTCTATTGTCCTCAAAATATATACAGACATGATATGTAACATAAATTTTATGACTAGTGCTGTTAATTACAAATTTGCTACTATCTTTGTAGTCTGCAGAATACGAAGTTATGGAAAAGATCAATAACACAAAAGATATTAACTGTAACTTAAGATTATTAAAAAAAATGGACATATTTTTGGCAATTTTTATGGAATGAATAAGATAAGATAAAAATATTAAGGTATTATTCTGACTTTGTCAAGTGGCTATTAGCCCGCTATCTAGGGGTGGCATTTTAGCTTACTGATAACAGTTTGCATGGTATGAAATAAAATTATTATTTGATCTGGTTACCTACCGCTCTGAATCTAGCTTTGAAACTCTCTATAGCATATGGCTTTTTAGCTATATATTCTCCTGCTTCATTTTTAAAGCTAAAATAAACTAAATATTTATTTTTTTCTTTAGAATATATGGTGTATACTCTTCCAACTTCATAAAACTCATTATATGTTTCTTCATTATTTGGTTTACCTTTACCTTTGTATAAGTAATCATTAGTCATTAGATTATAAAATTTATAGTAGCTATCATGTTCTGTTTCATTTATAAAGTAAGAAACTAGTTTATTTAATTTAATAGTAGTGATAGGCGATTTTCTTTTCTGGGATTTATCAGAAGTAATATCTGGTTGTATTTTTAGATTTTTATGAGAGTCGTTGATGCAGGTCTTCTCGTTTATTATCATATTTATATCTTCTTGCAGGTAAATTATATCCTTAAGATTAATTACATTACGATCATTGAATGAATTAATTTCTCTTTCAAGATGAAATTTAGTTTCAAAATCTGTAGTTTCAACAGGAAGATATCCTTGTATTTCGGTTTTTATATGAACTTTAGAACGACTGTATAATTCTTTTATAGTTTTTACAGTCAATTTTTCTAAATTAGGGTACCTAGTTTTATAGTGTGGGTTACCGCAATTAAGCTTACAAAAATATCCAATGCTTTGTGTAGCATATTTTGATACAGATGCAGTAAAGACATATTGTTGCTCTATATTTAAATAAGCTCCAATTTTACCTTCCTCAAGTGCTATTTTTAGTAATGATTCTGGTAGATCATTTTTTTCTAATTTTCTTTTAGCCTCATCATGGGTTAGGGTAACTGGGCTTTTATTTATAAAATTACTAGATGCTTTTATAATAGTATCGATTAGTTCTTTTGTTATGTTTTTATTGGCAACCAAATTATTATATTCTTCTTCATAGCGATCAGGAATGATATCAGTATCATTAAATTGTTCACTGTTTTTAATTAATCTAGGTAATCTGCAAATCTCTAGTGTTAATATTTCACCTCTCACTAAAGTAACTAACATTTTGTCGGAACAAACAAAATTATTTTCTGTTTGTTCTAAGTTGTTTTCTGCTCTATATTTTTCAATATCTAATTTTTTTAGATATGAGCTAAGAGTTTTTTTTGAATTTTCATCAGAAGCGAATATTTCTATAATTTCATCAAAGTTTGTTTCTTTTTTATCTAGAAGTGTTTCAATAATATTTACATTATTTGACGAATAAAGATTTTCATAATCAAATTTTAAACTACTTGACATTATAATTCCTTAAATTTTATTTTTTGGTGTCCTTATTATCTTTTTTAGATATCTTTAGTATTAGAAATAAATTTTCTATTAAAATTTCCTTGATTTTCAAGTTCATTTTGATGTAGCATTGATTTACACAAAGTGCCACCATTGTTTTTATATACTATAAGAATTATACTTGGAATTTTTAAGATTTAAATTTTTATTTTAATTTATTCTTATTACTTAATTATCAGGATAAAGCCATACACGAAGTTTCAACCAAGGCCAATTACTTCATGACATTACATATACATAATATAATCATAAGAGAAGCCTCTATTAAAGATGCACAAAAGTTATCTGAGTTTATTAAAAAGTTGGATGATGAAAATGAGTTTCTTTTGTACGATAAGAACGAGCGAAAGAATAATATAGAAATCGCAAGTAGATATCTGGCTAAAATCAATGAGTATAACGCATCCGCAGTTTTTATCGCGATTAATAAAAATGGTGATATTATAGGTTTTGTGTGTGGTGAGATAAATAATTTACGCAGATTCTCTCACGTTATGAAAGTAAATATTGGAATTCTGAAGGAATATTATAATATAGGTCTTGGAAATACATTAGCTAAAACTTTAGAAGAGCATGCAAAGCAGAATTCGATAATTAGAGTTGAAGTTTCTGTAATTTCTAAAAATGAAATTAGCCTGAATTTATGCAAAAAATTTGGATTAACAGTAGACGGCGTTAAGAAATTCGCTATAAAAGTTAATAATAAATATTATGATGAAATTATGTTATCAAAAATATTATTAGATATTTAATACAACATCTTCTGAGTTTGTTTTTTCTAGTTTTATAATTTTTGGATTGATTTTCTCTAAGAAATTATTATCATGAGATACCGTTATAACTATATTATTTTCAGCAAATCTATTAATACTACAGGCCAATAAATCTATAGTTTTGGAGTCCAACCCATTATCAGGCTCATCTAAAATAATAAGAGAATTATCACCAATAAACATAGTTGATAAAAACAACTTCTTCTGGGTGCCAAGTGACATATTTTTAAAAGCTACGTTCATATATTCAGATAATCCTGATTCTTTAATAAAATTATTTAATGCATGGTGAGAATTTTTTATATTTTTATTATCTTTTACAGATAAAATAAAATTTAAAATATCCACTCCTTTAGCCAAAGGATAAAAAACAGGTACTCCAGGAACATACACCAATTTTTGTTTATATGGTATAGTATTACAGTTTCCGATATTTTTTAGATAAATATCACCGGCATCAATATTTGATACTCCTGCTATAAGCTCAAGTAATACAGTTTTCCCAATACCATTACGACCAGAAATAGCATAGCAGCCATCTTCTAATGATAGCGAAATGTCTTTATAAATATATTTATTATTTATTTTTTTAGAAACACTCGCTAAATTTAATTTATTTTGCATTATTCATATCTCATATAAAACACATTAACCAATAATTAATGAATAGAAAGCCAGGCATTATAATTAATGACATAAAAGAACCATGTCTAGCAAAGTTAACTTGTGGGTAGTACAGTAATAACAGATAAGCATGAGATAAAACCAAGCCTAATATAATTTGCAAATTAAATGAAGGTACCCATAAAATATATAATAAATTGAAGATTAATAATATTGACGAGATACTTATATAGTCTATTTTTAAAATATCTTTATCTGTTATAGGTAAATACTGTAAAGATCTGAGATGAAGTTTTCTATTGGTGTAAAGTTGATAATATAAATTACTCAAAATAAAAGAATTTATTAATAAAAAAGTAGTAGTCACATAATATATGGTATTTTTATATGAACAATTAATAATTAACACAATATAAA
The DNA here is from genome assembly GCA_963977185.1 of uncultured Gammaproteobacteria bacterium. Classification (GTDB taxonomy): domain Bacteria; phylum Pseudomonadota; class Gammaproteobacteria; order JAGOUU01; family JAGOUU01; genus CAXBNV01. Next base: position 5,031 of record CAXBNV010000024.1, on the reverse strand, counting down.
TTACATACATCATACATAAAATAAATAACTTATATAATAATGTGGTTTTAATACCAGCAAGTTGTACTAGAATAAATGGCCAAATATTTTTTTTATTATTTAATTTATAATTGCTCTTTAGGTTTAGTTTACATGATTTAGAAAATTTATTTGGCTGAGTATGTCGATGTAAAAGAATAAATCCATATACATACATGAAATTATTAATAAAGATCCAAGAATAATGTGACCAGAAAGTATCAGTGGAATATAAAGCAATTACTATTACGTTTACACATAGACCATAAATAAAAAATAATTTCATGCTTCTTAACCATGCATATTGGAGTAAGACAAGAGAGGTCGGTAGCATTATTATTTTTTGTAATATAATTATAGAAGTATAGTTATTCCATGGGTTAAAAATAATATTTGACATGAAAATTAAAAGGAACGGTAAAAATATAGGGATATTAGAAAACAATAGATTAAAAATAGTAGTTAACAATCTAATATTTTGTTTAATAGGTAACGATAATAGATATTTATCCCATTGGTTATTATATGCCAAACGGAAATTCATTTCTGCCCATATAATAGATAAAATTTGATAAAAAACCCACGACAAAATAAATTCAGTAATGTTAGATGAAGGAAAGATTAATTTAGATGCAGGCAATAAAAAGATATGTTTTATTGCATTAACCGACGGTACAATTAATAAAATAATAAATAAAAATAAGATCTTATATCTTGTAATTAAATCTGCCATTATTTGCTTGTACCAGGCTGTATTGAATTTAAGCAAATAAAAAAATGATTGTGGTTGACTGTAGGCTGTTAGCATAGGACTTCTTTATTTAGCCAATATCGATACAAAATTCTAGTATCATTATTTTGAAATGATGTGCGTCCATGTAATATTTTACGATTATCTAAAATTAACAATTGATTTTTTTTAAGTTTAAACCTAATTTGATTTTTAACATCGTGGACATATGATGTAATAAATTTAAAGACATTAAGAACATCTTTATTACCTTCTAGTTTTTTTAATACAGGAGAATAACTTATTCCAGTGCTATCATTAAATTTAAATAAAAGAGGTTTGTTTTCACAGCCATTAGCGTTATAAACTTTTAAAGCATTATAGTTAAATAGTTTATCAATACATAAGGGATAATAATTTTTTATAAGCTTAAATAAAGGTTCGAATTTAACAATGATACTGCATCCACCCATTATTGATTCGTTTTGACAGTATAATCCTACATATTTTGGATAGGTATTGGTATATCCTTCATCAGTATGTATTGGCTGTGCTAAAGACGAAAGGGCATAATATTTCGAACCTACTGAATATTGTAGCTTTGTATAGTTCAGTTTATTGGGGTTTTTATCTACCATATAACTACCAAAAATATTTTCTAAATAAGCCTCTATTTTATTGCTGTATTCAAGGAACTCAATAACTACGTACCCTTTTTCATTAACTATATCTTTTATTTTATGGTCATAATAATCAAGATTATCAATAAAAATATAATCATCACAATAGTTAGATTGAAAGTTATAGTCGAGAGTATTAATGCTTTTAGCTATAGTTAAAAAATATTCTTGAGTTATCTCTGCCATGATACAATTTTTACTGTAAGTTAAATTCTTTTGTTATTTCGGAAATAATGCTCATTCCCTTGGCAATAATAGTACGTCCATAATCAGTAAACAAATTCAAATTATTATTAATTGCACTCCCAAAGTGATTACTCATAGTTAATATGCGCATAGTACTACCATGACAATTAGTTGCAATGTCAATATTATTCAAATGTCTTCTATGGCTCAAAACTTCTACTGCTACCAAATAACTATGAAAACAAATATAAGCTGGGAACATGGTGCCTCCAAGTTTGTACCTAAGACCTACCTCTAACATAGTTTCTTCGCAGTTATCTATAACATGCTTATTATTAGCATTATCTAAAAATAAAATCATATGGGTTAACTGGTGAACAAGCAACTCTTTGAAATCCTCATTATTAAAGTTGTCTTTAAAATCAAAATTAGCTAGCCCAATTGTCTCAACAGTTGTTCCGTTTGTATATTCTCGCAATTGATTTATGAGAATCGTTCTAATTATAAATTTTGATAAGTTATATAGTTTTATATTATCTAATCTTAATTCACTTAGCGCGGTATGGAATGAACCAGATTGTATTTTTTGTTGTACAATAGGAGAATTTTCTTTAAAAAATTTATGTTTATTAGTGTAAAAATCTAATGCGATTGTTTTTAATTCATTCAAGTCTATGATTTTAATATCACCCCATGTTATAGGTGTATCAAAAACAGAATTTTTTTCTAGATAGGTGTTATATTTTTGTAAAACTTCTTGGTCGTCTAAAGAAAATTGTTGTTTCTCTGTTCCAGATATTATTTTTATAATTTCTAATATTTTATTTATACCAAAATTGTAGTACATATATTATCCATTTTTTATTATTTTTCTGAAAACACTTACTTCGTCAATAATTTCCTGAAAGTCTTTTGGTCTATCATCTCGTTCGATAATAACACTTTTCAATGGCGTTTTCTTAAATAAATATTTAAAAAGTGATATTACCTCTTCTCTCACACGAGAGGCATGAGTATCAACCATAAGACCATTTATATAATCACAGCCAGCAACATGCACTTCAATAACTCTGTCTAGCGGTAAGCGATCTATAAATTCATATGGATCATACTTGTGATTAATAGAATTAACGTATAAATTATTTATATCAAGCAGCAGCCCACAATCTGAAGCAACAACAATTTTCGATATGAATTCATGTTCTGAAATAGTGTTGTATGGCATGGGATAATAATATGCAATATTTTCTAATAAAAATGGTTTATTTGTTAGCGATTTTATTAATCTTACTTTGTTTACAATTTCATATATATTATATTCTGTAAACTCCACTGGCATTAAGGCTCTTAAGTTTAAACCATTTATTTTTGTTATAGCAATGTGTTCACTAAACCAGCAACAATTTGTTTTATTAATAGTTTTACCTAAATTTTCTAAATATGTTTTTGATACTTCCTCTCCGTAGGTACCAATTGATAAGGTTAATCCATGTAGCAATATATCAGTATGATTTAATAGTTTATCTATTATTATATTATTTTTATACATTCCCTCTGTGTTCATTTCTATGAAATCAAAAATTTCTATATTATCTAAAATTTGCTCTGAAAACTCATCCCTATAATTTATACCAATTCCAACCGACTTGTTCGAGTTAATCATGATAATTTACTCTGTCAATAAATACTAAATTAGCGTTATATAAATTCAATAATAAATTAGTCTTTACATTATTATTGGGTCTAAAGTTGTTGGAATAGTTTTTTAAAGTGTCGCATGAGATCAAATCGTTGATTTTTTCATAAGATTTTTTTGATAAAATTACTCTATGTACTTTTAATGTATATGGATTTTTGTAAAAACAAATCATGAGACCATCTGGTAAGTTTTCTTTTTTCAGAATGTAGGAAAACACATAATTGTACGCTTCTTTGTCTACTGATTCAAATATAATAAAACTAGGATTAATTTTCGCTTTATAGAATTGATATTTTTTGATTGATTCAAAATTATTTACAATAAATGTACTTTGATCATCAAAATTGTATGCTAATGTTAAGTTTCTTTTAAGTTCATATTCAGCGATAGCGGACTGCAATTTATTTAAACTAGACTGTTTGATTATAAACCTAAGGAATTCAATAGACTCATTTACAGGTGACTCGGGTATATGGTGCGATATATCATAATTATCTAAATAATCTTGCCACATTAATTTCAGTTTATTTTGATTAACAATATTATTGGTATATTTTATAGTCAAAAGCAAATCTAACCATCTTTTTTCTTCAAACAACTCTGCAGTTTTTGAAATTAGATGCCCATGCAGATCTAAGTGTTTTTTTATAAGATTATGCTCATAATAATTGACATCAAAAATAGAACCTAATAAAAATGGTTTTTGTTGTATATTGGAAATGAGCCTATGGTTTGAAGTTAACCTTGCTATAATATATTGTATTTTTTAGATGAACTTTGCAAATTAATTAGTATCTTATGCATTTTATAAAAAAGCAGAGAAATGAATTATGGTTGTAAATATTTCTCTGCCACTTTATTTTTTCCAAATAATCTATGTTAATTATTTGATTATAGTTAATATGCTGTATTACATAGCATTTCTTCGATAACTTCGTCATCATTAATTGTTTCAACAATCATGATATCATCACATAAGTCAATCGAATCAAATGTGTCTTGAGAATTTTTAGATATGTTCATAATTACTCCTAAATTAAAATTCTTAGTGTAAGATTATAATCCCTGATAAACTTTTGTAAATATAATTTTATATTATTTTTAATATCCATTGTAATTCTAAAAGAAAATATTTCTGTGAATCTTTAATTATATCTACATTATTTTTGAATAAAAATTTTAATAATCAAATTTTATTTTATATTTCATTATAGGTTCATTCCTTCCTTCACTTATTATTTTTTTCTTTGTTATTTTTATTAGATATCTTTTTAGTATTAGCAAGAAAATTATCAGAAGTTACAACTTTCCTGCCAGTTTTCTTCTCCAAATCCTCTTTAGCTTTTTTAGCAATACCACCACCAGTTTTACATGCGGATTTATTTTCTTTCATGCCAGTTGCATTTGTAGTTTCTGCTACCTGTCTAGTAGATAACTCTGCTAGTGCAGTAAAGATAAGCTCGGCTTCACTCATGTGATCACGTAAATTTTGAGTTTTTAAGCCTTTAGCATTTTTATGATCTTTAACGCTAACTTCTGCCCATTCTTGATGAATAATATTTGTTAAAATAGCAAATTCATTGCCTTCTTTAATACCATGCTCTTTCCAGTAATCAGTAAGTTTATTGCGAGTTTCTTGCCCAGTCATTTTTTGCTGAATCTATTTCTCACTATAGCCATGCTTTTGCCATGTTTCTCTAGCTCTATCTAATGATTTG
>CAXBNV010000023.1:0-25663 GCA_963977185.1 uncultured Gammaproteobacteria bacterium | reverse complement strand
AGTTTAGATTAATAAAAAATAAGTAGTTACACAAATTTATTTACAGTGCCAGTTATTTTTTAAGCCATATTTCTTAAATTACCAAAACTTCTTCTATGCTCTGTAATTAATCCATACTTTTCTATAGCGGCAAAATGCTCTTTAGTAGGATAGCCTTTATGTTTGGCAAAATTATATTCTGGATGTTTTTCATGAAGATCATACATCATCTGATCACGTACAACTTTTGCTATTATAGATGCCGCACTAATTATTGGTTCAATACTATCGCCTTGTATAATAGCTTTCATAGGAAAACTAATAGACTTAGGAACAAATTTACCATCAATTAATATCATTTTTGGGCTAATATTAAGGCCTAATATAGCTCGCTCCATTGCAAGTAACGTCGCATTATGAATATTAATATTATCTATTTCTAAAGGCGATGCATAACCGATTGAATAATTTAACGCGTTACTTTTTATTTCCTCAGTTAAAATATTTCTTTTTTTTTCAGATAACTTTTTACTATCTTTAAAACAGGTTAAATCATAATTATCTGGAAAAATAACCGCTGCAGCAACCACAGAGCCAACTAATGGCCCTCTTCCAACTTCATCAACCCCTGCTATGAATTTATCATCAAACACTCTTTACTGCCTTTTATTGTTAATTTATTGTTGCTATAAACTTTCTAAAACAATTTTGGATATGGACTCATATTCACTAAAACAAAGAGTGTTTTTAACTTGCTCTAAATTATTTATCATTTGGTTTTTATATTCAATATCATTTAATAATTTATTAGTATAGTAATACAAATTATCAACATTAAAGTTTTTTTGTAATAATTCTGGAACAATAAGTTTATTGGATATGATATTTGGCAATGCCGCATATTTAGAACTGACTAATAATTTAGTTAAAAGCCAAGTAAAACTAGACAAGTAATACACAACAACCATCGGCACACCTATTAAAGCAGCTTCTAGGGTGACAGTGCCTGATGCACATAAAATTAAATCAGAGGCATATAAAACCTGCTCTGAATTATCATGAACTAATATATTATTAGAAAAATTTTTATCATGTGCTTTTAAATGTTGTAAATTACTCTCTATAATATTTTCATGTCTATTATTAGATAAAGCGATTACAAATTTGATGTTTTTAAAGTTATTCTTATATTTTTCTAAAAATTTAATTAAAACAGGAAAAATAGCTTCTATTTCAGATTTTCTACTCCCTGGTAATAATCCTATTACAATATCTTTAGCATTTAAATGATTAATAATATCTCTTGATTCGTTCTTTTTAATATTATCTCTAAACTTATATTTTTTAGCTAAAGGGTGGCCAACATAATTAGCTGGAATATTGTAATCATTATAAAGATGAACTTCAAATGGAAATAAGCATAAAACTTTATCTACGCCTTTTTTGATAGTTTTAATTCTATTTTTACGCCAAGCCCAAATAGATGGACTAACATAATGAATAGTTTTAATATTATTGTTAAGATTTTTTATTTTTTTTTCTAGTCCTAAATTAAAATCAGGAGCATCAATTGCTATTACAAGATCAGGTTTTTTGTCTAATATAATATTTAAAATTTTTTTACGTAACTTTATTAATTTTGGTAAATATTTTATTATTTCAAAAATTCCCATCACACTTAATTCATCAATAGAATAAACTTTATCACAACCAGCCTGCTCCATTTTAGGCCCAGTAACACCAAAAAAACTTATTTCTACTTGGTTATGTTTATCAGCATTTATACTATTTATTAAATCTGCTGCTAAAAGGTCGCCTGATGGTTCACATGCCACCAAGGCAATACTATAAGACTTTTTCTTGCTATTATGTTTATGAATACTCAGATTAGACATAGCTGTAATTATCTAACTATACCTCTTTGCGATTCTTGTAAAAACTTAATTAAATTATTAACTTCAGGAATATTAAAATTAAATTCGTTAATAATTTCTATAGCTTTTTTTAATGTATTTCCTTGTCTAAATATAATTTTATAGCACTGCTTTAAAATTATAATTGATTCTTCTGATACGTTATTTCTTTTTAATCCTTCTAAGTTTAAGCCTTTTGATGTTCCTTCTGCTCCTGCAACTATAGTATATGGAGTAACATCTTGACTAACACAACATCTCATTCCTAAAAAAGCATAACTGCCCATACGACAAAATTGATGTAATCCTGAAAATCCACTAAGTATAGCATTGTCTTCAACTATTGCATGACCAGCTAAACTTGCGTTATTAGAAAACACATTATTATTTCCAATAATACAGTCATGAGCTACATGAGAATAAGCCATAAATAAATTATTATTTCCTATTCTAGTATAATATCCACCTTGCTTAGTACCGCGATTAATAGTAACACACTCTCTAATGATATTATCATCGCCTATTTCTAAGTAAGTTTGTTCGCCTTGATATTTTTTGTCTTGAGTATCTCCACCAACTGAGGCAAAAGAATAAATCTTGCATCTTTTACCTATTGTTGTTGGACCATTAATAACAACATGTGAGCCAATTTCTGTCCCCTCACCAATTGATACATCTGGACCAATAACAGACCATGGTCCAATTTTAACATCTTTTGCAATAGGCTTATTAGTTAAAATCACTGCACTAGGGCTATTATTATTATTGTTATTATTATTGTTCATTTCTTAATCCCCATATTTAGTATATGCACAAGTTAAATCAGCAATACATGCTATAGTGCCATCAACTATTGCTTTACAAGAAAACTTCATAATATTTTTTTTATGCTTGATATAATTACTTTCTAAAATTATTTGGTCACCTGGTATTACTGCTTTTTTAAATTTCACATTATCAATCCCTGCAAACATATAGATATGATCTGGTTTAATTTCTATCCCAAATTTCTCACTAGAATTATGAGCTAAAAAACCACTTGCTTGAGCCAATGCTTCAACTATTAAAACTCCTGGCATAACAGGTTTTTCAGGAAAATGCCCAGTAAAAGTAGGTTCATTAAATGTTACATTTTTTACAGCTTTTATATACTCGCCTTCTTTTATTTCAAGAACTTTATCTATCAATAAAAAAGGATATCTATGCGGTAAAGCTTTTAATATATCTTGCCAATTATGCATTTTCTAACTCATCTTGTTTTAAATTTAAAGCGGATTCTACATTTGACTCTATTATTTTAATTTTTCGAACAATTTGATCTAGATTTTTATATCGAACCGCATTTTTACGCCAAATATTATTAGGCACAACTCCTCCGGCTCCAGAAGAATAAACTCCTGGTTTATCTATAGAGCTTGAAACTGAAGATCCTCCAGTTATCATAGTACTATCACAAATATATAGATGACCTGCAATTGCAGAAAATCCTCCTATTGCACAATTTATACCAATTTTAGTGCTACCTGCAATAGCGCTGCATCCAGCCATAATTGTGTTTTTTCCTATTTCAACGTTATGTCCAATTTGAATTTGATTATCAAGTTTGACTCCATCATGAATAACTGTATCTCCTAGAGCACCACAATCTATCGTAGTATTAGCTCCTATTTCAACATTATCACCAATTTTTACTGTACCTAATTGGTGAATTTTAGACCATGAGCCATCTATCTTCTTTGCAAAGCCAAAACCATCAGCTCCTAATACAACACCACTATGAATAATACAATGTTTACCTATAGAAACATTATCATATATTGAAACATTAGGATAAATAACAGTATCTGATTTTATAGTTACATTATCACCTATAACAACACCTGCTTTAATAGTCACATTATCATCAATAGAAACATTATCACCAATAACAACCCTATCAGCAATATTAACATTAGCAGAAATATTAATACCTGCTCCAATGATAGCAGTTTTGGCTATATTCTTATTCATGTTTTTATTAACAAATAATTCTGTTAATTGTGAATATGCCAAATAAGCATCATCAACAACTAAGTTATTAGTTGTTGATAAACTTTGAGCTTTTTTACTAATTAAAACAGCTCCTGCTTTAGTGACTGTCAAATGCTTTAAATATTTTGGGTTATTTACAAAAGTTATTTGTTCGCTGCTAGCCGACTCTATTGGAGCTATACTTGTTATTATTTTATCTGCATTTCCAAATAATTCAGCTCCTAAATAATCAGCCAGAAACTTAAGAGTAAACTGCTTGTTATTATTTATGTCCATGATTATTAACTATAATTATTATTTATTTTTTTCTTCAAATCTCTTAATAACATTTTCTGTTATATCGTACTTATTATCAACATATAATGTAGCTGTTTTTGTAAGAACAACATCATAATTTTCTTGTCTGCTTAAATCTTTAACGGTATCTAAAATCTTTTCAAATTTTGGTCTAATCTCTTCACTTCTTCTTGCATTCAAATCTGCCTCAAAAGATTCTGCTTTTTTCTGATATTCCATTTGCATATTTTGAATTTTTTTATCTAATGAATCCTTTGCTACTTGCTTCATTATATCTTTTTCTTTACGAAACTTATTTTGCTGTTCTGATATTTCTTTTGCTAAATAATTTAATCCATCATATCTTGACTTAAAATCTTTCTCTAATGACTTATCAACTAAAGACACTAAATATTGCTGAACCATAACAGTATCAACAATAGCTAAATTTAAATTCTTAGTGTCTGTCCCTGCACTTATAGCCGTTGACATACTAAAAACCCCAAAGATTAAAGCTGCTTTTTTTAGATTTTTTGATATTGTTGTTAACATTTTTGTCTCCTAAATTTAATTATTTATAACTATCTTTTGCTTCATTTACGCTACAGATTAAAAAGTTGTTCCCATATGGAATTGGAATGCTTTTGTTCTATCTCCTGCAAACTTTTTAATTGGTGTCGCTATACTTACAGCTAATGGACCCATTGGGGATAACCATTGACCAGCTAGACCAACAGTATATCTCATTTTATTTAGCTCCAATGATTCATCAAATACATTACCAGCATCTACAAATACTGATGTTCTAACAGTATCAGCATCAATATATGGTAAAGGAAAATTAAAACTCATGGTGCCAGATAAACTTATATTACCTCCCATTGCTGCATTTTTTGAATCTTCAGGACCTAAAGAATTATCTTCATATCCTCTAACAGTTCCTATTCCACCTGCATAAAAATTCTCAAAAAACGGTAGCTCTTTTGTACCACCAAACCCATCACCATATTTTATTCCAGCTCTAAATAATAAAACATATATATTATATAAAGGAACATAATAACGTGTTTCACTTTCAATTTTATAATATTTTATTGTACTACCAGGAATAATTATATTTGCTCGTAAATTTTGTTCTAATCCTTCTGTTGGAAATATACTTCTATCAAGAGTTACCCTAGTCCAGGCAAGAACTGTATTATATAAATCATAATCTACACTTCTTGTTTTACTACCAATAAAATCTTTAATTTCTTTTGAAGGATCTGATGAAGTAGTGATTTTTTTATTTTGATAACCTAATGATAGAACGACTCTATCATATAAAGACATAGGAATTGATACAAATCCATCTAATCCTGCAGAATCAGAAGTGTAATTACTAATAGCAAGCTCTTTAGCTTTAGTTTTATTATAATATGTATTAGCACCAACCCCTATTCCATCTATTGTATAAAACGGATCAGAATATCCTCCACCTAAAGATGTAACAGCTTTACTTTTACTCCCATAAAATGAAACTTTTTTACCTGTTCCTAAAAAATTATCTTGTGATACAGATATATTTCCAATAGCACCATCTAAAGGAGAATAACCAATACCGCCTGTAAAGTTACCAGAATTAGCTTCTGTTACTGTTACGTCAAGATCAACTTGATCATCTGTACCTGGAACCTGGGTTATATCTATATTGATATCTTTTAAATAACCCAACTGATACAATCTTCTTTTTGATTCTTCTACTCTTGTTTTAGAATAATAAGAGCCCTCTAATTGAACCAATACTTTTCTTATAACATAATCTTGGGTTCTAAAATTCCCATGAATATTAACTCGTCTAACATATACTCTTTTACCTGGCTTAATAAAATAATTTATTGCCACTTTTGCAGATTTTTCATCAATATCTTTAATAACAGTAACATCAGCAAAAGAATAACCTCTAACTGCAAACAAATCCAAAATTCCAGTTTTAACCGCTATAATCTTTTTATTTGAAAACAACTCGCCTGGCTTTATGTTCTTAGTTATTTTCAATAATTTGCTTTTGCTTAATGTAATTTTCCCAGATAATCCAACTTCTGAAATAGTATACTGCCTGCCTTCATAAATATTAATATTTATATAAATACTTTTTTTATCAGGAGTTAAAAAAACTTGAGTTGATTTAATTTTAAAATTAACAAACCCTCTATCTATATAAAAAGCTTTAAGTCTTTCTAAATCACCCGTTAATTTTTGTTTAGAATAATTATCTGATTTTGTAAAAAAGCTTATATAATCTGATTTTTTAAGCTCCATTAAACTTAATAATTCAGAGCTCGTAAATTTAGAATTTCCTATAATATTTACTTTACTTATTTTAGCAACGACTCCTTCTTCAACTTTAATTTTAATCAGAACTGTATTGTTATCAACATTTTTTATAACAGTTACAACTTTAACTGAATACTTTCCTTGATTATAATATTGCTTCTCTAATTCTTGTTCTACTTTATCAAGCATAACCGGATTAAATGTTCTTCCTGCGGCAATATCAACGCTTTTAAGAACCTTTAAAAGATTATCAGTTGGAATTAACTCATTACCTTCAATACTTAATTTTTTTATAACTGGCCTTTCTTCTAGCTTTATAACTAAAGTATCTTTTTTTCTATAAACATCAACATTTTTAAAATATCCTGTTTTATATAAATCTCTTATTATTTTATAGGATTCTTTAGTATCAAAATTATCACCAACTTTAACCGGGATTGCATTAAAAATCACCCCATCTTCTATTCGTCCTATCCCTTCTAATTCGATGTGTTTTATTTTAAAAACAGCTGCCCCAAGAAAAGATGGGTAAATAGTGAAAATAATACATGAAATTAATATAGCGAAAAATTTATTATTATATTTACTCATAAAACTACCAATATTTAATATCATTATAAACTGCTAAAAAAAACAAAAAAATAATAAAGCTAATACCAGCTTTAAACCATAGTTCTTCTAAAGCTTTAGTAATCCACTTAGGATTAATCCATTCTACTAAATGATAAACTATATGTCCCCCATCCAATAAAGGCACGGGCAACAAATTAATAACACCTAATCCTATACTAATAATCCCTAAAAACTTTAAAAATTGAGATATTCCCACATCCCAGGAATTATCAGCTACTTTAGCAACCATTAAAGGACCATGAATATTTTCTAACCCTAATTCACCAAATAACAACTTAAAAATCATTGTAAACGATTTTTCAGTATATTTATAGGTATCCATAGCACTTTGATTCAAGCTATTTAAAAAATTATATTTTTTTATAGAATAGCTAAATGGAGTTTTAAAAGATATACCTAGAAATCCTTGTTTATCTTTACTACCTATTATTATTTTTATATATTGTATTAAATTATCTCTTGATATTTTTAAAATAACTTCTTCATTAGGGTTATCTTTTATAAAAGATAAAACATCAAAAATATTATTTTCTTCATTTTTTATTCCTAAAATAATATCATTTTTTTCTAAACCACTTTTTGATGCTGAACTATCTTTCAATACTGAATCAATTGTTATTTTTTTAGGAAGCATCCAAATTCCCAATGGTCTAACCAAAGAAGTTGAATGTAAATCGACATCTTTATAAAAATTGATTTCAGACAAGTCTAATTTATATTTTTTAACTTTATTATTATCTAAAATATTTATTTTGATATATTGCTTATTTTTACTACCAATATAATCTGATAATACTAGTTGAACATCTTCTGTATTTTTAACAGTCTTGTCGCCAATTTTAATAATTTTCACTGGCCCTTGCTGCTTACTGTCAAAGTCAAAAGACATTCCTGATTTTTCAGCCACAGATTTTAAATCTATATCATAAATAATAGGATCTTGTTCTATAACTCCTATTTGATACATTATAAAAAAACAAAAAAAAGCTAAAATAAAATTAAAAAGAGGGCCTGCAATAACTATGGATATTTTCTGTAGAGGATGCTTTCTATTAAAGTCTAAATAATTTTCTGAAGAAATAACACTAGATTCTCTTGAGTCTAGCATTTTAACATACCCGCCAAGCGGAAATAAATTTATGGAATATAAAGTCCCTTTTCTCCCTTGATATTTAACAAGAGACTTACCAAACCCTATTGCAAAATTTAGAACCTTAACGTTATTAAGTCTGGCAACAATAAAATGGCCATACTCATGAAAAATGACTAAAATTGCAATTGACAATAAAAAAACAAATACTGCTGAAAATACGTCCATATATCAATCTAACAAGTTTTGGATTAAAAAACAAAATTAATCATAAAAAACCAAAACATAGGAATTACAACTAAATGGCTATCCAATCTATCTAACATTCCCCCGTGTCCTGGTAATATGTTTCCACTGTCTTTAACCTTTGCATTTCTTTTTAATTGACTTTCAACTAAATCGCCTAGATTAGCACAAATCATTAATACAAAAATTAACAAAAGCCAGTATAGTATACCTATTTTTAGATTAAATAAAAAATAATAAAAAACTGTTGATAAAATTAAACTAAATGTTACACCACCAAATAAACCTTCTATAGTTTTATTTGGGCTAATAAATTTGGCAAGCTTATGCCTACCATAAAATTTTCCGGTAAAATAAGCTCCTGTATCATTTATAGCCGTTAGAAATACTAAGCTTAATAAAATTACAGCTCCTTGATAGCTATCAAAAACAGAATAATTTAAAAAATTTATATATTCATAAGAGCTTTGATTTGATAAATTATATTTTATATCTAAAATTGAGACTACAAAATTTGTTAAAATAAAAAAACCTGTAAAATACAGAAATAATTTAGATTTAATGGGTTTTGAAAAATATAAAATAGATATAAATATCAATCCCCAAAAAGGAGCTAAATTTATATTCAAAGTAATAAAATAACTTAAATCATTAGAAAAACCAGAAAAAGATAAGATGTTATATTCAAACAGTAATAATAAAACAGTAAATATAATTAAAGATATATTAAATAATAAACAAAAATATTTTAACTTATTAACTTTGCCCCATTCTTTAGAACAAAGAAACACGACTAAATAAAGAAACAAGTTAAATAAAATAAAATTTGCTTTGAACAATAAAAGAGCCAATATTATAATTAAACTCAGTCCTGTTATAACTCTTGAGACTAACATTTATTTATGACACCTGCTCACTGATAAGCCCATATCTTCTTTGTCTAGTGACATATTGATTAATAATAGCAATAAATTCCTCTGACAAAAAATCTGGCCACAATGTATCAGAAAAAAATAACTCGGTATAAGATAACTGCCAAAGTAAAAAATTACTAATTCTATACTCGCCACTTGTTCTTATTAATAAATCAGGATCAGGAATAGTTGATGTTGATAAATTATCAGAAATGATTTGACTATCAATATTATCTATAATCATTTGTTCATTTTTAACTAGTCCTGCTATTTTTTTACAAGCCTCAACTAGATCCCATCTACCTCCATAGTTTAAAGCTATATTTAATTGAAGGCCTTGGTTATTTTGAGATTGATTTTGCCAATGCAGTAATTTGTCTCTAGTAGCTTTGCCAAACGCAGATAAATCACCTAAAAAATTAATTCTGATATTATTATCGCAAAGTTCAGACAACTCTTTAGACAGCTTGTCTTTCATTAGTCCAACTAAAAAATTAACTTCATACTTTGGCCTATTCCAATTTTCACTACTAAAGGCAAAAAGAGTAAGCTGATTTATGTTAAGCTTTGAAGCACATATGACTATATTACGAGCAACTTCCAGTCCTTTAAGATGACCCTTAGTTCTAACTAAATTATTTTTTTTTGCCCATCTGCCATTACCATCCATAATAATGGCTATATGTTCTGGATTAGCTAAGTTTTTTTTATTTTTGTTCTTGTTATTACTATTCATTAATACAGAATAACTATAAATTTTATACTTCTAATAATTCTTTTTCTTTATGAGACATAATAACTTCTGTCTCTTTTATTTTGTCATCTGTTAGTTTTTGTATTTTACTTTGAGATTCTCTTTCATCATCTTCTGTAATGCTTTTGCTTTTCAAAAGATCCTTAAGTTTTGTGTTAGCTTCTCTTCGTATGTTTCTTACAGCTACTTTGGCCGTTTCAACTTCTTGTTTAACAACTTTTACTAAATCCTTACGTCTTTCTTCTGTTAAAGCAGGCATAGGTACTCGAATAACAGTTCCAACAGTTACAGGATTTAATCCTAAACCAGAGCTCATTATTGCTTTTTCTATAGCAGGTATTAAAGCCTTGTCCCAAGGTGTAACAGCTAAAGTCCTAGCATCATCTGTTGTAACTGAAGCTAATTGATGTAATGGGGTTTCCGTACCGTAATATACGACTTGGACCGAATCTAAAAGACTTGGAGTAGCTCTTCCTGTTCGAATTTTAGCCAATTCAATCTTTAAAGAATCTAAAGATTTTTGCATTTTTGATGCTGCTGCGTTCAATATCTCAGCTACCACGTTAATCTCTCCTAATAACAAATATAATTAATTTTTTTTAATGTTTTCAATCATTATAAACTAATGTTCCTTCGCTTTGACCTGATACAGCGTTAAAAAGAGCATTTTTTTTATTAATATTAAAAACTATAATTGGTAAGTCGTAATCTCTGCATTGACAAAAAGATGTTAAATCCATAACTTTTAGTTGTTTTTCTAATACACTATCAAAGCTTATTTTATCATATTTGACTGCATCTTTATCTATATTAGGGTCTTTATCATAAACCCCATCAACATTAGTAGCTTTCAAAAGTATATCAGCTTCTATTTCAATTCCTCTTAAGCTTGCAGCAGAATCAGTTGTAACTAGTGGATTTCCCGTACCACCTGATAAAATTACCACTACATTAGAGTCTAAATATCCTTTTGCTGTATTATGATCATATCTTTTAGCTATTCCATCAACCTTTAATGCTGATAAAACTTCGGAATTAACTGACTTTTTAATTAAGGCATCTTTTAACATTAATCCGTTCATTATAGTAGCAAACATGCCCATCTGATCTGCAACTATTTTATCTGTACCCAACTTAGATAATGAGCGACCTCGACAAATATTACCAGCACCAACAACAATAGCTAACTGAATGCCAAGCTTATTTAAAGATCGTATTTCTTCTGCCAAATAGTCAAGAACCTTTGGTGAATAACCAAAGGATTCCTGACCCATTAACGCTTCGCCACTTAATTTTAATAAAACTCTTTTATATTTAATTTTATTCTCATGGCTTAGCGTCATTTTAATTACCTTTTACTTGAGACATAACTTCTTCAGCAAAATTACTAATCTCTTTTTCTATTCCTTCACCTACTTCATATCTAGTAAAACCTAACACTTTTGCATTAGCTTTTTCTAATAATTTACCTATCGTAGTATCAGGATCTTTTACAAAAGGTTGACCGCAAAGACTTACTTCATTTACAAATTTACTAATTCTACCAGCAATCATTTTCTCAATAATATTATCTGGCTTACCTGATTCAGCAGCTTGAGCTTTAAAAATAGTTTTTTCTTTTTCTAAAACTTCAGCAGGAACATCATCTGCATTAACAACCATTGGATTGGTAGCTGCAACATGCATTGCTATATCCTTGCATAAATCCATGTCTCCACCTTTAATTCTAACAATAGCAGCAATTCTACCACCATGGACATATGAATTAATGATTTCATCTGAATCATCTGCAACAAATTTTGCAAATCTTCTTACTTGTGTGTTTTCACCTATTTTTGCTATAAGTTCTTTTCTTGCTTCATCAACAGTGCCAGTAAAACTATCAGATTTATACTCTGCGTTATTTAATTCTTCAAGAGTGTTAATCGAATTATTTAAAGCTATATCAGTTACTGCTGCTACAAAAGCTTTAAACTTAGAGTCTTTTGCTAAAAAGTCTGTTTCACTGTTAACTTCTAATATTACCGCAGCTTTATTATCTGATTTTGACGCAACACTCACCAAGCCTTCTGCTGCTGTGCGAGATGCTTTTTTATCTGCTTTAGCTGATCCTTTTGTTCTTAAAAGATCCGCTGCTTTTTCCATATCTCCATCTACTTCAACCAATGCTTTTTTACATTCCATCATTCCGCAATCAGTTCTTTCACGAAGTTCTTTTACCATTTTTGCTGTAACTGTCATAATATTTATCCTGTATAAATAATATAAAAATTAAGATCTATTTTGATTCTTTATTTGTCTGTTTTACTATCAGAATCTGTTTTTACCTTAGAGTCTGAAACAGCTGAAACTTTTTCCCCTAATTTTGCTTCTTTGACTTTAGTATCAACAACTACTTCTGATAATTCTTCTGTTTGCTCAACAAAACCTAAAACATCTTCAACATTTTCTTCTTCTTTAACTTTTTCTTTTGTTAAATCTGTAGAATTTTCTTTAACACTCAAAATAGTATCAGCAACACATTTAGCATATAATTTTACAGCTTTATATGAATCATCATTTCCTGGAATAACGTAATCAATACCATCAGGAGAATTATTAGTATCAACGATACCGATAACAGGAATACCTAATCTTTTAGCTTCTAGAATAGCAATTTTTTCACGACCAACATCTACAACAAAAAGAGCATCTGGTAATGACCCCATGTTCTTTATACCGCCTAAGTTACGATCTAATTTTTCTTGCTCTCTTGAAATATCTAAAGCTTCTTTTTTAATAAATTTCTTAATAGTTCCGTCTTTAACCATTTTTTCAATAGCCTTAAGTCTCTTAATAGACTGACGAACAGTTTTATAATTAGTTAACATACCGCCTAACCAACGATTATTAACATATGGCATTCCTGCACGAGTCGCTTCTTCTGCAATAATTCCATGACATACACGCTTTGTTCCAACGAAAAGTATTTTACCTTTTCTTGCAGCTATACTGCGAATAAATTCTAAAGCGTCATTAAATAACGGTAATGATTTATCTAAATCAATGATATGTATATCAGATTTAATTCCAAAAATATATTCTGACATTTTAGGATTCCAATAGCGTCTTTTATGACCAAAATGAACGCCTGCTTTGAAAACCTCTTGTATAGATATTAAAGACATATAAACTCCTTAAGTTTACGGGTTATTTCTTCCACATTATCTATAATTTCAACAACGCCATATTAAGCTATGCACCCAAAATTATATTCAACAATGTGTGGTTATACAAATGATCTATAATAAATCATAATTAATTATAGAACTACAGTTTTATACCATATTTAATATAAAAAATACAGCTAAATATGCCAAATATAATATATCAATTTACTCTGTTTTTAGCTATTATATTATAACCAAAAATTTTATGAATATATTTAAGAAAAATTTGTTATTTTTATGGAAACTATAATTAAAACACCTCAAGAAATTGAAAAAATGCGAATAGCTGGAAAACTTGCAGCCGAAGTTTTAGAAATGATCGGCCAGTATGTCAAACCAGGCGTTACCACAGAAAAACTCAATCAAATATGCCACGATTATATAGTTAATAAACAAAAAGCCATACCTGCGCCTCTTAACTATAGAGGATTTCCAAAGTCAATATGCACATCAGTAAATCACCAGGTATGCCATGGAATACCAAGTGATACAAAAATACTGAAAAATGGCGACATTATAAACATAGATGTAACTGTTATAAAAGATGAATATCACGGCGATACAAGCAAAATGTTTTGTGTTGGCAAACCTTCAATCTTAGGTAAAAGACTAAGTATTATTACTAGAAAATGCTTACTTATCGGTCTAGAACAAGTAAAACCTGATAACTACACCGGTGATATTGGTTATGCAATACAACAATACGCTGAAAAACAAAGGTTTTCTGTAGTTAGAGAATATTGTGGCCATGGCATAGGTAAAGTGTTCCATGAAGACTTACAAATATTACATTATGGAGTAGCTAAAACTGGAGTTAAATTAGTACCTGGCATGATATTTACTATAGAACCCATGATTAATGCTGGAAAAAAAGAGACAAAATTACTTAATGACGACTGGACAGTTGTGACTAAAGATCATAGTTTATCTGCTCAATGGGAACATACTATACTAGTGACTGATACAGGTTATGAAATTTTAACTCTTAGAGAAGAAGAAAAAAGTCCAGAATACCAGATGTAAACTATATTAGTATATACTGATATCAAGACTCAATTCATTAGGCTTGATATCAAGAATTTATCTATACAAAAATTATAAAGTTTTACATCCTAAGCGCTTTACTTTATTAATTTATATATGTTATAACTAGATTTAAACCCTTTTTTTATTAATAACAAAGGGTTATATTTAATTGTAGTCTTATTAGTTAGGAGTTTCAAAATGGTGGGTAGCCTAGTTTATAGTCGTAGTATTAGTTCTAAAGACTTTCTTACAGAGTTAAATAATGTTTTTAACAAATTACACCATAACACACAAGACTCTTGTGAAAACAAATACTTAAAACCAGTAATACTAAATCCCGCTCAAATTATGGGATTATCAAATATCAGCCTGGAAGAAGTTTTAGCAAATAGTGCTTTTGAGTTAATAAATTCACTTGCTCCATACGAAAGAATTATTGGTGAATTAGATTTCATTCTTAAACAAATTACTAATCAAGATATATCAGAACAAGATGCTAAAGAGATAGAAGTAAATTTTTTGTCTTGCCTATTAGATAACTTTAATACATTAGTGCAAATGGATGCTAAAGATACTGCAACACAAAAGCATGAAAAACTTAAATCTATTAAAATTGCAACAAATCACCTATTCAGGTACTTAGGTGCGTCAAATCAGCCGATTATAAATATAAAAAAATTAGCTGAAAATGACTATAAAAATGCTGAATATTATCAACAAAAACATGGTTCAAAAACAAGCCCTGTTAAATTAACAGATATAGATAGAAAATTATCAGAGAATGAACAAGAAACATACAGATTAAATTTATCTGATGATATGTCTACTACAGACTTAGTAAACGAAATCATACCAAATGACGGTGAAAATCAAACAGAACAGACATTTAGCTATTCTTATTATCAAAACCAAGTTAATAAATTAATAAACGACTCTATTGCTTACTACATGTCTTTTGTAATCTCTTTTGGAGAAGGCTCAAATGCATGGCGTGGTCTATATATCTTTTTATCATCAACAATTATAGCTGCATCTAGCTGGCAATCTGCTGTTGTTCTTAGCCTGCCCTTACTTGCAGGATATTGCTCTCAACAGGTAAACCAAGTTTTATTTTATCAAAGCATAAGAGATTCATTTAATAAATTCTCAAAGGGTTTATTTAAAATGTCTAATGGCGAAGAAATAACTAGATATAGTGATCTAGCCTTATTAGGAGGCGCTCTTTCTATTTCACTATGCGCAGCATTTGCTCTTACAGCAATACTACAATTTAGCTCTACTTTAACTTTATTTAATTTGCTATTTAGCTCATTGCCAACAGCAATATCTATGTTCTTACCTGAAATGTTACCTACAATACTATCAGCTACTATCGCAGCTTTTAGCTTTGTTGGGTTTTCTAGTATTTTTTCTTTATCATTTATTGAAAAAACAAAAAGCTACATAGAAAGTAAAAATGCTGAAGAAGAAAAAATTACTATAGATGCAGATAATAATGATTCAATGATCGCCAAAATCATTTCTTTATTTGTAACTGGTTGTGCAATTTCAGCTCATACATTTCAATGCATAACAGCAGTTGATCAATTACCTGGCATAAAAGAACATGCCATATTATGTAAGTCTTTAATCTTAATAGCTGAAATTCCTTTTACTACTTTTTTATATAATGGCATATCTTCATTTATAAATAAGCTTATAAATGCATTTAGCTCACAAGTACATGAAAATCATTCAGATGATGATGCACCACAAACATCTCCAATATATAATAAGATAAAAGAAAACAATGACTATAATAGAGCGGTGCTGTCTACTGAGTTACCCCTTAATTCAGTTGCAAATTCATTAGTTTTTAAAGATGGTATATCTAATAACTTATCGACTATGTTCCCAACTCTAAATCCAGTGATAGTCACAGGATTATCTCTTGCTGGAGGATTATCTATATTTGCTGGTTCATATGGAAACAATGACTCTGCTATACAGGCAACAACTGAAACATGTAGAGCTATAAAGCCAAAAAATTAGCAGCCCTATAAAGCAAAAGCCTCTTATATCATATATTTTTTAACTATATATGTGTATATGAGCTTAGATATTTATAAATATCTAAGCTCATATTTTAAAATCAAATATCAATTTTTAGCAAGCTTTTGTGTCGTTGAATTTGCATAAGACTCTTGAGTATATTTTGTCTCAGATGAACCCCATCCAAATGGCCACAACCAAGAAAAAATTCCTTGATTTTTTTTAACTTTAATAGATTCCAGCTGATTATCAAATTTCAAAATTTTCTGGTTAGCTATTTGTAATTGAGCATCAACAACAGCAAATGCTTTATGTTGCACTGTATTGCCATCTTTTTGAAGATCACACACATATCCTTCTTTTAGAAATTTTAGCATGTAATATTTATAATAAATTTGTAAATTTTTATCACTATCTTCTGTATTTTCATCAAGAGCAGTTAATTGATACTCTGAAAAATCTAATTCTATTTGGATATCATTTAAACTTAACCTATCAAAAATATCTTGTGAGTTTTGTTTAGCAATACTTTTAATAACTTCTAATTTTTCATCTAAAGATTTATGCTCAAACCCTGCACATAATTGCTCAAATTTTATATCACTAAATATCTTTAGATCTAATATATCAGTTGAATAATCGATTAAATTTATAGAAGCAATTGCCAAACAGTTATTTCCAAAAACTATTATTTCAGGATATTTTTTCAAGTTATTCAAGGCTAAAAAGTAATGCTTATTTAAAGACAACTTATTTTCACTTATTTTATATATAAATGAATTAAATAAACTCTGATTATTACTATTTAACTTTATTTTACAAGGTTCTTCATTTTGATTTTGAGAATGATTAAATGCAATACTTAAGTTTCGATTTAATAAATAAGACTGTCTAAAAAGTTCTTTCGTTTTATCATCGCCTATTAAACTTAAATCTTGCAATAACTCCTTACAGGTTTTTTTATTTTTTATTGCTATTTTATCTAATATAATTTTTGATGATTCATAAATTTTATTTAATAATTTTAATTTCTGCTGATTCTTACCTTCAAAATCTTGGTAATATACAAAATCAGCTATTTCTAATAAATCAACAAATTTATGATATTCTTTATTTTGTGTTATTGAAAAAAGCTCATGTAAAATACCACCTGTTTTTTTACTAATTTCAGCTAATAATTTTTTTTTATTTTTGCTAATATTAGTTAATAATACTTTATAATCAATTGGTGACATAAATTTCTTACCCTGCTTTTCGTTGTCTTATAACTTCAGAAACAATAATAGCTGTTGCAACAGAAACATTTAGGCTTTCTGTTTTCCCAACCATTGGTATTTTCATTAAATAATCACATTCATTTTGAATTAATCTTCTAATTCCAGATCCTTCTGCTCCCATAACTATAGCAATTGAATCATCTTTTAAATCAGTTTGATATAAATCCATGTCAATATCTCCTGTTGCTCCATAAATCCAAATATTTTGCGCTTTTAACTGTTTAATTGTTCTCGTTAAATTAACAACTTCAAAAATAGGAATATAACTAATTGCTCCACTTGAAGTTTTAAATACTGTAGAATTAATTCTACAGCTATTATCTTTTGGTATAATAATACAATCAACTCCTAAACATTCAGCGGTCCTAATAATTGCACCCATGTTATGAGGATCTTGTATAGAATCTAAAATCAAAATTAATTTTTGATTACTTATTGATTCTAAAAAACTATTTAAATTCGATTCTTTAGCTATAAAGTTACTAAAATCTACTTCAGCAATAACCCCTTGAATATTACTAGATATCTTTTTTTTTAATAAAAAATCACTAAATTTTGTTTTATCTAGATATGAAATTTCAACTCTATTTTTAGATACTAATTCTATTATTTTTTGAATTTTATTATTATCTAAATCTTTTTGGATAATCACTTTTTTAATTCTAGAACTATCTGCAACTAATAAGTTTGTAACTGCATGAATTCCATAAATAAAGTCTATATTTATATTACTTTTCATTATACTACCTATAAATAAATTTAATTAATTAGAAACTATATTCTTATTCATAAGTCCAACATTTAAATAACTGTTAATAACTTGCAAAATAAGGTTGTTATTATGTCTGTACTAAAATATATAGCTCTTGGCTCTAGTCTTGTCATATTATCTGGGTGCACTACTCATGAAATATCTACAACTAGACATCGTGTTGTGTCAGTAACACCAAATAGCACTGGATATTATTCTACATATTATCCAGCTAAGTACTATTATAGAAGGTCTTACTTTCCTAATCATCACTACGTTAAATATCATTCTATCTATCCCTATTCTCACCCATATAGGTATAGTCACTATCAGTATTACCGATGGTAACACAATTTAATATTTATATAATTTAATTTTTGTAGCTAAAAACTGTACTGTTACTATCTGATGGCTCTATATTATCGTCCTGTTGATTGTTAGAATGTAAATACAAAACAGACTCCAACCCTCTGTTTTCTTCATTCTTTTCATTAAAGCCATCATCAAATGGTTTTACTAACTCTAGACTATAATCACGTGGTGTTTCAAAGTCTTTTGTCATTGTATTATACGTTTGCTTACAAAAATAAAGAACAGAGCTTAGTGCTCCAGCACAATATCCAGATACAATAGCAAAAAATAATCCATCAGTATAAATGTTTAATAAAGAATATATTCCACCTGAAATTAAACTTCCTGCAAATGTAAAAGGAAATAAAGATGCAGTAAACAATAATATATTATGTGCTACTTCTTTACTATAAGCATCATCTTGATCTTCAAAGTATTTAACGGCTTTATAAGCTCCTGCCATAAGACAAGACGCAATAGTAAATCCTATTCCTAACATCAAATAATTACTACTGATTTCTAAAACAACACTTGAAATTACCGCTATAGATAACCCTAGAATAATACTTGGCAATGTTGCATTAACTATGGCTTTTTTAGCATATAAATTTTTATTAGGATCAGAGGAATCGCCCATATTATTTGCTATAACCCCTCCTATTAACAATCCACCCAAAAAGCCTAATCCTAAACCAGAAGCCCATCCATAAAAAGATAACCATCCAGGAAAAGAATTTAAAAGAATAAACCCTGTCATCCCTGTAAAAAGCATTATTTCAAATGCTATTGATAATTGTACACATATATTGGCAGTTACTTTTTCTGGTAATAATTTAGGGCCTAATACCATTCCAATAGTTAATCCTAAAAAAGTTTCTATATTAGGCCATATACCAGGTAAAAATTTAAATAAGAATATTGCTCCAAAAGAAAATCCTAAAACAGCCCCAATAAAAATACTAAAAGCGCTAGCAACTGATAATAAAGCCTGATCGACTTTAGATTGAGATTCTAATATAGTATTATACGCAATGATATAGCCAATCAGCCCCCCTGCGTAAGCTAAAGCAGTTACAGCATGAATTGGTAAGAAAACAATGGTTCCAAAAACAAAACCAGACATAACACCAGGTAAAATTAGCATACTTGAGGACATTAAAGCCGCTATATTATCTAACTTTTCTTCTTCCAATGAATACCCTTGAACTTTATTATTTACCATATATAAAATATAATTCTTTTAAAACACTCAATTATTATATAATATAAAACATATAAATCAATACTTTTTAGTAAATTAACTTAAATCTGCATTTAATCTTAATTCATATAAAAACCTAATAAAATGTCTAAAACAAATATCCCTAATATAATTCATAGAGATAAGCATCCAATTTCAAGAAAAAACATAGATATATATGCACTAAAGACTATGTATCGTCTTAAAAAATTTGGCTATGAAGCTTATCTAGTAGGAGGCGCTGTACGTGATTTGCTTCTAAACATGCACCCTAAAGATTACGATATAGTTACTAATGCAACCCCTAGTCAAATCAGAAAAATTTTCTCTAACAGCTTTATAATAGGAAAACGTTTTAAATTAGTACATGTAATATATAACAAGCTAGTAATAGAAGTAATAACTTTTAGAAAAGAGCCAGATATTTTATCTAATAATGGTATTATCGATCTTGATAATAATTTTGGAGACATTAATGAAGATAGCATAAGAAGAGACATTACCATAAATGCTCTTTACTATAATATTAAAGATTTCTCTATAGTTGATTACTCAAACGGTTTTAAAGACATAAAAAAGAAAGTCATTAGAATAATTGGGGATCCGAAAATAAGATTTCAAGAAGATCCATTAAGAATTTTGCGAGTATTAAGGTTTGCAGCCAAATTTAATTGGAGTATTGAACGAAATACTAAAAAAGCAATATCAGAAAAACAAGATTTATTAATTCATATAAAATTACCTAGATTATATGAAGAATATAAAAAAATATTCGCTAAAGGATTTGCTTTAAATTCATTTAAGTTATTAAAAAAATATGACTTAATCAAATATTTATTTTTAAACTATGAGCACTTTGATTTAAAAGTAATAAAATACGGACTTAATCTAACAGACTCACGATTTAAAGAAAAAAAATCTGTAAATCATATTTTTATCTTAGCTATATTTTTATGGGGTATTATTGAACATCATGTGAAAAATGCAGATATAGATATAACTGACATTAGTAAATTAAAAAATATCATAGAAAAAGTTATATCTAATCAAAAGAAAAAATTAACTATATCTAACAACGAATCTTTATTATTAAAAAATATTTTTCTAATTCAATATAAATTTAACATCCAGTCTCCTAAAAATATTAAATTTTTACTACATCATAAATATTTTGATATGGGATATGATTTATTATATATCAGATACTTAGCAAGAAACGTGCAAAGTAAATTATATAAATATTGGAAAAACAATAGTGATAAATAACACCGAAGCTATTAATTATGAGAATACAGCTTTTATAGGATTTGGAAGTAATTTAGATGAGCCTGTTGCACAAATTACCAAAGCATATAGTTTTTTAAAAAATAACAGCAATATCAAGAGAATACACATTTCTAGTCTTTATGAAAGTAGCCCTTTAGGTAATATTGATCAAAGTAATTATATTAATTCAGTTGCTAAAGTAGTAACTTGCTTAAATCATCAACAATTACATAAATTACTAATAAAAATAGAAAAGCAGCATAAAAAAAAAGTAATTAATCCTTGGGGACCTAGAACTTTAGATTTAGACTTATTGTCTTATAATAATATGATGTTACAAAGTTCTAGATTAATTTTACCTCATCCTGGCATCAAATATAGAAATTTTGTAATAATACCGTGGTATGAAATAGAACCTAACTTTATATTAGCAAATAATAACAAAATTAGAGAGTTATACGACAATTGTGATAAAAATATTATAAAGATTGGGTCGATATGTTAAACTTTTATATAAAACCATAATTTAGATTTAAGCAATGTAATATATATTATTTATATGACAAATCATAACAAAAAACATAATAAGCATAAAAAGCATCATAAAGCCCACTCAAGAAGAAGCAATAATAGCAGAGCTATTACTCAAAAAAATAAGACTATTGGGCAAAAAATCAAAAAAGTTATTAAAAGCTTTATTAATTTCTTTAAAAACTTATTTTCAAAAAAAACAAAAAAAACAAACCCTGAAAAAAATAAACAATTGACGATAAAAGACAAATATTTTTTTAATAAAGTAGAAAATCTAATTCTGTCAACTCAATCTGTTTCTGAGCTTACTACGCCCTTATATAGCGCTTATATGAATGATCCTGACATAGCTAGAATAGGTAAATTAATTAATGGCCAAATTCCCGTAAATGAAGCAAATCTTGATTTTCAAAATTTACTTGCCAGTGAAGATGTAATTGAGCATTTATTAAAATCTAATAAAGTTTCTCCTAAAGTAAAAGAAAAAATCCAAGAAATTCAAGATAATATAGATAGAAAAAAACAAAAATTACATGCTCAACCTGGATTTAAAAGCAAACCTAGCGATAAACCTAAACCTAGAATTTAATAAAATAAATCTTTTATTATGAATATTTTTCTATATAATAAAGTTGATTAATTAACTGTTATTCTATAGGAAATTATAGTAATGAAAAAATTTTTATTAACAACAACAGCTATAGCTATTTCTATATGTTTATTCGGCTGTGATACATATGTATTTGGCGTTAAAAAAGATATATGGGAATCTTTAAGCGAAGACCAAAAAAAACAAGTAATAATAGATTACAATAAAAATAACGCTGAAAAACAAAAGCAAGACGCTGTATTAAGAGAAAAAGAGTTAGAAAACGAAGCTAAAATTGCTCCATATAAGGCTATAGCCCAAGCAATAGAACTATCTAATAACAAAAATTCTCAAAAACAACAATCTCAACAAATATTAACTTCTATTGATACTACTTTTAATAAAATTAAAACCACAGGGAATAATAAATATTCTGTTTCATTCAGTGATTCAAAAAAAATTAAAAACTGGAAAGTTGGTGATCATATATTAGCAGAAAAAAATTCTTCATATGATTTTTATAAAATCAATATAGTGAATTTAGATAGAAAAGAATCTATAGACGCTAATAAAGAAAATAGTTAAATAAAAATATAAAAAAGAATAAGTTAAGATCATTATATATAATATTTTTAGAAATATAACTCTTAAATAAAGCTTAACTTTGATTATAAAATCACTTATATTATCTATATTAATATCAAAATTTAAAGCTGGAAAAATAAGTGGAATCATCAAAATTATATATATTATTAATGATTGTTTTAGTTTTAATATCTGGATTTTTTTCAGGCTCTGAAACTGCAATGATGATTATCAACAGATACAAATTAAAACATAAGGCAAAAGCAGGACATCATGCGGCAATAAGAGTACTTGATTTATTGAAAAGACCAGATAAATTATTAAGTGTTGTCCTTATTTGTAATACTTTTGCTAATTTATTATTTTCTTCCTTATCAACACAATGGGCAATTGATGTCTTTGGCGATCTAACAGTTTTAGAAAGTATTTTGCTAACCCTTGTTATTTCTGTATTAATTATGATTTTTGCAGAATCAACGCCAAAAATATTCGCGGCATTACATCCAGAATGGTTAGCTTATCCAGCATCAATACCACTTAAAGCTTTGCTGTATATATTGTCTCCTGTCATAATAATAGTTACAGCTTCTAGTAATTTTATTCTCCGTTTATTTGGAGTTAGAACTAAAGATCACTCACATCATGAAAAACTCTCATTAGAAGAACTTAGAACAATAATAACAGAATCTAAATTATCAATATTTCAAGATTATAAAAATATGCTAGTTGGACTTTTGGATTTAAAAAATGCAAAAGTTGAAGATATTATGATTCCTAAAAATGAAATTATTGGTATAGATATTAATGCTAAATGGCATGATATAAAAAAAGCTCTTACTGATTCTGAGTATAATACTATTCCCGTATATAATGAAAATATTAACTCTCTATTAGGCCTTATTAATATAAAAGACTTTACAAAAGTAGATATTAATTCGTCTATTAATTTAAAAAAATATCTATCAAAATCTTATTTTATTCCAGAAGGCACTACTTTAATTAATCAATTAAATAATTTTAAAAAAAATAAGTCTAGAACAGGTCTTGTTGTTGACGAGTATGGTGAAATATTAGGCCTTGTTACTTTAGATGATATCTTAGAAGAAATAATAGGTGAATTTATAACTAATGCTAATGAATTAGAGCAAGATATTATTATCGACAAAAAAGGTAATTATATAATAGATGGCTCTATTACTTTAAGGGAATTAAATAAAAAATTAGATTGGGATTTCGATACTAATGGGCCTAAAACTTTAAGCGGATTAATTATTAGCTACCTAGAAACTATACCTACATCTAATGTCTGTCTTATTGTAAATAACTATTCTATAGAAATTATTGAAATACGCAAAAAAATGATAAAAAAAGTATGTATATATAAAAGAATCTAAAAAAACATTATATTTATTCTTTTTTATGTCCTTACAGTTTTTCTGTAAATTCTGTTTTGAAAGTTTTGAAAATATTCTTTATGATTTTGAATTTTAGAATCAGGATTAATATTGCAATTTAATTCTGGAGCCATATGCTGGCAACTTGGCCATGGCCATGGCCATTCATCATCAAAGATTGACATACTTGTTTTACAGTCATTAAAAAATAAATGTTCATTAAAATTTAATTCATACTGCTCTTTATTTGATAAATTATTATTTAAAGCACTAAACATAGATGCGCCATGATGAATAACACCATCAGAATAATTGTTATAATTGGCAACAGCTATAAAATCTTTCTTATCTGAATCTAATTCATTATATATCTTATATGGATTCATCTCCCACATGCACAACCATAATAGAGCTTTTACTATAGGTTTTAATATTATATAAAATAATTTAGAAATTATGTTTGAATCATATAAACTAACTCCTAACATTCCTAATGCTGCATCAGATAACGTACTAAATGACCTGTCATTAAATACTCCGCCTAAAGTCACACCTTTATCTAACATTCTTTTATAAGCATAAAGACTAATGGCTCCACCTAAAGATAAACCATGCAATATAATTTGTTCAGGCTTAATGCCTTTATCAAGTAACTTGTTTATTACTTTTTCTGCTCCATCGACTAAATCTAGGTATGAGGAAGGATAGCCTGCGCTATTACCAACTCCTGGGTAATCATATTTAATTAAAAATGTTTTTAATTCTTCATTAATTGCATAAAAACTTCTATCATATACTCCTTTATATGTAGCACTCTCTACATTACCACCAAAGTATATAACATATTGGTTTTTTTCAGATAATTGATGGTTATTATTAAGAGCGCCATCTTTTATATCAAGCTCAGTAAGAGTTTTACGATTTTCAGCTTGAAATACAATCTGCCCTGGCAAAATAGGAAAAGAAAGTAATCTGCCAAATAATAAGTTACAAACCAAACGGGCTGGAAAAAAAATAAAGCTAAAAGTATCTTCTGAAAACAACAACAAAACTACCTCCTCTAGATATTTATTTATAGCTAACGCATCGCTCCCTTCTCGTCTAGGATCAGCTGTTGCAAATAGATTACATTTTTACGTCTTTACAGTTTTTCCGTAAATTCTATGTTGAAAATTTTGAAAATAATCTTTATGATTTTGAGTTTGGGAATCAGGATTAATATTGCAATTTAATTCTGGAGCCATATGCTGGCAACTTGGCC
>CAXBNV010000022.1:0-25824 GCA_963977185.1 uncultured Gammaproteobacteria bacterium | reverse complement strand
ATTATAAATATAGAAACTCTACTTTAGAGTTGTCCTAAGAATGGGATGGCTACCACTCTATTATTTTAATCTTGCATTATAAGTCAATAAGAAAATCTTTTGATTCAAATAAAGAAGCAGTCATTCAAACTGCATGTGATAGATTAAGAGCGGTATTATTAACATCTTTAACTACTATTGCAGGTCTAACCCCTTTATTATTTGAAAAATCAACACAAGCGCAATTTTTAATTCCTATGGCAACTTCAATTACTTTTGGTCTAGCTTTTGCAACTTTTTTAATTTTAATATTTATCCCAACTATGATTAGTTTAATTAATAAAGATTAATAATTTTTCAAAAAGCAGTAGGACTTATTTCAATGAATATTACTTAATTTGCCTTAAGCTTTGATTTAAAATCATCATCATTTATCTCTTTATAATTACTAATAATATTATTAACAAATTCTACGAAGCCAGTAACAGTATAAATTTGTGTTATTTTTTCAATATCAGAAATGTTATGAACTTTTTGTAAAAACTGAGTTATATCTTGATGTATTTTCACTTTTTTATATTCAAACCTTTGATTTATTCCTTTAGTAATTTGACCTAAAGATAAAGCTTTATCTATAATTTCATCAATACATTCTTTGTCTTTGTCTTTTTCTATCAAATTAATTTTGTCTGAATTGCAAAATGGTATATTACATCTGTCAAAATTTTCAAGTTTTATTACTACACCATGTTTTCTCTTCAGATACCCAAATTCTAAAAAAAATATTTCATTTTGATCTGTTAATAAGACTATATGCTTAGACAAATGATTAGTTAAAATTTTAGATTGTTCCAAATTTTGAACTGAATCAATCAAACACAATTGATAATTAAACATATAAAAATGTTGTGCGCATGAATCTTTCAATGATTTATTTTTCGAATTAATAGGCATCAAAGTTTCTTTTGGAGACCGTATCATTATTTCTTGCAAATGTCGCACAGATTGCATAATTCTAACAAATCTTAATGGAGCATCAGCATTAATTAAATGCTTAGATGCCCAATCAAGATCTTCTTTTTTAGAAGACAATACTTTAATAGGACTTACTCGATAAAGTTGTAATTTACAAGATTGCATATACCTATACAAACAAACACCATGCTTGTCTTGATTTGCTAATTGGAAAGCACAAATTAAAGAAAAAATTTTACAACCCTTAAATGATTTTTGTAGATGTATATTTGATAAATATATATCTGCCAAAGGTAACTTGTTTTTAATTAAATTAATTAAATAATTGTAATTTAGTGTTTTACTTTTAGGAGTCATTAAATTAACTAAAGAAATTTCAATTGAATCACTTATAAAAAAATTCACAACACCATTTTCATCTATCATTACCTCCCCAGAAATACAATGCTCGCCATCTCCATTATGTACAAATTGTAATTTAATACTTCTAATGCCATTATCAAACAAATGTTTAACCTGACTTATGAAAGTATCTATAGAATTATTATCAAAAATAAAACAATTTAGATTTTGTTTTTTTTCTAAAGATCTTAATTTTTTTATATGTATTATAAGTGCAATCTCTATAGATTTAATTTGATTCATTTCTTCTATATTTGACAAAATATCTAATTTCATTTTATTAAGTAGAATATGATTACTAATACTTAACAACTTGGTATTTTGCGCGGTATTATAAGAAAAAAAAAATTTACCTGTCGAGCTTATTTTTAACTGCCCTGAGTTTATTACAGAATGCAAAGCATCAAACACAGTAAAACTTATGTTAGTATTTCTTATACTCAAATATCTAAGCTTTGCAAAAAAAAATTTACACTCAAAAATATTTTTAAAGAATATTGATATATGATTACTGTGATTTTGCTCTACTGATATTAAATTATAATTAACTAACATTTTTTTATTTTCATAAATATATTTATACCCATAATATTATATTACTTATTAATGAATATTTAATGAAATATTCATTAATAAGCACAATATATTTATATACAATAA
Source organism: uncultured Gammaproteobacteria bacterium (assembly GCA_963977185.1). Classification (GTDB taxonomy): domain Bacteria; phylum Pseudomonadota; class Gammaproteobacteria; order JAGOUU01; family JAGOUU01; genus CAXBNV01. The sequence continues at coordinate 23,808 of CAXBNV010000022.1, read as the reverse complement.
AAGTTATTGCCTAAATGATATAACTTTTTCAATATTATCTTCATTCAAAAGAAACATTAATAATCTGTCCAAACCTAATGCAACTCCTGAACAGCTTGGCAAGCCTTTTGATTCTTTTAAAGCGTCTAATAATAAATAATCTAAATTTATTGTAGGTAGGTTTTGCTGTTGTCTTTCTTGATTTTCTAAATCAAATCGATTTTTATAACTAGAGTAATCTAATAGCTCATCATAACCATTCGCTAACTCTATGCCATTTAAGTACAGCTCAAATCTATTGGCGACTCTTGAATCTTCTTGATTAATTTTGGCTAATGCTGCTTGGCTTTTAGGAAAATTATAAATATAAACGCTTTTTAGTTTTGGCTCAATATATTTACAAAATAATTGCTGCAACATATCATCAAAAGTTAATTGTTGATATAAATTATTATTTTGTAATTTTATTAACTCTTTGAATCTAGCTAATAAGTAATCATAAGATATTTCTAGTGGGTCTATACTTAAATATTTTAAAAATATATTTTGATATGTATATTTTTTGATATTTAAATCTTTATTCAAAACTAATTTTAATAATTCTTGTGTTTCATTCATTAGATCAAAGATAGAAAAATCTAATCGATACCATTCTAGCATTGAAAATTCTATGTGGTGCTGGCGACCTATTTCTTCTTTGCGAAAAGATTTGCAAATTTGAAAGATAGAGTTTTTTGAGTAAGCACACAAAAAGCGCTTCATTGCATATTCAGGAGATGTTTGTAAATAATATTTTTGTTTATTATCACTAACTTCTAAACTAGATATATATGGTGAAGTTACAGAAGTGAAGCCTAGTAATGGCGTCTCAACTTCTATAACTTGCTTCATATCAAAAAACTTGCGGATATTTTGATATAGCTTAGCTCGTGCTTTGATTGCATCAAAACTGGCTAATGGGCTCCACAGACTTTTCAAATTATCTGAAAGTTTATTCTTTAATTCGTGAGACATATTCCCCAGTTCTAGTATCTATTTTAATTAACTCACCTTCTTGCACAAACAAAGGAACTTTTACAACAGCACCTGTTTCCATAGTTGCAGGTTTAGTCCCTCCTGTTGCAGTATCTCCTCTTAAACCTGGATCTGTTTGTGTTATCAATAAACTTACGAAATTAGGTGAAGCAACACTTAATGGTACGTCATTCCATAATGTAACAGTACAAATATCTTGATCTTTAAGCCATTTTATAGCATCACTCACAGCCACATTATCTGCTGTATATTGCTCAAAACTATTAGGATCCATAAAATACCACATGCTTCCATCATTATATAAATATTGCATTTCAATATCGACAACATCAGCAGCTGGAACACTCTCACCTGATTTAAAAGTTCTTTCTAAAACACGGCCTGTTTTCAAATTTCTAATTTTTACTCTACTAAAAGCTTGGCCTTTTCCTGGCTTTACAAACTCATTAGAAATAATACTACAAGGATCGTTATCCATTAATATTTTTAATCCTGCTTTAAATTCATTAGTCGAATATTGTGCCATAAATCAAATTCCTGTAAATTTATATCTAAATGATATACTTAATTTATAAATAGGTTAGCATATCCAAAATAGCCATTATTTTAACATAATAAAGTAATATTTATATATCTTTATTATTAATTTGCTATATTTATTAATATAAAAAGAATATTAAAAAAATTATGGATATTTATAAAGTACTAAGCTTAGTTATAGGAAAAATTGATGTAACTTTTACATTAAACAATAAAGCTATATCACCAGAAGAGATATGTAAGCCAAATGGTTTATTTCCTGCTCTTATCAGGCGTGCCGATCAACTTAGCTCTTTTTGTTTAAAACATGGTCTTGGCGTAAAATTTGATAAATCAGCAGACACGACCATAGGTATTACAGCAATATTAGACGATACTATTTCTAATGCTTTTCGAATTATGTGTATTACTGAAATAGTATATGAAATAATTGAAGCATCACCTAATAAAAAACAAGTAGCACTGGATCATTTAATGTATGACTAATTTTTATTAAATAGCATGAATATGGATATAAACACAAATCAAACTTATATTAACAATATTCCAGATAAATGTATTATTGAAACTGCTAACAGGTTTAATTTACCTAAAAGCCTATTAATTGCCATACTTAAAATAGAAAACGGGGAAATTGGTAAAATCAAAAAAAATACTAATGGATCTTTTGATATTGGCCCTATGCAGATAAACTCAATATGGCTTTCACATTTTTCAGAATATGTTACTTTAGATAAAATGAAGAATGATGGCTGTGTTAATTTGCAAGTTGGTGCATGGATTTTACGCCATAATATAAATAAAACTGATGGTAATACTTGGGAAGGCGTTGGAAACTATCACTCTAATACTCCACATTTACACCAAAACTATGTTTATAAAGTTTTTACGGCGTATTATGAACTTGAAAATAATCTACTAATAAAATAAAAAGGAGCTTATATGCCTCAAGCAGGAGGAGGTGGCGGTCAAGAAGGCGGCTCAAATACTGATGAATTATTATATGGATCAATGGCCCTTATTGTCGTAATCTTGCTACTTTGGTACTTTAGATCTTATTATTTTCCGTATATATTTGCATTAAAATATTATGAGCTAACTTTAGTTAATTATATATACCCTGTTCCCCAAAATTTATTTGAACAATTGCAATTTTTACAAAATAATCCAACAGCATATGAATGGTCGGAAATTTGGCTAATTTTACAAGATACAAGCTGGTATTATAAATATCCAATTTGTATATTACTTGTTTTAGGAGCTGTTTATTTATATTTTTCAAGTACTAGTGGTAAATGTATAACCATATATAATATGAAAACACTTTTAAACTCCGAGAAAGCTCTTTGGCCACAAACTATACCCATTGCTGGATTAAACTTGATTGATCAAGATATTAGTAAAGGTCCTTGGGCTAGTGCCTTAACACCTATTCTCTTTGTAAAAAAATATAAATTAGTTGAATTAATTGAAAACCCAAATCCTAATCCTCTTAAAAATGAAAAACAAACTGTTCCAAAATTACTTGAAGCTAAAACAAGACAGTTATTAGCAAAACAACTAGGACATCTTTGGACATCTATCGAAGATTTACCCATACATCGACAAGCTTTAATTGCGGCTTTTTTAGCTATTGGTGAGCACAAAAGAAAAGAGGCCTATGAACATTTACACCATTTTAACAGAACATCTGGACATGGAAAAACTCCAGATTTTTCTAAAGCCAAAAATTTTATTAATAAATATAAAGACTCAGATATTTTAAAGAAAGTTGTAAAAAATCACTCTTATGTGTTAACAGTTATAGCAACTTTGCTAGAACTAGCTAGAATTGATGGAGTTGTACCAACAGCCGATTTTTTATGGTTAAAACCTTTAGATAGACCTTTGTGGTACATGCTAAATAATATAGGCAGAAAAGCATGTTTTGCTGAAGCAGCAGGTCCATTTGGGCACTGGAAAATAGAAAAACGCATGAATAGAAAAATTATAACTCCAATGGTTGATGAAGCTGTTATAGCCTTAAAATTTGCATTGGAAGAAGTAGTATATGATACTCATGACTAAAAAACATATAAAATAATATATCGCATATGGCTATAAGAATACGAGGCGTTGAACAAGAACACGAACAGAATCAGCAGCAGCTGCTTCGAGATACCAGAACAGCTGGACAAAAGATATCTGACTTTGTCACAACACCTGAGTATGCTGCGGTCTTGTTATTTATGTGTGCTATTGTAAACTTCCTTGCCCCTGCTATTTTTGAGTTTTGCACTTTATTCGGGATAATTTTCTTTTTAATATGCTACTTTCGTTCATCCAATTTACCTTTTAAAATGCCACAACATAGTAATGCTCTTGATTATAATGATCCACTACCTGGCTCAAATAAACCTAGAAAAGCAAGAGGAATTACTTTTTTTGGAAATGACAGAAAAACAGGTCAAGAGCTTTGGTTTTCTAATGATGACATGAGAACACACGTTCTTATTTTTGGTTCAACTGGTAGTGGTAAGACAGAGTTTTTAGTGTCCTTAGTATATAATGGATTACTTCAAGGTAGCGGATTTATTTATATTGATGGTAAAGGTGATAATAGCTTATTTGCCAAAATCTATTCTATGGCTCGATATGTTGGTAGAGAAGATGACTTGTTGCTTGTCAACTTCATGACAGGCGCACGAGATGTAATTGGCGCTCAAAAATCCAGATTATCAAATACTATGAACCCTTTTGCAACAGGCTCATCAAGCATGATAGCCCAGCTTGTTGTAAGCCTAATGGATTCAGGATCTGGCGGCGGGGATGGCGACATGTGGAAAGGTCGAGCTATAACCTTTGTTGAGGCATTAACGAAAGCATTAGCCTACATGCGTGATGAAGGTCACATATTACTTGATGCAAATGTCATAAGACAATATTTTGATCTGCAAAAACTTGAAACTATAGTAATCGACAAAAAATTTCCGATAAAAGAACGCGTTGTTGATATGAGCGATGCTCCTGAAATTATTTTAGAACCATTATATAACTATGTAGTAAATTTACCTGGATATCAAAAAGCTAAAAAACATAAACAAGGTTCTGAAGTATATGAACAGCACGGTTTTATTACTATGCAGTTATCTAGGGTATTTACATCACTATCAGATACTTATGGTCATATTATTAGAACTAATTTAGCTGAAGTAGATATGCATGATGTAATTCTAAATCGCAGAATTCTTGTTGTATTACTACCTGCTTTAGAAAAATCGCCGGCAGAATTATCAAACTTAGGAAAACTAATAGTTGCATCACTAAAGTCCATGATGGCATCAGGTCTTGGAGACGCCGTTGAAGGAACTTATCAAGATGTAATTGAACGAAAACCAACAAACGCCCCTACTCCATATATGTGTGTAATGGATGAATATGGTTATTATGCCGTAGAAGGCTTTTCAGTTGTTCCCGCTCAGGCCAGATCCCTTGGCTTTTCCGCAATTTTTGCAGGGCAAGATTTACCTGCATTCCAAAAAGCATCAAAAGAAGAAGCGGCATCAATTGGCGCAAATACCAATATTAAAATCTGTATGAAACTAGAAGATCCTACTGATACTTTAGAATTTTTTGTTAAAACTGCAGGTGAAGCTTATGTTACAACAACTGGAGGCTTTCAAACTAAACCTACAAACTTAACTAATAGTTACTTAGATACTCAAAGTGCTCAAGTTGAAAAAAGAAACCGTATTGAGTTACTAGACTTAAAAGATCAAAGAGAAGGTGAAGCTCATATCTTTTTTAAATCTAAAATCGTCAGAGCATCTGTATTTTATTCTAACCCTCAAATGGCAAAAGTTTTAAGATTAAACCAATTTTTAAAAGTAGAAACACCTCCTGATGAACAGTTAATACAAATAGCCAATCGCATTGATAAATTTTCAAATACCGTAAATAATCCAGATATATTAAAACAACGTCCAGAATCTGATGCAGACTTAGATTTTTTAATAGATAATTTAAAAAAAATGCCAAAAGATAACCTATTAAAAAATGCTGTATCTATATTAACTACATATAATGATAAGCAAGAAGCTGAAAATACAGCATTTATGGATGAAATAATGGGGCAAAAAATAACATCTGGCACCGATATTTTTCATTCAGTCTCTATGGACGACATTGATGATCCTCTTAAACTATTAGATATAGATCCTTTATTAATTACACCTATATTAGATAAATCTGAGATGCTTAAAAATTTATCATTATTAGAAGAAATTTGTGGTAAAAGCAAAGCTCAAGCTAAAGAAATTACCTCAAAATTCATCAATGAAGTAAGTCAAAAAACATTATACCCTCCACAAGATTTACCTCTCATTGATAAAAAATTAATTTTAGCTAGTGCCGATAGAATTATTAGTCTAATTGCTCCAGAAGCACCACAAACATCTGATGGCTCTACATCTGGCGGTAAAGATAGTGATAATTTCGATGACTTCTTTTAATAAAATATAAAATTCAAACTCTTAGCTCAAAATACTCTATATATAACCAATATTTCATTAATACTTTTAGAAAGTAAAACTTATTAAGTTAATTAAAACTTAATAATATTCAAGTATTCTAACCTTATAAGCAAAGTGTTTATACAAACACAGGGGAATACAATGCAACGCAATATCAAAAAAGTTAAAGGGTTATTTAATACAAAATTACCTAACTTATTAGATAAAATTAAACAAGAAGATGCTAATAAATTTAATAATAACCCAAACATCGGTGCTTTATTATTATTAATTAGTAAGTATAAACAAGATGAATTAGATTTAACAATTGAAAAAGAATATATATATTTTATAGATAAAGAAACTCCAAGCATCGCTTATAGTTTTGCTGATAATTATGATTCTGAAAATAAATGTTATCCAATAGATGCTGAATATACCTTTGATCTAAAAATCTCAATCCATAATAGTTCAACTAATACATGGGAAACTATAGAAGAAAGTATTAATCGCATCAATAACATTTTGGATATAAATAAAGAAAGAGAAGATAATCATCTAAATATAAAGTATTTAAATAATCTATCAGAATACTGTGATCAAGCTTTTTCAGATTATCAAGAAGAACCTCATAACCCTATTTATTTCAAAAGAGTTATTGAATATGTAAAAGCAATTACTGAAAAAAATGATGAAATAGAAACAGATCTTGATGCTAATTTTTTAACATCAACTAATTCTTCTGATAATTTAACAGATAATATGGACTCTAGACCAGGCACAGTTCCTTTTCAAGTAGAACATATTGATTCAGATAAAGAATCAGCAGCATCAATAAGCACAACGCCTGCTTATAGCAAACAACAACATGACACAGAATCTACTGTAACTAAATCATCAGATGAAAAAACTTCATTATTAGAGCGTCTACGCAACCAAGGAGCTCGTTCTTTATTCTAAACTCCACAAGCAAGAAAAATAATAAACTTTAGACTACACTCCAAAAATCTATTTTTGGAGTGTAGTCTAAAAATTTTATGTTGGTCATTCTACAAAAATAAATCCAGAAACAAAGGAATTTTAGGATTAATCGCATACTTATCAAAATCAGTAACACCTTCTGATTTTAATACTTCTTCATCTATAAAAAAATTACCAGTACAATCTTGAGAGCGTCTTGCTAGAACAGCTAATGCTGCATCAGACATAATTGCAGGTTTTCTACTTGCCTGAATTAATTCTTTAGGAAAATTAAATTCAATAGCGGCTGTTGCAATCGTTGTTTTTGGCCATAATGAATTAACCGCTATACCTTGAGCCTTAAATTCTTCGCTCATACCTAAAGTACACATACTCATCCCATATTTAGACATCGTATATGCAACATGATCTTTGAACCATTTTTTATCTAAATTTAATGGTGGTGCTAAATTTAAAATATGAGGGTTATCAGATTTTACTAAATACTGATAAGCCTTTTGTGAGCACATAAAAGTACCTCGAACATTAACATCAAACATTAAGTCAAATCTTTTCATTTGCGTATCTGTTGTTGGAGTCATTGAAATTGCGCTAGCATTATTAATTAAAATATCAATACCACCAAAAGTATCAAATGCTTTTTTCATTGCCTGTTCAACCAATGCTTCATCACGAACATCTACTTGCAAAGCTAATGCTTTTGCACCTAAATCTTCAACTTCTTTTGCAACAGAATCAATAGTACCAGATAATTGTGGATGAGCTTCTTTAGTCTTTGCTGCTATGACGATGTTCGCTCCCCTTTTAGCTAGTTCTAAAGCAATGGCTCTACCAATACCACGACTTGCTCCTGTAATAAATGCCGTTTTATTAGCAAAATTATGTTCTGTCATACTAATCTCCTTTATTATAATTTAATTATCTAATCATTATACTCCTTAAGTTATCTCTTGCTTGCAGGAGATGATTATGGAGCAAGCATCATTATTTATTAAATACTGGCTTTTCTTTATTTAAAAAAGCTTTAATTCCTTGTGCAAAATTTTTACTTTTAGTTGAAGAAATAAAACTATCTGCCTCCATTCCTAATTGCTCATTTAAACTATGTTCAAAAGAACTTTGAATTAAATGCTTTACTTTAAGTTGAGATCCATTAGGGCCTAAAGATAAATTGTTAACAAATTTATTAATAAATTTATCAAATTTTTCAGCACTTATTACATTATTAACTAAACCCAAATCAGAAGCCTGTTTTGCATCAAAATGATTTGTACATAATAATAACTCTAAGGCTTTTTTAGGACCTACTATTCTTGGCAAAAAGTAACTCATCCCTCCATCTGGAGTTAGGCCTAATGCCATGTAGGCTGTATTAAATTTAGTGTTATCTGCACATATAGCAAAATCAGCTGCCAGCATAATACTTAAACCTGCCCCAGCACATGCTCCTTCAACAGCAGCAACAACTAATTTATCCATGTTATAAATCATATCAATAGAGGCATTTAAAGAGTTGATGGCTTCTCTGGTATACTCTTCACTGGATGTTATAGCTTTTTCTAATAAACCAATATCACCCCCGGCCATAAAAATATTGTTAGCGCCTCTTAATAATAGTATGCTAACATTTTTATTTTCGACAATAGATTCAAGACACTCCGGAAGCTCTTCACTCATTTTCCAATTATATGTATTCATTGCTTCTGGGCGATTAAAAGTCAACGTAGCGACTTTACCAGTAATTTCTAAATTTAAAGTCTCCATAATCATATCCCTTAATAATTAAAAAACAATAAGCAAAAGATGTTTTATGCGGACTCTAAGCAGCAACCATAATAGTTATTATTATCATCTTTGTAACTTAATAGAAACATACCTTGTTCTTCAGAATAAGTACTTATTAATAAGTTAGCATTTTTAAAATACTGTTTGAAATTATCAATAAGGTCTGTATCAAGTTTAGCAAAAATATCAGTAAAATCACTATTATTTTGCATTGAATTAATTACAGCTTGATCTACCTTAGTTAAGACTACAGCTAAATGAAGATGCTTAAAACATGAGTAAGCAAAGTTAATATATTTATTAAAATTTTCAGAAAAATCTATTAATATATTAATATGTTTATCATTAATATATTGCTTCAACTCTTCTGTATTTTTTACATTAAAATTTGTATGCGTAACTATACTCGAGCCAACAATAATAGGAAGCCAAAATGACATAATATATGAGTCCATATTACTATAAGGCACTACACTTAAAATATTATCTTTTCTTCTAAGACCTAAAAATTTTTTACTTGCTCTTAATTTATTTTTAATACTACTTTGAGTTATAGTAAAGTTTTCAAATCCCGTTACTCGATAATCCAAATCTAAAATAATCTTGCCATATATTTTTACTAAATATTTAGAAGGCACTAAATATTTTATGAAGCTTATTTTATAAAATGTATTTGATGATATTTCTTTATAATAATTTTCAAAGTCTAATAATTCTATGTTTTTAGACTTTAATATAACTAGGCTTTCTTTGCTAATGTAATTAGCATTATTAACAAACCATGTCACCGTAAAAATTTTTTTGATCTGATATTTATCGATTATACCTGATATTTTATTAGAGTTATTAGTATCTAAATTAATAACTTTATATCCTGCGAACACTAAAGCTATATTGCACAAAATATTAAAGAAACTATTTGGAATAAGTACTGCTATAGATTTTTGTTTAGTTAAGTTTTTATCTTTTTTCAATAATTTTGATAAAGCTAAAACATAATTACTAAGCTTGTGATATGAAATTTTATAACCTAAATTATCAATAACTGCTGTTTCTTGAGGATAAGTTGTGGCTGTCTTAATAAATTCTTTTGCTAAATAATTTTCTATGTATTTAGCTTTCTTTTTAGAAGTAATATCCTCTGAAGACATAACTTTTTGAGTTAAGTTATGCATTTCACGTTTAATATCTTCAGCTGTAGCACTAGTTGATTCTAGCTTATTTCCTAAAGTCATAATAACTTCAACTGGAAACTGCTCAGGTGCAACTAATCGAGTTTTTCCTTTACTATATGCAATTATCCCATTCCATGGCTGATCTATATAAATTGGAAAAACCGGAACATCTAACTCAGATACAACAGAGTCATAAAAAACTTCAAAAGGAATATTATTTTTTGGAATATCAATATTATCATCTTTAAAAATACAAACTATATGCCCTTGAACTAAAGCTTCCCTTGCTTTTGATGCACTTGTCATAAAGTTTTCTTGATTATCTGCATCATATGGGATCGCTTTAACAAACTTTAATATTAATTTGAAAAATGGATGTTGATATACACTATCTGTAACAAAATATCTAACAAATCTTGGCAAAGCAATACTAATCAATAATCCATCTAAAGCTGAAACTTTATTAGCAACAATAACCGCAGCTCCTTTATAAGGGATATCTAGTTTGCCTTTCACTTTAACTCTATATAAGGTGTGAACTAATATCCACAAAATAAATCTTACAAAAAATAACGGACTAACTAATAATGCAATAAAGTTAAACCCAAATAAGATTAAACTTAAAACTAACATAATATAATCTGAGCTAAACTTAAGCTGTAATACCCATAAAAGTAATACAGCAACAATCATGCCTACACCATTAAAAAAATTATTAGTTGATATCAATCTTCCTTTTTGGTGCTTATGAGGAATTTCTTGTAATAAAGCATTAAGAGGGACAACAAAAATTCCCGCCATAACTCCTGCAAAAAATAAAATTAAACAAACGTAATAAATATTAGTTAAAAAACCAAGGAAAAAACAACAAGTGGCAATTCCTAAAACTCCAAATGGAATCAGCCCATATTCAATTTTATCACCTGATAGCCAACCAGCAAGACAACTACCAACTCCTATTCCAAGACCCATCGTAGCATTTAAAATTCCCAGCTGATAATTTTCTAAATGTAAAATCTCTTTACCAAATACTAATAAATTAGTCGTAAGTATAAGAGCCATTGAGAAAAACACAGTAATACCTAAAATAGAAAGCGTAAGAATACTATCTTTTCGCATCTCTTTTATTCCTAAACTAATCTCATGCCAAGGGTTAATTTTAAAAGATTTATTTGAGCCAGATGAATTTACCTTTGGTATGAAAAAACTTAAAACAAAACCAATTACTGATAAGCCAAATAAATTTAAAGCAATTATAATGTAACTATTTGCAAAATATTGCATTAATACCCCACCAAATGCGGTGCCTAAAATTATAGATACAAAAGTTGCAAGCTCTAAAAGACCATTAGCTCGAGATATTTCAGTTTCATCAAATATTTCTGGCAAAATCCCATATTTAGCAGGGCTAAAAAACATAGATTGAGCAGATAATAAAAATAAAATTCCTATTAATGCGGGCTTATTTACAGTTGGCAAAAAATATAAAATAAAAAGCATTATAATAACTTCCAAAAATTTAGTAGCTATAAATACTTTAGTTTTAGAATAAATATCAGCTAAATATCCGGCATAACCTGCAAAAAGCAGATATGGCAAGATAAAAACTAATTGCGCACCAATAAAATAAAAATCAACATAACCTGTATCAAACTGCGATAAGGCGATTAGCATTACCACTGTTTTATAGGCATTATCATTAAAAGCACCTAAAAATAAACTTATTAAATAAGCAACAAAAGGAAAGTTTTTTAATAATTTAATATAAGAGCCTTCTTTGCTCTCAACATTAGAATAAGATAAATTTGACATGGTTTAATGGATTGGAATCTCGTATTTAATCATATTTAATATTTGTTGTTTTTCTACTATATTTTGCAGTATTAAACTAACACACAGACTGTAAATTATCAATAAAACTAACAATAATAATACTGCATTACCATTTTCATAAAATTTTATCATTATAATCTTAATATTACCTCTATATAATCATTAAATACATCTTGTTTTCCATAAAATTTTATATTTAATAGTTTTTTATTATTAGAAAAATAGAGCTCATATTTTACAGAATAAATGTTAGAGACAATCTGTTCAAATCTTTTAAAATTAACAGATCTAAATAATCCAATCTGGTTGTCTTTATTTTTTTTCATTATATAGGTAATATTATCTATATTATTTTGCTTATCTATACTTGTAGATTGTTTTTCTATATATAAAATATCTGAATTATGTTTTTTATTAATATTTAAGTTTTTTGATTTCAGTTGATATTGCTCAAATGATAATATTTGGGTATTAATACTCTGCTTAATATCATTTTTTATGTAACTTTTTGCCAAATTAAAACTATTATCTACACTAAATATATTATTTTGTAGCTTATAAATTATATTTAAATTATGAAATAATGATAATGAACTTAAAATTATTAAACTAAGTATCAATAAATAACATATAGATTCTAATAAAATAAAACCGGCAGGCTTATTATGAAATTTAAAATTATATTCGTTTGATTTATTTAAACGTCCTAAAGAAATAGTCCATTTAATGCTAATACTAGATGAAGAAACTATTACTTTACCATCAGGAAAAAAATCTTTAGCTTGTTTTTTAATATTATTTAATAAAATATCATCTGTCTTATTATTAATACATTCTTTTACTTGAAGATAATTATCGATAAGAATATAAGCTTTATTGATATAGTGCAGTTTATAAGTCTCATAAAGCGTATAAATTAAAAAATTACTGATGCCAAAACATATAATACTAAATAAAATAAAAGATAATATTGCTTCTAATAAAATAAATCCTTGTGATTTTGCCTGCATTTCCAAATAGTTATAAACCTACAACATTTTAATGCTTTAGGGTATAGCAAATTTAAAAAAGAACCAACTTTTTTCGCCATTATTTAAGAAACTTTTAGCTTCGTCACTAGACTAATGTACAAGTAATGATTATAAATCATTTGTTCTAGGATAAGTTTAATCCTACCCCTGCTTATCCTAGGATTTTTTTAACCTAAAAAATCCACTAAAGTATTCCATGAGTTATACTAGCAAACACTTAGGAAATAAATTTATTATTAGTTTTATCAAAAAATTATGGCAATAACCAAGAACATAACAAATCTTCTAGCTCTAAAACACCAGAGCCATTGGATGCTGAAAAAACTTGTACGCTAATGTTATTTTGCTGCAAATCTCCTATCTGAGCTTTGAGCTCTTTTCTTAATTTGCTTTCAGATTGATGAATCTTATTTTTTGATAACTTATCTGATTTATTTAAAATCAAATGTATTGGTACATTTATTTGCTTTGCAAAAGTTAATAACTCTAAATCTAATTTTTTTAACAAATGTCTTATATCAATAATTAGCAAAAGACCTTTTAACGATTTTCTTTTAGTTAAATACTCCGCCATCATACTATCCCACTTCTCTTGAACTGAAGCATGTACAGCAGCATAACCATAACCTGGTAAATCAACTAATCTTAATGGATAATCAACTATATTTTCATTTTCAATATCAAAAAAATTAATGCATTGAGTTCGGCCTGGAGTTTTACTCACTTTTGCAAGACGCTTATACCCTGTAAGTTTATTAATTAAACTTGACTTGCCTACATTGGATCTGCCAACAATAGCAACCTCATGACCAAGGTCTTGAGGATAAGTTTTACAACTTACCGAGCTATTGGTATATTGTGCTTTATTGAAATTAATTTTTTTCACATTTTTACAAATAAATAATTGATAAAATCTTCTAAATACGTATCATTATCGTATTAAAAACTATTAGCGACTTTAAGTCAATATATAAACTTATTTTTAATTAACCTGAACTATTACGGCTTATAATGGATAAAAATAATATGCGTAAATTTTTTTATACTGTAATCTTTATTTTTAGTTTTACTTGTAATTTATTTGCTAAAGGCGATGCTGAACATGGTAAATCTATTTCTAGCACTTGCGTTGCATGTCACAGTGCTGATGGTAACAGCATCATTCCATCTTACCCCAAAATAGCAGGGCAATATGAAAATTATTTATTAAAAGAATTATTATTATATAAAGGTCGTGCAACTGACAGAGCATCTGCAAATGCTCAAATTATGTACACTCAAGTTGCCGACTTTTCTGTAACTGATCTTGAGGATTTAGCTGCATACTATAGCTCACAAAAAATGAGTAATGGTACAACAGAGCAAAAGTACTTAACTCAAGGGGAAAAATTATATCGTGGTGGCGATTTAGAAAAAAACATTACTGCATGCTCTGCGTGCCATTCACCAACAGGAAAAGGTAATCGATTAGCGTATTTTCCTGTATTATCAGGTCAACATCCAGATTATATTATTGAGCAATTAAAAGCTTATCGCTCAGGTGAAAGAAAGCATTATGTCATGCAAGCAATAGCAAAAAGAATGTCAGACGCCGAAATTGAAGCTGTAAGTCACTTTGCCTCAGGCCTACATTAAAAAATTATTATAAATAATATTAAATAATATTGTATAAAACATGGAAGTTTTATATCCTAAATTAAATTAAACAAAAAATTTAGGGTATGCTATATGGAATTTTCAAAAAAATACTTGCTTATTTTCATATCTTTTTTAATTTTAAACAATATCCACTTAAATGCTGCAAACAACAATTTAAATGACCAATATACTGTCTTACCTAAATCCGTACAGGATAATTATCTAGTTAAAGAGCAAATTGAACAAGACTGTAATAAAAGCCAAATTCTTGAGTTTTTTAGCTACTCTTGCCCTGCTTGTCATAAAATTGAACCTGTAATAAGCAAACTAAAAGAAAGAATTAACGGTAATCAAAGCATAGTTATCAAACAGCTTCCTGTTGTTTTTCATAATTCATGGCAAGATACTGCTAAACTATATTTTGCGATCGATAAATTTAATTTACAAAATAAACTTCACGCTTATATTTTTGATACCATTCAAAATAACGGCTCCAATAATTTAGAGAACCTGAATATTAAAAGCATTTTAGATGGATATAACAACAAAAACCCAAATAACAAAGTAAATACAGATGATATTTTAAAAGTATTTAATTCAAATATTATTACTCGTGATGTTAAAAATACAATGCGACTTTTTTATGCTTTTAATCTTAATAGCACACCTGTATTTATTGTAAATGGAAAGTATTTAATCTCAGTGCAAAGCCAAACTACTCCTGAAGACATGTTGAATACGATTATCAAACTTGCAAAACAAGATAAAATAACTTGCAGTAAAAATTAATTAATCAATGTAAAAAGAAACAGTTAAGGCTTTTGTCAACTTTCTAAATGTATGGTCTACTTGACTTTTTCATCTAATATCCATAAAATGGCGTTGTTACTTGTTGCAACATAGATGAAATTTCAAGCTTATATATAGTTTGTAAATGTTCATAGTTTTATTATTATCGAAAAATATGCTTTATATCTAACAGCATATTATATTAATTTCAGATAACTTCTGGATTAATAAAAATTTACCCCACATAAAAAGGTTAATTAAAAAATAAGTTTTAAATATTAAAGTTAAAGCGGATTATTAATTAAACAAATTTACTGTGGTCTTTTAAATAAAAAATAAGGTGAAAAGATGGAAAAAAAACAGAGTAATTTCACAAAAAATATATTACCTTGGGTAATTTGTGGCTTAGCTGCTTTATTTTACTTTTATGAGTTTGTTCTTCGAGTAGCCCCTAGTATCATGGTTAATGATATGATGGGACAATTTGGCATCAATGCAGCTCAGTTTGGTATATTAACAGCTTGTTATTACTATGCTTATACACCGATGCAGATGTTAGTTGGTGTATTAATAGATAAATTTGGTCCAAGAAAACTATTAAGCTTTTCAATAATAGTTTGTTTTGCTGGTAGCTTTTTAATTTCAATGTTACCTACATATTTAGCTGGAAAAATATCCTTGTTTTTAATGGGCCTTGGGTCTTCTTTTGCTTTTGTTAGTGTTATAAAATTAGCTGTAAACTGGATGCCTGCCAATAGACTTGCTTTTGTAACTGGCATTGCCACTATGCTGGGATTAATGGGTGGAATATTCGCTGAAGTATTAATGGAAAAAGTTGTTACTTCTTATGGCTGGCTTAATGCATGGTATTACATGGGCTTTATTGGTATCGCTATATTAATATTGACGTTACTATTTGTAAAAGATCATCCTGAGGAAAGTAAAGCTCGCCAACAAGAATCAAGCAAAACTTGTATATATAAATTATTTAATGAATTAAAAACTATTCTTAAAAAACCTGCTTTTTTGATTAATGGGATAGTTGGAGGAATAACGTTTCTTCCAGTTTCATTATTTGGATCTTTATGGGGAATCCCATTTTTAGAGCAAGCATCAGGATTATCACACACAACAGCAGCAAACACTTTACCTATTATTTTCTTAGGTATGGCTATTGGTGGACCATTATTTGGATTGTTATCTGAAAAAATTAAGCAAAGAAAAATATTAATTCAGTTAGACATTATAGTAGCTGCAATTTTATTTTCGTTAATTTTATTTTATCCAACAATGCCTTTTATTATGTTAAAAGTTACGCTTTTTGCAATAGGCTTTATGACAGGGGCACAGGTTTTAGTATTCCCTATTGGAGTTGAGTTAACATCTAAAAAAATAGCTGGAACAGCTGTTGCTGCAACTAACTTCTTAGTTATGCTAAATCTTATGTTTTTACAACCATTTGTTGGTAAAGTATTAGATATGCAATGGACGGGAAAAATTGTTAACGGGGTTAATTTTTACTCTGCATCAAGTTATAAGCAAGCAATGCTTATTGTTCCAATATCATTTGTTATTGGATTAATTTTAACTTTAATGATTAAAGAAACACACCCTGGGTATAACGCAAATAAAATACCTAAAAGAAAAGTCGCTGCAAATGATATGGATTTAGATCCTGAATTAGCAGAAGCATAAAAAAAAACTCCCCCTCTTTATGGGGGAATTTTTTTATATTTATTTATAAATATGGATGTTAAATAATAAAATATGGATAATAAAAAAACGGCTCTAATACTAGGAGCTAACTCTGACATAGCAAAAAAATTAATTTATATATTTGCAACAAATCAACATAATCTTATTCTCGCCGCTCGAGACACAAACAATCTTCATACTTTAAAGTCAGATCTAGAAATAAAATTTAATATTAATATCAAACTTGTAAAATTTGATATCTTAGAACTAAATAACCATGTTAATTTTTACAATAAACTGCAAATAACACCCGATGTTGTTGTTGCTGCAATTGGATTACTAGGAACCCAAAAAGAAGCCTTTAACAATTTTTCTTTTGCTAAAAAAGTAATTGATACCAACCTTACATCTCAAATATCTATTTTAGATATTATTGCAAAAGACATGATTCAAAAAAATTCAAACATTAAAAAATCAAAAAAATATACGATTATAGGCATTAGCTCTGTTGCTGGAGATAGAGGAAGACCACAAAATCACACTTATGGGGCGGCTAAATCAGGATTCTCAACTTATCTTAGCGGTCTTAGAGCAACATTAAAAAGAAATAATATAAATGTTATCACAATCAAACCAGGATTTATTGAAACTAAAATGACATCTCACATGAAATTCCCTAAAATTCTAAAAGGAAACCCTGAGAAAGTAGCAAAAGACATATATAAATCTTATGTGAAATCAAAATACGTTATATATACGCCTTATTATTGGTATTTTATTATGACATTTATCAAGATATTGCCCGAATGGTTATTTGTTAAACTTACAGCTTTTAAATAATATTATTGATAAGTGTAACTAATTTAATTAAGATATATATACTCAATAAAAACATTATATTCTAATATTATATGAAACAAAAAAACTGCTCACCTTCATTAATAAAATATCTTGCGGCTATAATATATGACTTATTTTTATTATTTGGTTTACTACTGTTTATTACTGTAATGATATCTTTTGCAAATAATGGTAATCCTCCTGAATCAAACAATATTCTATACAGATTAGCATTACTAAGTGTTATAATATTCTTCTATCATTACAGCTGGAATAAATCTGGACAAACCCTGGGAATGAAAGCTTGGAATTTAAAACTTATTAGTCAAGACAATAAAGCTGTCTCTTTAAAACAAAGCTCTGCTCGAATAATACTTGGTATAGCTAATATATGCACACTTGGATTAGGTTTTTTCTGGAAATACACTAACAAATCTAGATTAACGTTAATGGACCTTTTTTCAAAAACTCAATTAATTAATCTAAAATAAATATCCTTAAATTTAATATGTCTACATTATACAATAAATCTCATAAATTTTATCTTATAGCAACATTGGTGCTTTTTATAAGCCTAATATTCAATAACGTATTCACGGCAAATTTATCTGAACTTGCCAAAACTGACTCTCAAAATAAAGTGCTAACTGCCGATAAAGCATTTCACTTTACCATTAGCAATCAAAAAGATAAAAATTTAATAGAAATATTAGTGACAGCTGCTCCAAACACATATTTATATAAAAAGAATTTTAAGTTTAATTTAAACTCTCAAGATATCACTTTGCAAGCCCCTAAATATCCTCAGGGCATAATGAAACATGATGATTTTTTTGGAGACGTTATAGTTTTTACAAATGATTTTAAAATCACAATACCATATATTATAAAAAATAATAATTTTAAAAACCCGTTAGAACTTAAAATTAATTACCAAGGATGCCTTGATAAAACTTACTGCTACCCGCCTCAAGAAAAATCTTCTAACATAAACTTTAATAAAGACATTCAAAATATAAATAGTTCCAATAATATTTATGATGAAAACAATTCAGCCTTTGATGTTTTAAATAAAGCTTCTTTTTGGCAGGTAATAATAAGCTTTTTCTTATTTGGCGTATTTTTAAGTTTTACTCCTTGTGTTTTACCAATGATTCCTATTCTTTCTAGTGTAATTATTGGTAAAACGAAAATTAATAACAAACATGTCGTCCATCATAATGCTTTTTTATTATCACTTACTTATGTGTTAAGCATGTCAGCTGTATACGCTATAGCTGGCATATTGGTTGCAAGTGCCGGACAAAATCTACAAGCATACTTACAAGCCCCAGCTGTAATAATTGTTGTTACTCTTTTATTTGTAGCTTTATCTTTATCAATGTTTGGGCTATATGAAATTACGATCCCCCATTTCATTGAAGATAGATTAGGAGCATTATATAGAAAACAGCAAGGTGGCAGTTACTTAGGAGCTATATTAATGGGCATTATTGCCACTTTAATTGTATCTCCTTGCACAAGTGCTCCTCTTGCTGGAGCTTTATTATATATAGCAACAACAGGAAATATAACTCTTGGAGCTTTTGCCTTATTCTTCTTAAGTTTAGGTATGGGAATACCTTTGATATTAATTGGCCTATCATCAAAAAAATTACTTCCTAAAGCTGGAAAATGGATGGAAAGCTTTAGAAACTTATTTGGCGTTATTTTACTTGGTATGGCAATATACATGTTAGGCCGTATTATCCCTGAATATGTAACACTTGGTCTATTCGGAATACTTTTTATTATATATGCAGTTCTATTAGGCCTATTAGAGCCAGCTCCTGAACTTAAACAACGCTTAACTAAAGCAATAGCTCTTATACTTGCAATTATAGGCACTATCTACTTAATAGGCGCTATAAATTATAACACAAGCGTATTTCAGCCTTTAAAAAATTATAGTCTAAGTCTAAATCAGTCAAATAAAAATTTAAATAAATCTAATAGCTCTAACTTTAAATCAAGTCTTAACTGGATTAAAGTTAATGATATTTCAATGTTTAATTCAGCATTAAATCAATTTAATGATAAACAATA
Source organism: uncultured Gammaproteobacteria bacterium (assembly GCA_963977185.1). GTDB lineage: Bacteria > Pseudomonadota > Gammaproteobacteria > JAGOUU01 > JAGOUU01 > CAXBNV01. The sequence goes on along the minus strand of CAXBNV010000022.1, from coordinate 3,912 downwards.
TGCCTTAGTAGATTTTACTGCAGATTGGTGCTCATCATGCCAATCAATAGAGCGTAAAATTTTCGCTAATTCTGAAATAAACAAAAAACTACAAAAATTATTATTAATAAAAGTTGATATAACTGAATATAATGATGAAAATAAAAAACTAATGCAAAAACTACAAGTTTTTAATCCCCCGACATTGTTATTTTTTAACAAAGATAAGCAAGAATTAAAAGCTATTAGAATAACAGGAGAAATTACTCCAGATAAATTTAAAGAATATTTAAATAATCTTAAATAAAGCTTGGTTTTTTACTTTGATAAAGATAGAATAGGCCCTTCGGATACAAAATCCTTGTTCTTTATTTTAACTATATTTTAGATATTATCAATTGAATTTAATATGAATCCATTTTTAAATACTGCTGTAAAAGCAGCTCGCGCTGCAGGTGATGTTATTACTCAATCTATAGAACATCTAGAAAAGATTGATATTAAAAAAAACCATAATAATCAAATAGTAACAGAAGTTGATAATGCAGCCTTTCAACAAATAAAATATATTTTAAATAAAAATTATCCTGATCATAAAATTATATCTAAAGATGAGCTAGAAGAAAGCTCAGAAGAAAACTCAACAAACTATTCACATATATGGATAATTGATGCTTTAGATGGAACTTTAAATTATATTAATAATTTACCATATTATGCCGTATCTATAGCTTTACAAGTTAACTCTAAAATAGAAATGGCCGCTATATATGACCCTTTACAGCAAGAATTATTTTCAGCAGTTCGAGGATCTGGGGCTCAACTAAACGGCAAAAGAATTAGAGTTAGTAACTCAAAAGCTAATTTAGATCACGCATTAATAGGCATAGAATTGCCATACAACACTGATTTATCTAATTATTCTAATATAAGCTCTGCTTTTATTAGAAGCAACTCTATTGTTCGAACTATTGGTTCAAGCTCACTAAACTTTGCATATGTTGCATGTAATAGACTTAATGGCTTTATAGCTCCTAATTTAACAAAATTTCATATGCTTGCTGGGAGCCTAATTGTAAAAGAAGCAGGAGGATTGGTGTCAGACTTTCAAGGAACTGAAAATTACCTAGAGTCTTGCAATATCGTTGCAACAAATGTTAAACTGCTAAAACCTGTTTTGCAGTTAATAAACTAAACATAGCGCAAACATAGGTGTTTTTTTAGTGATAATTTACTTAAGTAATACTTAATAATTTTTATTTATTATCTTATTAATTATCTGAACAGTAAAATTAACCTAAAATTTGTATCATATGGATAGCATAGATAAATCTAAAAATGAATTTCAATTAAACAATAAAAAGCAAAACTTGCTTAGCTTATTTCAATCATATAGCTCTTTTTTTATTTTAGCAGCTATTATTTTAAGTTTTGTATCTGGATTTTCAGGAAATGCCGTAATTATTAATATTGCAACAATATGCGGCGAATTATTTATTAAATTTTTAAAACTAATAAGTATCCCTATTTTATTTCTAGCTATTATAACAAGTTTTATTAATATGCAAGAAATGAAAAACATTCAATGGGTTAGCAAAAAAATATTTCAATATACTGTATTTACAACTATTATTGCAGCAACCATTGCCTGTATTCTATATTTATCAATAAACCCTTTACATGGAATTATTCCAAAAACTATTACTGGTGCAGCAATAACTAATAACGCAAATTATCTGAGCACTTTTTTAAATATGTTTCCTGATAATATATTTAACGCTTTTGCAAACAACAATGTCCTTGGAATTGCTCTAATCGCTTTAGTAATTGGAGCTGCATTTAAAGTGTTACCTAAACATGAAGCTGATGCTATTAAATATTTATTCTCTGGCTTTTTTACAATATTTAAAACTTTAGCAAGCTACGCCATTACTTTATTGCCAATTGGAATTTGGTGCTTTGGTACCATTTTAATTAATAATTTATTAACGAATGCTATTGAATTTAGCTTAATTAAAAACTTCGTACTGTGCCTTGTATTAGCAAATTTAATCCAAGGTTTAATCATTATTCCTGCTTTATTATATAGCAAAAAAATATCGCCTCTTAAATTTTTCAAACAAGTTTTACCCGCACTTAGCACGGCATTTTTTTCAAAATCATCTAGCACAGCTTTGCCTCTTACTATTAAGAGTTTAAGTAATAATGATAAAGAAGCTGAAAAATTCTTTAATTTCTCAGTACCACTTTGCACGATAATCAACATGAATGGATGTGCTGCTTTTATTTATACTGCTGTTATATTTAACGCATCATATTATGGCATGCATTTTTCAATGATAGATATGATCTTATGGATATTTATTGCAACTTGCGTTGCTATTGGTAATGCATCAGTTCCTATGGGATGTTATTTTTTATCATCTGCTTTACTTGCCGGAATGGGCATTCCATTAAAGCTAATGGCTTTAATTTTACCTGTTTATGCGGTAATAGATATGATTGAGACAGCCCTTAATGTTTGGTCTGATTGCTCTGTTACACGAATTGTAAAAGATGAATGGGATGCATTGCATGAAAACACTCCTAATCATATTACCTCTTCTACTACAGATGCTTTAACTAGTGATTCATAATATATAAATAAAATAATAATAAAGTATAAAACTTAATACTATAATAGTTATTTTATCCTAAATGACTTTTTGTTATGTACAAAGATAATTATTTGTTTTTACTACATTTTAATACAAAATGATGAGTGTGAAATAGATGATTGCTTATCTATGTCACTGCAGCTATCATTTATGCTCTCTCCTTGGCTGAAGTTACTCCCCATGCTAGTAAGACTGCTTTGTTGTTCTAACGGTTTATTTTTATCCAATGAGAATTTTATTTTTTTTGAAAATAAAAGTGGAGCAATCAATACAATCTTCATTTTGGTTGACTGTTCTTTTAATATTAACAGCTGATCTTTCCTTTCAATACTTTCATTTTTTCTACAACTCAATAATAACTTACAAGCGTCATGATATAAAAAATCTCTATCTAAATTTTGGGCGACTAACTGTAATCTTACCCCATTAGTACTAGGTGACTTTGTTAATGTCATTTTGAAGTCATCGCTATATGCCTGACCTGCAAGGCGTAAAGCTGCAAGACCCAGGTTATTTCCTCCTGTCTGATTAGACTGCTCTTTTTTCTCAGATATACATTTTTCCTTTTTAACAAAATCTTCATCATTTATTAAATTTGGAAGAATTTTTACTGGTTTAATATCGTAATGATCATCAATAATTATACTTCCTATTCCATTTTCATTGTCTGACAAACAAGTTATTATTACTTCAGATGCTCCTTCATCATAAGAGTTTTTCAATGCTTCAAGGATCAAATGTGAAGAACTCTCATCTACTGCTTTAGCAACAAAACAATTTTCTTCCTTTTCATATAATTTTAGAATGTCATTTACAATTTTTGTAGACAATTCACGCAATTTGTTTGAAGCTGCTTTTAAAGATTCTTTTGAAGATTCTGTTTCTGAAACATTTAGAAGATCTTTTATTATTACTTTATTTTCATATTTTATCATATACGTTACACCAACATTAACTGCTTATCTAGGTGAAATAATATCAGACTAAACTTTAAGAATATATTAAAGTTGAAGCCGTCATATTAAACCAAACTAAAAGTAACCCGACCCCTAGAAAGAAATAAAAAGATTCTAATCTAGCTGACGTTACCGGCAACGCTAATTGTCGCTTAACAAATAATGAAAATATTTAGATAAAAGATAAGATAAGATAAGATAAGATAAGATAAGATAAGATAAGATAAGATAAAAGGAATGTATATAAGAAAAGAAAAATAAAAACCTAGAAACAAAAAGTAATAGCTGAATTCAAAATATAAATATTAATTTAAATTTTA
>CAXBNV010000021.1:0-26002 GCA_963977185.1 uncultured Gammaproteobacteria bacterium | reverse complement strand
AAAGGAAATGGCAAACTTTAGTTTGCACAAAAGGATTTTAATGAGGTGGCCCTGACCCACTCAAATCTTCATAGACCCAAAAATAAAACTATATTAATTGACAAAAAACGTCGATGTATATTCTACTATAATTAAACTATTATATTTATATAATAAAATATTCTTAATGTTCAGTAAGTTATTCAGTAAGTTAGGATTTTGATGAAAGTATTCCACCGTATTAGTTTATTTATCTTTATAATAATTATTACAACAGTTAAATATGCTGATGGTGTAGTTAATGATAATGATATTGATCTTTATGTAGATACCGAATATAAAATTAAAAAAGGTGATATAAAACATACTTATGAAATAAATAAAAAATTAAACAATTATAGTCTTTACCCTTATCTTGAATATACTTTAATAAAAAATAATTTAGATATTACAGATAGAGATAAAATATTAAAATTTTATCAAAAATATAAAAAAGAACCTGTTACCAAAATTTTAAATTATTATTGGATTTCTCATCTATATAAGCATAAAAAATGGAATCTTATTCTTCAGGATTATAAAACAAATAAATCTACTAAATTAAAATGTATGCATCTTTATGCAATGCAACAAATACATCCAGAAAAAATAACGAATAAAATAATTGAAGATTTATGGGTTTATGAAAAATCTCGACCTGAAGTTTGTGATAACTTATTTGAAATTTGGCTTAAAAACCCTAATTCCAATAAATATTATATTACTGATGCTTTGATACAAAAAAGAATTAAAAAAGCGATTGAATATAATAATTTTAGTTTGGTAAAATATTTAAATAAAAAATTACCTGAAAGTGATAAATTTAAAAAAGATAATTTGTTATTTATAAAAATAAACAATAATCCTAATTTAATTACTCAAGATAATTTATTTGATAATAAAAATGAATATCATAAAGAAATAATATTGCATGGCGTTAAAAAAATATATTTTAAAGATCCTAATAGAGCATTAACTTTATTAAATAAATCACAAAATAAATATTCCTTTTCAAAAAAACAATATAATAATATAAAAAATTTAATAGCTATTAGATTTTTTCAAACAAATGATGATAAAGCTAAACAAATTTATAACCAAATTCCATATGAATATAAATCAGAGCAATTAATAACTCTTTCTGTTAAAGACTCGATAAAAAATAATAACTGGAATAATATCCAGATTAAAATAAAAAATATGCCAGATAAACTTAAAAATAAAAATATTTGGCAATATTGGCTTGCTAAAGCATATGATAAAAATAATAAAAAACAAGCTGCTAATAAAATTATGCAAAAGCTTGCTAAAAAAAATAATTATTATGGTTTTTTAGCACAAAATTTTTTAAAAAAGAAACCCAAAGTTATAAATTATAAAAATATTAATTCTAAAGCTAAAATATCAAAGTTAGAAAAAAAACCTGATTTTCAAAGAGCTCTTAATTTTTATAAATTAAAAAGATATTATTTAGCTAGAAAAGAATGGAATTATGCAACACAAAAAATAAACAATCAAGACTTAATCTATGCGGCTATGCTTGCAGCAAAATATGGATGGCATGACAGAGCAATTATAACTCTAACTATTATAAGTGAAAACAAAAATCATAGTTATAGTCATAATAATATGAGTAATTTATTATTTCCAGTAGCTAATAAAAATCTTATTATGACTGAAGCTAAAAGTAATGATATTGATCCTGCTTTAATTCTTGCTGTCACACGCACAGAAAGTCATTTTATGCCTGATGTTGGCTCCGAAAAGGGGGCTCAAGGGTTAATGCAGCTTATGCCTAAAACAGCCAAAGGAATTGCGCAAAAACTTAAAATTAAATTCGATAAATCTAAATTAAAAAATCCTCAAGTTAATATAAAATATGGTTCTTTTTATTTAAAAGAAATGTTAGGGGTATATAAAAATAATTTAGTTCTTGCTGCTACTGCTTATAATGCAGGACCAACAAATGTAAGACGATGGCTTGAAAAATATAATCATATGACTGCAGATGCATGGATAGAAATGATACCTTATAGAGAAACAAGAAATTACACTAAAAAAGTTTTAACATATACAGCTATATATCAAATGATGTTAAATCAAAAATGTGAGCTTTCTGATATACTGCCTAAAATTATGCATTGATAGTACATTATAAAATATAGCTAATTAATAATAATGTACTAAATTAATTTTTCATTAAATAAATCGCAATTATTCCATACCACACTTTTGGTTTAACGGCACAGCAACATCTATATTTTTAGGCTTTGATAAATTTAGTTCATTCATCATTTTAATATATCCAGCTTCATTTTTTACTTGCAGCCTTGGGTTATTTGCAAATTCTTCTTTTAACTTTGATGAAGTTTGCCCATTATAATCATGTGCTGGATAAATAATAAGATCATCTGGTAATTTTTGTAATATATTAAAAATACTATTATATTGATCTTTAGCATCTCCGTTTTGAAAATCAGTACGCCCTGTCGTATTAATCATTAATGTATCTCCTGTAAATAATAAATCATTTACTAAAAAACAATATGAATCTGATGTATGGCCTGGAGTATAAATTGCTTTTAATTTAATATTGCCGCAAGAAATAATCTCATTATTAGATATTAAGATATCAGCACACTTTACTTCAGATTGTGCGCTCATAATAATTTTAGAATTTGTCTTATTTTTTAATAAAGCATGACCAGTTATATGATCAGCATGAACATGTGTGTCAATCGAGTATAATAATGTTAAATCATATTTTTTTAAAAAATCTAAATATAAATCTACTTGACTTGCGATTGAGTCAATCAATAAAGCCTCTTTGGTTTGAAGATCTGCTAATAAATAAGTAAAAGAACAAGTTTCTTTTTCAAAAAATTGCTTGAAAAGCATAATAAAAATAATCCTTATAGTATCGTTATGTTAATAATACTCCTTAAAATACCCCATCTTGCTTAACTGCTTGACTGGCAAAACAAGATGAGGTTAGAGTATTACTTAATTACAGGCTTGAGACAAATCTAGCAGCTCTCTTATTGCAATAGAAAAAATAGTAAATTCATTTATTGAAGTTGATTTAATATCTAACAAAATACTATTCCATCTTTCTATTAATTGACTATGTTTATCCATCCATAATATTAGTTTTTCATCTAATTCTTCAACTGATGTTTCGTGAGTTAAAATTCTCATTGTAATTGCACTTTGATAATAATCAACGTCATCACGACAAGCAGATCTTGATAAAGCATCCCAATGATTCTCAACAGGTTGTGAACTTATTTCTCCACGGAACCAACCAAGTTTTAGCTCAGATCCAACAGCATAATATAAACCAGCAACTGTCTCAAAATCAAAATCACTTTTGTCTGCTGTATTTATTACATCTAGTGATGAAAAAAGTGGTCTTATATGACACATTTTAGAAGCAACTTTATCTGAAATCTTAGCTTCAGTATATTCTTCATATAATTTTAATGATTTTTCTGCATCTGAACCACGTAAATACTGAGTTATATTATCCCAAAGAGCATTAACTCTTGGCTTAAAGTTTTCAATAATTAATTTCATATCTAATCTTGTACGATAATTTCTTAAAAACCATCGAGAGCTTCTTCTAATAAGTCTAACAAGATCATTAGATATATTAACTTGCACATGTGAATCGGCTATACCATCTAGTGAAGATAACTCATCAAAAATTTCATTCATATTAAATATTTCAACAGAAATCATATGAGCTTTAATAATAGCTTCTATATTAGCTCCTGTTTCATCATATAATCTATCAATATATGTGATACCCATTTTGTTAATTATTTCATTACTTAATTGCATTGCAATTATTTCAGGACGTAATTTATGCTTTAGCATCTCTTTTTTATATTTTTTACGTAAAATACTAGGAAATGCTGATTCTAAATAACCTTCAAAAAATTTATCATTAATAATATCTATTTCTATAACTTTTGATTTTAAAATGTTTTTACTATAAGCAACTAATACAGCTATTTCTGGTCTTGTAAAACCTAATTTATCTGCTTTTCTTGCACTTATATCATCTTCGCTTGGCAGAAACTCTAATTCTCTATTTATTTTGCCATCTTTTTCTAAATTTTTAATAAACCTTGCATATTCATCTAATGTTGATGCGGCCCTCATAGCAGCAACCGCAATAAATCTATCTTGAAAATAATTATTTTTTAATACTAATTGAGCAACCTCTTCTGTCATTTTTTCTAATAATACATTCCTTTGTTTTTCTGTCATATCTCCTGTAATAACTAGTTGATTTAGTAAAATTTTAATATTTACTTCATGATCAGAACAATCAACCCCGGCAGAATTATCAATAAAATCTGTAAATAAAATTCTACCCGCAAAAGAAGCCTCAACTCGACCTAACTGTGTTAAACCTAAATTACCGCCTTCTCCGATAACTTTACATCTTAAATTTTTCCCGTTTACTCTTAAAGCATCATTACTTCTATCACCAACATCTAAATCAGATTCTGATTTAGCTTTAACATAAGTTCCTATACCGCCATTCCATAATAAATCAACTTTAGCTTTTAGAATTGCTTGAATTAATTTATTTGGTTCCAGCTTATCTTCTTTGATACTTAAAGCAGTTCTTATTTCTTTTGATAATTTAATTAATTTTACATGGCGACTATAAACCCCACCACCCTTAGAAATTAATTTTGAATCATAATCTAACCAAGTTGAACGAGGCATTTCAAATAATCTTTTTCTTTCATTGAAACTAATTTCTGGATCTGGATTAGGATCTATAAATATATGTATATGATTAAATACAGCTAACAATTTAATTTTTCTTGAAAGCAGCATTCCATTACCAAATACATCACCAGCCATATCACCTATTCCGACAACGCTAATTTCTTCATTGTCTAAATTTTTTCCTAATGTGAAAAAATGTCTTCGAACAGATTCCCAAGCTCCTCTTGCTGTAATACCCATTTGTTTATGATCATATCCTGCTGATCCACCAGATGCAAAAGCATCTCCTAACCAAAAACCATAATCTTTTGATATTTTATTTGCTATATCAGAGAAAGTAGCCGTTCCTTTATCTGCTGCAACTACTAAATATGGATCTTGTTCATCAAGTCTTACTATATTACTAGGCGTTATAATTTCATCACCTTGTAAATTATCTGTAATATCCAATAATCCTTTAATAAAAGTAGAATAACAATTAACAACTTCTTTATACACAACATCTCTATCACCACTTACTGGTAATTGTTTACAGACAAAGCCACCTTTAGCGCCTGCTGGAACAATAACAGAGTTCTTAACTTGTTGTGCTTTCATAAGTCCTAGAACTTCTGTTCTAAAATCTTCTCGTCTATCTGACCATCGCAATCCACCCCTTGCAACTTTACCGCCTCGAAGATGTACACCTTCAATGCGAGTTGAATATACGAATATTTCATAAAGAGGAATTGGCAGTGGCATATCTGGAATTAATTCTGGAGATAATTTAAAAGATAAATAATCTTTTGTTATTTTTTGGCGATGACCTTTACTTTCTTTTATATCACACTGAAAATAATTAGTTCTTAAAGTTGCTAAAATAACAGATAAAAATCTATTTAAAATTCTATCTTCATCTAGATTATTTACTTCATCTAATTGAGCTGTTATTTCTGCTTCAATATTATTAATATTATCTTGTTGTTCAGCGTCTGATACTTTGCCTACATTTTTTGGATCAAATTTTGTCAAAAATAGTTTAACTAAGTTTTTAGCTATTTTATAATTATTAACTATTGTTTCTTGAATATAAGTTTCACTAAAAGTAAATCCTATTTGTCTTAAATATTTAGTATATGCTCTAAGTACTGAGACTTCCTCCCACTTTAAATTGGCATAAAGAATTAATTTATTAAAAGCATCATTTTCTGCTTTATTATTCCAGACTTTATAAAAACACATCTGGAAATTGACTTTTATTTTATCAATATCAAAATTTAAATGATCTTGATGAAGCATTAGAAAGTCATTAATCCAATATAAACTACCATCATTAACTGTTATGCAATGAGTATTTTCGCTTAATACACGCATACCTAAATTTTCTAAAATAGGTAAAACATCTGATAAAGGGATATGAGAATTTTTTCTAAATAATTTAAATCTTAAATGACCTTCTATTTCCTCTAAAGGCCTATAAAAGCTAACTTCTAATGGATTGTCTTTTGATAACTTTCCTAGATGCTCTACATCATATACGGCTGTCCAAGCACTATACATATCACAATAACCAGCAGGAAAAGATTCCCTGTAATTACATAATAATTCAAGTCCTTTTTCTTCACCATAATAATCTAAAAGAGCATCTTTTAAATTATCATCCCATGTTCTACCTGCATCAATAATTTTTTGTTCTAATAAATTTTGATCGTATTCTGGCTCAATATGATAATCTTTTAATTTTATAATTATATGTATTCTTGCCAAAATAGATTCTGAAAATCTTGTGCTAAAAGAGACACTCTCACCATTTAATGTTTTTAGTAAAATACTTTCAATAATTTTTCTATATCTTGTTGTATATTTTTCACGGGGCACAAATACTAGAGCTGATATAAAACGATTAAAAGAATCTTTTCTTAAAAATAATTTAATCATCGGACGTTCTTGAATATCAAGAATTCCGGTACTTATGTTATATAGTTCATCTGCACTTGCTTGAAATAACTCTTCTCTTGGATAAGTTTCTAATATATTTATAAGCTCTTTTAAAGAATGATTATTATTTTCTAATTTTGATAATTTCAAAACACTAGATATTTTGTGTCTTAAATAAGGAATAGTTTCAGCCCTTGAATTATAAGCAACAGAAGTATATAAACCTAAAAAAATTCTAGTGCCAGATAAATTAAGTTTATCGTCATATAATTTAACTGCTATAAAATCTAAATCAACTGGCCTATGTACTGTTGATTTAAGTGATGATTTATTAATAACTATAAGTCTTTCGTCTTGTCTAATTTTTTCACCATCACGAGGCAAGCCTTTAAAACAATCCTCCTTGGTATATCTACTTTTATTAGATAAAAACCCTAACCCTGTATTTTTAATAAAATCTAAAGAACCTCTATCACCATCATTTTTACCAGCAGTATATTTATAATCACAACAACCAATAAACGTAAATTTGTCATCAAGCATCCATTTTAAAAAATCTTGAGCTTCACTGATTTCTTTTGGATCTTTATAATCAGTTTCGCCTAATATATGAATTAATTCTTTAGCCTTTTTTTGCATTTTAGACCAATCTTTAACGGCTATGCTGACATCATCTAGAATATTTTTTATATGTTTTTGTAAAAAAGACAGCTTTTCTTTATCAGTTTGCTTATTAATTTCTACATAAATAATACTTTCTTTTGAATAAATTAAGTTTTTATCATTATTTTTTTCTTTATCCGTACATTCTTCAGAATTAAAGTTAATTAAATTACCTTCTTTATCTCTAGTTACAATAAAAAAATCAGGAAAAATCATTAAATGATTTGTAACATCTAATTCATTTAAGCCCTGTCTTACTGAATCTACCAAAAAAGGCATGTCAGCACTCAAAATTTCAATAATAGTATGAGAAGATTGCCAGCCATGCTCTTCCATTTGAGGGTTGTAAACTCTCACTTTTGCTTTTTTACTGGCATAATTATGAATAAAATGCCAATTCGTAACTAATGAGGCATATAAATCTATTGTATTCTTTTTAGATAAGTCTTCAATTGACACGTTACCAAAAAAATCTTGCGCAAATTTTTTCAGCAAACTTTGATGTTTTTTTGTATATTTTTGTTCTATTAAGTTTCTAATATTTGTAATAATTTCATGTTTCAATGCATCACTATGCTGCTTCATTATTTGTCTACCTTATGAATAAGCTAATAATTTTTATATATGTATTTCATCAATAAACTTTATTTATTTAAAGTTTATTTATAAAGTTAGGAAACTATTCGTCATAATTTTTTATCTAACATGTATTATAATTATATATATATAGATTAAATCTTGCATCATTATATATATTAAATTTCAACAAGGTAACTTTTTTTATGAGTTTATTTAAAAATTACACAGACAGATTCGAGTCTAAAAGCCAAGAAGAGCTAAGTTTGCAAGAATATTTGGAATTATGTAAAAAAGACCGTACAACTTATGCTAATGCTGCACAAAGGCTTCTTATAGCTATTGGTGAGCCTGAACTTATTGATACTAGTCAAGATTCTAAAAGTTCTAGAATTTTTTCTAATAAAATAATTAAAAGATACCCTACTTTTAACGAATTTTATGGCATGGAAGATGCTATAGAAAATATTGTATCTTATCTAAAACATGCAGCTCAAGGTTTAGAGGAAAAAAAACAGATATTATACCTATTAGGTCCTGTTGGTGGCGGAAAATCATCTTTAGCAGAAAAATTAAAAAATCTTATGGAAAACTCTCCTTTTTATGCAATAAAAGGCTCTCCAGTGTTTGAGTCGCCACTTGGGCTATTTGATAAAGAAGAAGATGGTCAAATATTATCTGAAGAATATGACATCCCAGGAAGATATTTAGGTAGAACGATGTCTCCATGGGCTATAAAAAGACTTAATGAATATAATGGCGACATAACTAAATTTAAAGTTATTAAAATTTGGCCATCAAAATATAATCAGATAGCTATAGATAAAACTGAACCTGGAGATGAAAATAATCAAGATATCTCATCTTTAGTTGGTAAAGTCGATATTCGCAAATTAGAATCATTTGCACAAGATGATCCTGATGCTTATAGTTATTCTGGAGGTTTATGTCGAGCTAATCAGGGAATATTAGAATTTGTTGAAATGTTCAAAGCCCCTATAAAAGTATTACACCCTCTTCTAACAGCAACTCAAGAAGGTAACTATAATGGTACCGAAAATATAGGATCAATGCCTTTTGAAGGTTTAATATTAGCTCATTCCAATGAAGCAGAATGGTCTTCTTTTAAAAATAACAAACAAAATGAAGCCTTTATAGACAGAGTATACACAGTAAAAGTACCTTATTGTCTAAGAGTATCAGAAGAAATTAAAATTTATGAAAAACTTTTGGAAAACAGCTCATTAAAAGATGCGCCCTGCTCACCTCATACATTGCAAATGCTAGCGCAATTTTCGGTATTATCTAGACTCAAAGAGCCAGAGAATTCTAGTCTCTTTTCAAAAATGCGTGTATATGATGGAGATAACCTAAAAGATACAGATCCTAAAGCTAAATCTTATCAAGAATATAGAGACTTTGCTGGAGTAAATGAAGGAATGACCGGCCTTTCCACAAGGTTTGCTTTTAAAATTTTAGCAAAAGTCTTCAATTTTGATAACTCAGAAATAGCAGCTAATCCAGTACATTTATTATATGTGCTTGAAAAACGTATAGCAGAAGAACAATTTCAAAAAGATATTGCTGAAAAATATTTATCTTTTATCAAAGGCTTTTTAGCCCCAAGATACGTAGAGTTCATCGGTAAAGAAATACAAACTTCTTATTTAGAATCATATAAAGAATATGGTCAAAATTTATTCGATAGATATGTTACTTATGCTGATTATTGGATTCAAGATCAAGAATATCGTGATTCTGATACAGGTGAAATTTTAAAAAGAAGCTCTTTAAATGAAGAACTAGAAAAAATTGAAAAACCAGCAGGAATTAGTAACCCTAAAGACTATAGAAATGAAATAGTTAATTTTGTTCTACGTGCAAGAGCTAAAAATAATAGTAAAAATCCAGAATGGACTAGCTATGAAAAATTAAGATCAGTTATAGAGAAAAAAATGTTTTCTAATACTGAAGATTTATTACCTGTTATTTCATTTAATGCTAAAACATCACAAGATGAAAAACGAAAACATGAAGAGTTTGTTAATCGTATGATGGAAAAAGGTTATACCCAAAAACAAGTACGTTTATTATGTGAATGGTACTTAAGAGTTAGAAAATCATCTTGATTATAAAATAAATATGTCTAGAATAATTGATCGAAGACTAAATGGTAAAAATAAAAGCACTGTCAACCGACAAAGATTTATCAAACGATTTAAAGAACAAATCAAATCTGCTGTGGGTAAAGCTATCAGTAAACGAAATATTACTGATATATGTAATAGTGAAAAAATAATTATTCCTCAAAAAGATATTTCTGAGCCTAGATTTGGGCACGGCAAAGGCGGAAAATATAAATCAATTCATTCTGGTAATAAAGAATTTATTCCTAATGATCATATTAAGCGTCCTGAAACAGATACTGGCCAAGGAACAGGTAATGATGCTAGTAATTCTGATGAACTTAGTGAGGATAATTTTGCGTTTGAAATATCAAAAGATGAGTTTTTAGAATTATTTTTTGAAGATCTAAAACTGCCTAATTTAGTTCAAAAAGAGCTTAAACAACTAGAAACAGTAAAATATGTAAGGGCAGGATATACAACACAAGGCGTTCCAACTAATATAAATATTTTACGCTCAATGAAAATAGCTAAAAGCCGGAAACTTGCAATCAAAGGCTCTTATAAAGAAAAAATAAAAGAATTAGAAAAAAATCTAGATAAATTAAATCAAAATAATCTTAATGATATTAATAATCACAAAATTAGTGAAATAAAACTAGAAATAGAAAAAATAAAAAATAAAATTCAAAACATTCCTTTTATAGACAAAATAGATATTAGATATAATAATAAAATTACTCAAAAAGAGCCTTCATCAAAAGCTGTTATGTTTTGTATTATGGATGTATCTGGCTCAATGGATGAAATAAAAAAAGATATAGCAAAAAGATTTTTTATTTTATTATATTTATTTCTAAACAGAAATTACAACAAAATTGAATTAGTATTTATAAGACATCATACAGCTGCCAAAGAAGTATCGGAGGAAGATTTTTTCTACTCAAGAGAAACTGGCGGCACGGTTGTATCTAGCGCATTAGAATTAATGAATAATATTATTGATAAACGCTACCCCCCTTCTTTATGGAATATTTATGGAGCTCAAGCATCTGATGGCGATAATTGGAATAATGATTCACCTGTATGTCATGATTTACTATTCAATAAAATCCTTCCTAAAGTACAATATTTTTCTTATGTAGAAATCATGCCAAGACACCACCAAAGTCTTTGGGAGGTTTATGCTAAAATTAAAAATATTTCAAAAAACTTTTCTATGCAAAGTATAAAAAATAACCAAGAAATATATCCAGTATTTAGAGAATTATTTGAAAGAAAAAAAGGCGATCAAAATGAATAAAAAAAATAATTATTTATCCGATAGCTCAGAATGGACATTTGAATTATTAGAAAAATATGATAAACAGATTTCAAGAATTGCTCATGAAAAATTTAAATTAGATACATACCCTAATCAGATAGAAGTAATTTCTGCTGAACAAATGATAGATGCTTACTCATCTGTTGGCATGCCTGTTGGGTATCATCACTGGTCTTTTGGTAAGCATTTTGTTAATACTGAAAAACAATATAAAAGAGGTAGAATGGGGCTTGCTTTTGAGATAGTAATTAACTCCAACCCTTGTATTGCTTATTTAATGGAAGAAAACACAATGACTATGCAAGCTCTAGTTATAGCTCATGCTTGTTATGGTCATAATTCTTTTTTTAAAAATAATTATTTATTCAAAACATGGACAAGCCCTGATTCCATAATTGACTATCTACTTTTTGCTAAACAATATATAACAAAATGTGAAGAAAAATATGGTGACGAGGTTGAACTTATACTAGACTCTTGTCATTCCTTAATGGACTTTGGAGTTGATAGATATAAAAGGCCTGAACAAATATCTATGATTGAAGAGCAAAAACGCCAAACAGAGCGTGAAGAATATTTACAGTCTCAAGTAAATGATTTATGGCGCACTATTCCTATTAATGAAAATAAACAATCAAATACAACCAACCAAATAAGATTTCCTGAAGAGCCACAAGAAAATTTATTATATTTTTTTGAAAAACATGCCCCATTACTAAAACCATGGCAACGAGAAATAATTAGAATAGTTCGAAAAATCGCTCAATATTTCTATCCACAAAAACAGACTAAAGTAATGAATGAAGGCTGGGCAACTTTTTGGCATTATACTATTATGAATGAACTATATAATGAAAACTTAATGTCTAATGGTTCATATTTAGAATTTATAAAAAATCATACAGATGTAATTTATCAGCCATCTTTTGATAGTAAATTTTACTCTGGTATCAATCCTTATGCATTGGGTTTTAATATATATAATGATATAAAAAGAATTTGTGATAAGCCTTCTAATGAAGATAAAACATGGTTCCCTGATATTGCAGGTAGTAATTACTTAGAGACTCTAGATTTTGCAATGCGCAATTTTAAAGATGAAAGTTTCATTAGACAATTTTTATCTCCAAAATTAATTCGTGATTTTAAGCTATTTTCTATTTTAGATAATGAAAGTAATCATGATTTAATAGTTGAAGAAATTCATAATGAAGATGGTTATATTAATATTAGAGAATCTTTAGCAGAGCAATATAATTTAAGTAATATAGAGCCTAACATTCAAATATACTCTGTTAATTTAAAAGGAGACAGAGCTTTAACACTAAGGCATATTATGCATGACAACAAACCACTAAATGACTCAACCCAAGAGGTTTTAAAGCACATTCATAGAATCTGGGGCTTTGATGTTATTTTAGAATCTTATGATCCTAATACTTCTGAGATTAAGAAGACTTATAAATGTCCTATATAAAAATTTACTATCATCATATATAACCTTATTCTCATGCACTTTAATATTAATAATCAACAAATTCTAACTTACCGATTAAATAGCCTTTTTTAAATTTTTGATATTTTTCCAACAAAATCAATAAGAACTCCAGGTGCTTTAAAAAATAATACCGTTTCGCGATCAGGAACTACTTGACCAGACAACTGCCTTAGTATATAATTCCCTAACTTATTAATTTGAATAACTTTTGCGAGCTTTGTTTTATCACAGTCTGTTAAAGCTAAAACAAATAATAAGTAAATAGAATATATTAAAATATAAATCATAGTATATGAAAAAGCTTATACTTTTATTTAATTTATTAAGAGTAAAATTATGTTTAAAAGATTATTTCAAAAACTAAAGCCAAAAGTAATTAATCCCCAGATTCAAGCTTTAATAAAATCTTTAGAAGTTCAATTGTCAATCCCATACAATACTCTTTCGGATTATTATAAAACTAGAATAAGTAAAAATGAGCATGAAAAAATTCTTAAGGAGACAATAAGTATCCTAAAAAATAATACTGATATTCAAAATTTTATTTTAGAAACCGGTAAATTTAGAATTAAAAAAGAAGACTTTAATAAACTACCAAGAACAATTCAAATAACAACAAATAAACAAAATCAACTTATTACCTTTATTGAAGCTAAAAGTAAAAAAGCTGATGGCAAAAAACTTTCTGAAAAAGAAAAAAAATCTCAAAACCCATCTGGTGCATTTAAAACTTGTAAGCCATCTTTCATTATTCCGCCCGTTGATCTTAATAATCAAGCAAAAATTGGAGATCAAAAATATATTTATGTGTCTTTAACTTCTAATCTAGATAAAATCTTTAATTTACACAAGATGACTATTACTTCTCAAAAAAATTCTTGTGATAAAGAAACTGAAACATCTCAACAAACAGATGCAGGAGTAAAATTAATACATGTTTTTCATTATGGTAAAAATCAAAACAAATGTACTTTTTATTGTGAGGCAGGAATACCTTTAAATAAATATTTAGAAGATAAAGAACTATACCAAGCTTTAACGCCTGAACATAAAAATCAAATTTTTTATGATATTATAAATGAAACATATATTTTACATCAAAATAATATAATTCATCAGGATATAAAACCTGAAAATATAATTATATATTATGATGAAACTAATAATAAATATAAAGCAAAACTTCATGACTTTGGAGTATGCTCTACAATTCACAAAAATGCTTTAGCTCCAGTAGGACTTGAGTCTCCAGAAATCGTTGAAAGTAATTTTATGGAAAAATACTATAAACAAGAGCAAGAAAAAAGAAAAAGAAATTATTATACTATAGCAACCCATCTAGCTAGTAAAAGTAGAGATAAAACTGAATATACAAAGCCACATGAAAAAAATGATATGTGGTCTTTAGGTGTTGTTTATTTATTACTAATGCATGCCCCTGAAAAAGTAAAATATGTACATCAGGTCGATAGTTCTTTATTTGGAATAAATAAAATAGATGAAATTTTTTCTATGAACGATCCTTGGATAGGCGCTTTGTTAAACCCTTCAAGAGAAAAAAGAATGTCTAGTGCTGAAGCTATACAAAATATTCATCCTTTATGTTCATCTTTATCAGCAAAGGAGTCAGTATCTATCAACACTCATTAGACTAAAACAATGAAATCTATAGCTAAATAAATTAAAAATTTATATTATTATTATATTAAAGGCTCTTCTAAAATAATTTTTTATAAGAGCAACGTCAATAAATTCATATTAATTTATTGACATTGTTCTTACTCACTCAAGCAACTTTGTAATTTTTGCAATGCTATATTTTCTAACTGACGAACTCTTTCTGCAGAAACGCCATATTTTTCTGCTAAATCACTTAATGTTGCTTTACCTTCTTCATTTAACCAACGACTATAAATGATATCTTTGGTTCTATCATCTAATTTATTTAGATATTTATATAATTTACCATTGGCATAAGCAGTCCAGTTTTCTTGCTCTAAAATTATAGCTGGATTAAACTCATTTTTATCATTAATTAAATATTGCTCTGGAGCCGGTAAAAAATTACCACCAGAATGATTATCTTTTTCATCATTGTCTGATGTTAAAGAAAAAGAAGGATCATTAGCATTTAGGCGTTTTTCCATTTCAACAACTTCTTCAGGCTTAACACCTAAATCATTAGCAACAGTATTAATTTCATCTTCAGTAAACCAACCTAATCTTTTTTTAAAACTTCTTAATTTAAAAAATAATTTTCTTTGAGATTTAGTGGTCGCTATTTTTACAACACGCCAATTTTTTATAATGAACTCATGTATTTCAGATTTAATCCAATGAACAGCAAATGTTACTAGTCTTACCCCAACATTAGGATCAAATCTTTTTACAGCTTTCATTAAGCCAACATTACCTTCTTGTATTAAATCTTCTTGTGCTAAACCATAACCTGAGTATTGTCTTGCTACTTTAACTACATATTTTAAATGTGGCATGATTAATAGCTTTGCTGATTCTTGATCTTGATTTTCATAGAAACTTTTTGCAAACTGCTGCTCTTGTTCTTGAGATAACATTGGTATTGCATTAACGCTAGAGATATAAGTCTCTAATGTTTGTACTGGAGAAAATATATCTAATACTTGTAAATTTTTACTGTTAACTACCAAATCTTTACTCATATGAACTCCGTTATACTTTGACGACTAGTTATAGTGTAATATATTTTTTTTAAGAAAAGATTAATTTTTAATTAATTATTAACCATACTTCTTCCGTAAAAAACATATGCTATATAAGTACTTAATATACCTAATATTGAGTTAAATATCAAAAAAAAGATTATTGCTTCATTTGTTAAAAATCCTAAAAAAATGCCATCTCCTAATAGATAAGACAACTCTTTGATTTTACTGTAATTTATAACCCACAAACCATAACTTATTGATAAGGCTAATAATCCAGATGTAATGCCATAAATTAATCCTAAATAAATAAAAGGCAATCTTATGTAACTTTTTGCAGCTCCCAATAAAGTTAATAATTGAATTTTTTTAGCGCTATCTTGCAAAGATAATCTTATCGTATTAATAATCAAAAATACTACAGATAATGACATTAAAATTAATAACCCTAAAAAAACTAAATTCAATTTTTTTATGACTTTATTTATTTTTAAAATCCAAGGTATATCTACTTCAACTTTATGAACTCCTTGAGTTAATTTTATATTATCAATTATATTTTTTAATTTACTATGTTTTAAATGATTCAAGCTTGTATTTAAATAAAGCTCTAACACTATTGGCAAAGGGTTCTCTTCTATATATTGGCCTAAGTTAAAATCCAAAATCTGTACTACATCTTCCAAAGCTTGTTGTTTAGAAATAATCTCTATATGGGTAATAAGCTTTTCTTTGCTTACTTTATTTTTTATAACTCTTGCTTCCTTAGCATCTACATTAGAATCTAAATAAACATAAACTCTATTACTTTTACCGAGTAAGTTATTATTAATTACATCTAAATTTTGCACAATTAGAAAAAATAACATCGGAATTACTATAGTCAAAGAAATAATAAAAACTGAAAAAACATTCGAAATAGGATTTTTCAATAACTCATGTGTTGCATCTAAAAAAGCATAAAAATTACGTTTAATAATATTCATAATAATATCTTAAATATATCTGATTATAAGTTAGTGTTTAATTAATTAAAAAACCTTCATGCAATGTTAAAATTCTATATGGTAACGATGCTAATAACTGTAAATCATGAGTTGCTATTATGACTGATGTATCCATTTTATTAATTTTAACAAATAAATTTATTATTTCTAATGACAATTTTGCATCTAAATTACCTGTTGGCTCATCTGCTATTATAAACTTAGGCTTTGTAATAATCCCTCTTGCTAAAGCAAGTCTTTGTCTTTGTCCTGTAGACAACTCGTTAGGCTTTACTGTGATTTTATCTAACAACCCAACTGTATCTAAAAATTCTTCACCTCTATATACCCTTTCTTTATGAGATACTCCTAATATTTTCAAAGGTAAAGTTACATTTTCTAAAACTGATAATTCTTCCAAAAAAATTGGCGATTGATGAATAATACCAATACGTTGCCTATATAAAGATTTTGCGCGTCTTGATAATTTATTAAGATTTTTATCATCAAACATTACTTCGCCTTTAGATGGGCTAATCTCTAAAGAAAGTAACTTTAATAATGTTGTTTTACCTGCACCAGAATGGCCAGTTAGAAATATCATCTCATTTCTTTCTATTTCAAATGAGACATTTTTTAATACATTTAACTTTTTTTTATAATTTTTATGTACCTGCTTAAACTTTAGCATTTATAATGACATCCTTGTTATGATAAATAATTACATTAAATTACTCTGCAACTAAAGCATCAACAAACTCATGAGCATGAAACTCTTGTAAATCTTCAATGCCTTCTCCTACACCTATATATCTTATAGGTAGCTTAAGTTTTTTGGCTATAGCAAACACCATGCCGCCCTTTGCTGTCCCATCTAATTTAGTTATAGTTATTCCAGTTAGCTTCATTGCCTTATTAAATTCTTCTGCTTGAACCAAAGCATTTTGACCAATACCGGCATCTAACACTATCATTGTTTCATGCGGAGCATCTGGCATCACTTTATTAAGCACCCTTTTGATCTTTTCAAGCTCTTGCATTAAATTTTTCTGAGTGTGCAGCCTTCCTGCCGTATCAGCAATTAATACATCAACATCTTTTGCACAAGCAGATTGTATTGCATCATACATTACAGCAGAACTATCAGCACCTGTACTTTGAGCAATTACTGGGATATTATTTCTATCACCCCAAGATTTTAATTGCTCAACTGCTGCTGCTCTAAAAGTATCTCCTGCTGCAAGCATCACTGATTTACCTTCTTTTTGAAATTTATGAGCTAATTTACCAATAGTTGTAGTCTTACCTGTACCATTAACACCAACCATTAAAATAACAAAAGGCTTTTTCCCCAATTTGCTAATGTCTAATTTCACATCACAAGGCAATAAAATATCATTTAAGCTATGCTTTATAGTCTCCCATAAAGCTTGAACATCATTTAATTCTTTAAATGCTATTCTTTTTTTAACATCTTCAATAATTTGATTAGTAGCACTAACACCTATATCAGCCAATAATAAATGAGACTCAATATCTTCTAATAATTCTTCATCTATAATTTTTTTGCCAAAAATTGATACAGCAATTGACTTAGTAAACTTTTCTCTTGTTTTGCTTAGACCGCTTTTTAGATTAGAAAAAAAACCTTTCTCACTAGACTTATCTAACTTCTTATCTAAATTATTATCTAAGCTATTATCTAAGCTATTATCTACATTACTTTCAATATTATTATCGATTTGATTATTATCTGACTTTTTTTTCTTAAACCACAGCATATTAACTAATTATATCTATTTATTTGATTTGACAATAGCTAAAAATTATACCACAAAAACATCCTATACTATACTTTAAAAACCCCCATAAATAGTAGTAAAATAATATATTGTCTATTTTCTAAATTTTATTATCTGACATAAACATATAATCATAACAAGGACTATAATGAGCTTGATAACTAATTACTTATTGATATTTATTTGCTTAATAATAAACAATCTATCAATTGCTAGTGATGCAATAAAAACGAAATTAGATACCAATCAAAATGTATCTACAAAAATTCTTAAAAATGGCATGAAAATCATTGTTAAAACTGATAGTCGCTCACCTATTTTTGTATCTCAAATATGGTATAAAGTTGGATCAAGTTATGAGACAAATGGCATAACAGGTATATCTCATATGCTGGAACATATGATGTTTAAAGAATCTAAAAATTTAAAAGATGGTGAATTTACTAAAATTATAGATACAAATGGAGGAGTGCAAAATGCTTTTACTGCACAGGATTTTACAGCCTACTATGAAGTATTACGTAATGACAAATTATCACTTGCGCTAAAGTTAGAAGCAGAAAGAATGCGAAATTTAACTTTAAATGAAAAAGCTTTTGAAAAAGAAAAACAAGTTGTATTAGAAGAGCGTAGAATGCGAGTTGATGATAAACCATACTCTCATCTTTATGAACGTCTCCTTGCAGCAAGCTACATTAGCAATCCATACCATCATCCTGTTATAGGCTGGCCTGAGGATATAAAACAATATAATATTGATAACATAAAGTCTTGGTATAACAAATGGTACCACCCTAACAACGCTGTTTTAGTAGTAGTTGGAGATGTAAATCCTAAAAAAGTATTTAATTTAGCTGAAAAATATTTTGGTAAAATTCCAAAAAAAACTCCTCCTAAATTAAAAACAAGAACAGAAATAAAACCATTAGGTCGCAAAGAAATTACTGCAAAATTAAATGCTAAAGTTCCTATGCTAATGATGAGTTTTTTAACCCCTAATTTAACTAATATTACTGATAACAACCTTAATTCATCTAGCAATCTTAATAAAATTCAAAACTTTAAAGAAGCATTATCATTAGAAATCATTGCAGCATTACTTAGCAACGACAATAGTTCAAGACTACCTAAAAACTTAGTACGTGATTTAAAAATAGCTACAAGCGCAGGAGCAGAGTACGATAGTTTTGGCTTGCATAAAAGCTTATTTATTTTACACGGCATCCCTAATGCTAATATTGATATAAAAAAATTAGAAAAAGCCTTATTAACAGAATTAAATATATTCAAAACAAACAAAGTATCAACTAAAGAGCTAACAAAAATT
Source organism: uncultured Gammaproteobacteria bacterium (assembly GCA_963977185.1). Lineage (GTDB taxonomy): Bacteria > Pseudomonadota > Gammaproteobacteria > JAGOUU01 > JAGOUU01 > CAXBNV01. The sequence goes on along the minus strand of CAXBNV010000021.1, from coordinate 6,332 downwards.
CAAAACCAAATAATAGCAAGTAAAGTATATGGTGAAGATGATATTTCTAATCAAGCAATACAAATCGGATCTTTAGAAAGTATAAATATTTCTTGGAAATTTTATGATATATATTTGCAAGAATTACAAAAAATCACTGCAGATAATATTCTAGCTACGGCTAAAAAATATTTTATAGAAGATAATCTTACAGTTGCTTATCTTAACCCTGTAAACGACAAAACAAAATTATAATAAATTAAAGGACTATAGATTTATGCAATTAATAAACTTTTTAAAATACTTATTATTAACAAGCTTAATAATAAGTAATAATATAACAGCTAATAATTTAACAAATAAGATTAAAATAAATCATTTTGAGACTAAAGATAAAATCAAGACTCTGTTTATTGAAGAAAAAGAAATACCTATGATTGATATTTCTATTGTCTTTAAAGCAGGAGCTGCTCAAAGCTCTATCCCAGGACTTGCTAATATAACAAATACTCTTATAGATTCAGGAACTAAAACATACACAGAAAATCAAATAGCTGAAAATTTTGCAAATTTAGGAACAAGCTTTACAACAAGCGTAAACAAAGATTTTGCAACTATAACAATAAAAAGCTTAAGCAATGAATCTAATTTAAATCAATCTATTAATTATTTAACTGATATTTTAAAAAACCCAATATTCCCAATAGATGTTTTTAATCGAATTAAAGCTCAAATGCTTCAAGAACTCAAAATTGATGAGCAAAATCCTGGTGATGTAGCTAAAAAAGTATTTATGAAAACTTTATATCCAAAACATCCATACGGCATCCCTTCTGAAGGAACTATAGATTCTTTAATAAATATTAAACTAAACCAAGTAATAGATTTTTATAATAATTTTTATGTAAAACCTAATACAAATATTGCAATTATTGGAAACTTATCAAAATCTCAAGCTAAACAAATTTCAAATAAAATTAGTAACAGTATACAAAATGGCCATAAAGCTAAAAATATTCCCGAGCTTAAAATCAATAATAATAATTTAGATAATTACATTCCATTCCAATCAGCTCAAACACATATTTTAATGGGGCTACCAACTGTTACCAGAAATTCAGATGATTTTTATGCTTTATTTTTAGGCAATAATATTTTAGGTGGCTCTAACATGTCATCAATCTTATTTTCAGAAATAAGAGAAAAAAATGGTTATGCGTATAGTGTATATAGTTATTTTAGCCCTATGCAACAACCAGGGCCTTTTATTATAGGTATGCAAACAAGAAATAAAGAAGCTCTAAATGCTATAAATCTAACAGATACCCTTTTAATAAAGTTTTTAAAATCTGGACCTACAGATAATGAATTAAATGATGCTAAAAAAAATATAACTGGTCAGTTTCCCATTAAAACAGCTAGCAACACAGCAAAATTAAAATATTTAGAATTAATAGGTTTTTATGATATGCCATTTGATTATTTAGATAAATTTAATCAAAAGATTAATAATATTTCAAAACAAGATATTATTAAGACTTTTAATAAATATATTAAATTAGAAAGTTTTGCTAGAATAGCTGTTGGCAACAGTAAAGATTTACTTAATGAAGCTAATAACAGTTAAAATTTAATTATTATAATATGCAGTACAACAAAAAACTTTTAAATAAAATTAAAATCATTGGTGGCAAGTATAAAGGCAAACTGATAAATTTTGATTGTTTAGATAATTCAGAATTAAATACATCTCTTAGACCTACAAGCAATAGAGCTCGTGAGACATTATTTAATTGGCTTATGTTTGACATTCAAAATACTTGCTGCCTTGATTTATTTGCAGGATCAGGAGCCTTAAGCTTTGAAGCATTATCACGAGGCGCCAAAAACATTACTCTTATAGAGAATTCAAAAAGCATCTATGATAGCTTAATAAAAACACAAAAAAGCTTTCCTAAAGAAATTAATAAAATAAAAATATTAAAAAAAGATAGTATAGATTATATTTATAGAAATCATGTGTCTTGCGCATATGACATTATATTTATTGACCCGCCATTTGGTTTAATAAATAAAGACTTCATAAATAGTTTATTTATCAGATTACAAAATAATTCTTTTCTTAATAATAAGACATTAATCTATTTAGAATCTGATCAAAATTTAGATAATATTATTTTAGAAAATAATATAGAAATTATAAAATCTAAAAAAATAGGATCTGTTTATATTTATTTATGTCGTATAAAATAATTGATCTACAGTATATTAACAATACCAGTAAGTTATTTAATTTTTTTTCTGACAAAGAATATTCTGTGTTATTTGATAGCTCTATTAGCACTAAATTTCCAAATACCAGATTTGATATTATTGCAGCAAACCCTTATAAAGTTATAAATAATATTCAAGATATAAAAAAAAATTTAGAAATTACTCATATCCCTAAAAACAATAAATATGATATTCCTTTTTACCCTGGTGCAATTGGATATTTTAGTTATGAGTCAAATCATGAAAGCTTTAATATAACTAATAATAAGCAAAATGATTTTGAATTACCTGATGTGACTATTTGTTTTTATGGATTTGCTATTATTAATGATCATAAAAAAAAATCTTGTTTTTTAATTTATGATATTAATAAAATTAAAAAATATTATAATTCATCTCATGAGTCTTATATTAACAATATCATTAATAATATTAATAATAATTTAAATAATAATTTAAATAATAACTTAAATAACAATAATCAGATTAGTCAAAAAAACAATAAATTTATTCCAAACGTTAGTTTTGCTCAATATAAAAAACAATTTGATATTATTAAAGAATTAATTACCCAAGGAGATTGTTATCAAATAAATTTAACTCAGCGTTTTGAGCTTAAAAATTTTAATTTTAATGAAAATTATACTCCATGGAATTTATTTATAGACTTAAAAAAAAACAACCCTGCGCCATATAGTTCTTTTTTTAAACTAAATAATAATACGAGCATTATATCTTTATCACCTGAAAAATTTATTGAAATTAATAATAATAAAATCATCACCAAGCCAATTAAAGGTACTATTGCAAAAAATCTAGACCCAAAAATAGATCAAGAAAACATTAATAAATTACTAAACAGTAAAAAAGATTTTGCTGAAAATACCATGATTACTGATTTATTACGTAATGATTTGAATATTTGCTCTGAAATAGGTTCGGTTAAAGTAGAGAAGCTTTGCGCCTTAGAAAGTTATCCTGCGGTGCATCATCTAGTAAGTACTGTGTCAGGTATAAAAAAACATGACCTACATCCTTTTGATATATTTAAAAACTGTTTTCCAGGAGGCTCAATTACAGGAGCCCCAAAAAAACGAGCTATGGAAATTATTAACAAAACAGAAACTAAAAAACGTAATATTTATTGTGGTTCAATAGCTTATTTTTCTCAAGACGGCAATATGGATAGCAACATCACAATTAGAACTTTATTACAAAAAGATAATAATTTATATTTATGGTCCGGTGGCGGAATTGTAATTAAATCTGAATTACAATCTGAATATAATGAGGTTTTTTCTAAAATAAGTAAAATTATTGAGATTGTATAATAAAAGCTCCCCTTCTAAGGTCTTTTTGGCTTTAATTGCGGTTCAGAAAAAATATCATAATCATTAGAATCATTAATATATTTCCTTAACATCTCTTTTAATGCGTTACATAATACAATTTTTTGAGATTCATTAAGATGCTCAACAATTCGATCAAAATCATACTTTGATGTAATTACAGATTTTAAATTATCTTTTAATACAACGCATATCTCGGCTATTTGGGATTTATTAAGATATTTAAAAATAAAGTAACAATCCCAAATTGATTTAATTATATTTTGTAAATTATCTTTTAAAGTGGCGTATACATGAGCTCTTTGAAAGTCATTAAGGTGTTCAAGAACACAACTAAAACCGTATCCTGATTTAATTATATTTTGTAAGTTATCTTTTAAATCATTATATAAGATCTCTGTCACCTGCTCCTCACCAAGGTACCTAACAACATAATTAAACTGCCAACCTGATACAATTATATTTTTAAAATTATCTTTTAACGCTGTGCATAGTTCTCTTGTTTGAGCATCATTAAGATGTTTAACAATGCACTCAAAATCATAACATGATGTAATCATATATTTAAAACTACCTTTTAATTCTTCTAGTATAATATTTATCTTTTTATTATTTGATACAGAATCAATAACTTTCGATAGTGTTTTAGCAGAATCAAAAATCTTTGTGATATGACCTTTATTGGAAAATTCTTTCAATAAAATCTGCAAATTATCTTCCGAGCATTCCAAAACGAAACTAGTTAAATTTTCAAGATTATATATAACTAGACCTATAAATTGCTTAAGATATTTATCTTGTTCGCATAAATATGAAATATCATCATTAGTTGAGTTTTTGATAATTTCAAATAACATATGCGTATCTTGAATTGTTAAGTCAACTTCAAAGTGAATTAATAATTTAATAGAAATATCTAAAGAATCTTTACCTTGGTAACTCTCAGGTTTATTTAGTGCATTTTTCAAAGCATCTTTAGCTCTTTTAAGATTAGTACATAGTTCTGCTTTAAAATTTGCTCTAGATACATCGAATAAGGCTATTTTAGCAAGCAATTGCTTTTGTTCTTCACTTGATATTAAATTTTCTAAAACTGCTCTTCTACTAGCTATACATGTATCTATGTTTACTATTGCATTATGATTTTTTGATGAATCACTGGATAATATTAATAGTTTTTCAATCTCATGTTTTAGCTCTATTGGAACTTTATTTCTTTCTTCATCTTCTAATGAAGCATTCCCTTGATCTATAATTACTTTTAATATTTCTTCTTTATAATTCTTTGATTTTTCAAAATAAAATTTACTATTATTTTTATCTGTATTTTTATAATTACTGTCTTTATAAAATAAACCATCAATATTTTCTTGATTGATAAAACCTTTTTTTATAACAGCATCTTTTGATTTTATTGCATAAATAAGTCCTTCTGTGGGATTATCATAAAATTTTATATATATAAATCCTTCCTGAAGGGCATGCCCTTCTTTCCATTCTCTTAATTGATACCCTAAAGTATCATAATACTCTTTAAAAGCTATGATTGCAGGATAAACCCCTTTTCCCGCATTATACTCATTGCCTATCCCTGAAGAATCATTAAATCTTAATTGTCTACAAAGCTCAGTTAAATTATCTAAAAAATTATTTTGGTCATTTTCTGCGAGACTTAATTTACTCATGGCGCTGTAAACCGATAAGGTCTCATCTGAGTGCGATATTATTCTTTGATTTGTTTTATTCTTTGCTGGCTCATCAAATACTGTGAATGAAGCGTTATTATAAGGCCTTAGATTTATATCTTCTAAAATAACTAAAACAGGTATTAAAGAACTAGAGTCCTCGTTCAATACAAAAGTTTTTAAAATAACTTCAAGAGGTATATTAGGAATACAAAAGTCTTTTTCTACAATAAATTTATTTTTTTCTATATGATCTTGCTGAGCATCTATTAAAGATTGTTTTATCTCTAACTTCTCTTTTAAACTATTATACTTTTCTATTTTTTCTTTTACTTCAATTTTATCAAAAAGTTTTTTCCTTATTTGCGGCCTCTTACTTTCATCAACAATTCCAGTAACTTCAGACATAAATTTAAATTGATTCCAGGAATATACAATCTCATTCTCCTCTTCCGAAAATTCAGGCATTTGAGTATTAGCGTACTTAGTTTCAAGTTGTAAAAACTCTTGTTTATCTTTGCTGTCTAATTTTAGTAATTCAACAGAGTTTAAGCTATTATAATAAGGAATAAGCGTTTCAAGCTCAACTCCAGGCATTAAAAATTGTAATGGAACAAAAGGTAACAATCCCGTCTCAAGCTTATTACTGTTATTAAAATCACAAATTAACTCTGCTACTTTACATAAAACTTTTGTTATTTCAGCATCATGCATCGAGGTATAACTGAATAATGAGCCTTTAGTCAGCTCCCAATTATTTTTTAAAAAATCTTCTAACGCAGAATATTTCTGTTCATCTCTGTCTTTAGAATCAAGAATTTCTTTAAGCTTATTTTTTACTGATGATTGATAATTTATGATTAAACTATCTTTTAATTTTACTGTCAAATCTATACTAATCTCTGGTATATTTGCAATTAAAGCTGATAGTTCAGTTAATTTCATATGTGCACCCGTTATCATTAATTTCAATAGCTATGATCTAGTATAGTTAATGATTTCGTATTGTAATTATCTCTGTGTATCTTTTTTTGTTCTCTCCATT
>CAXBNV010000020.1:0-26697 GCA_963977185.1 uncultured Gammaproteobacteria bacterium | reverse complement strand
ACTAAAGTCAGAGCAGGGACGCCTTTGTATATAGCTCCAGAAATAATTATAGGAGATGAACCATTTATTGGTGAAAGAACAGATCTTTATTCGTTAGCTGCAATTATATTTGCAGTTTTTGGTGCAATAGATCCATTGATATGTAAAAAAGAGGTATTAAATAGAATACAAACAAGCTTTAACAATCTTCCCTGTATACAATTAGATGAGGCAGGGTTATTAGGCGAGCATATGATACCATCTTCTCACTGGTTAAATACAGATCCCGAATTTAAAAAATATATTTTCACTTTTTTATGTAGTCTTGGAAGCGTCAATTATAATCTAAGGCCAACAACAGAAAGAGCTTTAAAATTTTTTACTAGTTTACGTCTTTTAAATATATGCTTTATGAAAGTTAGTGAATTTATTAAGGATGATGTAGAGCAAAATAGAGAACAAATTAAAGATCTTAATAAAAGTATTAAGATTTATAAGAAAAAATTAATAGATTTAGCCTGTTGTAAAGATCCAAGTTTTATAATTATAAGAAATAACCATCAAAATTATCAGTTATCAAAGGAGGAATGGTTTAATTCTTCAAAATACAATGATGTTTTAATTTTTAATACCGAAAATAATGATTGGTTCGTTGTAGAAAATAATTGGGCAGAACAAAATGACTGCAAATTATCTTATGATAATTGTCATGCAATAATTAATCCATCTTTGCTAGCATATTTAGATTATTTAGAATACGAAGGAGTTATTGATAATACTGTTTTAACTCATGAGGCAAGAAGAATTTATGAAGATATTGTAAGATGGCAGTATAATTTAGTAAAATGTTTAAATGTTGATGAAATGTCATATGATAATATAGTCAATCATTTTATTACTCAGAAATATTCTGATGACACCTCACCAATAGAAAAATTTGTACATTATTATCTTAACCATATTTACTGCGATAGAATATCTACTTATCAAAAAGAAAAAATTAAAGGATTTTTTAAAAAATTAGTTGGTTATGTTCAAGAAAAAGGTAATGACAATAAGCAGATAGTGGTTAATATAGCTGAAAAAATATTTAATAATATTATTACAGACTTTCAAGCCTCAACAAGACAACATGATGTTTTCTTTGCTTCAATATTAGAGCAATATGAGTTGTTAGAATTGTTTGATATTTCCGAGGAAGAGCCTAGTCAGGATAATATTATATTTTTAAATTCTCTGACAGAATTTGTTGTGCGTGATGAGGATTTCGACGATTATGTCGATGATTATGAGCCTTTTCCTAATTATTCTATAAGTTAACAAAAATTGAAATTATAAAAAATATTAATTAATATGATATTTTTTATAATATTCTTCAATATTTTTATAATCAAACTCATCCCATTTAGGATTATTATCTTTGTCTATAACAGAAGCTCGTATACCTTCATAAAAGTCATTGCTGTTTAAAAAAGCAGTAGCTACTTTATGTTCAAGTTTCATACATTCATTAAAACTTAATTTTTTACCAAGTTTTAATAATCTTAATGTTATCGCAAGGCTTGTTGGGGATTTAGTTTTAAGAGATTTTATGGTTTGATTTATAAATTTTAGCTCAAGACTGTTCTTGGTTTTTTTTAAATATAATAAAAGAGCATTAATAATTTCTGGAATTGTATTATGAGAAAAACATTCTTTAATGATATTTTTATAATTATGTAATTTATTATTATACAAAAAATCTTGAGATATTTTTGGTTGATATTTTATAATAATTTCATTGATTAACGAGTTTATATTTTGATTTGTTGTTTTATTATTTATATCAATATTTAATAAGTCATTTATAATATTATTAAAATAATTTTTGTCTACCGTGTAATTAATTAGTTCTATATAAAGGCTTTCTAGATAGCCAATTCTATCTCCTGTTAGTCCTAAATATATTCCTATTTCATTAGCAATTCTTGATAGAAAGAAACTTCCGCCTATATCTGGGAAAAAACCAATTCCAGTTTCTGGCATTGCTAGAGTTAAGTTATTTGATGATATTTTGTGAGAGCCATGAATTGATACTCCAAGTCCACCACCCATAGTAATACCATGAAGTAGGGCAATATAAGGTTTTTTAAAATTATAAATTTGAGTATTCATTGCATACTCAAGATTAAAAAATTCAGCAGAAATTTTAGATTTTTCTTTGCCATTTAAATATACAGACTTTATATCACCGCCTGCGCAAAATGCTTTTTCTCCAAGACCTTGAATTACAATAGCAAAGCAGTTATTGTTATTTTCCGATTGGTTAAGAAAATCTGATATTCTAGATATCATTTCAAAATTTAATGCATTTAATGCTTCAGGTCTATTAAGAGTAATTAATCCAAGCTCACCATTTTTTGCTTTTAAAAACTCAGTTTTAATATTAGCTGTCATTATAATTTGATTTGCTAGTTAAAATTTCATTAATTTTAGATCACAGCCTTAGCTATAATTAATATAATAGCAATAGGAGCAATATATTTTACTAAAAATAACCATGATTTATATTGCCATTCTTTTTGAAAACCAAGAGCTTCTCTTGCTTTTATTTGACTAAGTTTCCAGCCTGCAAATACTGAAAATAATAAACCGCCAATTGGTAGTAAAAAGTTAGTAGTTAAATCTGTATTTATATAAAATATAGTCCATTTTCCAAATAATTTATAATCAGACCATAAATTAAATGATAGTAAAGAGCCTATACCTATAACCCATGCCGTACATCCAACTATGATTGCAGATATTTTTCTTGAGATTTTAGCTTTTTCTATAAGAAGCAAGACTAATGGTTCAGCAAGAGATATTGATGATGTCCATGCTGCAAATAGTAATAACAAGAAGAAAAAAGTTCCTATAATGCTTCCAAATGGCATTTGAGCAAATGTTATAGGTAATACTTCAAACATTAATCCAGGACCGCCTTGAGGGGTAAGATTATATTTAAATACTAAAGGAAATATTGCCATACCAGATAAAAAGGCAACCATTACATCTAAAAAAGCTATAGATACAACGCTACCAGAGACTGTAACTTTTTTAGGTAAATAAGCTCCATATACCAGCATGCATCCAGCTCCAAGAGCTAAGGTAAAAAAAGCATGTCCAAGAGCATCAATAATTAAACTAGGGGTTATTTTATGGTAATCAAAACTAAATAAAAAGTTAAGTGCTTTTTTTGAATCTCCAGTTGCTGATGAATAGATGGCAAGTAATATTAAAACGACAAATAAGGCTGGCATTAAAATATTTGATGCTTTTTCTAAGCCATTTTTTACACCTTTTGCTACTACATACATAGTAATGAACATAAAAAGACTATGCCAAATTAATAAATTTAAAGGAGATTGTAAAAAAGTATTCCAATATTCTGTAATCTCATATGGAGTTTTGTTATTAAAAAAACCAACAGAAGTTTTTAATAAATAAAAAATAGACCATCCAGAAACAACGCTGTAAAAAGATAGTATTAATAATAAGGATAAAGAGCCTATCCAGCCAGTATAGCGCCACATAGGAGTTGCTTTTGCTTCTATAGCAAGGTTTTTCATTGTATCTATTGGGTTCTTACAGCCGCATTTACCTAAAATAATTTCGGCCATCATAATAGGTAGTCCAATGAAAACAACGCATATTAAATAAATTATGACAAATGCACTACCGCCATTATCTCCAGCCATATATGGAAACTTCCATATATTGCCAAGTCCTACGGCAGCGCCTGTTGCAGCTAAGATAAAAGATTTTTTGGATGACCAACTTTCCTTGGGAGATTTACTAGGCATGCCTTTGTGTTTATAATAATTTAAACTACTTAATCTATATAAATTTATAACAGATGTCTATATGTTTTGTATAGTTTTTATTTAAATCATTAAATTTTTAAAATCACTAGGAGACTGTTATTTATTATGCAACCTACAAATCAAAAAAAAATTAAGAAACCAGAGCCTTTATCTACAACTCAATATACTGAATGTTTGAGTTTTAATAATTATAAAAAAAGATGTGATCAAAAGTTAGCTAGTAAAGATGCTCCTACAAGAGATGACTTTGGTACTTTAAATCATTTTTATAATAGACAATCAAAAAAAGAACCAGAGTCTTATCAAAAATCCGAAGAAGTTAATGTTACTAAAAAAACAAGAATAAGCAGAAAATAATCAAAATAATTTAAAAGGTTATTTATAATTTTATTTTAGGCTTTTTAATGAATTATACTAATATTATATAATTAGATATAAATTAAATTAATTAAATGGCCTAAAATATCATTATGATGCGAGTTAATAAGATTTTACCAATTTATTATTTAGCTGTTTTTCTATTAAGCATAACTTGTTTTTTATATGGTTACACTTTATATGACTTTGCTCAGTTCATTTTAGGTTATACATCTTTCTATAAATCTATAATATTAATATCTATCTTTTTTGGTATATTTATAGGCTCTCAAGTTACAACAAGGTTTCTTTCTAAATATCAATACCCGTTGAAATTTTTTGTATATACACAAATTTCACTTTTAATTTTCGTTACATTGTCTAAGGTTATATTTCAATATATTGTTCAAAATAACAGTATAGATTATGTATATCAAGCTAGCATATCTATAATAATTTTATTCTTATTTGGTGTTTTATTCGGTATTTTGTTTCCTTTAGCCATTAACAGTGTGATTAAAAAAAATATTACTAATTATGAGCATTTATTATATGGATCATATTTTATACATTATTTAGGAATTGCAACGAGTGTTTTAATAATATTTTTTTATTTAGTCGCTAATTATGAGCTTTCTTTTATATTAATTATTGCAAATGTCTTAACAGTTATTTCATTAGTTTTAATGATATCTTTTTTTCAATTATGTTATAAATTTCAAGTCGATCTTAAATTTAAAAATAATAATATAGATTTGAAAGTAGATATAAAAAACAGTAAATTAAAAATAAACATATTACTACTTAGTGTGTTTTTAACAGGATTATTTTTATCTATTTATTTTATTAGTTGGTTTAGATTTTTTGAAATTGTTTTAGGAAGCACTGTACAAATTAAGGCTATTATCATAAGTTGTTTCTTTTTAAGTTTTGCAATGGGCTCTTTATTTTTTAGATATAATTCTTGTTTTATTAATAAATCTATAAAAAACATTGCTAGATTGTATTTAATTATTAGTGCATTATCTTTAGTTGGTTTTATTTTTCATAATTATAATTTTATCTTAATAGAATTTTTAAAAAGTGCCGTTGACAGTACTGATTCAGGATATAAACTTTATATCTTTTCTAGTTATTTTATAATTTTAATTAATATTCTTCCAGCTTGTTTTTTTGCAGGAGTAATTTTACCAGGTATTACAATTATAACCTTAAAAGATAAAGCCATAGAGAGCGCGGTTGGAAATGTTTACTCGTTTGTTATTCTAGGAGTTATATTTGGAGTTATTTTTTCATACAGTGTAGGGTTAGTCTATTTAGGTTTGAAATTCTTATTATGTTTATCTATTTTTATAAATTTAACTGCAGGATTTATTTTATTTTTATGTTTAAAAAGTTTTTTTGATAAAAAAAATCTAGTTTTATTTTTATTTATTGTAGTATTATTTTTTTATGCTTTAACCTGGGTCAGATTTAATCCTAATCTTATGATGTCAGGATTTGCAAGTAGTCAAGAGCAAGGGTTTTATAATTATTTTAATTATGATGGGCGTGATTCAACAGTTCAAATTCAATCTAAAAAAATGTTATCACGTAAATACGATCCACAAAAAGGACCTGTAAGTACAATAATAGAAAGTGTTAGTTTTTTAAAAAATGGGATGCCATTTTCTGCAGGAGAAGTTATAGAGAATGAGAATAAATTAAATAAAGATGAAGTAGAATCTATTCTTTTTTCAGCAATAATTTTAGGAATAAATTCTAATATATCTAATATCATGAACATAGGATTTGGTTCAGGATTTACATCAAGTTTATTTTTACTTGATAAAGAGTTAAAAAATTTAGACATAATAGAAATTGAACCAGGTGTTGTTAAAGGAGCTCTTTTATTTGGAGATAAAGTAAAAAATACTTACCAAGATAAACGAAGTAATATAATTATTTCAGATATTATTAATTATTTGCGAGTTATAGATAAAAAGTACAATGTCATAGCCACAGAATATAGTCATTCATACTTTCAAGAAAATAGTTTTATTTTTACAACAGAGTTTTATAAGTTAGCAAATAATCATCTGGCTGCTAATGGTATTTTAGCTCAGAAAATTAATATAGCAGATAATAATTATGAATTATTAAGCCAAATTTTTAATGCTATATCTGAAAATTTCAAAAATTATAATATCTATTTTATTAATGAAAATAATCTTATTGTTATAGCTAGTAATAGTAAAATTCCAGATATAAATAATAAAATATTTACTAATGAGAAATTAAGAAATTTTTTAGACAAAGCAGATATAAAAAATATAGAAGATATTAAAATAAGGTATTCTGGTAATAAAAATAGTTTAAATAATTTTTTTCTTAGCAAATCAAAAGGCATTAACTCTTATTTTAAGCCTGTTGTAATGATAAATTCGGGTAAAGCTATTTTCAATAAAGATATTGCACGTGAAATGAAAGATGTAAATTTAAATAATTTATTATTTCAATTAGAAGGAGTTGATATTTTAGATCAAGATATTACTAGTTCAATATATTTTACAAAATCTAAATTATATAGTGATGCTAAAAATTTATATAATGGCATTATGCTGTATCCATCTTTATTAAATAAAAGTGAATTTTTTTTGTTATTACCACAAAATAATATTTGTATTATTTCTGAAGAAAAATGGTTCAATGGTTTTATTGATGCAAGTAAATTAATATTAAATTATTTATCAGAAGCTCAAGGTAAAAATATTATCCCCAAAATAGTTACAAGATCTTGTTATAATAGATTATCTAAAGATAAAAAAGATTACATAGACTTTGTTAATAACTTTATAAATAAAAACTATTATGGAGCTATCGCATCGGCTGAACAAGTTTTAAAATTTAGTAATAACAATAGTTTAACTTCATTGCAAAAAGCTAGTGTTTTTAAATATTTACTACTAAGTTTAATAAAAATTGACAAAAAAAATCTAGTTAGAGTTGCCTTTGAGAATAATTATAGACAATTCAATTTAGATCCAAAAAGCATTATTAATACAGAGCTATTATTTCTTTATTTTTATTCAATTAAATAATTTTAAGTAAATTTAAAATTATTTAAGTCGATATATATTCTATACAATATGCTGCAATCTTAATTAACAAAAAAATAAAAAGAATTATGAGTTTGATGAAAATTAAATTTAAAGAATATAAAAAATATTGTTATCTAGTATTGTTATTTTTTATCTCTGGTTTTTCAACACAGCTTGTAGCATTGATTTCTCCTGATGCATTATCACCATATGGTTTAGGGCAACAGCATAGTTTTAGTCCATCTGAAGGATTTTTTAAGCCATCTACTGAAAGAACAGAAGAAGACTTGATAGGTAAAGGATACTCTTTGATTTATAAACATCCATGTGTAAATTTTCGAGGATGTTATCATAATTATGCATACTCACTGGGTCAGTATAAATTTGTTTGTGATGAAAATAGATTTCAAGTAAGACATTCATGTGTTGATGTCTTAATTTATGGAAAAAACCATTATCATAAGAATTTAGATCTTACTACAAGCTATCATTATGCATGCATTAAAAATTATTATTGTTATAGAGGAAAATTAGAGCCATGGTAATCAAATATAATATAAAAAAATATATAAATAAGATATAAATCATGAATAAATTAATAGATATAAAGCGAGTATATTATTTTTGTGTCTTATTATGTGCTTTATTAATCAGTATAATAAGTTATGGTGAAAGTAGTACAAGTTTTTCAAGAACTGAAGAAGAGTTGTTAGATTCTGGTTTTAATGTTCTTTATGTAGATTCAAATTTTGATTTTTACGGATGTACTCAAAATAAGAAGTATCAAATAGGTAAATATGACTTAGTATGTAAAGAACATACTAATAGCTTTAGTTACGATAGTATAAAGGCATCATTATTAGAAAAAAAATATACAACAAATAATAATAAAATTATTTATTATTATTATTTGTGTATAGAGAATACTTTTTGTTATAGAGTAAATTTAAAAAATAGTTATTAGGATATTTTATGGCTTTTGGTATAAATAGTATATTTAATCAAGCAAAGATTATTTCTGACTTATATAATAATTTTGAAGAAAATAATTATGAATCTGATTGGTTAAATAAGAGTCATATTATAGAAATTTTAAGTAAAACTAAAGATGAAAATATTCTAAAATTATATAAAAGAATACCATTATTATATAAAAAGTATAATATTGAAATAGAAAAATTGTTTAGTAGCAAAGAATTTTTATCATTATCTAGTAACATCATAATGATTGAAATTGCATTAAAAGTTTTGTTAAATTTAGAAGATAAAAACCTGCTTGATAACTCTTTTTTTGTTTTTTTTATGAAAACAGATGATAAATTTGATAAATTTGAAAGCATAAATACCGCTATTATTGAAGATAGATTAGATGATAGTTTTCTTCAAGATTTTTTAAATAAACAAGTTTTAGTAAAGTCAAAATCTTCAGATAAAACAGTAAGTTTTTATAATACATTACATGAATCAGTTAATTTATCTGATAATTTGGACGTTAGTAATAAAACAGTACCCAAAATGTTGAGTCAGAACTCTGATGACTCATCTCGTGACTTTTATAGAGATTCATATGATAAAAAGTACTCTGGTGAATTAGGTGATATGTTAGAATGGAGTACTTTGTATTCTTTAGAAAAAACACCAAAAATAGACTTAATATTACAAGATGTTGAAAAAGTTATCTTAAAAATTCATAAATCAGATAAATCTAGTTTATTAGAAAATAGACGATTTAATAAAAGTCTAAAATTATTTTTAGATTATTTAAAAGTAAATTTTAAACAACAACTAAAGCAAGATTATGCGTTAAGCATTAATTGGTTATTATATGATATGAAGTTATTACCTTGTAAATCGTTAGAATTAGAAAATAAAATTATAGAAGTTATTTGTGACGCTCTCAATCCTTTTCAGCTTGTTCAGACTTTATCAATATTGCATAAATCAGAAGAAATTAATGATGATAACAGCAGGATTAAATTTGTTAATAAGTATATTAAACCAATGATTAATATTGAGAATCCAGAAAGTAATAAAAATATAGTTAATTTAATATTTATCATAGAAAAGTTTTTTCAAGATAAAACTACTGATATACAAAATAAAATTATTGATGAAATTTGTGATAAATGTAAAAACCCTATAGATGTGGCAAAAGGATTATGCATGATAAAAGGAGCAACTATTTTTAATACTGGAAAGGATAGATTGGTTTTTACTAACAAATATCTAAAATACATGTATGATTTAAATAATCCAAAAAGATTTGCTAAATGTATTTGGATTTTAAAAAATGTTATTAAGGATGATATATGGATGAAAAACATATATCTAGTTTTTAAAAATTCGATTATAGATGATTTTGACCCAAGTAAAGATAATATAATCTCAGGAGTTAAAAATAATATAGCAGATAAAGTAACTTATATATGTCAAATGTATCGTAATAAAGATTTATACTCTAATTATTTTAAATATGATGATAATAAATCAGAGAAAATCTTTGATTTATTGTTTATAGTTTCTAAATCGAATGATCCATCTTTAACAAAAAATGCTTTAGAGAAGATTATTGATAAAAGTTATGATTCAGGGATTCAATTTTTAAATGATCGAGTGTTAGGTTATTTAAAAAAGGCTAATTCTGATGAGATAAAAGTTTTTTCAAAAGAGATTATAAGTTATCAAGAAATTACAGCAAGCCATATTACAGCAGATTTATGGCATCTTGGTTTAATGAGTGATGATGATGATGATATATTATATAGTAATTTGCTGAAAGCAGAACCAGTTAAATATAATAATTTAGCAACAAAAAAATTAGAAGACAGCTCTGATGATAATGATGGTAGCAGTGATGATGATGATAGCAGTGGTGATGGAGAAACAGATTTAGAAGACACCAGTAATAAGCATAAGCTATAACAGGTTATAATTTGCAGAGAAAAAATATATTGCTCATTATTTTATAGGCTTTTTTTGTGACTAATTAACCATCTTTCTAATATGATTTTAGCTGCCAGGTGATCAATATTATTTAATTTCTTATATCCATGTTGTCTTAAGTTTTTATATTGGCTATAAGCTTCAATGCTACTATAGCTTTCATCTACCAACTCATATTTTATATTATATTTTTCAGATAATTCGTCTGCAAATAATTTAGCTTTTTTAATGATTATATCATTGTTATTATCAACAATGGGCTGGCCTACTATAAATAATGAGGGGCCCCACTCTTCAATAACTTTAGTGATTTCATCCCAGTTAGGTTTTGAGTTTCTGGATCTAATAATTCCTAATGGATTAGCGTTGCACGTTATTGTATTACCAATAGCAAGACCAATTTTATTTATACCGAAATCAAAACCTAATATATTAGACATATAAATTATAAATTTTTAATATTTTCAAGATGGTTATTTAATTTTTCTAAGTTTTTTTGCAACTCTAACTTTTTATCTAATTGTTTATCAACTAATTCTTTTGGAGCTTTTTTTAAAAAATCAGGATTTTCTAATTTCTTATTTAAAAACTCGATGTCTTTAGTTATTTTAATAATTTCCTTATTAACTCTAATACTTTCTTGAGTTACATCTATTAAGTCAGCTAAGGGAATGTAAAGCTCGTAATTATGGACTATTTTAGTTGAGCATTTTTCAGGAATTTGATCATTTTGGTTAATATAATTAATATTATTAACTTTTCCTAAAGAAGATATATAGATTATAAAATTGTTTAATAAATTATTATCTTGAACATCAGAAAGATTTTTAATATATAAATCAATATTTTTATTATTAGCAACGTTCATTTCTGAACGAATATTTCTAATGGCAGTAATGATATCTTTTAAAATATCATAATTACTTATAGCATCTTTATTATATAAATTAGAATTGTATATAGGATAATCAGAAACCATTATAGAATCAAAGTTAATATTTAATTTATATTTTACATTTTGCCATATTTCTTCAGTAATAAATGGAATAATAGGATGTAATAATTTTAGTATATAATTTAATATATTTAATAAGTTAAAAGCTATTTCAGCTTTTCTATTACTAGTAGTGTTTGAATTATTTAATTCTGTTTTTGCTATTTCTAAGTACCAGTCGCAATATTCATGCCAGGTAAATTCATATAAACATTGAGCTAGTAAATCAAATCTATAATTTTTAATGTGTTCATTTGATTGTTTAATAGTATTTTGCAGCAAGCTATATATAGCTTTATCTGTATTATTAGTTAAAGTAAGTGTATTTGAGTTATAATTATGTATTAAGTCTTTTAAATTTTCTTTAGAATAGTTTTCTGTATTCATAAAGACAAATCTTGCTGCATTCCAAAGTTTATTACAGAAATTACGATAACCTGTTACTCTATGCAGATCAAAATTAATGTCTCTTCCTGTTGAAGCAAGAGCGCAATATGTGAATCTTAATGCATCGGTACCAAATGATGGGATTCCTTCTGGATATTCTTGTTTAGTTTGTTTTTTGATTTTCTCTGCAAGGGCAGGTTGCATCATGCTTTCAGTTCTTTTAGATATTAAATCTTCTAAAGATATTCCATCTACTAGATCTAGTGGGTCTAATACATTGCCTTTTGATTTAGACATTTTATTGCCATGTGAATCCCTTATTAAACCATGAATGTATACATCTTTAAAAGGAATTGTATTAGTAAACTTAAGTCCCATCATAATCATTCTGGCAACCCAGAAAAATATAATATCAAATCCTGTTACTAAAGCATTTGTTGGATAAAAAGTTTGCATCTTATCAGTATTTTCAGGCCAACCCATAGTTGAAAAAGGCCATAAAGCTGATGAAAACCAAGTATCAAGAACATCAGCATCTTGAATTAATTCTATTTTATTATCTAGATTATAATAATCTCTTACTTCTTGCTCATTATAGCCAACATATACTTTTTCTTGCTGACTACCTTTATTATTTTTTTCATACCAAGCTGGAATTCTATGACCCCACCATAGTTGCCTGCTGATACACCAGTCCTGTATATCATTTAACCAAGAATAATAAGTATTAACCCAGTTATGTGGAGTAAACTTTATATTGTTATTTTGTACAACATCTAGCGCAGATTTTGCAATCTCATTAGTTTTCATAAACCATTGCTTGGTTAAGTAAGGCTCTATTATTGCGTTAGTTCTATCACATTTAGGTACTTTTAAATCATGTTTTTCTGTTTTGTTTAAAAGATTTAATTCTTCTAGATCTTTTAATATTTGTTTTCTTGCATCAAATCTATCAAGGTTATGATATTTTTCTGGAATATCTTTTACATTATTAACTATTTTAGCATCAGGAGTTAAAATATTTATTAATGGTAAGTTATGTCTTGCTCCAACTTCAAAATCATTAAAGTCATGGGCTGGTGTTATTTTTACAACGCCAGATCCAAATTCTATATCAACATATTCATCTGCTATTATAGGAATTTTTCTATTTGTTAATGGTAAAATAATATTTTTACCAATAAATTTTTGATATCTTTCATCTTTAGGATTTACTGCAATAGCTGAATCACCAAGCATGGTTTCAGGTCTTGTTGTAGCAATGGTTAAAAATTGAATATCTTCTAATTTATCATTATTTTCTAAAGTCTCAATAGGGTAATTAATATGCCATAGACTTCCTTTTATTGGTTCATTAATCACTTCTAAATCAGATACAGCTGTTTTTAAAATAGGATCCCAGTTTACTAATTTTTGGCCATGATAAATTAATTTTTCTCTATGAAGTTGAACAAAAACTTTTGTTACTGCTGTTGATAATCCCTCATCCATAGTGAATCTTTCTGAGTCCCAATCAACAGAGGCTCCTAGTCTTTTTATTTGATTTTTAATTGTACTTTGAGATTTTTCTTTCCATTCCCAAATTTTTTCAACAAATTTATCTCTACCTAAATCATGTTTTGTTATATTTTGTTTTTCTAATTGTCTTTCAACGACCATTTGTGTTGCAATTCCAGCATGATCAGTTCCCATTTGCCATAAAGTATTTTTACCGTGCATTCGGTTATATCTTATCAATATATCCATAAGAGTATATTGAAAAGCATGTCCCATATGTAAAACACCAGTAACATTTGGTGGAGGTATTACTATAGAATAGGAATTATTTTGGTTTTTATCATAACTTTTAGGAGAAAAATATTTATTTGCATTCCAAAAAGAATACCATTTTTTTTCTATATTATTAGGAGTGTAAATTTTATCTAAATTAATTTGGTTCATATTCTTCAACTTTTTTTATTTCTATTATTTCTTCTAAATTATGCGTAGTAACTTCTATGCCATTCATCTTGTAAAATTTATAATGACTGCGAGATATAGCCTTTTTTTCAGTATCTGGCATGACTATTTCTATAATTTTATCAATGCTGCTATATTGACTCAGCACAATGTCACTAAAATTAATTAGCATATTATATTTTGTTATTTGAGGAATTAAACTTTTATTAGCAATTAAAACTGGTGATAACGACATATTGTTGCTGCTATATATATTATGAGGTATAAAACTAATGTTATCATAGCTCCATAAAGATTCATCGAGTAACTCACATTCTTTTTGAGAATTAAATAAGACTATAATCTTATTTTTATTTTTATAATAAAAGTTAATTAATTCGCTTATTTTTGTTAGATTATCATCTTGTGTTATGACAAATTGTATTTCTGGTGACTTTAACATAAACTTTAAAATTATTATGTGAAAATAAATTTATTTTACTGGTTTTAAATAAGCTAGTATATAATATTATCTAATTAAAAAAAATAGTTGTTTAAGATTTACTCATAATCAAATAAAATAACTAAAAATCAAAAAGCCCATCAACTAAATTAAATGGTAACTCATTGAATTTAAATAATAAAATATTAAGGCTAATTAAAAACAGTTGCAAAAAAGTTAAAAGTTTCTTACTCTATGGTATATTTATTAAAAAGAGGCATTTAATTACGTGATTAAAGGAATTAAATATATACTTTTGGGTATTGCAAGTTTTGCTGCCGCAACAAGTCATGCCGATGGCGCGATGCTTATGGGTTATTGGGATTCATATGTTAACAATGATACAAACTATGTATTAAGAAATCTCAGGAACGTCAAAGATGAAGCTGGGAAAGTTACAGAAATTTATAAAAAAGAATTACCTTCAAATTTTTCAGATAAGATTTACAGTGTTACAACAAATTATTATGGTAATTTAAGCCAAGAGATGCAATTTGATATATATGAACAAAATGGCAATAGCCCTATTGGATCATGTATATTACATTCAGGTATAGGTAGTTATTTTGCCTCTCCGAACTTTAATGGTTCAAAATGCACATTACACGCTAATATTAACCAAGAAGATAATACGAGTGAAAACCTTATTGTTAGTCCAAGTTATATTATGGAAGATAGTAATTATAAAGTTACATATAAAATTAGTAAAGATAAGCATTTAAGCCGCATTATAGTTTTTGGTGATAGTTTATCTGATATGGGAAATTTATATCGTTCTCATAATGGAGCATTGCCAAAATCTCCACCATACTTTAATGGTCACTTTAGTGATGGAGAAATTTGGGTTGAACATTTTTCTAAACATTTTAACATACCAAGATTTTTAATTAGCAATTATGCTTATGGCGGAGCTTCTATTAATCAAACGTGGCGTCCAGTATATGGTTTAGAAAAACAGATAGGCCAGTATTTAACTTGGAATCCAACGGCTGATTCAAGTGCATTATATGTGGTATGGATTGGCTCTAATGACTTTGTATACGGCGTATCAGGATCAGTGGATGAAGCTGTTGCTAATGCCAGTAATACAGTTGAAGCACAATTAAAATTATTAATTAAAAATGGAGCAAAAAACTTTTTATTACCGAACTTACCTAATTTTGCAATAAGCCCAATTGCTCATGAAGTTGATGTTCACAATAATAATGAGGATTATTCTCATATGTTAACAACATTGGCATCTACATATAATAAAAGCCTTGTGAAGCTTATATCAAAATTAGAAGAAGAATATCCAGATGTTACTTTTGTGAGTTACGATATATATTCTTTACTAGATTATGCAATTATAAATTATAAGAGCTTGGGCTTTAAAAATAATATTGGAAGATGTAATCCTAATGAAGTTAATGATTTTTCAAGAAAAGTATGCTCAAACCCTTATGAATATGTTTTTTGGGATGGTTTACATCCAACAAGCCATACACATGCAGTATTAGCTAAAGAAATTTATAAAGTTATGCTGAGAAAAGGCTTTAAACCAAATACAAAGATGCAGCGTGCGTCTTTAGTAGCTAATGTAGATGAAATATCTTATCGTAATATGCAGGCTATAGAAGATTTTAATAAAAAACTTATGATTGCCGATTCTGAGCCATTAGGACTTGGGTTTTTAAATCCTGAGTATATTATCGTTAATAGTGTTCGAAAATAGCTGCCTTAATTATACTATCCATATAAAATATTATTATATGGATAGTAAATTATATTAATATTTTTAATTTTTATTACTACCCAGCATTATCATAATTTACTTTATATCTGTTTAAATTATTATGTTTAATCATTTGGTTAAGTTCAGCAATATATGCTTCTTTTTTTGTCGAATATTTTATTAAACCTTGAGTCAAATAAATGCTATTTAAGGGCTGTTTTTTCTCCCTAAGATTTGCTCTAAGCTCACGAAAATACTGATAACCTAAGTTAGTATTTAAATTATGGATATAAGATTCAACAGATTTTTCCACACTATCAAATTTTCTCACTGAATATGTTGTGTTTTTTGGTCTTTGATTTGGAATAATGCCGCAGTTTTTAGTAAAGCACCATTGACCAAAAAAATTATTACCCTGTCTTGCAAATCTTGATGTACCCCATGCTGACTCATTCGCTGCTTGAGCTAATAATATAGGCATAGGTATTACATCTACTTTAGTTGTAAGTTCATGTTTCTTTTGTATAGACTTGTAATCCCAGTTTTTAACGTCATATTTTTCAGCTATTTTATTAAGCCAATTTTGCTCGTTTATAGATATGCTTGTTTTACTTAATAAATTAGTTACTTTGGCTCTAGTATCTATAACTTTTTGATTAACTTTTTGTGCTATTGGTTTTAAATAATTAAAAAAAGCTTCTTTTTTTTGTTTGATATTTTTTATTTCTGCAAAATCTGGAGGAGTAGCAGATATTATAGGTGAAAAAATAAAAAATATTAGAGAAAGATATATTTTTGTAATCATAGTATAATTTTTTATAAGATAAATTTAAAAAACTATCATATCAAGATTTTTGGATATTAGAAATAGCAAATATATTTACCCAAATCAGAATAAAAAATTAATAATTAAATTTATTATCTAAGCAGCTAAAATTATTGAATTAAAAAGAGAACTAGTTGAAATTTAAGAAGATCATTATAATTGATAAAGATTAAAGTTGAAGTAATTGTTTAAAATACCTTGTAAAAATAATCAAAAAGTGTTCTAATTAGGACTGTTTTTGTGCTATTATATAGGAATAACAAATTAAAAATTTATTGATTTTTCCAGGCTGTAATTTTGCTTAAAATATCAAAACTAACTGATTACGCTATTATAATATTGCGTCACATAGTTATCAATAAAAAAAACAAATATAGTGCTGCAACATTATCAGAAGAAATTAAACTTAATACACCAACCGTAAGTAAGCTCTTGAAGTTACTTGCAAAAGCGAATATATTAACCTCTTTTAGAGGGATAGAAGGTGGTTATACTTTAATTAAGAGAGCGGCTGATATAAGCATGTTAGATGTATCTTATGCTATTGATGGTAAGTATGGTCTAACTGATTGTAGCATTGAAAATAAAGAAGATTGTAAAAACCTTAGTATATGTCCTTTAGTTAATAAATGGCAGATTTTATCGGATTTATTTAAAGATATCTTAGGGGCTATTTCATTAGAGGATATAATAAATATTAATTCAAAATCAGGATTTTATGAAATAGTTTCTGATAGATTAAAACAAGAAGTACCAGTATAAAGTAGAATATTTATGAGTGTAGATAAATTAATTAAACAAACTGAATATAAACATGGCTTTACTAGTAACATAGAAGCCAGAACATTGCCTCCAGGCTTAAATGAGGATGTTATAAGGCAAATATCGGCTATAAAAAAAGAGCCGAAATTTATGCTTGAGTGGCGTCTTAAAGCCTATAAACATTGGCTTACTTTAAAAGAGCCTGATTGGGCTGAAATAGGCTATAAGTCTATTGATTATAATTCTATTAGTTATTATTCAGCCCCAAAATCTCAAGAAGATGGTCCTAAAAGTTTAGATGAGGTTGATCCTGAATTATTGCGCACTTATGAAAAGCTAGGCATCCCTTTAAGGGAGCAAAAAAGATTAGCTGGTGTTGTTGCGGTAGATGTAGTTTTTGATAGTGTATCTATTGCGACTACTTTTAAAGATGAGCTTTCCAAAAAAGGTATTATATTTTGTTCTATATCTGAGGCGTTGCAAGATTACCCTGATTTAGTACAGCAATATTTAGGTTCTGTTGTGCCATACACAGATAATTATTTTGCAAGTTTAAATGCTGCGGTATTTTCAGATGGTTCTTTTGTATATATACCTAAAAATACTCGTTGCCCAATGGAACTTTCGACTTACTTTAGAATTAATGCTGCAAATACTGGGCAATTTGAGAGAACTTTGATAATTGCTGAAGAGGGCAGTCATGTAAGTTATTTAGAAGGTTGTACAGCTCCTCAAAGAGATGATAATCAATTACATGCAGCTGTCGTTGAGCTTGTTGCTTTAAAAAATGCTGAGATTAAATATTCTACTGTGCAAAATTGGTATCCAGGAGATAAAGATGGTAAAGGCGGAATATATAATTTTGTGACTAAACGAGGTGATTGTGTTGGCGATAATTCTAAAATTACTTGGACACAAATAGAAACAGGATCTGCTTTAACTTGGAAGTATCCAAGTTGTATATTAAGAGGCGATAATTCTCAAGGTGAATTTTATTCTGTCGCATTAACCAGGAATAAACAACAAGCGGACACTGGAACTAAAATGGTGCATTTAGGTAAAAATACTAGAAGTACTATTATATCTAAAGGTATTTCAGCAGGACATAGCTCAAATGCTTATAGAGGTTTAGTGCATGTTGGAAAAAATGCAAAAGGTGCAAGAAATTTCACGCAATGTGATTCTTTAATCATTGGGGACAAAGCATCCGCTCATACTTTTCCTTATATAGAATCAAAAAATTCAAAAGCTCAAATTGAGCATGAAGCAACTACTACAAAGATTTCAGATGAACAGTTATTTTACTGTAAGTCAAGAGGGCTTTCAGAAGAAGATAGTATTTGCATGATTGTTAACGGTTTTTGTAAAGAAGTATTTAAAGAGCTGCCAATGGAGTTTGCAGTTGAAGCAAAAAGTTTGATGGAAGTGAGTCTTGAAGGTGCAATAGGGTAGTTAATTATGAGTATGTTAGAAATAAAAAATTTACACGCAAGTATAAAAAACAAAGAAATATTAAAAGGTGTTAATTTAAAAATTAATACTAATGAAGTTCATGTGATAATGGGCCCTAATGGAACAGGTAAAAGTACTTTATCAAATATTCTTGCTGGTAAAGATGATTATGAAGTGACTAAAGGAGAAATTATTTTTGATGGAAAAAATTTATTAGAGTTATCTGCAAATGAAAGAGCTTTATTAGGAGTATTTTTATCTTTTCAATATCCTGTTGAAATTCCAGGTGTGAGTAATATTAATTTTTTCAAATCTATCGTTAATGCCAGTAGAAAAGCAAAAGGTTTAGATGATGTTGATGCTATACCATTTTTAAAAGAAATTCGTGAAAAGGCGGCTTATTTAAATATTGATGAGCAATTATTATATAGGTCAGTTAATGAGGGTTTTTCTGGGGGTGAGAAAAAGCGTAATGAAATATTACAGATGTTATTATTAGAGCCTAAGCTTGGAATTTTAGATGAAATAGATTCTGGTTTAGATATTGATGCTTTAAAAGTAATATCAGAAGGAGTTAATTCTTTACGTAAAGACAGTTCTTTTTTAATTATTACGCATTATAAAAGACTATTAGAGTATATAAAGCCAGATTATATTCATGTTTTAGCTAATGGAAAAATTGTAAAATCAGGCGGTATTGAGCTTGCAGATGAGCTAGAATCTAAAGGGTATAGTTGGCTGGAGAGCGCGTAAATGATGCAAGCAAATAAAGTTGAGATTAATATGCCAGACTCTATTATAAAATATAAAAATCATTTTAAAGATTTAGTTTCTGAAAATTTTTTAAAGCTGAATAATAATGAAGATTGGAAATATAACAAGTTAAATTTTATAAAAAAAAATAAATTTACTGTTAATGAGCAAGAGAGTTTAAAGCTTAATGATATTTTAGACATAAATAATTTAAACGAAAAACTTGAGAGTCTATATTTAGATAATTGTTACAATATAGTATTTATTTCAGGAAAGTTTTATTCAATAAACAATCCTAATCATGATTTAGTAAAATTAAATCATGATGTTTTTATTGGTAGTATTAATCAATATATGGAATCTGAAAATTTTATAGAGTTTTTAGATTCTAAAAAAGAAAATATAGATAATTACTTTCAAGCGTTGAATAATGCTAATTTTACAGATGGTTTTTATATATCTATTATTGAAAATATTAAATTAGAAAAGCCAATTAATATAATATTTATTAATAATCAAACTAGTAATAATTATATAAATAATTTAAAAAACTATATTATTTTAGAAAAAAATTCTACAGCTCAAATTTTTATAAATTATTTGGACTTAGATAATAGTAATGAACAATATTTTTTAAATAACAATACAGAGATACTATTAGGCGATAATTCAGAATTAAATTTATATAAAACGCAGAATCAAAATTTAAGCTCATATAATTTTTCTTATTTTCAGGTAAATCAAAATGAAAAGTCTAGCTTTAAATTTTATAATTTTTCATATGGTTCTTTGTTTAGTAAAGATATTATAAGAGTTGATTTAAATAAAGAGCATGCTTTTTGTGGTTTATATGGAATAATTAATTCTGATAGCAAGCAATATATAGATGTAAATACTCGAGTTAACCATAATGTAAAAAACTGTTCTAGTTTTGAAAATTACAAAGGTATTGCTGATGATAAAAGTACAGCTGTATTGAATGGCAGTATAGTTGTTAAACAAAAAGCATCTAATACAGATGCTAGAATGAGTAATAAAAACTTATTACTTTCTGATAATGCTAATATTTACACAAAACCCGAGCTTAAAATCTATAATGATGATGTGAAATGTAGTCATGGCACTACTATAGGTAGTTTGGATAATGATGCCTTATTCTATTTACAAAGTAGAGGTTTATCTTATTTTGAAGCAAGAAAAATTCTAATAGAGGCTTTCTTGGGTGAAATAATAGAATTAGATAAAAATTTAAATTCTAAATTAAAGCATTTTATCTTAGATATTTTAAAAATAAATTAAAGACTAATATATTAAATTATAGAATGAACTACAAAGAAGACTTTGTTATATTAAATCAAAAAGTTAATGACAATAAGCTTGTGTATTTTGACAATAGCGCAACATCACAAAAGCCAATTAGTGTCATTGATTCTATCAGCGATTATTATAAAAAATATAACGCTAATATTCATAGAGCTCATCATTATTTAGGTGATGTTGCAACAGAGCTTTATGAAAATGCTCGTAATAAAACAGCTAAGCTTATTAATGCAGATGGTCCTGATAATATAGTTTTTACTAAAGGTACAACAGAGGGCATTAATCTTATCTCATCTTGTTTATCAAGGTTAGATTATTTACAAAAAGGCGATGAGGTTATTATATCTACTATGGAGCATCATGCTAATATTGTTCCATGGCAGCTTTTAGAAAAATATATTGGTATCAAATTAAAGATTATTGATATAGATTTAGATGTTCATTATTTAAACAATAATAAAAATATTGAAGTTGTATCTGGCCAATTAAAACTAGATAGTCTTAAAAAATTAATTACAAATAAAACTAAATTAATTAGCATAGTACATGTTGCGAATTCTTTAGGAGTAATTAACCCGGTAAAGGATATTATAGATATAGCCAAAGAACATAATATTCCAGTTTTAATAGATGGTGCGCAAGCTGTGCCGCACATGAAAGTTGATGTTAAAGATTTAGATTGTGATTTTTACGTGTTTTCTGGTCATAAAATGTTAGGTCCAACAGGTATAGGAGGTTTATATGCTAAATCTCATTGGCTTAATAAAATGCCTCCATATCAAGGTGGAGGAGAGATGATAAGTAAAGTTAGCTTTGATAAAACAGAATATCAAGTTCCTCCATATAAATTTGAAGCTGGAACTCCAAATATTGCAGGAGCGATAGGTTTATCTGCTGCAATAGATTATATTAATGATATTGGTTATGATTATATAAATAAAACAGAGCATGAATTATATAATTATTTATTAGAAAGATTTATAGAAATATCTGAGTTAATTAAAATTAAAATTGTAGGTTATACAGATTTATCTAGTAAAGCTCCGATATTATCTTTTGTTCTAGAAAATTTAAACTCTCAAGATGTAGGCACTTTATTAGATCAATATGGAGTAGCCGTCAGAACAGGGCATCATTGCAATATGCCGCTTATGGAAAGCTTAAAGATATCAGGAACTATAAGAGCATCATTAAGCTTTTATAATACTAAAGAAGATGTCGATATTTTTATAGAGGCATTAAAAAAAGTTATTAAAATATTAGTTGATTAAAGTATTAGAAGTAAATTAGTTATATTATGAGTGAACAGAATACAAAAAGTAATACTATAGAGTTATCAAGAGATGTTGATGCTATATTAATACCAAATGGCATACCAGTTTTTTTACCTAAAGGTGATAAAGTTGTTATTACACAAGAGTTAGGTGGTAATTATACTGTATATATTAATGGCAATTTGGCTAGAATTGATGCAAAGGATAGAGATGCTTTAGGCTTTGAAAAATATAATAGTTCTAGTGTAGATATAGCTAAGACAAAAGAAATAATCGGTGATGGTAGTATTGATGAAGAAGAGATTTGGAATACTTTAAGCACTTGTTATGATCCTGAAATACCAGTTGATATAGTTTCTTTGGGGCTAATTTATAATGTTACTATTGAGCTCTTAAAAACAGGTGGTAGTAAAGTTTTAATTGATATGACTTTAACCGCGCCAGGCTGTGGTATGGGGCCTGTATTAGTTGAAGATGTTAGGACTAAATTATTAAAATTAGTAAATGTTTTTGAAGTAGAAGTACAATTAGTATGGGATCCTCAATGGAGTCAAGATATGATGACTGATGAGGCTAAATTACAATTAGGGATGTTATAAAATAAAATGGCTGAGTGGATTGATGTATGCAAAGATTCTGATTTTGAAGATAATACTAGAAAACTTGTAGAATTAGATGATACAGATGTTTTAATCTTTAAAATAGATAATAATTATTATGCTGTTGATCACTTTTGTACCCATGCTGATTATGAATTAGATGATGGAGAAGTTGATTTAAAAGAGTGTAATATTAAATGTCCTCTACACGATGCTAAATTTTGTTTGAAAACAGGTAAAGCTTTGACACCGCCAGCATTTGAAGATTTACCTATATATAAAGTTAGAATACATGAATCATTAGTTCAAATTTGGGATGAGCCTGAGTATGAAGAAGGCTAAAATATTAATTTAATAATTTCATTAAAATGTGACACATAATGAACTTTAATTTTTGCTTTAAGATAAGATGGTAATTCTTTAAAATCTACTTTGACTGATTCTGGTAAAATTATTTCTTTAACTTTAACCCTTCTTGCAGCAATGATTTTTTCACGAACTCCTCCTACACCTAATATATGACCTGTTAAAGTAATTTCACCTGTCATAGCAATATGTTTTTTAATAGGTTTGTTTAAAGCTAAAGAAAGCAGAGCTGTTGCCATAGTCATACCAGCAGATGGACCATCTTTAGGTGTTGCTCCCTCAGGAACATGAAGATGAATTAAAGAATTTTCAAAAAAATCATAAGGAATATTATATTTTTTAATATTTGCAGATATATAGCTTATAGCTATTTCTGCTGATTCTCGCATAACATCACCTAAATTACCAGTAATGCGAAAACCTCTTTTATTGGTATGAATTTTAGATGCTTCAATTGTTAGGGTTTCTCCTCCCATAGTTGTCCATGCAAGTCCTGTTACTATTCCTATACCATATAATTGCTGTTCATCTTGAAAAATAGGATCACCAAGATAATTCGGTATATTTTTTACAGTTATACTGAAATGTTTTTTATTTTTATTTTTTACATACTGCATAACAATTCTTCTAAGAATTTCTAACAGTTTATGCTCTAAACTTCTGACCCCAGATTCTCTTGCATAGCCATCTATAATAAATTTTAAAGATGCATCACTTATTGTGATTTGATTTTCTTTAAGTCCAAGTATTGATATAAGTTTTGGAAGTAAATGTTTTTTAGCTATTTCTATTTTTTCATCTGTTATATAACCTGAAAGTCTTAAAATTTCCATCCTATCAGATAATGCTTGCGGTATTGTATCAATTTGGTTTGCTGTACATATAAATAAAACTTTTGACAAATCAAATCGTAAATCTAAATAATGATCTAGAAAATCAAAGTTCTGCTCTGAATCTAGAACTTCTAATAATGATGCTGCTGGATCACCTTGATAGGATGCGCCGATTTTATCAATTTCATCGAGCATAATAACAGGGTTTGCAGTTTGTACATCTATTAATGCTTGAATTATTTTACCTGGCATGGCTCCTATATAAGTTCTTCTATGCCCTTTGATTTCAGCTTCATCACGCATGCCACCAACAGAAAATCTAAAAAATTTTCTATTAAGTGCTTTTGCTATAGATTTACCTATTGATGTTTTTCCTACTCCAGGAGGGCCTACTAGTAATAATATAGATCCAGCAATTTCACCTTTTAATGATCTTACTGCAATAAATTCTAAAATACGATTTTTTATATAATCTAATCCCTCATGATCTTGATTAAGAATTTTTTTAGCTAAATTTAGGTTAGTTTTATCTTTAGAGTACTTATTCCATGGTAAAGAGCTTACTACATCAAGATAGCTTCTTGTGATCATGTAATCAGGAGATCCAGGTTCAAGAATTGACAATTTATTTAATTCTTCATTTATTTTATGAAGTAATTTTTCAGGAATATTTAATGCAGGTATTTTACTTTTAAAATTATCAATATCTGCGCTCCGATCATCTTTATATATACCTAATTCTGTTTGAATCGATTTTAATATTTCTTTTAAAAAAAACTCTCTATTATGTTCTAATAATTTGTTTTTAATTTCATATTTAACAGTATCTTTTATTTTAACTACTTCAAGTTCACGCTTTAAAATATCAATACAAATTTTTAGTCTTTTTATAACATTTATTTCACTTAAAAAATTTTGCAGTTCATCATTTTCAGAGGTTGTAATAGATACGGAAAAATCAGCTAAATTAGTTGGGCTATAACACTTTTCATCATGTAAAAATAGTTTAACTTGTTCATAATAAATAGGATTTATAGGAATGAATGATTTAAGAATGCTTAATATAGTATTAGTATAAACTTGAATTTCTGTTAAATTATATAGTTCTAAATCATCAATAATATATTCAACTTCAACTAAATATGGGCTTTTACTATTTATCCATTTTTTAATTCTAAATCGGTATAGTCCTATGGCTGTTGCTTGATATTGATCATCATAAGGCACAATATCTTTAATTTTGACAAGAGTTCCAATTTTTTCAAATTCTTTTTTGTTAATTTGACCATTATCATCGGAGCTATTGTTTAATACAATACCGGCATATGATATTTTTTGTTGATTGATTTTTTCTATGGTTTTTTTTGTTGAACTATCATCTATTATTATTTGTGCATATTGCATTGGAAAAAATGGTTTGTCTATTATAGGCAACAAAAACAACTGTTTTGGAAGGCTTTTTTCCAGATATAACTTATTATTTTTTGAGTTTATAAAATTATTCATATTTAAAAATTTAAAAATTTAAAAAAATATAAAATATAACAAGCTGATATATTTAATAAATATTAATTAATTATTTATTAGATAAAAAGTATATTTATTTTTACTACATATATAACGACTAAATAAAAAATTACTGAAAGCTGAATATTAAAAAATTAATATAGTAAATTACTATAGTAAAACTATTGAAAATAAAATAAGAAAAACTTTTTTATTTTATTTTAGTAATAGAGTTAAGCTATAACCGAAAAGGTTTTTTATTGAAAAGTCCAATAAAATAAAATGATTTTTTTGACTAAATAAATTAATGTGCTATTTTTGTATATAACTGTCCAAGAAAATTAGGAGAATAACTATGGTTACTAAAACAAAAACAGTAAAGAAAGCTACAAGGAAACCTGTAGCTAAAAAAAGCGTATCTAAAAAACCTGTAGCTAAAAGAGTAGTTAAGCAGGTTGTGAAAAAAGTAGCAAGCGTAAGTGCAGTAATGCATAATAAAGTAAAAGCAGAAAAAGAAAAACTTCAAAAAGAAGTGAAAAAAATGACTGCAATGTGCAAAGAGCTAAAAAAGAAAGTAGAAGCTGCTAAAAAAGAAATGAAGCAAAAAGTAGAAGCAGCTAGAAAAGAAATGAAGCAAAAAGTAGAAGCTGAAAAGAAAAAAGTTCAAGCTACTGTTAAAAAAGCAAAAGTTTCCGTTGCTAAAAAGAAGCCTGCTAAAAAAACAGTTAAAAAAACAACGGCTAATAAAAAAACTGTTGGTAAAAAAACAGTTGCTAAAAAAACTACAGCATCTAAAAAACCTGCAGCAGCAGCTAAAAAAGCTGTAAAAAAGTCGGCTACAAGAGCATCTTCAAGGCGTACAGTGAGAAAAGCAGCAAGTGGCAGAAAAACAACTACAAACCCAAGAACAAATAAATAGGGCAAGTATATTTTATAGGTGACATTAATAGACCTAGTTTTCTTGGGCCCTAGTTATTTAGTAACTAGAGCTCAGGATTTTTTTATTATGCGGTTCTTGAATCTCTTCTAGGTTTTCCGCTAGAATTATCTCTTGTGTTATTTTTATTTGAGCTTCTATTTTTACCTTTTGGAAAATTATTATCTGATCTTCCAGGTCTATCTGATCTTTCAAATCTATCAGATCTTCCCGGTCTATCTGATCTTGCAGGTCTGTCTGATCTATCAGATCTTGCAGGTCTTTCTGATCTATCAGATCTTGCAGGTCTGTCTGATCTATCAGATCTTGCAGGTCTTTCTGATCTATCAG
>CAXBNV010000019.1:0-26847 GCA_963977185.1 uncultured Gammaproteobacteria bacterium | reverse complement strand
ATAATTTAACATAAAACTCTACTTTTAGACTATCCTATTTTAGGGGATGGCTACCGAGTCATTAATAACAATTCCTGCTAGACCAAAAAATCCAAATAAAGATAATATAGTTAAATCAATACCAAGAATAAAGTGTCCTAAAATAGCGCCAATAATACCAAAAGGTATAGTCACTAATACTAAAAAAGGCCACGTAAAAGAAGCAAAAACCCAAGTTAAAATTAAATAAATTAATGCAATAGCTAATATAGCTCCGTATGCCATATCAGATAAAGTTTGAGCTTGATCTTTATTTCGTCCTTTGAATTTATATTTTATATTATATTTTTCGATTAATTTTGGTAAAAATTTATTTACTACGTCAGATATAATTATATTAGCATTATTTTGAGAGCTATCAACATCTGCACTTATACTAATAGATTCGATTCCTGAATCATGTATTACAATATCTAAACCTCTTTCTGTCTTCCAGGTAACAAGGTTTGATAATGGAACAGCATTGCCATTTTTAGTTGTTATTGGGAAGTTTATTAACGTTGCAAGACTTTGTCTTTGTGCCTTTGGCAATATCACTTTTACTTCTACTTCATTAAATTCTCTGTTAAATATTTGCACAGTATAACCATCAAAAGCTGCTTTTAACTGTTCTGATACATCCTGATAAGTAATGCCTAATCTATGAGCTAATGGGCGTAAAGTAAATATGTTTTCTAATTGACCATAAGGTAGATCATCTTGAGTGTTAAGTACGCCTTTATAAGTATTTAAATGTTTTATTAAATCTAATGAAGCTTGTTTTAAAATTTCATTTGGTTGATTATATAAAACTATGTCAACATCTCCTCCAGGAGGCCCAGCCTTTAATGGAGCTATGTTTAAAGTTTCAATTCCAGATGGCATCTTTATATTTTGACGCCATTTTTTTATAAATTGATTATTAGTTATAGTTCTTTGTTCAGGTGATTTCATCTCTAACCATATACTTGCAACATTACTGCCTGCAAAAGGTGATTTTTCAATAAAAAAAGCTGTGTTTTTGTGAAAAATAGCATTTACAATTAAGTTACCGCCTAGCTGGGCTTCTGTTTTTTCTAAACTAGTTTTAAGCTCACCCATAAAGTCATTGATTTCTCCAATAGGTGTTCCTGAAATAAATCTGACATTTGCATTAATTCTAGTAATTTCCGGATCGGGAAAGAAATTAAATTTTATAATATTTGTAAATACTAAGTTTAGCGTTATAAATGTTATTGCAAAAATAATGACTAAAGTTATTTTAGAATTAGTAACAGCAAGGTCAACAAAAGGTTTGAATTTATTATTTTTAAAATTATCAAAAGCTGAATCTAGTTTGTATCTAACAGATGCCGTGCTTTTTAATTCTTTTTTAGAAAAATGTTTGAAGCTATGGTACAAATGACCAGGTAAAATTAAAAAAGACTCTAATAAAGATGCGATAATAACACATATTACAACAAAAGGGAGTTCAAATAAAAATTTGCCCATAACTCCAGAAATTAGCATCAAAGGTGAAAAGGCAGCAATAGTTGTTAAAGAAGCCGCACTAACTGCTGGCAACATTGTTGCTGTTGCAGCAAGAATAGCTTTAAGAGGAGACATTCCTTGTTCATATTTAGTTAAAGCTTCCTCACCGACAACTATGGCATCATCAACAATAATACCTAAAGCCATTATTAACGCAAAAAGACTAATCATATTAATACTGCCTCCAGCAAAATATAAAATAGACAATGTTGCTAAAAATGCAACAGGAATGCCAGTTGCAACATAAAAAGCAATATGACGATTGAGTAATAAAAATAATATTACAACTAATAGTACTAGTCCAGATGCACCATTTTTAATTAATAAATTAATTCTTTCTTTTAATAACTTCCAGTTTTCAGAAAACGCTACAATTTGAATATTATTAGGTGTATTTTTTTGAGTATTTTTAAGCCAAGTTTGGAATATTTTAGCAGCTTGAAGGCTATCTGATTCTTTTGTTCTTAACAAACTTAAAATAACAGCAGGTTTACCTTTATAAAAAATAAGATGAGAGTCTCTTTCTTGTTGCTCTGATATAGTTCCAATATCTCCAACACGAAGCATGCTGGCTTTATCATCTGTAATAATAGGTAAATTTGCTATTTCATGAGATAGTTTTTTTTGATTTGATGCTCTGATTTGTTGTACTGTACTAAGCTCTTGTAATTTACCTGATGGAATATTCTGATTCTGTTTGTTAATGATTCTACCAATCTCAGGAAGAGATTTTTTTAAGTTATAAAGATTTTTTTTAGATACTTCGATATGAATTTCTTCATCAGGTAGTCCTGATATATCGACCTTGCTAATTCCTGCATTTAATAATTCTCTTTCATAAGTATGAATTAATGATCGAAGTTGGGTTATGTCATTATTTGAACTTATAATAATTTGTGCAACATCTTCATAGAAGATAACTCTAGATGTCTCCGGTTGTTCTATTCCATCTGGCAAATTACTAACAAGATTTATTTTATCTTTTACTTCATTTAAAGCTTGCCCCATATCTGTTCCAGGCATGAATTCTACGTTAATAGAAGATAAGTTTTCTGATGAATTTGATGTAAGTTCTTTTAGATAATTTATACTGCGCAACTCTTGTTCTAATGGTCTTGTTATACTTTCAGAGACATCTTTAGCATTAGCTCCAATCCATTGAGTTTTAACACTGATAACTTCTACATTAAAATCAGGGAAAAATTGTGTGTTTAAGTTTTTAAGAGCCCATAAACCAGAAATTATAAATAATAGCATTAAAACATTTGCGGCAACTGGGTGGTAAGTACATAACGCTATAAATTTAGGTAACCTAGTTTTCATGTGGAAAATTTAACTTTACTTGTTTTAACAATTTTGACAGGTAATCCTTCATTTGCTGTTGCAAGGGTTGAAACAAGAATAAGATCATTGGGTTTTAAATCTGAGCTTTTGATAATTAAATATTCTTTATTATTAACATAATCAATACCAAGTATGTTTATTTTAATTGATTTAAGTTTGGAGTCACTTATCTTATATATAAATTTATCATGATATATAGCAGAAAGAGGAATTAAGTAGCTATTAGGTATTACTGGCATAGTTACTTGAACTTTTACTGTTTTTCCAATTATAGCCAATGGGGGAGTATTATCTTTAAATCTAAAAATAGCATCGGCACCACCTTGGTTAAGTCTTGTTATTGCTGAAATATTTAATAAATCAAGAGTATATAACGTGTTGTATATTTCTGTGATACCAGTTGTGATTTTTTTAGCTTTAGTTGCTTGATAAACTTCTGAAACATAAAGCTCAGGAATTTGGCACCTAATTTCTGTTTTATTATTGTCATGTAGTTCAATTAGAGTTTGTCCTGGTTCCGCTTTTGAGCCTTTTGCTGCATTAATTTGAGTGATATATCCATCAATAGGGGATGTAATATTTGATCTTTTAAGATCTAATAATAAATTATCTAATTCATTATTAGCTTGTTGTAATTGATGTTTTAATTCAGATTTTTTTATAGGATGAGTATCTATTTCTTTTTGTCTATTTATTGTTGCTAATTGAGAGTTTTCTAAATCAAATAAAGCATCGTCTGCTTGTTTTTTAGATATAGCTTGTTTCTTTTGTAACTCTTCAAATCTTGAAACATTTTTTTTGGCAATTTTTAATTTATGTTTTTCAGCTTTTAAAAGTTGTTGATCAAATTCATAGTTTTTATCTAAAAGAGCTATTTTTTGATTAATAGATTGAATTTTGTTTTTTTGTAATTCAATATCATTGTGTAATTCTTCGATGTTAAGTTTAATTAATAATTTGCCTTGTTTAACATATTCTGTTGTGTGAACTAATACTTCATCAACATAAGTATTAATAGGAGATTTCAATTTAGTTATATATGGATTAATGATCGTTCCAAAGAGATTTATTTTTGGGTTGTTATTAGTTATTTGTAATTGAAGTACGCTTATAGATGTTAAGTTTTTTTTTACTGATTTTTTTTCGGCAGAACTTTTGAATACATACATCATCAAAGTAACTAAAATTACGGCTAATAATAATGAAAAAATAATAATCGAGCTTCGAGTTTTTGATAAAGAATTTGTAATCATATTTAAAATATTTAAATTAAGTTTAATATTTTCTTATTACTTGTATAATAGTATATTAAGTCAAAATTAAATACTAATACTAAAATTATAGAGGGTATTTTGTGTCAGCAGATATATCAATTACTAGTTTATTTTTAAATGCTACTTTGTTTGTCAAGTTAATAATGTTTGTTCTTTTATCTATGTCAATTATGTCATGGGCTATTATCTTTAAAAAAATATTAATATTTAGAGAAATTAAAAACAGAGATCATAAATTTAGAGCTAAATTTTGGAATGCTCGAGATATATTTGATTTTTATAAAAGCATTAAAGCTAAAAAAGAAACGGTTGGGAGTGAATTAGTTTTTAAAGAAGGATTTGCTGAATTTATTAAATTAAGGAAAGTAACTAGCGCACCTAGTAATGTAATTTTAAGCTCAGTAAAACAACATTTACAAGGAACTGTTCATAAGATAGCCTTAAAGCTTGAAGAAAATGTATCATCATTAGCCACAATAGCATCTGTTAGTCCATATATTGGGTTGCTAGGAACTGTTTGGGGCATTATGCATTCTTTTATTTCAATAGGTAGTGTTCAGCAAGCAACTCTAGCAATGGTCGCTCCTGGTATAGCAGAGGCTTTAATAGCAACAGCAATGGGTTTATTAGTGGCTATCCCTGCATCGGTTGCATATAACAGATTTTCAAGTCAAATTAATTATAGTGTAAATCAAATGGAGCTTTTTTCAGATAGATTATTTGGGGTTTTGCAGCATGAAGTTTATAGCAAAAATGTTGCATCTAATAATAATCAGACAACAGAGCAAGTTGTATAAAATATTTTTTAAATTTATTTAAAGGTTTTTTAAAGTAAATGAGTCGATATAAAAAACAAAAGTTTGTCTCAGAAATAAACATCGTTCCTTATGTTGATGTAATGTTAGTTCTGCTAGTTATATTTATGGCAACGGCGCCTTTATTAACACAAGGTGTAAAAGTAGACTTGCCTCAAGCTAAAGCAAAAATTATAGCGCAAGACAATACTATACCTATTATTGTCTCGGTTGATTATAAAGGTCATTATTTTTTAAATATTAGTGAAAAACCTAGTGAGGAAATAATTCCTAAAGATTTAGTTTTGAGAATTGCTGCAGAGCTTAATATTGATAAGAACAGGCAGGTTATGGTTCAGGGTGACAAAACAGTTGATTATGGCAAAATTGTAACGGCAATGGCTTTATTGCAACAGGCAGGAGTTAATAATGTTGGGTTAGTCACTGACCCGAATATAAGTTGAGAGAAAAGATCATGAGAAGTCATAA
The DNA here is from genome assembly GCA_963977185.1 of uncultured Gammaproteobacteria bacterium. Lineage (GTDB taxonomy): Bacteria > Pseudomonadota > Gammaproteobacteria > JAGOUU01 > JAGOUU01 > CAXBNV01. Next base: position 21,398 of record CAXBNV010000019.1, on the reverse strand, counting down.
ATTAAGCATTAATAACAAAAATAATCAAAAAAACCAATTTAAATATTTAGGATTTTCATTATTATTTCACCTATTATTGGTTTTTATATTATTAGCAAATGTTGTAATAATTAGTAAAAGTGATAACTATAAAAGTTTTATATCAAGTAATACCAAAAGTAATCAAATAAAAAAAAATTCTCAAGTTGAACCAATTAATGCAGTTACGATTGCTAAAGATGATATTGAGCGTGAAGTTGCTAGAATTAAACAGCTTGATATTAATAAAAAACAAAAAGAAGAAAGTAGAGTTAAAGATTTAAATAGTAAAATAGCTGCTTTAAATAAAGCTAATAATTTAGCTAAGAAAAAATATAATAAGATTAAGCAAGATGAACAAAATACTTTGTTAAGTTTACATCGTAAAAAAAATTCCCTTGAAAAATCATTAACCGAGATGGAAGCTAAAAAACAAGAAGCTTCAGAAGAAGTTAAAATTGTTAAACAAAGAGCAGATTATTTAAAAAAGAAATTACAAAAAGAAGCCGCTAGGAAAAGATTATTAGCCGAGCTTCAAGAAAAGCAAGAAAAGCGTATGTTAGATATTCTATCTGAAGAAGAGAAAGGATTAAATCAAGAACAAGAGAAATTATCATTAAAAAAGCAACAAATAGTAAAATTTATAATATTGCAACGCAATAAAGTATCTAAAAATTGGTTGGCTCAGGATCATTTTATTGGTAAAAACTTAGAAACTAAATTAGAAATCGCTTTGAGTTCTTCTGGAGAAGTTTTATCAGTAAATATCATTAAAAGTAGTGGTGATGGGGCATTAGATTTATCTGCTAAAAATGCTATTTTGAAATCATCTCCTTTGCCAGTACCAAATGAAAGAGAGATTTTTGAAGAGTTTAAAAAATACAGATTTACATTTAAACCAGACGAACTAAAAATGATAAATTAAAAAATAATAAATCAAAACATAATACACCAAAGGATTTTAAACAATAGAATGCGAATATCATATGCTATTTTAAGCAAATTAACTTTTATTATTTTGTTTAATATTCTATCTATAAATTCAAGTTATGCTATTTTAGATATTGAAATTACTAAAGGCGTAGAGGCCGCTATACCTATAGCAATAGTTCCTTTTAAATATGAATTTTTAAATACTCAAGAGAAACTAATTGGTAGCTCAGATTTATCAGAAAAGATATCTAAAGCAGAAAAAATTGAAAATATTGTAACTTTAGATCTATACAGAAGTGGTTTGTTTAGACCTATACAAACTAAAGATTTAATTCAAAAGCCAACTGATATAAAAGAAGTTAATTATTCTTATTGGCGAAATCTTGGTGTTGAGAATGTAATCATTGGTACAGTAAAAGAAATTGAGCAAGATAAATATGAAGTACGTTTTAATCTAGTTGATATTTATAATATACCAACAAGTAATAAATCCAGTTTAGGAACTTCTTTTTTGTCAAAAAATTATGAAGTTAACAAAAAAGGATTCAGAAAGTTAGCGCATCACGTGAGTGATGTGATTTTTGAGTCTTTAACCGGAATAAAAGGTACTTTTTCTACAAAAATAGCCTATGTTAACGTTAACTGGAAATCTGATAATAAAATAGATAATTATGTTTTAGAGGTTGCTGATTTTGATGGTTTTAATCCTCAGCAAGTTGTTGTTAGTAGTGAGCCAATTATGTCTCCTGTATGGCATCCTAGTGGCAAGAAAATTAGTTACGTTACTTTTGAGAATAAAAAAGCAGAAATTAAGACATTAGATCTTCGTACTGGACAAACTAAATTAATAACTTCTTTTAAAGGAATTAATGGCGCTCCTGCATGGTCTCCTGATGGTAATAAGCTGGCTTTAGTTTTATCTCAAGATGGTAATCCTAATATATATATTTTAGATGTAAAAACTAAAAAGCTTAAAAAAGCGACTAATGGTTGGTCTATTGACACTGAGCCAAGATGGCTTCCTAGTGGAGATAGCATTATTTTCACATCAAATAAAGGCGGAAGTCCTCAAATATATAAATACAGTTTAAAAAGTGGCAAAACTAACAGGGTTACTTTTAATGGAGGATATAACGCAAGAGGAAGTGTTGCTGCTGATGGAAAAACATTGGTTATGCTTCATAAAAACGAAGATGGTTTTAAAATAGCAATGCAAAACTTAGATACAGGCGAAGTAAAAATTTTAACAGATACAAGTTTAGATGAGTCCCCAAGCTTATCACCTAATGGCAATCAAATTATTTATTCTACAATGGATAATAATAAAAGAATTTTAGCTGCAATATCATTAGATGGTAGTGTGCAGTTAAAGCTACCAGCTCGAAAAGGGGACGTGCGCGAACCAACTTGGTCGCCATTTTTATAAATATAATAATTGGAGATATATGATGAAAAAAATTAAATTGTTAGGCCTTTGTGCTGCATTACCTTTGTTATTTATTACAGGCTGTAGTAAAACCAATCAAAATGACATGAACTCTAGAAAAGGTGGTTATGCATCTAATTCTTCAGATGAGTCTTATGTTAGAACTAATGGCATGGATGATTCTAATTATGCTCTAAAAGGCACGAAAAAATCAGGTGTGCAAGTTGTTTACTTTGATTTTGATAGAAGTAGTTTAAAAGGCGGGGCTGATGATGTTGTTGCGGAGTATGCTGCTTTTTTATTAGCTAATCCTAATACTAAATTGCGTATTGAAGGGCATACTGATGAAAGAGGCAGCAGAGAATATAATATTGCTTTAGGTGAAAGAAGAGCAAAAAGTATTTCAAAAATTTTAGCATCTCATGGCGTGCCTAGTAATAGATATGAAATAATTAGTTACGGTGCTGAAAAACCAGCGGTTAGAGGTCATGACGAAAATTCTTGGAGTAAAAATCGTCGCGCTAATCTTTCTGTTGGAAATAAATCTGTTGGGTAATGATTATCTACCTTTCCCATCAGTGGGAAAGGTAGCTTAAGAAGAGTTAATTATAAATAATTTAATTAGGCTAAATAATATGAATAAAATTTTTATAAAATCTTTAGTTTTTAGTCTTTGGTTTAGTAGTTATAATATATTAGCAGTTGCTGAAGTTATTGATTCATCGGAATTTTTAGACTTAAATAATGGCCAAGATGTAGAAATTATTACAGATTTAGAATCAGGCTCAGTTAATCAAAATTATCAAGAAACAAATAGTAAAAATCAGCCTGAGGTATCAGAACAAGATATTCAAGTTAGCCAGGATGTCGTTAGTGATTTTGATAATAGTAGTTTAGAAGATAAAGAAGAGAGCTCTAGAAATTCATTTCAGACCAAAAAATATGATATTAGCAATTTATCTATTCCTTCAAGAATGACAAGATTAGAAAATATTTTAGATGCACAAAATTATTATAAACAAGAAAGTGTTATCCAAGAACTAAGAGCAGATATTCAGAAATTAACTGGAAAATTAGAAGAGCAAGAGCATAGGTTTACACAGTATCAAAAGCAGCAAGAATTATTAAGTAAAGATAAAGAAAGAAGGTTAGATAATATAATCGCATCTCTTAAAAGCAATAAAAATAGTAATTTTGTCTTACATGATAATGACACTAATACTAATAGTGCAGTTAATACAGAAAAAGATGTTTATACCCAAGGCTATGATTATTTAAAATCAAAACAATACGATAAAGCCGCTTATCAATTGCAAGGGTATCTTAAAAAATATCCAGATGGTAAATATGTTGATAATGCTAATTATTGGTTAGGAGAAGTATATTTATTACAGTCAAATTTATCAGGGGCCATGGATGCTTTTAATACTATATTAACTAAACATCCAAAAAGTGAAAAAGCTAAAGAAGCCTTGCTTAAAAAAGGTATTGTATATATTTATCAACAAAATTTTGTTGATGCTAAGAAGACTTTTGAGAATCTTAAAAAACAATACCCTAATACAGTTGTAGCAAGATTAGCTGAATCAAGATTGCAGCAAATAAAAGAACAGCTTGAATAAAATATAAAAATATAATATTATTTTGATTACATTATTGTAATATAGCTGAATGATATAAATAATATTATATTTCCTTATGAGCATAATCCCAGATACGAAAAAGCGTGATTTTACTAATACTCTAAGAATTACCGAAATTTTTTACTCTTTGCAAGGGGAGACTCGGACTATAGGGCTGCCTACTGTTTTTGTTAGATTAACAGGGTGTCCATTAAGATGTGGGTATTGTGATACAGAGTATGCTTTTTTTGGTGGTAAAATTCAAACAATAGATAATATTATTAATACTATAGCTAAATATAAAGCTAAATATATTACAGTAACAGGTGGAGAGCCATTAGCTCAAAAAGGTTGTATTAAGCTTTTAGAAAAGTTATGTGATTTAGATTATAGAGTCTCTTTAGAAACAAGTGGGGCTCTTGATATATCTAATGTTGATAAAAGAGTTGTTACAATACTAGATTTGAAAACCCCAGGCTCAAAAATGAGCAATAAGAATTTATATACTAATTTAGATTATTTAGATCAAAATAAAGATCAAATTAAATTTGTTCTATGCGATTACCAAGATTATCTTTGGGCTAAAGAAATAATATCTAAATATAATTTAATTAATAAAGCAGAAGTATTATTATCCCCAAGTTTTGGTGAAGTTGATTTAAAGGACTTAGCTAAATGGATTTTAGAAGATAACTTACAAGTTAGAATGCAATTACAATTGCATAAGTATATTTGGGGTGATGAGAAAGGACGTTAATAATTAAAAAAAAATAAAAAAAATTAATAAAAATTATTGACATAAAATATCAGGAATATATAATATACACATATTCAACGATGGGTCGTTAGCTCAGTCGGTAGAGCAGTTGGCTTTTAACCAATTTGTCGCAGGTTCGAACCCCGCACGACCCACCATCATGTTTTAGCTGAATTTTTTATTAAATCCAATAGTTATCTTAAGACCAGTTTTACTATACTCAGAGTCATCTAGTTCTATAGTAGCCTTGTGTAAATCTATAATCTTTTTAACAATAGACAAGCCTAAACCGGTACCAGATTCTTGTGTGCCTAGTGTTCTGTAGAATCTATCAAAAACTCGCATCCTTAATTCTTTTGGAATGCCTGGACCACTATCAGTTATTTCTATGAAAACTTTTTTATTTTTACTAAATAATTTAATCCAAACTTTTTGGTTGTTTTCAGGGTTATTTGGGGTATACCTAATAGCATTATCTATAATATTTCTAAATAAGATGCTTAGGCTAGTTTTATTTGCTTGAATACTAGGTAACTTATCATCTGATAAAAATTGAAGAATCACATTTTTGTGATTTGCATATAATTCTAGTTCAGGTAATAATTCTGCAATAACTATTTTTAAATCGCAATTTATAATGTTATTTAACATTTGAGTCGAAGATATTTTACTTAGCTCTAGTAATTGATCTATAACATGAGCACAGCGTCCAGCACTTCGAATTACTTGTTCTAAAGCATGTTTTTGTTTGTCTGGATTTGGCTCTCTTAGAGCTATTTGAGTTTGCAGTTTTAGACCCGCAATAGGAGTTCTTAATTCATGGGCTGCATCTGCGTTAAATTTTTTTTCTCTATCATAGGTTTCTTGTAAAATATGAAATAAGTTATTTATAGATTTAATTAAAGGTAATATTTCCTTAGGAATATTATTTTCTGTAATAGGGGCTAGATTTTTAGGATTGCGCTGGCTAATTTTATCAGACACAATAATTACTTTATTCATAAAGTGATTAATTAATACCATAATAATTATAAATATTAATATGATAGTTATAATTATAGGAATTATTTTATTAACTAATAATTGTTGAATAGTTTCTTGTCTAGTTTCTTCTAGATGAGCTACTTGAATGATGATGTTATTATTACTGCTAATAAATGTAAAAACTAACCAAGCTTTTTTATCAATAATATTAGTGCTAAATCCTGCTTTATCTATTGGAGCTAAAGAGTTTTTCGTTGGATTGGCTCTTGAATATAATAATAACTCGTTTTGTTTATTTCTAATTTGAAATATAGTTTTAAGATCTCCACTTTTACTATATTTTTTAATAGTATCAGTTAATTCTTGTTGATCTATATTTTCGGTTAAAGATGTTTTAGCAACCGCCTCTACAGAGAGGTTTAGTTTTTTTTGAATATCTTTTAATATATTTTTATTTACATTAATAACCGAATAGATTGAGTTTAAATCTCTTGCTTTACTTAATAGCTGAACATTATAAAAAGATTCTATAAAATCCTTATTTTTATAATAAGACCAAACGATATAAAAAGTATTAATTATAGCAAGAGCTATAAAGACATAAATTAATAGTAACGACTTTATTGATTTCATTTATACTGCTTTTACATATCTTTAGGTTTGTCTATAATATATCCAATTCCTCTGATAGTCCTGATAATATTACTAGGTAATTTTTTTCTTATATTATGAATATGAACCTCAAGAACATTACTATCAATGTCTTCATCTAAACCATATAGGTGTGAAGTTAATTTTTCTTTAGTTAAAACTTTACCCATATTTTCAGCAAGTTTAGCTAAAAGCTGAAATTCTTTTTTGGGTAGATTTATCTCTTTATCATTGTATTTAATAATATGAGTATTTGTATCAATAGAAATACCTTGAATATTGATTGAATCTTGCATTTTATTAGTGCTTCTGCGATGTAAAGCTCTAATTCTTGCTAGTAGTTCATCAATATCAAAAGGTTTAGTCATGTAATCATCAGCACCAAGATTAAGACCAGATAACTTGTCTTCTTTTGAATCTTTTGCTGTTAGAATAATAACTTTAGTCTTAACGCCTTTATTTCTAATGGAATGTAAGATAGAAGCGCCTTCTTTTCTTGGCAGGCCTAAATCTAGAATACAAAGATCATAATCTATATCTTTTAAAGCACTTTCAGCTTCAATACCATCCTTAAGCCAATCAACAACATAGCCTTCTTGTTTAAGGCCAGATTTCAGGCCATCCCCTAAAATATCATCGTCTTCTACTAATAAGATATACATATGAAGCTCTCGTAAATTTTTAATAGTCAATTAATATACTAAAGTATATTTTAAATTATAGTATATTTTTATTAAAAATAGAAAGAGGTGTATAAGATTTGAATAAATTTTACTTAAAATTTATTTAAGATAAAAAAAATGGATAAGCTAAGCTTATCCATTTTATAATGCAGTTTTATAGCTCTAGTAAATTACTATATTAATCTTCCCACTCAAGGGCTCCACCAGTTTGATACTCAATTACTCTTGTTTCAAAGAAATTTTTCTCTTTTTGTAAATCTAATAATTCACTCATCCATGGAAAAGGATTTTCTGCACCAGGATAAATTTCATCTAATCCGATTTGAGCGCATCTTCTATTTGCTATAAATTGTAAATATTCTAAGAACATTTTTGCATTTAGACCTAATATTCCACGAGGCATAGTGTCTACTGCATATTGATATTCCAGCTCAACAGCTTCTTTAATCATTGCGACTACTTCTTCTTGCATTGCTTTATCCCAAGTTTCAGGATTTTCTATTTTTATTTGGTTGATGACATCAATACCAAAATTTAAATGCATCGATTCATCACGTAAAATATATTGCAATTGCTCAGCTGTGCCTACCATTTTATTACGGCGACCCAATGCAAATACTTGTACAAAACCAACATAGAAGAAAATGCCTTCAAAAGTAACGTAAAACGCAATAAGATCTCTTACTAGTCTTTTATTTGTTTCAGGTGTACCTGTTGTAAAGTTAGGATCTGATAAGCTTTGTGTATATTTTAATGCCCAAGAAGCTTTATTAGCAACAGATGGAATTTCGCGATACATATTGAACATTTCAGCTTCATCTAATCCTAAAGATTCAATAATATGCTGGTAAGAATGTGTATGTAATGCTTCTTCAAAAGCTTGTCTTAATATGTATTGTCTGCACTCAGGATTAGTAATATGTCTATATACTGCTAATACTAAGTTATTTGCAACTAGAGAATCTGCTGTTGAAAAGAAACCTAAACAACGTTTAACTAAAGTTCTTTCATCGTCAGTTAAGCCATTAGGATCTTTCCATAAAGCGATATCTAAAGACATATTAATTTCTTCAGGCATCCAGTGATTTGCACAAGCATCTTTATATTTTTGCCAAGCCCAAGGATATTTAAAAGGAACTAATTGGTTTACATCAGCATCACAATTAATCATTTGTTTATCGCTTACTTTAACAGCAGAAGCACCCATTTCTATGTTGCCAAGGCCTGTTGCCGCATTATTTATAGATTTTGGCATAATTTTTATCTCCATGTTTTTAATTTTTAAAAAGGTCTCTCCTCACTATGGAGGAGAGTTTAATATTTACTGGCAAGACTCACAATCAGGATCATCAATTGAACATGTTTGACTCACAACATTTTGAACTGAATTTAACTCATGTGAATTAATAGTCGATTTTTCAACAGCTGTTGCACCTTTACTTCTTAAATAATAAGTTGTTTTAAGGCCAGACGTCCAAGCTAGTTTGTACATTGTATCTAGCATTTTACCAGAAGGTTGTTCTAGATATAAGTTTAAAGACTGCCCTTGATCTATCCATTTTTGTCGTCTAGATGCAGCGTGTATCATACATAATGGGTCTAATTCAAAAGCTGTTGCATATTTAGCTTTAATATTATTAGGAATTCTAGTAATGCTTTTTAAGCTACCATTAAAATACTTTAAATCATTAACCATCACGTTATCCCATAATTCTAGTTCTTTTAAGTCATTCACTAGATATGGGTTTATTACTGTAAATTCGCCTGATAAATTTGATTTAACAAATAAGTTTTTATAAGTAGGCTCAATAGATTGACTAACACCACATATATTAGAAATAGTAGCTGTTGGAGCTATAGCTAAAACATTTGAATTTCTAATGCCATGTTGTTTTAATTCTTTTCTAACAGCATTCCAGTCTAATGTACTAGATGTATCAACATTAAGAAACTTACTATCACGAGATTTTTGTAATAACTCTATAGAATCTATAGGTAAAATTCCTTGATCCCATAATGAGTTTTTATATGTTTTATAACTGCCACGCTCTTTAGATAATTTAATTGAGGCTCTTATTGCATAATAACTAATTAGTTCCATTGATTCATCGGCAAAGTCTATAGCTTTTTGTGAGTCATAAGGAATATCTAGTTTATACAAAGCATCCTGAAACCCCATAACTCCCATTCCAATTGGTCTGTGCTTTAAATTAGAGTTTTCAGCTTGTGGTACAGAATAAAAGTTAATGTCTATAACATTATCAAGCATGCGAATTGCTGTAGTTATAGTTTTTTCTAATTTAGTTTTATCTAATTTACCATCATCTGTAATATGTTGAGGTAAATTAACTGAACCTAAATTACATACAGCTATTTCATCAATAGATGTATTTAAAGTAATTTCAGTACATAAATTAGAGCTATGTACAACACCAGCATGTTGTTGAGGTGATCTGATATTACATGGATCTTTAAATGTAATCCAAGGATGACCTGTTTCAAAAATCATACTTAACATTTTGCGCCATAAAGTTTTAGCAGATATAGTTTTGAAGCATTTAATTTTACCTTCTTTAGCCGCTTTCTCATATTCTGTATATTTTGTAACAAAAGCATCTCCATATAAATCATGCAAATCAGGAGTTTCATCAGGAGAAAATAAAGTCCAAGATGTATCAAGATGAACACGCTCCATGAATAAATCAGGAATCCAGTTTGCTGTATTAATATCATGAGTACGGCGACGCTCATCACCAGTATTTTTTCTAAGCTCTAGAAATTCTTCTATATCCATGTGCCAAGTTTCAAGATAAGCACACAATGCACCTTTTCTTTTACCACCTTGGTTTACCGCAACTGCAGTATCATTAGCAACTTTGATAAATGGTACAACACCTTGAGATTTACCATTAGTGCCTTTAATATGAGCATTAAGGGCGCGAACTGGAGTCCAATCATTGCCAAGCCCACCTGCATATTTAGATAACAGAGCGTTATCTTTTATTGCATCATAAATTCCAGCTAAATCATCTGGTACTGTTGTTAAATAACAGCTTGATAATTGTGATCTTAAAGTTCCAGAATTAAATAAAGTAGGAGTTGAGCTCATAAAATCAAATGTAGATAGATTTAAGTAAAACTCAATCGCTTTTTCATTCTTATTATCTTCATTTAAAGCAAGCCCCATTGCAACACGCATAAAAAAGGCTTGAGGCATTTCTAAACGTATACCATCTGTATGTAAGAAGTAGCGATCATATAAAGTTTGCAGGCCTAAATAAGTAAATTGTAAATCTTTATCTGCAATAATTGCTTTACCTAGTTTATCTAAATCAAAAGATAATAACTTTGAATCTAATAATTCAACATCAATTCCTTTTTGAATAAATTTTTTGAAATATTCAGGATATACTGCAGCCATTTCTGTTTGAGTTATATCATTTTGTAAATCCATTGCTTTAAGAGTTTCTGTCCTTAAAGTATGAAGTAATAACCTTGCTGTAACAGAACTATAATTAGGCTCTACTTCTATTAATGGTCTTGTTGCCATAATCATGGATTTATAGACATCTTGAATAGGAACTTCATTATATAAATTTTTCACAGAATCATTAAAAATTTTATCAGCATTAACCGATTCTAGATCAAAGCATGCTTCTTTCAATAGTTTGAGAAGATGTTCTTCTGGAAGAGGAGCTATTTCTCCTGACTCAAGTTTTACTTTAATATCGTGTTTATTTTTTTTAGCGGCTGTTTGTTGTTCTAGCTCTCTTGCTTTATTATGTTCGGCTCTATATAAAATATAAGATCTTGCTACTTCATAGTCGCCTTTGCGCATTAAAGATAATTCAACTTGATTCTGAATGTCATATTCTATATCTAGAACACCACCACTAGGCATTTTTTCTTTAAATATTTTATTAATTCCAGCTGTTAATTCTGCAACAATATTATGAATTCTAGAAGACTTTGCTGCATTTGAGCCTTCTATTGCAAGATAAGCTTTTGTGATTGCTACGGAAATTTTATTTTCATCATAAGGAACAACTGCTCCATTTCTTTTAATGACTTTTAGTGTGCCAGGTTTTTGAGCCGAGGCTACTGTTTCTGTAAAATTTTGCAAATTATTATTTTTAATAGATGATGACATGAAATTCTCCGTTAATTAATAAAATTAAGCCAGCAATTCTAAATTCTTAAATATACCATATATAGTGGTCTGTTAACTTCTAATAACAAGATAGAGTGTATTTCAACAAAAAGCAAGTGGATAAATATGTGGATAAGCTTGTGGATAAATTGTGGATTTGCTCTTAATACTTATAAAGTCATTTGTTATTAAATCGAATTTTACTATTAAAAATTAATACCTTGCTATACTTAATATTAAGAAGTCGTTTTTGTAAATTTTCTAAAAAAAATAAAAAAAAAATTAAAAAAAATTAAAAAAAATAAAAAGTTTTATGAATGATTTATTGATATTAATTCTCGCCTGTATTTTAAGTAGTGTAATAACTATTTTTTTTGTTTTATTTGCCAAAAATATAAAGGCATTAAATCATAAAAAACAAGTTAGTTCGTTATTTAATTTGGTTAAAAAAAATCGATTAAATCATGCTAAAAAGCTTAAAGAGCTTTTTATTAAAAATGATGAGAATCTTGATAATATCGAACAAAAAATTATTAAGTTTTTAAATTTAGAGCAAGCATTTTTTATTGAAATAACTAAAGCGTTGTTAGGAAATAATAAATATAGTTTGAATTTGTTATATAAGTCCTATAGTGAATTATATACTTATTTACAGCTATTATTTGAAGAAAATTTTTATGCCCATAATCAGGCTAAAAGTAAACAACAATTATCTGAAATATCTAATAAAGTTCACTTACAAGAAACTAATAATTTATTACGAGGAAATTTTAAATTTAATATACCAAGCGGAAAAGAGCTTATATCTAATAAGAGCTCTAATAGTTTAAATGATTTATACCAAAAATTTTATTTAGAAAAAGATAAAAATATTCAAGTCAGGTTCAATGACAAAATAGACAATGGTTTATTTGGAAATCTTGATGATAATGACTCTGATTATTATTATAAAAAACTTGGTTTGGAATTAAATAAAAAAATTATACACTCAAATAAACAAAATAATGTAGCTATCAATAATAGATATAAAATTGATAGCTTATCTAGTAAAGATGAAAGGGTGTTAATTGTTAAAAATCTAACTGATGAAACAGAAGAAGTTTAATCAGCTTGATGTCTTTCACGCATTTCAGAAAGAGTTTTGCATTCTATGCATAAAGTAGCAGTAGGCCTTGCTTCTAATCTTCTTAAGCCAATTTCCTCACCACATTCTTCACAATAGCCAAAATCTTCTGAGCCAACACGATTTAAACTTTCATCAATTTTTTTGATTAGTTTTCTTTCTCTATCACGGTTTCTTAGTTCAATGCTAAACTCTTCTTCTTGAGATGCTCTATCATTTAAATCAGAATAGTTTACCGAGTCTTTTTTCATATGAGATACAGTTTTATCAACTTCTTGCATTAGCTCATTTTTTAAATTGCCAAGCATCCCTCTAAAATGTTCTTTTTGGTTCTCATTCATATAAGCTTCACCGTTTTTCATCGTATATGGCTTGTATGAATGATTAAGGTCCATGTTATTATCAGTTTTAGTCATTTTTATAATCTCCATCTAAAAACTTAACTATATGATTTTATTGTAAAAAAATATCAATTAAAATCCGTAGGTTTAATATTACCATTCTGTGTCTAATTTTCAAAGTGAAAATTTATGGCGCAGTATACTTATAGCACAATTAACTTAAGTATGACCAAATAAATTATATTAATGTTCCTTTTTTAATACATTTAATTAGTTATTTAATTTTGATAAATCAAGACAGAACTTTTCTTCTTGCTTTGATAACTCATCTTGGTTTTCTAATTGTTTCTCTAATACAGCATGAGTTGCATCAGATACATTATTAGGATTTTCTGCTCTTTTAGTTATTCTTGTTTTCAAAATATCAGGGTCATTTTCAAGGCTTGCAATACCAAATTTTGCCCCTATTTCTTGAGTTAATTGATAAAATTTATCTCTATAATGTTTTTTCAAGAAAGTCGCATCTACAACTACAGAGTAACCAGTTTTCAATAAGAATTTGGCTTCTTCAAGTAGTTTATCATAAGTTTTTTCTGTAAATTCTAAATTATAGATATTTGCATCATGTGATTTTTCATAAGGATGTAAATTAGCTAAGCGCTTTCTTTCTATGTCTGAGCTTACATGAATTAATTGGTATTTTTCTGATAATAATCTACTTATGTGTGTTTTGCCACTGCCTGATGCTCCATGAGTAATAACTAAAGTAGGTACAGGCTTGGTTATATATTTTAGTGCAAGATCAATATATTTACGATATTGCTCAAAATATTCAGTACCTTTATCTTTTTGGAGTAAGTTGATTTTAGCTCTAACAATTGCTCTATAGCTTAAATAATATGGCAAAATAGCTAAAGATTGATAATCACCAGTATATTGTAAGTATTTGTTTAATAATCGATAACTATACTCATCACAATTATTAAAATCTAAATCCATAATTAAAAAGCCAACATCGGCAATAGTATCAATCCAATGGAATGTTTTATTAAATTCAATACAATCAAATATAATAGGTTTATTATTATGTAAAATAATATTACCTAAGTGCATGTCACCATGGCAGGCTCTAATTAGCTTATTTTTTTTTCGTTTTACAAAATGGTCAAATCTTTTTTCATAGAAATTTTTAGCCCATTTAGAAATTTTATCTAAATTATCAAAATCTTCTTGTTCAGTTAATAATTCCCTAATTTGAGTAAAATTTTCTATCACAGGCTTTTTTAATTGCTCTGGGGCACCAAGTAATTCATTTGGTGGATTATTTTTAGCTTTTACATGAAATTCTGCAATTTGCATTGCTAGATTATCAATATGAAACCTTTTTATTTTATACGGTTTTTTAATTAGAGTAATAAATAATTCATCTTGCGAAAATTCATTCATTTTTAAAGTGTATTCTATGACATTATCATTTTCAGAAACATCATTAATGTTTTTTAATGTGATTTTATTATTGGTTTCAATAATAGCCATAACACCAATATATAGTTCTCCTGCAAGGGCTTGGTTAAGCACAAACTCAAGTTTGCAGTATTTTTTGCGTTTTTCTAAAGTTGTATAATCTAAGAAGCCAAAATCGACGTCTTTTTTTATTTTATAAGCATATTTACCAGTTAATATAACCCATGATGCGTGCGTATCAAGGACTCTTATCTTATTAACTTGATGTTTGAAGATATCTTTAGCGCTTTGAGAAGTTAGAGTCTCGATTAAGCTGTTTTGTAACACAAGATTATACCTTTTAAAAAAACAGAACAAGGTAAGGATTTTACCTTTTATTTGTATTACAGTAAATCTTTATAGTGTTATAAAATCAAAAATAAAAAATAAGCGTGCAAAAAACTCTAAAATATAATCTGTGAAGTAACAATAATTATATTTGCTGACTTTATTGTAGAATAATGGTAAGTTAGTTAAGCTAAGCATCATTGTTTTTTGCTATTAGTGCTATTAAAGGGTATAGAGGTATTTTATTGTGGCGAATTCTGATAATCCAAAAGAAGACTTGTTTTTAAATGCAGCAATTAGTGTTGAGGCTGAAAGTGAAGTTGAGCAAGTGATTGAAGAAGATAAAGAAGTTGATGAGAAAAATTTTAATCTTAATCATAGTGCTATATTAGATAAACAAGATTTTTTAAGAAAAATTCAAGCTAAAAACTTTAAAGATTTAGATGATAATGAATATCCTTCTTTATTAGAATCTAATAATTTTTGGGATGCATGGATAGGCGGCAATAATTTTTTTACAGCACAAGCGAAATATCTAGGTTCAGACTTATGTGAATTTTTGTTAAAACATAAAGACAAGTTTGAATATGGTCTAGACTTAAAGCATTTGCCCGCAGGTTTTTTTTGGCGTAAAAGTAATTCAGAGCAATTATTACCTGATGTTTTAGATTATGATAAATATTATGCTGAAGTGCAATTTAGAGCAAATAAAATATCTAAGCTTGCTGTAAATTGCGATACTGAGTCACTTGATACAATTGAAAGTATAGATTTAGATATTGATAGTATTATTGATGATTTTGATGCACTTAATAAATCTTGGTGGGAATGTTTATATGATGCTCATAATAAAACAGTTAGTTCTGATTTAAATAATAAAAAAGTTTTATTAATTAGTTATCTTGACTTTAAAGATAAGCTTAAAAACTTAAATTTAACGTTGCCAATAATTGATTCTAATCATGACTTTCAAGATATAAAAAGTTTACCTGTAACATTAGGTCGTATTTTAGCTATTATTGAGAGCTGTAAAGTAGATGATCGCCAAGAACAGTTAAATTTAATCCCAAAATTGGATTTAAAAAGTAATAGCGTCATAACTATTGTAAATAACAATAAAAATGCATTAGAGCAAAAAAAATGCTCTTTTGTTTTTCCTTCCGTAGTTAATAATTTTTCAGACTGTAAATTGTGCGCAGAAAATAAGTTTATTATAAGAAATATTACTACGCATAATACTATGAATATTTATCTTTCTTATCAAGATAAAAGAAGAAGCATAATATTTTATAATGAAGCTGTAAATATTTTACAAAATACAGTATTTAAAGATGCAGATATAGCTGAAAATGATAAAAATTTTTTTTATAGTATGCTTGCAGAAAGTACATCAGGAGATCAATATCTTGATATTAGTGATAAAGATGCTTTAGAGTACTGGCAAAATATTTGTTTAGCTATGAAAAATGTAAAGTTATCAACGCAGATATATTGGGCAGCAAAAGCAATGGTATCAAATCCTAATGCTCATGTTAAAGAAGAGATAATAAAGACACTTTATTCTGTCGATTGTCCTAATCTTGTCGTATTATGCAAAGTAGTTGAGCATCAAAAGTATTGGTTGTCTAAAATGGGGCTTGCAAATGCATCAGTATTACAAAACAAAATTACAGAATTTGTTGATAGCTTAAAAGCGCTTAAAGATAGAAAAATTAATTATACAGAAGGATATAAATTTTATTTAAATGAAAATTTAATTACAGACGATATTAATGATTCTGTGTTATTTAATTATTTTTCAGCTCAGGAAAAACTTGCCTATAATGGGAATAATGAAATTTTCTGTGCTTATTTTAGTACTTTTAATTTACTAAATGATGTTGATAATGTATTAGAGATAAATTTATGTTTAGATAATCCAATTAACTTAGGGCTTATGAAAACAGCGCTGAGCTTTTTTAAAGATGCAAAAAATAATAATAACTTAAACTATACAGACTTAGTAATAATATCTTCGTTTGCTCAAGGAGATATTATTAGCCTTTTAGAGTATTTAAAAATGAAGTATTCTCAAAACTTTGAAGAAAAGTATTTTGATAATAAAATTTATGAAATACAAAATAAACATATTATATCAGATAAGCATAAATTAGAAATTTCTAATATTGTTGATTTAACTGATAAGCAAAAAGAGATAATACTTAATATATTAAGCGAGTCAATATCTATTGATTTTAATAATTCTCGTGATTTATGTTTAAAATATTTATTAACTATAAAAAACAATATAACTTATTCAGAGTTTAGTGATTTTTTAAATAATTTAGACACTGTCCTTAAAGTTTATAAATCAAATAATAATGATCAGAATAATATAGAAGAAAATCTTTTATCTATTTTGCATGATTGTACAAAAATTAAAAAACTCTGCTTTTTTGATCAATTATTTTCTCATGATGAATTAGAGCAAGGCTATGCTAAAAAAGATTTATTAGATAAGTTTGCTTTTTATCTTACAGATGTGGCTGTTGTTTTAGATAATCAAAATATCTGTAATAATTTATCTAAATCAGAAATGCAAAATCTTTTAAGTACTGTTTTATTAAGAAGTGGTGTAAAAGATATAAAAGTTTTAGAAAATCTGGCTAAAAAAATAGACAAGCTAGCTTCATATAATAAGCAATCAATAGTCTTACTTAGATTATTTATCAGTAATATAAATCATCAGGATACAGAGTATTTAGATAATTTAAATTCAATTATAGATTTACTTGGTATAAATTTTGAGGTTTTACAACAAAGCCCAATGATTATTCATTCTCTTTTGTTTCATTTTAAAGATAACCCAGAAGAGCTATATAATATTTTATTGTTATTTGAGCAAGATAATAGTATTAGCATAGATATAAAAACTTTTACTCTTAATATACTTAGTTTTTTGATAGATAATAAGCAATATAATAATATTAATATTATTCAAGAGATAGAAAAGTTTTTATTAAATATAAAAACTTTTCAAGATATTGAGTTTATAAAAGAAATATATACAAAGCCACCTTACCCATCTTTAGAGCAAATCAATAATTGGTTTGATGATTCTATCCATGATAAATATAAAGGCTTTGATTTAAAGCCATTTGGAGATAGAGAAAGCTCTAAGTTTGGATTTAATTTTAAAGACTATAAAATTCAAAAAGAAAAGTTTTTAAAAGAAGGCAAAGGCAGCGTTGTTAAAAATGTTTTTAATCATCAGGCAGATATTTATTTTAAAAAGCTCAATAAAATTCAACAAGACTTACAAAGTTATTCAACAAATGATTTGTTTACTAAAATTTTAGAAATAAAAAAAAGGAA
Organism: uncultured Gammaproteobacteria bacterium; assembly: GCA_963977185.1. GTDB lineage: Bacteria > Pseudomonadota > Gammaproteobacteria > JAGOUU01 > JAGOUU01 > CAXBNV01. The sequence continues at coordinate 3,565 of CAXBNV010000019.1, read as the reverse complement.
TAATCCACAAGAGCTGCTGCCTTATGTTATAGAAATGCTTGCAAGAACGACGCATCAAAAACATCCAACAGAAGATAATAAGATCATTAGTCAAGAATTAAATACTACTCAGATTATGGCTATATATGCAATTATTGTCTCAAATGACAAAAAAATTGTGAGCGAAATTTTAACAGGTCAGGGAAAATCAAGAATTACAATGGTTCTTGCTGCATGCTTAGGATTGCAAGGAAAAACTGTAGATTTTATGACAAGTAATATGCAGTTAGCGCAAAGAGATTATCTTTCTTATAAAGCTTTTTTTAAATCATTAGGTATAGAAATTAGTCTAATTTTTTCTAATACTAAAAGTGATGATTATAAAATTGGAGGCATTAATTTTAGTGATCCCACACAAATAAGCCTTGCTAGAAATAAATCTATGGCATCAGGAAATATTGGTGCCTTTGGTATGAATAATAGAGAAAATCAAGCACAAATATTAGATGAATTTGATGTTTTAGCTTTTGACTTAAGCCATTTAAGATATAATTTTTCTGAATTTGCATATGAGCTTGAAGCATTTAATTGGATATATTCTGAATTAAATAGTTTTATTGCTGATAATTATGAATTAAGTAAAAAAGTTTTTAATTTGAAAGTTACAGATATATCTGAATTAAGAAAAGCATTTAGCATGTATGTAATTAGTAATACAGGGGATTTAAATAGGCTTGGTGAGTTTCAAAAATTATATAAAGAAAATTATGCTCAAATTGATATATGGTTAAATTCCAGTTGGATTGCAAGTCATTTAAAAAAAGATAGACATTTTTTAGTTGATGAAAAATCTGTGCCAGTTATGACAACTAAAGGCATTAGATATTCAAAGCAAATAAAAGTATTAGCAGAAAAAAGGGTTGCTCCGTTTTCTACATATGCTAAAGGTGTTCATCAGTGTTTATGTGCAATGATGAATAAAGAATATAAAGAAAAAAATCCTAATATAATTAAAGATCCATTTTGTATTCTACCAGAAAAGCGTATTACTTATACCTCTGGGCCAAGTGATTTATTAGATTTTAGTGATGAATTTTATGCTGTAACAGGTACAAAAGGCGATTTTAATGAGCTTTATGAGCTATATCATGAGCATAATATGGTAAGTCTTAGTGTCCCTTGCGCCCAAGAATTAAAAAGATGTGATCATCGAGTTATTTTATCAAAAGATAAAAGTAGTCAATATAAAGAATTATTAAAATATATTCTAAAAGCTCAAGCAAATAACAGACCAATATTAATTATTTGTGAAGATGATGAAAAATCAGCAGAACTTTATACTTTTTTAAAAGATCACAATATTTTAGAATTACAAAGAGTTCATGCAGGTTTTAGCTATGATCAAGAAAGTAAAGCTATTGACAGAGCAGGGAATAATAAATCTGTAACAGTATCAACTGCTATGATGGGAAGAGGGACTGATATTAATGCAGATGATTTATTAGTTGTAAAAATGTTTTTACCCAATTCAAGAGGAGCTAATCAAATTGATGGGAGATCAGGACGATTTGGTAAACTTGGAGATGCCGTTACTATATTAAATAAAGAAGAATATAATATTCCTATTAGTTATAATCATGAACAGCAATTAAGGCTTTTACAAATTAGTAAAAGTAAAGCAGTGCAAAAAGAAAGATTTATTACAGGCATTTATACAAAATTAAAGACTAAAATTGAGCAAGAATTTTTTTGTAATTTATTTCCTTATGTTCACTTAAGTCAGAAATTAGAGGTCTTGCAAAGATGGCAAGAACATAGTAAATATTTAGATGAGATTTGGCTTGATAAAAAAGATAATTTATTAGATTTAATTAATGATCATAATAAAGAAGAATTTATATCACAAGTTAACTTATTTATTGAAGAAAGGCTTCCAGATAATCTTCATGCTGATTTAATGTTGAAAAATATTAACGTTGATTGGATGTTTAATATAGACAATTTGTCATTAGATAACTCTCATAAAGAAGTAAAGCCTCAGTCATATTATGAGCCAGGTAATGCTGGTCAGGCAAATGTATATAGTCGTTTATTTTCTGAAACTATAGCAACTCTTACAGGGGAGCGTAAACTATTTGCTAATTTTAGAGCTTGGTTAGAAGATACAGGAGTCTTATTTGCTGATACAAGGGCTGTTTTAAATGGAGATAGAGCTATATTTGCAAATACAAGACAGTTTATATATGAAGTATATTTATCGTTTGTACAGTTAGTTCAAGATTTAATAGAATATTTATTTTCTGGAAATTTGAGTGATATAGATAGCGATCAAGAGCTAGAATCTTCTGCTCCTAGTTTTGCAATGTAAAGATGGTAGAGCCATAATTTAGATGCGTTAGTTTACTTTTGATGTTTGCGAAATATTTAGAAAATGAGGTGGTTATGAAGCTTGAAGATTTAATAGAATTATATATTCTTCAAAAAGAACATCATGAAAATAAAGGCGATTCTGGCTTTCAAGAAGATTATGATAGTAAATTTGCAAGTTTAATGAGTGATATACCCTTTTCTAGGGAATATATTATGGCTAATACTACTGTTAATCAAGAGCAGCCAGAGATACCGTTTGTATTATTTAAACCTAATAATATAAATCCTGAAAATCCTGCTCCATTAATAATTCATACTCATGGTGGCCCTCAAGTTTATTTTGATAAAAATTATAACCATGCTGAAATAGCGTATTTTTTATCTAAAGGCTACGTTGTTGCCTGCCCAAATTATAGAGGCAGTACAGATTATCCAAGCTCTGATGTAGATAAGAGAAATGAATGGTTTAATTGGAAAGAAAAATCTAAAAATAAATATCATATCTATGGTCCTGAAGATGTTCATGCGGTAACTATGTTTATGCTTGAGAAGCAATATATAGATAAAACTAAAGTCTTTTTAAGAGGTGGAAGTTTTGGGTCTTTTATAAATGCTCATCTACTTGCACAAGTCAAATCAGGAAAATATAAAAACGTCTACAAGGGAGTGCATTTTAGTGGAGGGACAAACTACCCATCTGAATTAGTTATTCCAGAAGATATGCCTATATTAATAACCCATGGGGCAAAAGATGATATAGCGCCGCCTGAAGATGCTAAATTATTTATGGAGCAGTTATTATTAAATCAATTAGCTGTTAAAAAAAATAATCCTGATTTTACATTTAATGTACAAAGCTTTTTTAGTTCAACAGGAAATCATCATTTAATTGATGCGGGGCTTACTACTGGAAGTGATAAAGAATCAAAAAACTATCAAGAGTTAATGAGATATTTAGAGTTAACAACTTCATTTATAGAAAGTATAGCTAGAAATGAGCTGTTTATTACAGAGCAACCCAGTGTTCAGCTTTGTGCTTTAAATAATGATTATAATAATACTGATAAATTAGGACTAGATATCTTAAGTTTTTACTCTGCAAGAGCTCAATACCTGGAAACTTCTGAAATTAAGACTTATGGGCCAACAATGGCGTTACTAAAAACCTCAGTTCGACCTAAGCAATAACTAAATTATCTTTATTATCTATAGAAAT
>CAXBNV010000018.1:0-26937 GCA_963977185.1 uncultured Gammaproteobacteria bacterium | reverse complement strand
ATATAGAAGATAGAGCTTGTTTAGATAAAGGGGCGTGCCCTAAGATATTAGAGCTAGCAAAAGTTGGAAGTCTAAAAGCAGGCAAGGTATCTTCAAAGAGTTTGAATAAAAATATTATAAGCACTAATACTATATCCATAACCAACAAGTCTAAGAAGGGTGTTACAACGATAATAGCGGCGAGTTCTCAAGGCAAAAAAACATCTTGTGGCCAGTTTAGTTTGGCTGGTAAAGCTACTATTACTGTAAATGTTAGCTGTGATGTTTCAGAATCCGTTTATACTCTTGCTGATTTTGATGGAAGATCTAATGCCATATCGTTTTCATCAGGCTCCACACCAACACCAACACCAACACCAACCCCTGACTTTATTTACGCATTTGTAACTTCCATAAACTACAAACCACAATTAGGCGGGCTATCAGGAGCAGATTCTTTATGTAGCGGCCGGGCTGCCTCATCTTCGGCCCTCCCGCAATTATCAGGGCGCCAATGGCGCGCATGGTTGAGCACTTCGTCGGTTGACGCCATAGATCGTTTTACAGCAATAGGTAAAACCCTCCCAATCAAATCTCCTGACGGGCTTTCCACTATAGGCAGCAGCCTCAACGATATTACTACAGCCGAAGTCCTACTACAGCCCATCTCTCAAGACGAAGAGGGCAACAATACCCTTGGTTCCGTAGAAGTCTGGACCGGCACCAAGGCCGACGGCACTAAAACATTAACTGGAGATTTTTGCATGAACTGGACCACACAAGTTAATACTAGCGTAACAGAAAATGGGCTAACGGACAACACAACAAGTTCATGGACAGAAACTAACTTCTTTCCTAATTGCACCTTATCTTATCGACTATACTGTATGGAGCACATTTCATAAACTAATATCGCGACCTTATCCATAGGGAGAAGGGCATAATCACACACATTATATATGACTCTAATTCTTTTATAAGGTTATATGTTTTAAGAATACTTAAAGAGCTTGTTATTTTTGATAGGCTCTTTAGGTATTCTTGTTTTATTATAAAGTTTTTCATGCATTTATTAGCTAAATGTATTATGCCATTTTTTGAAAATTTTATGCCAAGAAAATCAAATTTCTTTATTGCTATTTTTCCCATGCATGTTTTTTCAAATCTGACTTCTAACTTTAATGAATTGAGCACTCTCTAATATCAAGATTACTCAGCCATATTTAAAATAACTTCCCACTCTTGTTTTGATATTGGCATAATAGATAGCCTGTTACCTTTTCGGATTAAAACTAAGTTATCTAAGCCTATTTGACTTTTAAGGATTTCTAATGGAATTATTTTTTTAAACTTTTTTTTGAATTTTACATCAACCATATGCCATCTAGGGTTGTCTTTGGTGCTTTTAGGATCATAATAGTCACTATTAGGATTATGTGCTGTAAAGTCTGGATAACTTTCTTTTGCTACTTGCATAATTCCAACTATGCCTGGTGGTTTGCAGTTAGAATGATAAAAAAAGACAAGATCACCTTTTTTCATTTTATCTCGCATCATATTTCTTGCTTGATAATTTCTAACGCCATCCCAGTGTTCAGTAGAGTTTGGTTTATTTTTTAGATCATCAATACTAAAAGTATCGGGTTCTGATTTCATTAACCAATAATTCATATTATTTTTAAGTGTTTTATGTATTTTAGTTTGGAAAAATATATTATAATTTAAAGATATATCAAAATTATAAATTATTATACTATTATGAAGATATTTAATAAAAAGTTAAGTAGAAATTATTACTATTATTTTCTTTTAATTATAAGTTTTTTAACTATTTTTAATGTTAATAATACTTTTGCAACTGATAAAAAAATTAATGCTTGGGTTTTGGATAATTCAAGGTCATATTTAGATTTTTCATCAGTTAAAAATGCCAGCATTATAGAAGTGCATAAATTTAAAGATTTATCTGGTGGAATTACTCAAGATGGATTAGTTAAGATTAATATTTCTCTTAGTAGTGTTGCAACAGGGATAGAAATTAGAGATCAAAGATTAAAAGATTATTTATTTGAAACTAAGAAATATCCAAATGCAGTTTTTACGACCCAGGTTAATCTAAAGAAAGTTTTATCTGAAATTAAAGAAAATAAAGTTTATCAGAAAAAATTGGACGGATATTTAACTTTAAAAGGCCATAAAGTATTTTTAAAACTAAATATAAAAATTAAGTCTTTAAGTTCTAAAACAGTTCAAATAATGTCTTTAAAGCCTATTGTGTTGAATATAGTAGATTTTAAAATGACTGAAGGTATTGAAAAATTACAAGAAATGGCTCAGCTAGATTCAATAGGATTTAATGTACCAATAAATTTTAAAGCAGTATTTAAAAAGAATGAAAAATAATATGATCTCTAGTAAGTCAGATACAGATTTATTATCTAAAAAATTCGAAAAATTAAATTTAGGTAATATTAAACATCATGTTTTTATTTGTACAGGACAAAGCAAAGAAAAATGTATTGTATATTCAAAAGGCTTAGAATCTTGGAATTATCTTAAAAAAAGATTAAAAGAGTTAAAACTAGATAAAATAGTAAATAGAAGTAAAGTAGATTGTTTGCGGTTATGTATGCAAGGACCAATCGTTGTTATATATCCTGAAGGTGTTTGGTATCATAGCTGTACGGAAGAAGTATTAGAAATTATTATACAAGAGCATCTTATTAATAATAATATCGTAGAAAAATATCAAGTTAAATAATAGATAATAAAATAAGGGAATATGATGAGTTCAAATATAAAAATAGATACAGATATCCTTAAGAAAAAAGTGGCAAAAGCAGCAATTGATTATATCATTGAGGACGCTATTATAGGTGTTGGTACAGGTAGTACAGTTGGTTTTTTTATTGAAGAATTAGCCAAAGTTAAACATTTGATAAAAGGCACAGTATCAAGCTCAAAAGATACGACAGAAAAATTAAAAGCACACGGTATTCCTGTTTTTGATTTAAATACTGTTGATGAAGTTGCTGTTTATATTGATAGTGCTGATGAAGCTTTGAAATATGGCCAGTTAATTAAAGGCGGCGGCGGTGCTTTAGCTCAAGAAAAAGTTGTTGCAAGTTGCGCTAAAAAATTTATTTGTATTATTGATGAAACAAAATTAGTAAATAAATTAGGGAAGTTTCCTATTCCAGTAGAAGTATTGCCTGTTGCAAGAAGTCTAGTTGGTCGTGAGTTAGTAAAATTAGGTGGTAGTCCGGTTTATAGAGAAGGTTTTGTAACCGATCATGGTAATATTATTATAGATGTTGAAGATTTAAATATTACTAGCCCTCTTGAAATGGAAAAAGAAATTGATCATATAACAGGTGTCGTGTCGAACGGTATTTTTGCCAAAAATTTAGCAGACGTGTTATTGATTGCTAATGAAACAGGTGTTGAAATTTATGGCTAATAACTTATTTAGATATAATAAGTCGTACTAGTCATAATTTTAGAAGATATTTTCATTAAATATTTAATAAAATCAGGTAATTCAACACTGCCTGATTTTATTGCTAGTTGTGCATGTGCAGTTTCATCAATTCGCATTTGTGTAATAATATCATGACTTTTATAGTCATGTTCTGGTAAATCTTCTAAATGATTCGTTAAATGATTTGCCACTTGACGCTCTGTTTCTGCTAAAAAGCCTAGACTATATTTATCACCTGTTATACCAGCTGTTATTCCAAGAAATAAGGATCCTAAAAACCAAAAACTATTAGTGTAACTTGCATGAGAGTTAAGTTCTTCTAATCGTTTTGCACACCATGCAAGGTGGTCTTCTTCTTCTAATGCTGCATTTTTTAATTTTTTAGTTACATCAGGGGCATTTGATGTTAATGCTTGTCCCATATATAAAGCTTGAGCACATACTTCACCGCTATGATTTATTCTCATAAGAGATGCGCTGTGCTCTTTTTGTTCTTTAGTAAGCTTTGTATCTTTATATTTTTTAGCTTTTTCAGAAAACTGAATTTTTCTTGGTGTTGTAGTAATTATACCAAAAAGATTTTTAATCAGTTTATCAGTATCATTAATAAAAGAATCAATAAAATCTGGCTTTATATATTTAGTCATAATAAATTTAAGTTCAATTCAAATTAGATATTCTATAATATAGTTTATGATTGTAAAATATTATAACTGATTTTATCAGTAAAGCAGGATTTAAGTAATAGCTAAGAAAGATTTTTTATATAAGGACATGCAAATTGCTAGAATTAATAGGAAATACGCCTTTAGTTAAAATTAATAATTTTGATACAGGTCCATGTGAATTGTTTGTGAAATTAGAAAATATGAATCCTGCTGGATCCATAAAAGATCGTATCGCCTGGTATATGATTGATTATTTTGAAAGAACAGGGGAGCTAAAGCCTGGAGGCACTATCGTTGAGGCAACTGCTGGAAATACAGGATTAGGACTTGCTTTTATTGCAGTTAGAAAAAATTATAAATTAATTATAGTTATACCTGATAAAATGAGTCAGGCTAAAATAGATCATTTACGCTCATGTGGCGCAAAAGTTATAATTACTAGATCAGATGTAGAAAAAGGACATCCTGAATATTATCAAGATTATGCCAAAAGAATTGCGCAAGAAACTAAAGATGCAGTATATGTAAATCAATTTGGCAATCCTATAAATGTTTTAGCTCATGAAAAATCTACTGCACCAGAAATATGGGAACAAATGGGACATAATATAGATGCCTTTGTTTGTGGAGTAGGCACAGGTGGTACTCTTACTGGAGTTGGGAATTTTTTTAAAAAAATAAAAGAAGATTTTGCTACAAATTTTGAAATTATAGTTGCTGATCCAGAAGGCTCAATTATTGCACCATTAGTAAATACAGGAAAAATGATAAAACCTGGGAAATGGCTGATTGAAGGTATAGGTGAGGATTTTGTTCCGCCTATATGTAATTTAGATTATATAAGTAAAGCTTATACAGTCTCAGATAAAGAATCTTTTAAGATGGCAAGAGAGTTATTAAAAAAAGAAGGGCTTTATGCTGGCTCTACATCTGGGGCTTTACTTGCAGTTGCATTAAGATATTGCCAAGAACAAACTTCATCCAAAAGAGTGTGTACTTTAATTTGTGATGGTGGGGCTAAATATCAAGATAAAATGTATAATGATGCTTGGTTAAAAAAACAAGGAATTGTGTTATGACAGATAAGATTAATTCTAAAAAAAATTTACATTTTACAACCAAAGTTATTCATGCAGGTCAAGAGGTTTGTCCTGCAACAGGTGCAATAATGCCTCCTATATATACAACATCAACTTATAAGCAACAAGAGCCAGGAGTTCATCAAGGATTTGAATATTCAAGAGCTCAAAACCCAACAAGACTTGCTTATGAAAAATGTATCGCAGAGTTAGAAAGTGGAACTCATAGTTTTGCTTTTGCATCAGGACTTGCGGCTATTGATTCTATTATTGATGTTTTAGAACCAGGATCACATGTGATAGCAATTGATGATTTATACGGAGGGACTTATAGATTATTTACAGACATTAAACAAAAAAAATCTAATTTAGAATTTAGCTTTATAGATTTTAGTGATTTGAATAATATAGAATTAGCTATTAAAGATAACACCAGAATGATTTGGATTGAAAGTCCAACAAACCCGTTATTAAAAATAGTAGATTTAGAGCAAGTCATAAAAATAATTAATAAAATCAATAATCAAAATAACTCTGAAAATAAAATTATTACTGTTGTTGATAATACTTTTGCTACACCATTTATTCAACGGCCATTAGAGTTAGGTTTTGATATAGTGATGCACTCTGCAACTAAGTATATAAATGGTCATGCTGATATAATTGGTGGAATTGCTATTGTTGATGCTGAAAAAAATCTTAAAATAAAAAATCAGTTAGAATTTTATCAGTATGCAGTTGGTGCCATACAAGGACCATTTGAAAGTTATTTGGCATTAAGAGGCCTTAAGACTTTAGCTGTTCGTATGCAAAGGCATTGTGAGAATGCAATGTATATTGCTGAAAATTTATTAAATAATAAACACATAAAAAAGATTTATTACCCAGGATTAAAAAATCATTCAACTTATCATATAGCTAAAAAACAAATGAATGGTTTTTATGGTGGAATTATTAGCATTGAACTTGATTGTAGTTACAATCAGGTAAAAATATTTTTAAGTAATTTAAAAATTTTTACATTGGCTGAGAGTTTGGGTGGAGTTGAAAGCTTAGTAAATCATCCTGCAATAATGACTCATGCAACAGTTCCTAAAAAGAAGCGAGAAGCTTTGGGGATTACAGATAGTTTATTAAGATTGTCTGTCGGCATTGAGAATAAAGATGATTTATTACAAGATATTTTACAGGCTTTAAATAAAATAAATTAAATTAAATTATAAAAAAACTGTATATGACAAGACAAGTAGAATTAAAGACAGAAAATAAAATAGCAAGAATTATTCTGAATAATCCTAATAAGCATAATGCTTTTAATGAAGTAATTATTGATGATTTTCTAGATATATTAAATAAATTAAAAAATGATACTACTATTAAAGTAATTATTTTAGAAGCTGTTGGTAAATCATTTTGTGCAGGAGCAGATCTTGAATGGATGCAAAAGATGGTAAACTTTACAAGAGAAGAAAATTATAATGATTCGTTAAAGCTAGCTGAAGTATTTCATTTATTATATAACTTGCCGCAAGTAACTATTGCAAAAATACAAGGCGCAGCTTATGGGGGCGGAGTTGGTTTAGTGGCATGTTGTGATATAGCAATTGCATCTGGTAATGCTAATTTTTGTTTCTCAGAAGTAAAGTTAGGATTAATGCCGGCAGTTATTAGTCCTTATGTGCTTAAAGCTATAGGATTAAAGCAGGCTAAAAGATATTTTGTAACCGCTGAAATAATTAGCTCAAAAAAAGCATTAGATATTAATTTGGTAAATGAAATTGTTAATGAAAATGAGCTTGAAAATTTTGTCGATGATATGGCGCAAAATATTATGATGAATTGTGGTTATGCTATTAGACGAGCAAAAAAATTATTAAATAATATAGCTAATAAAGAAATTGATCAAAATTTAATTGAATTAACAGCTAATGAGATTTCTAATTTAAGAGTATCTGAAAAAGCACAAGCAAGATTAAAAAAGTTTTTAGTAAAATAGAAACTAATTTTGTATAAGGGTTGCTATATTTTTCGATGATTTTGATTGATAAAATTCTGTTGATACGAATAGATAATAAGATCAACATTTCGTTTAGTATATGCTATTCTTTATAAGAATATTTAAATAATAGTAAAAAGAAATTAGCTAAAGGAATTAAGCGGATGTTACAATTGTACCCAAGAATCAAGCCTAATCAAGAATATAAATTCAAAGTGGACGATATTCATGAAGTATATGTTGCTGAATATGGTACCCCTGATGGTATTCCTGTTGTTTGTTGTCATGGAGGCCCTGGTGGTGAAACAATTAGAGCTGAAGTAAGATTGTTTGACCCAGAATTTTATCGCATTATTGCTATTGACCAAAGAGGTTGTGGTAAATCTACCCCATTTAATTGTATTAAAAATAATAATACAGAGTTATTAATTTCTGATATGGAATTAATAAGAAATAAGCTTGATATAGAAAAATGGATTGTTGCCGGCGGTGGCTGGGGTTCTACTCTTGCTTTGCTATATTCAGAGGAGCATCCAGATGTTGTCGCAAGAATGTTACTGTGGTCTGTTTGTTTATTAAGAAAACGTGATATAGAATGGATTTATTTTGATGGAGCTAATAGATTTTTCCCTGAGCATTGGAGAAAATTAGGTAAGGCATTATCTACAGATGAACGAAAGCAAAATATGCTTGAAGTTTTTTATAGAAAACTTACAGGAAAAGATGATTTTGCAAGAATCAATGTTGCAAAAGCTTGGTCTTATTGGGAGTCACATTGCGCTACGTTACATTTTCATAACGAGGTTGTGCATAGTTTTAGAGAACCACATATTGCGTTAAATTTAGCTTTAATGTCTTGTCATTATTTTGTGAATAATATCTTTGTTGAAGATAATCAGATATTAAATAATATTGAAAAGATAGCAAAAATTCCAGCAAAAATAATTCATGGAAGATATGATATGCTATCACCATTAGAAAATGCTGATATGTTACATAGAAAATTACCTTTTTCTGAGTTGCAGATTGTAAGAGAAGCAGGGCATTCTTTTGTTGAAGTTGGAATTATTGATACATTAGTTCGTGCAACCAGAGAAATCTTAAGAGAATTAGGTTATAACGATTTAACGATATTATAAATTAGAATGTTAGCTTTATTACAAAGAGTTTTAAGTGCTGAGGTTGAAGTTGATAATCAAATTATTGCAAAAATTGATAGAGGTATTTTAGTTTTTTTAGGCATTGAAAAATATGATACTGAAGAGCAGGTCGATAAAATAATAAAAAAGATAGTTAATTATCGTATTTTTCCTGATAGTGATGACAAAATGAACTTAAGTTTACTTGATAGTAACTTGGAGTTACTATTAGTCCCGCAATTTACTTTAGCTGCAAATACCAAAAAAGGTAATAGGCCAAGTTTTACTAATGCTAAGTTACCTAGTGAGAGTCTAGAATTATTTAATTTAGCATTAGATAAAGCGAGCAATTATAATATAAAGATTCAAAGTGGTAAATTTCAAGCTGATATGCAGGTTAAATTAATTAATAATGGGCCAGCAACCTTTATGCTTTCTTGTTGAAAATTATTTCATAATTTTCAAATTATTGTCGAAGAAGTTAAATTGCAAGAGAGCTTGATATGCTTATGATCATGAGAGAAAATATTTTAATTTCAGTCTATTCTTTTAGTGAGCCTAGAAAGACAATATTTAGTATAAGAATTTAGATTAATTTATATGGGAGTTTTTTATGTTTGATGCAAATGTTATGACAATTGAAGATTTTGACCCTGAGTTATATAAATCGATAAAAGATGAAGAAACTCGACAAGAAGAGCATATAGAGCTGATTGCCTCTGAAAATTATGCAAGCCCAAGAGTTATGGCCGCCCAAGGTTCAGTTCTGACAAATAAATACGCTGAAGGATATCCTGGTAAACGATATTATGGTGGATGTGAGTATGTTGATGTTGCAGAAACTTTAGCAATAGAAAGATTAAAGCAGATGTATAATGCAGGTTATGCCAATGTTCAACCTCATTCTGGAACTTCAGCTAATATTGCTGTTTATATGGCTTTATTGCAACCTGGAGATACTATTTTAGGTATGAGTTTGGCGCATGGCGGGCATTTAACTCATGGATCTAAAGTAAATATTTCTGGTAAAATTTTTAATAGTTTTGAATATGGCATTAATACAGAAACAGGCGTAATTGATTTTGAAGAAGTAGCAAGACTTGCTGATGAGCATAAACCAAAAATGATTGTTGCTGGGTTTTCTGCTTATTCTAAAAAAATAGATTGGAATGAGTTTCGTAAAATAGCAGACAAGATAGGAGCTTATTTATTAGTTGATATGGCTCATGTTTCAGGATTAGTGGCAGCAGGATTATACCCATCTCCAGTTGGCATTGCAGATGTTATTACATCTACGACCCATAAGACATTAAGAGGCCCAAGAGGCGGATTTATTTTAGCTAATAATGATGAAAAAATTAATAAAAAGCTTAATTCTTTAGTATTTCCAGGCACTCAAGGTGGTCCATTAATGCATGTAATTGCAGCAAAAGCTGTTGCTTTTTATGAAGCATTGCAAGATGACTTTAAAATTTATCAAGAGCAAGTATTAAAAAATGCAGTTGTTATGGCTGATACTATGATTGATAGAGGATATAAAATTGTATCAGGTGGAACTGAAAATCATTTGTTTTTAGTAGATTTAATAGATAAAAATATTACAGGTAAAGATGCTGAAGCAGCTTTAGGTAGAGCTAATATAACTGTTAATAAGAATACAGTTCCTAATGAGCCAAGATCTCCTTTTATTACTAGTGGGTTAAGATTAGGTACTCCTGCTTGTACAACACGAGGTTTTAAAGAGCCTGAGATGAAATTAATTACAAACTGTATTTGTGATATATTAGATGTTATGCCAAGATCTTTGTCAAAATCGGATAAAGATGCTGATAAAGTAGAAGATACAAGTAAATTAGATAATTTAATTGAAGATGTAAAAAATAAAATGCTAGATTTATGTGGAAAGTTCCCTGTTTACAAAAATTTAAAGGATTAATTTATGCGGTGTCCTTTCTGTAGCGAACTTGATACTAAAGTAATTGATTCTCGTTTGGTTGGAGATGGTTTCCAAACAAGAAGAAGACGAGAGTGTATTGCCTGTCATGAAAGGTTTACTACTTATGAGTCAGCAGAGCTATCTTTTCCAAGAATAGTAAAGCGAGATGGTAAGCGAGAGTTATTTTCTTTAGAAAAACTAAAGGCTGGAGTTCTTCTTGCTTTGCAAAAGCGGCCTGTAACTACAGATGACATAGATAAATCTATTGATAAAATCATTAAAAAAATTAAATCACTTGGGGAAAAGGAAGTATCAAGTGATATTCTAGGGGAATTTGTTATGAATGAATTACGCAACCTAGATGAAATAGCTTATGTAAGATTTGCATCGGTATATAGACGATTTAAAGATATAGCTGAGTTTAGACGTGAAATAGATAAGTTAAAAGATGATATATAGAAAAATTGTAAAATATGCCTTTTGATGTAGTAGATTATAAATATTTATCTCAAGCTTTAGATTTAGCAACTCAAGGTCTCTATACTGCAAAGCCTAATCCAGTTGTTGGTTGTCTTTTTGTTAAAAATAATAAAATTATAGCTAAGGGCTGGCATAAGCAAGCAGGTCGTGATCATGCAGAAATCGTTGGGCTAAAAAATTGTGATTTTGAGGCTAAAGGAGCAACTTGCTATGTTACTTTAGAGCCATGTTTTCATTATGGAAAAACACCTCCTTGTGTTGATGCTTTGATAAAAGCTAAAGTTGCTCGAGTGGTTATTATTAGTTTAGATAGTAATAAATTAGTAAGTGGTAAAAGCATTAAAAAGCTTTTAGAACATAATATTCAAGTAGATATTTTAGACGCATTAGATAAAAACACACAAGAAGGTTTAAATTTAATTAATAGAGCTCAAGAAATGAATAAGGGCTTTATAAAAAGAATGAATCATAATATGCCTTGGGTCATTAGCAAAATTGCTATTAGTATGGATGGAAAAATTGCTTTAAAAAATGGCTACTCTAAGTGGATAACGAGTGAAAAATCTCGAATTGATGTGCATCATTTAAGAGCGCAAATGTCAGCTATTATTACAACAAGCAAGACTGTACTTCAAGATGATGCACGATTAAACCCAAGAATAAATCTAAATACTGATAAAAAATTAGATAGTGAGCATTGGCCATTAAGAGTAGTTTTAGATAAAGATTTAAAAACTAATTTGTCTAATAATATTTATAATCTTCCAGGCAAAGTTATAATCTTTACTGATAAGCAAAATATAATAAAAGCAAAACAAGATAAAATACAAAGCTTTTTAAACAAAGACATTAAAGTTTATGATAGTTTAGAATTAAAATTATTATTGATTTTTTTAGCAAAAGATTATCAATGTAATACAGTTTTATTTGAAGCAGGCAGTATCTTAAATGCTAAGTTATTAGAAAAAAGACTAATTAATGAATTGATTATTTACAAATCACCTAAAATTTTAGGTCAAGATGGTATTTCTATGTTTAATATTAATAATATTACAGAGCAACAGTTAGCTATGGACTTTAACAGCAGTTTAGTTAATAATTTAAATTACTTTAAATTACATGGCGCTCAGGCTATAGATAATGATGTTAAATTAACTTATAGGTTATAACTTGCGTGTTTACAGGTATTATTTCTAATATTGCAAAAATAAAAACTTTTGAGCAAACTGGTTCGAGTAATAAACTAACTTTAAAATTATATGATTTAGATAAAGATATAATATTAGGTGAAAGTATTGCTATAAATGGTGTGTGTTTAACTGTTGTCGATATTAATTTTCAAGAGCAAACTATAGTTTTTGATGTATCTGATGAAACTTTAAATTGCACTAATTTTAAAGATTTAGTTGAATCAAGTTTTGTAAATATAGAAAGATCATTACAGCTTAATTCTAGATTATCAGGGCATTTAGTAACAGGCCATGTGGATTCTGTTTGTATTATATCAAATATAGAAAAAGCTAATGATAGTTATATTTTCAGTTTTGAAGTTAAAGATGATGATTTTTTAAAGTATATTGCTCCAAAAGGCTCTATTTGTCTAGATGGTATTAGTTTAACTGTAAATGGAGTGACGGATAAATCATTTTGGGTAACGATTATACCCCATACTTTTGAAAATACTTGTTTAAAATATAAACAAGTAGGCAGTTTAATAAATTTTGAAGTAGATATTATCTCAAGATATGTAAATAATTTTAGTAATTATAAGTAAATTATGAATAATTTAAATTTAATTGAAGAAAATAAAAATATAAATAGTTTTAATTCTATTATCGAAATTATAGAAGATTTAAAACAAGGTAAAATGGTTGTTATTGTAGATGACGAGTCTCGAGAAAATGAAGGAGATTTAGTCATGCTTGCTGATAAAGTAACAGATGAATCTATTAATTTTATGGCGCAGTATGGTCGTGGCTTAATTTGTTTATCTTTACCAAAAGATCAATGTTTGAAACTAGGTCTAGCTCCTATGACTAGCAAAAACAAAGCAAAATACAGTACTAACTTTACAGTATCAATAGAAGCTGCAATAGGGGTGACAACAGGTATTTCAGCAAAAGATAGAGCAACTACTATTCATGCTGCTATAAAAAAGAATGCCTCAAGTCATGACGTAGTTAGTCCTGGTCATATTTTTCCTATTATAGCTAAACTTGGCGGAGTATTAACAAGAGCAGGACATACAGAGGCAAGTTCTGATTTAGCAAGGCTTGCAGGAAGCGATGTTTCTGCAGCTGTAATTGTTGAGATTTTAAATCAAGATGGCTCTATGGCAAGACGTAATGATTTAGAGAAATTTGCCAAAGAACATAAATTAAAGATGGCCACTATTGATTCTTTGATTAAATATAGGTTAGTTAATGAAAAGACTATTAGGCAAGAATTAAAGCAAAATTATCAATCACGATTTGGAGAATTTACTTTATATTGTTTTAGAGAAACTATTAGTGATAATTTACATTATGCTTTAGTAAAAGGAAATATAGATAAAAATAAAATAACAGATGTGAGAGTCCATGTGGCAAATCATATGCAAGACTTATTATTTGTTGATAATAATAAATCTGGATGGACTTTAGATAGAGCAATGCAACATATATCTCAGGTAGAATGTGGAGTTGTAGTTATAATCAATTCACAAGAAGAAAATGAGCATAACTATGAAAATACTTTATCAAATTTAAAAAGTTATTTAGGAAGTAAGTTTGCTTCAAATAAAGATTTAGATAGTAGTTGTTCAAGGAAGGTTAGGCAAGTTGGTGTTGGCAGTCAAATTTTATCAAGTTTAGGAGTTAATAAAATGAGACTACTGAGTAATCAACAAAAATATACGGGGCTTTCAGGTTTTTCTTTAAATATTGTTGATTATTTAGAATATAAATAAAGACTAATATAAAATTGAGGTTATATAAAGTTTATGCAAAAAATACAAGCAAAATTAATTTTTGATAAAAATATAAAAGTAGCAATAATTGCTAGTAAATTTAATTCGTTAGTTGTAGATAGATTAGTTGATGGGGCAATAAGCGTTTTAACTCAGCATGGAATAGAGCCTGAAAATATAATTGTATATGAAGTTCCCGGGGCTTTTGAATTGCCTTTAGCCGCTCAAAATATAGCAAGACGTGATGATATATCAGGAGTCATTGCTTTGGGTGCAGTGATTAAAGGTGCAACGCCGCATTTTGATTATGTATCTAGTAATTGTGCAAGTGGTATTGCGCAAGTTGCTTTAGAAACTAATAAACCTGTAAGTTTTGGAGTATTAACGACAAATACTTTAGAGCAGGCATTAGAGCGTGCTGGCTCAAAAGCAGGCAACAAAGGAATCGAAACAGCTTTTGCTAATTTAGAGATGATAAGTTTATTGCAAACTGTGCAAAATTGCTTATAATCTAACATCTATTTTTAAATTTGGCTTATATTATTTGGAGTTTTAGTGAAACCATCTCACAGACATCGTGCGCGGAAATTATTAGTTCAAGCTTTGTATGAAATACATCTTTCTCAAAACTCTTGGTCAGAAGTTTTAAATAATTTTTTAGCAAGTAATTTAGATCTTAAGTTTGATAGAGATTATTTTGCTAATATTTTACAAGGAATAGAAATTCACTTAATAGAGCTAGATGCATTTATTAGTGAAGGAATATCTCGTAATTTTAAGGATATAAATCCAGTTGAACTTTCAGTTTTACGACTTGGGTGTTATGAGTTAAAGTACAAATATGACATCCCTAGTAAAGTTGCGATTAATGAAGCATTAGAGCTTGCTAAGCTGTTTGGATCAGAGGATGGATATAAGTTTGTAAATGGAGTTATGGATAAGTTATTAAAGCTTCATCCAGAGTGTAACCGATAAAGGTTTTACAAAAGTTATCCACAAGCAAATAAAGTTCTGATGCAAACTAATTTAAATTGGAATTTAATTAGCAAGTTAATCTACGCACTTTATCTCTTTGAATTTTATAATAAAATAAAAAATCAATAGATAAATGTAAAAAAAGTAAAAAAAAATAACTAATTGATAATATTATATAAAAATGTTATTAACAAAGTTATCCACAGGATGCGAAGAGTAATTTTATTTTATTTATTATAAAAAATAATGGAGTTATTATATGGAAAATATGACTATCAATATTAAAGATTTTCAAATAGCAAATAACTTGCCTTTAGTTATTATTGGCGGGATAAATGTTATAGAATCTTATGATTTAGCAATGCGAGTTTGTGAGGCATTTGTTAAAGTAACATCAAAATATAAGCTTCCTTATATATTCAAAGCATCATTTGATAAAGCTAATAGATCATCAATTAAATCTTTTAGAGGTATTGGTATTGATGAGGGCCTTAAAATTTTAAGTGAAATTAAAAGTGCATTTGATGTTCCCGTTATTACTGATATTCATGAACCATATCAAGCTGAGTTAATAGCTCCTATTGTAGATATAATTCAAATTCCAGCTTTTTTGTCCAGACAAACAGATTTAGTTTTAGCTGCAGCCAAAACTAAGTTACCAATTAACATTAAAAAAGCTCAGTTTTTAGCGCCACAAGAAATGACTAATATTATTAAGAAATTTCATGAGGCTGAAAATAAAAATATTATGCTTTGTGAAAGAGGTTCAATGTATGGATATAATAATTTAATTGTTGATATGTTAGGATTTCCTATAATGAAGCAAACAGGCAGTCCTGTTATTTTTGATGTAACTCATAGTTTACAACAACCTGGAGGAAAAGGGCATGCTGCAGGAGGGCGAGGTCAATTTACTTTTGATTTAGCTAAATCAGCTGTTATTCAAGGTCTTGCAGGGTTATTTATAGAAACTCATCCTGAGCCAGATACTGCTTTATGTGATGGAGCTTGTGCCTTGCCATTAGATAAATTAGATTTATTTTTAGAGCAAATATCTAAAGTTGATAATTTAGCAAAATCTTTCGATACTGTAATATATTAAGTAATATATTAAGTAATATATTATAATTATAAAATTGGTTAAAATGGAGATTTACTAATGTCAGTAGGATATGAAGCTGAGTTAGATGATGCCAAACGAAAATTGGTAAGGATATTTGGTAAAAGTCAGGCTCATGAAATTTATCGTTACTCAGCTTCTATTATTGAAACTGAAAAATATGTCATGTTTACTAAGTATATAAGAAAATTAGTCATAGAATATTTACATGCTTATTTGTTAAATATAATTTGTGATTTATGGGAAAAGACACAAGAAAATAACAATGAAGTTCCTTTAACATATATTCAGCAACATTCTATAAAATTACAGCATAAATTATATAGCACGGCATTATATTTAGTTGGTAAAAGAATTGTTTTTGATTATATGAGCACTAATCATATTAAAGAAGAATTAGTTAATTTTTTTAGTGATGTTGAAATTGATGGCAAGGTTTATAAAAATATAAAAGAATTTGCTGTTTTTAATAGTACTTTCCAAGAGAATGAAAGTGATGTAATAAGTGTAAGCGAAACTTTGCATAATAAAAAGAAAGTATTAGAAGTAATTCTTAAGACTTATTTAACCGTTAAAGAAAATATTTATCAAGACTTAGGGTATGATGTTACTTTAGAATATAATAATATACGTGATTTTTCGTTTGTATATAATGATCCAAGGCTTAATACTGATGATGAAAAGCCTTTAGCAATTGAATATAAAGTTATTCAGGCAACAGTAAATATTCTTGATCCAGAAGGAAAGGGTGATATTATGAAATTTCTTAAGCAAATTAGACCTGAGGATTATGGAAGTATAGCTGAATAAAGAGGCTTCTAAAGCTCCCCTCTTCCAATTTTGGGAGAGGGTTAAATTAATTAAGAATGTCGCATAAAATTAATTATAGTTTTTTTCAAATCTATTAAATATCCATGAAAAAAATGTGTAGCATCTGTAAATAATTGAACTTCAGGTTTAATTGATAAGGTATCAATCCAGTTTGTGACTATATTTAAGTCTATTATTTCATCTTTTGTGCCATGAATTAATAGCCAAGGCAGATTTTTATCCATAGGCATATATTGATTGTAATCTTGATGATTTACAGCAGGCGCAATAGATATTAATGCATGGCAGTTGTTTTCTGTATTTTGAGCGCATGAAAGGGCAATAAAGCTGCCAAATGAAAATCCTGCTAGAATTAACTTGGTGTTTGGTTTATATTTTTTTAGCCAATGTATAACACTTTGTAAGTCATCACTTTCACCTATTGAATTACCAAATTCACCAGTGCTTTTTCCAACTCCTCTATAATTAAATCTTATTGTATCAAAACCTAATTCATTAAAAGATTTAGATGCTGTATGCACGACTTTGTTATGCATTGTGCCACCATGCAATGGGTGGGGGTGGCAAATAATTGCTATATACTCTGAATTATTTTGATCTTTGGCAGTATTAATAACAGTTTCAATTTGACCTGCATTGCCGTTTATAAAACCAAAGATTGATTTTTCTGGGTATGATTTTAGATAAGTGTTTTCTTTATTCATAAAGTTTATTATAAAGGAATAAATCAAAAAAAAAAGCCAAAAAAAAGGCGGGGTAACCGCCTTTTTATGGAATAAATGTATTAATTTTACTGATCAAGCATTTCTTTTAACTTTTTCAAAGGTTGGACTTTTACTGCTGATCTTGCTGGTTTTGCTTGAATCATTATTTCTTCACCAGTAAATGGATTTACTCCCTTACGAGCTTTAGTTGCTTTTTTCTTGATAGTTTTAACTTTAAATAATCCTTGAAAGTTAAATTCTTTTGCACCTTGTTTACACATATGTCTTTGCATAACTTCTTGTAACTCACAAAGTACAGATTTAACATCTGCTTTACTTAATTCTGTATTTTCTGCAATAGTGCTTACTAATTGAGTTTGTGTATATGCTTGTTTGATTGCAGGACGTCTTTTTATTGTCGGAGCAGCAGCAGCAGTAGTAGTTTTTCTAGAAGTAGCAGCTGTTCTCTTAGTTGTTCTTAGAGCCATATCCTTATTTCCTTATAAGTTTAAAAGTATATAAAATTAAAATAGCACATAAATTTAAGATAATACATAAAATACATAAAGAAAACACTATAAAAATATATAAATTATGTAAAAAATAGTAGCGAAGATAAGTTTTTATATATATAATGTTTTGTCTTACAGTCTATATTTGGGCTGTATATAATAGCTTGTTGCGGTATAAGAATTTTGTTATGTGCTAATAAATATAATAAAATTATAATAATATCTTTGCAAATCATTAATTAAATCAATGAATTGCCCGTGGCGGCGGCATATATTTATATGTTAACTTTTAATCTTTCATATGGAGATTGTTATGAAAACTTATAGCGCTAAAATTGGTAGTGTTGAGCGTAAATGGTATGTTGTTGATGCAACGGATAAAATATTAGGTCGTATTGCAACAGAGATAGCTCATAGATTACGTGGTAAACATAAACCAGAATATACACCACATTGCGATGTTGGTGACTTTATTGTTGTTATTAATGCTGACAAAATTAAAGTAACTGGTAATAAAGCAAAACAAAAAATTTATTACAGACACACAGGATATCCTGGTGGAATTAAGTCTAGAACTTTCAGTGAAGTTATTGAAAAGAAACCTGAAGATGCAGTTAAATCAGCTGTTAAAGGCATGTTACCAAGAAATCCTTTAGGCAGAAGCATGTTTAAGAAATTAAAAGTATATGCAGGAAACGAGCATGAGCATCAAGCTCAACAGCCTAATGAATTGCTAATTGGTTAAATTAAAAAAGGTAAATAAACAATGACAGAAAGTACTAGTGTAAAAAAAGATTTTTATTATGCAACAGGAAGACGTAAAAACTCTTCTGCAAGAGTATTCTTAAGATCAGGAACAGGCAAGATTTCAGTTAATGGTAAAGCTTTAAATGAATATTTTAGCGTAAGAAGTCTAGAAGTAATCGTTCAACAGCCGATTGAAGCATTAAAGCTTGCTGGTAAATTTGATTTATATATTACAGTAAGAGGCGGCGGTATTAGTGGTCAAGCTGGCGCAATTCGTCACGGTTTAGCAAGAGTTTTAGTATCTTATGATGAAGCAACAACTGTTGTAACCGATGAAGATGAAAACGGTGAAGGTAACCCACAAGCTTATAGACCAGTTCTTAAAAAAGCAGGATACTTGACTCGTGATTCAAGAGTTGTAGAGCGTAAGAAGTTTGGCTTGAAAAAAGCTCGTAAAAGAGAGCAGTACTCTAAGAGATAATATATTTTTATATAAATATATTATTATAGAAACCTCGATTGCTTATATTTATTATAGGCATCGAGGTTTTTTTTTGATTTCTATAATGTTAAAAGCAATATGATATATCAAATTCAATAGGTGTATATGATATGTTAGGTTTGTCTTTTAGTTGCTCTTTAGTCATAAATCTAATGCTGATAAATTTACCATTCCCACTTATTTCAGGGTAAGCATTGATATTCTTATTCAATGAAATTCTTATTAATTGTAATTTATTATTATCTAGCATTTTGCTATATGTACCGTTTTGGGATATAGCTTTTTGAGGAGTTGCACTAGATTTAATAAATTGTGATATAGTGATAACGGCATTTTGCAAAGGAATAAATTCTTGATGTAATGTCATTAATTCTTTTTGTTGCTCTTCATATGGTTTTTGAAACCAAAATTTTAAATAAGGAATATCTCCTGTAATTAGGCCTCCTGGAGCATTTAATTTAGAAATAATATGATGTAAAGGTTCATTTTTAATTATATATTCGCCAAACTTTCCTTTACCAGATTTTAAAATATTAATCTGTTTTTCTACATTTTGTTTTGTTTGTTCTAATTTGTTTAAATTAATATCAAAAGATCCAGTTTTTATTTGAATTAAATTAGTGAGGATTCTATCCAAGCTTTGTAAGCATTCAAATCTTAAATCAAATCTTTTACTTATTTCCCCTATTTGTAGTATATTAGTTAGAGTTTCCAGAGTATTTTCGAATGTAATGTGATTGAACAAATACTCAAGTTTGAGCAATATTCTAGTTCTCTCATTAATGGGGTGTTCGTAAGTAATGTTGTTGCTCATGTGTTATAACATACTCTATGTTGGTATTATATAAAGTAATTATATAATACTATAACTAATTATCCCAATTATCTATTGAAATTACTTGGACAATATGCCAGGTTAGTTAATTTTTGATAATTATTATTGTTAATTAAGGAGTTCCATTATGGGTCATTATCTAAAAACCGATAAAGATTATTGGGCTGGGAGAGAAGACTCTAAACTCAAAGAGCGTTTTTGGCAGTTGGTACAAAATGCTGATCTTCACAATTTAGATAATATTAAAATTGATAATCAAAAATCAAATATAGCTTTAATTGGATTTGCTTGTGATTTAGGAGTATTAAAAAACAAAGGAAGATTAGGTGCTTTTGATGGCAGTAATAGTTTAAGAAAAAATTTAATAAATTTAGCTTTTGATAAAAGTATTAATATTTATGATTTTGGAAATATAATTTGTGATTCCAAAAAGGATGAGCTTGATGATTCTCAATGCTTGTTAGGAGATGCGGTATTTACGTTATTAGATAAAGGTTTTTTCCCTGTAGTATTAGGTGGAGGACATGAGACAGCATATGGACATTATTTGGGAATCAAAAATACTAAATATTCTAAAAATATAGGAATTATTAATTTTGATGCACATTTTGATTTAAGAGAATTATTACCAAATAATCAAGGGAGTTCAGGAACGCCGTTTAGGCAAATTTACCTAGATAGAAAAAAAAATAATTTAGACTTTAATTATTTGTGCGTAGGTATTCAAGAAAATGCTAATACTAAAAGTTTATTTGATTATGCTAATGAGACTAAGACCGAATATATTTTAGCTGAAGAAGTATTTACAAATAATTTAAATGATATAAAGTCTAAAATAAATAAATTTATTGAAAAAGTAGATTATATATATATTACTATTTGTTTAGATGTATTTTCTCAAAGTGTTGCACCAGGAGTTAGTGCGCCTCAAGCTTTTGGATTAATGCCAAATCAAGTAAAATCTTTATTAAAAATTATCAAAAGCAGTAAAAAATTAATAACAGCAGATATTGTTGAGCTTAACCCCAAATATGATATTGATAATATGACTGCTAAATTAGGGGCTAGCTTAGTTTTAGATTTAATTAAATAAAATAGGTAAAAGATGTTTGATTTATTATTATATAACGCAAATATATTGTGTTTTTCAGAAAATTATAGTGATTTTCATGTTATTAATAATGGCGTAATTGGTATTAAAGATGAGATTATTGAATTAATCAGTGATAGTTTAGAAGATAATTTAGATTTAGAGACATTAATAAATAATTCTATAAAAGTTATAGATATTCACAATAAATGGGTTTTACCAGGATTTATAGATTGTCATACACATTTTATTTATGGTGGTAATCGATCACATGAGTTTGAACAAATTTTAGAAGGCTTAAGTTATAAGCAAATTGCTGAGCAAGGCGGAGGTATTAAATATACAGTTGCGCAAACAAGAAAAATTGCTTATCAAGATTTATTAAATATATCTGAAAAAAGATTAAATAATTTTATATATAATAACGGGGTAACAACTGTTGAGGTAAAATCAGGTTATGGTTTAGATTTAGATACTGAGATAAAAATGCTAAAAGTCGCTAAAAAGTTAAGTGAAATTAGTAAAATAGATGTAATTAAAACTTATTTGGGTGCGCATGTTACACCGATTGAATATCAAGGTAATAATGATAAATATATAGATTTTATTATAAATGAAGTTTTACCTGAACTAATTAAATTAAATTTAATAGATTCAGTTGATGCTTTTTGTGAAAATATTGCATTTGATAAAAATCAAGTTGAAAGATTATTTAAATCAGCAAGTACATATAATTTAAAATTGAAATGTCATGCTGAACAGTTAAGCAATTCAGGAGTATCTAATTTATTAAATAAATATCAAATATTATCTTTAGAGCATTTAGAGTATGCTAATTTAGAAGATATAAAAAATATGGCTAATAATAAGACAACAGCCGTATTGTTACCCGGTGCTTTTTATTATTTAAAAGAAACTCAAAAACCGCCTATTGACTTATTTCGACAATATAAAGTACCTATTGCCATTGCAACTGATTGTAATCCAGGAAGTAGTCCTTGTGAGTCTTTATTAGTCATTATGAATATGGCTTGTGTCTTATATAAATTAACTATATTTGAAGTTATAAAAGCAGTTACTATAAATGCAGCAAAAGCTTTAGGTTTAGATAAAACGATAGGAAGCATAGAAAAAGGCAAGCAAGCTGATCTAGTTATTTGGAATATTGATGGAATTCAAGATTTGTGTTACAAAATTGGTGCTTATAGGCCGGAAATAATTATAAAAAAAGGTATTTTAATATGAAGTATACTAGAAAAAAAAATATAACAATAAAGTCCCCAACAGGTTTAAAGCTTCAAGCTAAATCATGGCTTACTGAGGCTCCATTACGAATGCTGATGAATAATTTAGATCCTGACGTTGCTGAAAATCCAAGTGAGCTTATTGTTTACGGTGGTATAGGAAAGGCTGCAAGAAATTGGGAATCTTTTGATGCAATAGTTGCAAATTTAAAAGATTTAAATGAAGACGAAACTTTATTAGTGCAATCAGGAAAACCAGTAGGTATTTTAAAAACTCATAAAGATGCACCAAGAGTTTTAATAGCAAACTCTAATTTAGTTCCTAATTGGGCTAATTGGGATGTTTTTAATGAGTTAGACAAAAAAGGCCTGATGATGTATGGCCAAATGACAGCAGGTTCATGGATTTATATAGGCTCTCAAGGTATAGTTCAAGGAACTTATGAGACTTTTGGAGCTATGACAAAAACTCATTTTAATGGTAATGCACAAGGTAAATGGATTTTAACTGCAGGGTTAGGTGGAATGGGAGGGGCGCAACCTCTTGCTGCAACTATGTCAGGATATAGTATTTTAGCTGTTGAATGCGATATGACTAAAATTGATAAGAGATTAAAAACTGGTTATATCCAGCAATATACGGATAATTTAGATGAAGCGTTAAAAGTAATAAAAGAATCTTTAACAAGCAATAAGCCCGTATCGGTTGGCTTGTTGGGTAATGCTGCAGAAATTTATCCTGAGTTATTAAAAAAAGATATTAAGCCTGATATTGTGACTGATCAAACCAGTGCTCATGATCCATTGAATGGTTATTTGCCTAAAGGATGGACTTTAGAAAAAGCTCAAGAATTAAGAAAAACTAATCCTAAATTAGTTGAAACAGAAGCTAAAAAATCTATAGCAGTTCAATTACAAGCAATGTTAGATTTTCATTCACAAGGTATTCCAACGGTTGATTATGGTAATAATATTCGTCAGGTAGCATTTAATGAAGGCATTAAAAACGCTTTTGATTTCCCAGGATTTGTACCAGCTTATATAAGACCATTATTTTGTAAGGGTATAGGTCCTTTTAGATGGGTCGCTTTATCTGGTGATCCTGAAGACATTTATAAAACTGATGCAAAAGTAAAAGAGTTAATGCCAGATGATGAGCATTTGCATAAGTGGCTTGATATGGCACAAAAAGATATTCATTTTCAAGGATTGCCTGCAAGAATTTGTTGGGTTGGTTTAGGAGATCGAGCAAGGTTAGGTTTAGCTTTTAATGAAATGGTTGCAAGTGGTGAGCTTAAAGGCCCAATAGTTATTGGACGCGATCATTTAGATTCAGGTTCAGTTGCAAGCCCTAATAGAGAAACAGAAGGAATGTTAGATGGTAGTGATGCGGTATCCGATTGGGCTATATTAAATGCTCTAGTAAGTACTGCAAGTGGAGCCACATGGGTAAGTTTTCATCATGGTGGTGGTGTTGGTATGGGATATTCTCAGCATGCTGGATTGGTTGTAGTTGCAGATGGTACAAAAGATGCAGCAAGAAGGCTTGATCGGGTTTTAACTAATGATCCTGCAATGGGTGTATTACGTCATGCTGATGCAGGATATGACATTGCAAAAGATTGCGCTAAAGAAAAAAAATTAAAAATTCCTATGGATCCCATGGAATAGAATAATAAATTAATATTTGAAAAAGAAAAAAATTATAGTAAATTTTTAATTAAAAGCATAAAAAAGTAGTAAAAAAATGGAAAAACAATATAAATTAAATCCAGGTTCTTTATCTTTTGAAGATATAAAAAATATCTTACAAAATGAAGTAAAATTAGATTTAGCTAAATGGAGTCAAGATAAAGTAAATCAAAGCAGTGAATATGTAAATAGTAAAGTCAAAAGTGGTAAGGTTATTTATGGTATCAATACTGGATTTGGTAAGCTTGCGTCATGCTCTATAAATGAAAAAGATTTAAGCAAATTACAGCACAATCTCATCTTATCTCATGCTGTTGGTGTTGGAAATTATCTTGCCCCAAATATTGTTAAATTAATTTTATTATTAAAAATAAATAATTTAGCTCAAGGCTTTAGTGGTATTAGATATTCTGTTATAGAAAAGTTAATACTATGGTTTAATAATGATTTTATGCCATGTATTCCAGAAAAAGGATCTGTTGGCGCATCAGGTGATTTAGCTCCATTGGCTCATATGAGTGCTCCTTTAATTGGTTATGGTGAGGTTTTTTATAAAAATAAAAAATATAAATCTTCTGAGGCGTTAGAATTATTAAAGCAAAGTCCTATAGAGCTTGCAGCTAAAGAAGGTCTTGCTTTATTAAATGGTACACAAGTTTCAACATGTTATGCTTTATATAATTTAATTAATTTACAAAAATTATTTGAAACTGCTATTACTAACGGAGCTTTAACTGTTATTGCCGCAAACGGGAATATTTCGCCATTTGATAAGTTAATTCATGAGATACGTAAGCAACCGGAGCAGTTAGAAATTGCAAATAAATTTCATGACTTATTAAAAGAAAATTTAAATAATGAAATTGCTAAAAAATCAGCAAATAATAAAAAAGTTCAAGACCCATATTCTTTAAGATGCCAGCCACAAATTTTAGGAGCTGTTTTGCAGCAATTAAGACATTGCGAAAAAATATTAATACAAGAAGCAAATGGTGTAACTGATAATCCGTTAGTTTTTTCTGAATTTGATAAAGTATTATCTGGTGGCAACTTTCATGCAGAGCCGGTTGCTTTTGTTGCTGATATTATGGCTATGTTAATTGCAGAAATAGGCAATTTAGCAGAAAGACGAGTTGCTTTTTTAGTAGATAATCATCATTCAAATTTACCAGCTTTTTTAGCCAAAGATCCAGGTATTAATTCTGGTTTTATGATTACTCATGTAACAATGTCAGCACTTGCTAGTGAAAATAAAGCATTATCAATGCCTAGATCAGTTGATACAATACCAACGTCAGCTAATCAAGAAGATCATGTTAGTATGGCCACAAACGCAGGCTTAAGATTATTTAACATGATGGATAATCTTAAAGATATTTTAGCAATAGAATTATTAACAGTAACTCAAGCAATAGATTTTCATAAGGCATTAGATAGTGGTTCTGAGTTAGATAAAATTTATCAAAAAGTTCGAAGCAAAATAAATTTTGCAGAGGAAGATAAATTTTTATATGAAGATATTAATATTGCTCGAGAGCTAATATAGAAGTTATGCTCCCCTTGAGGGTTGTTGTTATACCACAAAAGAGGTTTCATTTGAATGTAAGCACTTACTTTTTAAAAATTGAAGCTTCTTATGCAACGCACAAATCGACGATTGTTTACACCACCTGCAAACATCGTTCCGTCATTAGGATTAAAGTTTTGAGCCCATGCATTGGTAGTAGGAGAAAATGTTGAGCTCCAATAGGGGGAATTATCAAAATTACCAAAACCATTTAATTGAAGCGTTGTATACAAGTTTTGATTCACACTCCTGCAACCCGCATCGGTGCCACTGCCAGTAAAGCGCCCCAGCTCACAAATAGCAGGTAAGACCCAGTCATTAAAGCCTTCAACTAATGAATCTGCGCACAAAGCTGCTGCATAATTATGTGGGTTACCAAACGCTGTTATTATAATTGGTGTGTTGAATGCGCCATCAATTAAACTCGTTGCCATACTTGGTGCATTATAGACTTCGTTCCACCACATAAGTGTAGTGGGGTCTATATTTTCTTCGTCAGATACTTTTACTACGCCAGAATTTACAGAAAAAACTAGTCCTCCTTCTTGGCGAAAAGCTAAAAAAGTATTTGCTAAGTTTTTTGTATTTTTTCCACTAATAGTAATTTGATCTGGCTCATATGGTGTTGTTGAGGTAAATTTAAGAGTGCAACTTTCTCCTGGTGCTATAGTTGCACAATTACTGGCGTCTTGCACAACATTGATCCAGCTAACTGGTAATGTTGCTTGAACATTGTAGTCATTAATTAAATTATTTGGATTAAGAGTGACAGTTATTGTCAATGGCGTTGTGCTTCCAACATTAATAACTCGGTTGGCTTGAATTGGTGCAGTTATAGAAATATCCGTTTTTCTTATAACTTGCAGTTTTTGACCATGGCTTGGACGATAACATTGCAATGCGCCCGCTCCATTTTGACAAAGTATAGGTCCATCAATAACATCTTTTTGCATAGCACTGCCAGTAACTTCCAAAGTTAATGTGCATGATTGATGGACATTCAAAGTGAAGGGGTTTGGACAGTTTCCAGTGGACGTTAATTGACTGATACCTGTAATTGGTGACATTACTAAGGTATGCGGTTTTTTTGACTTGTTGGTGACTAGATACTGGATAGTCGCTGTCTCAGTAGGCAATATATCAATTGCTGTAGGTGTTAACGGTGTAAATGTCCATAAAGGAGAACTTGCTTGTACTATAGATAAAATAAACCAGGAAAAAATACCTAGTGATAATTTACTTAATAATGTCATTTTGCTTCTTTTCATTTTTAGCACCCTTATGTAAGGTAAGTGATATTCAATAACAATCCATTTGTATAAAGATGATTGAGACTTAAACCTGAATTTATAGTCTGATCTGTCGCGCGGTTAAGCTTACTTTTACCCCAGTCGGAAAATTCATATCCCAAGC